>NZ_LT593974.1:2072221-2762961 GCF_900086985.1 Halomonas sp. HL-93
TTGGCATTCGGATCGCATCGTGATCGATATTCGTGATCACGGCCCAGGCGTTGCCATGTCAATTGCTGACCAGCTTGGCGATACGTTTATTTCAACTAAAAGCAAAGGCATGGGCATTGGCTTATTTTTAACCCACGCCACCATCAATCGCTTTGGTGGCGGGGTCAGTCTGTATAACCATCCCGAGGGCGGCACGTTAACCGAAGTCACGCTTCCCCGTGCAGGCGCTGCTTAACGCCCTACTGCGTGTTCCGTTAGTTATTTATTGAGGTCATCATGCAAACACAAGACCAACGGCTGCTGATTGTCGACGACGACGAAATGTTTTGTCACGTGCTCAGCCGATCGCTCACCCGGCGAGGCTTTGAAGTCATCGTCGCACATGATGCTGACCAAGCCCTTACGCTGGCGGCTCAACATATGCCCACTATGGCCACACTCGACTTAAAGCTGGAAAACTCCTCGGGACTCAAGCTACTGCCCGAGCTTCTGACGGTGTCTCCAAGTTGCCGTGTGGTCGTGTTGACCGGCTATTCAAGTATTGCGACAGCGGTTGAAGCCATCAAGCTAGGGGCGGTCAACTATTTATGCAAGCCGGTCGACGCTGACGATGTGTTAACTGCGTTCGAACGATCAGACGGTGACCCTAATATTGAGGTTGCTGATAACCCACCCTCGATTAATCGCATTACCTGGGAGCACATTCAAAAGGTATTACAAGAGCACGACGGCAATATTTCCGCCACTGCCAGGGCGCTTGGCATGCACCGCCGCACGCTGCAGCGCAAACTACAAAAACGCCCCGTTCGCCACTAACGGCACGCCGAGATTAACCAGCAGCCGTTTTGAGTTAACACTAATTAATGGGCGGTCCAGCCAAGATCAATGTTCCAACTCGCTCCGGTCACCGCCCCGGCTGCATCGGAGGCCATATAGGCCACAAGCTGCGCCACTTCACTGGGCTCAATAAGGCGTTTTACCGCTGCGTTTTTGAGCATGATATTTTCAATCACTTCTTGCTCGCCCATGCCATGCAACTTCGCTTGGTCAGCAATTTGATTGTCGACCAGTGGCGTTTTCACATAGGCCGGGCAAATCGCATTGGCCGTAATTCCCTGCTCACCGCCTTCTAATGCAGCCGTTTTGGTCAGGCCAATCATGCCGTGCTTAGCACTTATATAGGCTGCCTTGCCTGGCGAGGCCACTTGGGCATGAATGGAGGCAATATTAACAATTCGCCCCCAGCCCTTTTTGCGCATATGCGGCCACGCTGCCTGAGTAAGCAAAAATGGCGCCGTCAGCATCAGGTCGATAATTTGACGCCATTTTGCTTCAGGAAAATCTTCAATGGCCGCGACATGTTGAATCCCTGCATTGTTAACCAGGATATCCACGCCACCAAAGCGTTTCACTGCTTCGGCGACGGCTCCTCGGCAGGCAACCGGATCGGTTAAGTCAGCTTGATAAAACGCAGCACCTGCTGCCTCAGCGACGGCTTTACCATCCGGGTTAAAATCGACCGCTAATACTTGATGGCCTAATTCACAAAACTGCTTTACCACCGCCTCGCCAATACCGCTACTAGTACCGGTTACGAGGGCAATACGAGGGGTAACCGCTGGTGTCGTTGTCATGGCAATTCCTGTTAATCAAATGCATTTAGTGGATGAATTTAGTTTAGTCGATTGCTCACGGCACCACTGCGTCTATACGATAAAAAGCTGCAGATGATAACGTGATTCAATAACCTTTTTAGCGTGGCCCTATTGGATAACATTCGATGGCTGGTTCACAATTGACCATTCTTTATGGGGTTGGCAAAGGAGTTATGCATGTTTGTAGTCATTTTTGGGCGCTTATCCTGCCCGTTTTGCGTTCGCGCCAAGCAGCTCGCTGAGCAACTAGAACAGCTAGGCAATATTGAAGGCTACCGTTACATTGACATGCCTTCTGAAGGTGTCAGCAAAGAGGATATTGCCAAAACCGCTGGCAAACCCATCCATACGGTTCCACAAGTGTTTGTGGATCAGCAACACGTAGGCGGTTTTACCGAGTTTGATCAGTTCGTACGCGACCGCCAGTTACTCAGCGCATCATCTACCGCCTAGACGATCGTTAGTCCGCCGTTTAGCTGCGTTGAACCATCGTATTGCCACTTGCCTATACTTGAATCGATATAAACCCATACCCAAATGGGCCGACACGTTGGCAAGGAAGGCACTATGCACCGCGAGGAGTTCATCCAGCAGTTATGGCTGGATTATATTCATACCCACCCTGATATCGGGGCACTTCGCCTATGGCCCCTTTCCACCCCAGCGGATTACCTCACCCTGGTAACACTTAACGTGGGTAATTTCTCCGCTCAAGCGCTATCGCCAGCGCTTGCTCACATGGGGTATCGCCATACTGGGCATTACGCGATGGCCGATAAAGGACTATTAATTTATTTGCTCGCTCCAGCAGACGGTGGCAGCTGGCTAGTCCTCGCCGAATTGCAGACAGGCACTCTATCCAAGCCCCTGCGCGATGCATTGCTTGATCTCGTCCAGCAAACACACCCGCAAGACGGTAAGGGACAAAACCTGCTATGCCGCGGCCGCCCTTGGCCAATGCCTTCATGGGCGCTTTATCAGCAACTGCACAATGCGCATCCGCTCGCCGCTTGGCTGGCCGTCATGGGGCCCAGGCTGCACCACGCAGGTTTTGATTGCGAACAGCTAGGCAACTCACTTGAAGCGCTTGACGAACAACTTCTACAAAGTGGTTTAACACACATGGACGACCAGCAAAACGGGGTATTCGGCGTTTCTAACCTCCTTGCACATCGCTTTTATCCTGCCACGCCGCAAAAGATAATTTTCAGCCAAGGGGATGAACATCGACTTTGTTTGGGTGGCCTTGCCATTGTTCAAAAGTACCTGGGCAATGACCACGAGCGGGTGGCGGAATTATTGCTGCCTTTACACGCTCGCTGCGAGATGGCGTAACCGAGATTAACCGTTACGCCGCCCGCCGGACAACGCGCCCGTCACACTTCAACAAACGTCATTTCAGGCACGTGGTCCGGCACCACCAGCTTGCCAGCGGTTTTTTCGATAATTTCTTCAACGCTGACACCGGGTGCCCGTTCTTTCAGGATGAAAGTACCGTCTTTGATTTCCAGGTAGGCCAGATCCGTCAAGACGCGGTTAATACAGCCGGCGCCGGTGAGTGGCAGGTTGCACTGCTCAAGCAACTTGGACTCGCCGTGTTTCGAGGCGTGGGTCATGGTACAGATGATATTTTCCGCGCCAGCAACCAAATCCATGGCGCCGCCCATGCCTTTAATTAACTTACCGGGAATCATCCAGGAAGCGATATTGCCGTTTTGGTCCACCTCAAAAGCGCCCAGCACGGTGAGGTCGACGTGACCGCCACGAATCATCGCAAAGGACTCTGCCGACGAAAAGATCGCGGCGCCGGGGCGCGCCGTAACGGTCTGTTTGCCAGCATTGATCATATCGGGATCAACTTCCTCTTCAGTGGGATAACGTCCCATACCCAGCAGACCATTTTCCGACTGCAGCATGACGTCCATGCCGTCGGGAATATAATTAGCGACCAGCGTCGGAATCCCAATACCCAAGTTAACGTAAAAACCGTCTTCAAGTTCGCGTGCCACACGCTGTGCCATTTGTTCACGTGTTAAAGCCATGGTCAGTTCCTCATAGTGAATCGATTAAAAGCCGAAGCAACAACGTTTGTTAAGAGCGTACCGTGCGTTTTTCGATGCGCTTCTCAAACGTGCCCTGGATGATTCGGTCGACATAGATACCCGGGGTATGAATCTGACTGGGTTCTAACTCGCCAGGCTCGACGATCTCTTCAACTTCAACGACGGTAATTCTGCCCGCCGTTGCGACCATGGGATTAAAGTTTTGCGCAGTGTGACGGTACATCACATTGCCGTAGCGGTCGGCCTTCCAGCCCTTAACAATAGCGAAATCGCCGGTAATCGCTTCTTCCAAAATATGCGGACGACCATTGAACTCACGAACTTCTTTGCCTTCACCGATGGGCGTACCGTACCCAGTAGCAGTGTAGAAGGCCGGGATGCCCGCCCCGCCTGCGCGCATTTTTTCCGCTAGTGTCCCTTGGGGCGTCAGGATCACTTCAATTTCATCATTGAGCATTTGCTGCTCAAACAGCGCGTTTTCACCTACATAGGATGCCAGAATCTTGCGTATTTGACGGTCTTCAAGCAACAAGCCAAGCCCAAAACCGTCAACGCCACAGTTATTCGATACAACGGTAAGGTCCTTAACCCCACGTCGCTTTATTTCGGCGATTAAGTTTTCGGGGATACCGCATAGGCCAAAACCGCCGGCTAACACGGTCATACCGCTTTCAATGCCTTCCATCGCTTCTTCATAGGAAGCAACACGCTTATCAAATCCTGCCATTGTTATGCCTCGTCTTATTGTCGGTGATACGCCAATGTCGCTAAGCCCACGATCCGCAAGCTGTGACGGCTAACGCGACGCAGACTTCTGACTTGCAGTGTTGTGCCAGATGATATATTTGTTAAGTTTGTTTTTCTTATCAATTTATTTGTATAACTTATAAAGAGCCTTCCATGACCGTCAAGCAACTCCGCGCCTTTCTGGCTGTTGCCCAGACTCTGAGCTTTACACAGGCCTGTGAACGGCTGCATTTATCGCAGCCTGCCCTGAGTTTAGCCATAAAAGGTCTGGAGGATGCGCTGGGCGGCAAATTATTGCTGCGTAGTACACGCAGCGTCCGTTTAACGCCTGAAGGCGAATCGTTGCTGCCGCTGGCTAAACATTTACTTGCCCAATGGGACAATACCGAAGAGCGTCTGCGGCAACGCTTCACCCTACAGCTGGGTCGGCTAAGCGTGGCGGCGATGCCTGCCTTTGCCTGCAATCTGCTACCCGCCGCACTGGTGCGTTTTCGTCAACAGTACCCCAAAATTAATGTGACCGTGCACGATGTCATCAACGAAGACGTGACCGATATGGTGCGCTCACGCCAAGTGGAAATGGGCATCGCGTTTTCGCCGGAAGGTACCGATAGCCTGTCGTTTACGCCCCTGTTCGAGGATCATTTTGTCGCCGCCGTCCCCCAGGATTCAGCGTTGAACGGTCATGCATCTATAACATGGGAACAGCTGCTTAAAGAGGACTTTATTACCTTGCAGCGTCCGTCGATGGTCCGCCGGTTGCTGGAGCACGCACTTTCCAAACAGCGGATTGACTTGCCGGTCGCATTCGAAAGCCATCAACTCTCTACGGTCGGCCGCATGGTCGGGGCGGGTCTCGGCGTCAGCGGGGTGCCCTCAATGTGTATTCCTCAAATGCAGGCGTTGGGCGCTCGTTGCGTACCCTTAACATCGCCTACCATCGCCTGCCGAGTTGGCATACTGACGCAACAAGAATTATCAGTAGCCGCTCATGCATTGCGCACGGTGTTGCTGGAAACGGTACAAGCACCCTACTTACCTGAGCAAGAGGCTGGGCAGGGTTAGCAATATCCTTTAGCATTCATCAATACGCACGACGATGGTAAGGAAATGCGGTATGCCAATATTGAAAGGAGTGATTAGCGTTACGCTATTAACGCTCAATACGCTGTTCTGGGGAATACCGCTGATTGCGCTTACGCTGGTCAAATTAGTCACCCCTTCTGGTCGCCCTAGGCAAACAGTGCTTCAGGGGCTAAACCGCGTTGCCCTGAATTGGATTGGCGTCAATTTGTGGTGGATGCGCCGTTGGCTCAAGCCTCAGTTGAATGCCTCCCTTCCTAACCATCTGCATCCAGACCAATGGTGGCTGGTCATTTCCAACCACCGCAGCTGGACGGATATTTTCATGTTGTTAATGGTCCTCCATCGACGCATACCCATGCCGCGTTTCTTTGTTAAGCGGCAATTGCTCTGGATACCCGTTGTCGGCCTTGCCTTTTGGGCTCTCGAATTTCCTGTGATGCGCCGTATCACCCGGGAGCAAGTGGCCCAAAACCCGACACTTGCAACGTTGGATCAAAAGGCAACAGAGCGCATGTGTGCCCGCGCTCGACAGACCCCCATTGCAATCTTTAATTTTGTGGAAGGTACTCGCTTCACACCGCACAAGCATGGCCTGCAGCAAAGCCCCTATCGCCACCTGCTTCGCCCCAAAGCCGGCGGTGTCGCCCAGGTGCTCAGATTGTTGGGTGACAAACTCGACGGCATCCTTGACGTCACGTTGAGCTATGCCAACCCCACGCCTACCTTTTGGGGTTTTCTGTGTGGAAAGGAAGCACCTGTCACCTTACAGGCACGTGTCCTTGACGTGCCCCAATGGATGCTAACCGCTGATTATCACGCTGAAACCCAGCACAAGGAAAAATTTCACACATGGATCAACGCACTCTGGCAGGAAAAAGACTGTCAGCTGGATGGTCAGATCGATCACGCCTGAGCCATTGGCTTGGCATGTTCATGTTGGTCAGCGCGATGGCCGGTTGCGCCAGTTCGCCCCCTTCTTCCCAACGAGTCACCGCCCCGGCGGCGGCTCAGATCAGTGGCAGTTGGGTGGAAATCCAGCGCGGTGACACATTGGGCCAGTTAGCCAAACGCGCTAATGTGCCACTAGAGCGCTTACAGCGCTTCAACCCCGGCGTCAAAGCACGTCACTTGGTGGTTGGCCAACGGTTGCTTGTCCCTACTCAGCAGGAGCGTGCTCCAGCGAGCGGCCCATACCGTTATCAAATTCGCCCTGGTGATACCTTTTCGAGCCTAGCTCGCCACTTCGGGACGACTTCATCTCGCTTGCAAGGCGCCAATACCGGCAGCTCGGCGACAGCGCTACGCGTTGGGCAGATGATCAACATCCCTATCGGCTCAAACCCCAGCGCCTCAAGCACCGCGAGTTCGACCCCAGTCAGTGCTAGCCAGCCTGCTAAGCCAACGTCTAGCAAAAACAACTCATCACTCCCCGCCTCAGCCAAAGGCTGGCCCTGGCCGCTGGAAGACTACCGTGTCGTTCGACGCTTTGGTCCCGATAGCCGGGGCACGCTTCAGCCCATGCTGCTAGCAACACAGGCGAATGCAAATGCGCACGCGGTAGCCGCAGGCGAAGTGCGTTTTGCGGGCAGCATGCGGCAACTTGACAAGGTGGTCATTGTCCACCATGCGGATAATCTGCAAAGTGTCTATGCGCTTTGCGAAACAATAACCGTTGAAGAAGGACAGGAGGTATCCGCTGGGGACCCTCTTTGCCAAGTAGGCAAAAGCCGCGCAACCGACCGATATGATTTGTTGTTTGACTTACGTCAGGGAGGGAAACCTATTGACCCGAGGAAAATATTGGAATGACGACACCCCCGCGGCGTATGCCATCGCGGGGGCTATCTCAAGCGGCTTTCAGACCTAGCCACGATAAAAGTTGGCTGTTACAAAAGGCGTCTTGCTAACGGTCATGGGCAGCCGCTTGCCGCGTACTTCGGCATACACTGTCGTGCCCGGGGTTTCGGCGTCTCGGGTGACATAGCCCATCGCCACCGGTTTGCCAACACTCGGACCGAAACCGCCAGACGTTACCTGCCCCACCTCGTTGCCTTCTTCATCTACCAGCAAGGCCCCTTCACGAACCGGCGCCCGTCCATCAGCGACTAAACCAACACGCTTACGGCTATGGTCTTTGGCCTCTACTTGGTGAAGAATCAAATCTGCGCCCGGAAAACCTCCAGGCCGCTCGCCTCCATGTCGACGCGGTTTGCTGATTGCCCAGATCAAACCGGCCTCAACCGGTGTGGTGGTGGTATCCATATCGTGGCCGTAAAGACATAGACCTGCCTCAAGACGTAATGAATCCCGCGCGCCAAGACCAATCGCTTCCACTTCAGGCTCTGACAGCAAGCGCTCAGCCAACGTTTCAGTGGCGTCGGCGGGGACTGATATTTCAAAGCCATCTTCACCGGTATAACCACTGCGACTAATCCAAACCTCATGATCAAGCACCTGGAAGCGTCCGTGCTGCATAAAGACCAGTTCACAGGCAGCCGGGCAAAGACGCTGCATCACTCGGTGAGCAGTAGGGCCCTGCAAAGCCAGCAAGCCTCGGTCCAATCGCTCTACGGTCAGGTGATCGCCCAAGTTAACTCTCAGGTGGGCAATATCCTGGTCTTTACAGGCAGCATTGACCACTAAATAAAAGTGATCACCGGCGTTGACGGCCATCAGGTCATCAAGAATCCCGCCTTCGTTATTGGTAAGTAGGCCATAGCGTTGTGCACCCTGTGCCAAGCCTATCAAGTCGGCAGGAATTAACGTTTCCAGCGCCTCAGCCACGTTATCGCCAGAAACAATCACCTGCCCCATGTGTGAGACATCAAACAAGCCACACTGCTGGCGAGTGTGCTCGTGTTCTTTTTTTACGCCCATCGGAAATTGAACGGGCATATCGTAACCGGCAAAAGGCACCATTTTCGCCCCTAGGCGGCCGTGCAGTGCATGCAACGGTGTTTTTTTAAGCTCAGTCATTGATCACTCCTTTACAAACAAGAGCGGGAAGTCACATGAGTGCCTTCCCGACTCTTCAAAAGCATTGCAAATGCGCACGAGCGCCTAGCAACTATTAGTTATCGTGGTCTAACGATTCCCCTGGCAACACATCTTTGCCATCGAAATAGTCTTTGGTCAGTTTAAACACGACGGGCGATAGCAGCGCCAAGGCGATTAAGTTCGGAATGGCCATCATGGCGTTGAAGGTATCCGCCATCAGCCAGATGAAACCAAGCTGCGCGATAGCACCGAGCGGAATTGCTAATACGAATAGCACGCGATACAGCATAATGGAGCGCGTTCCAAACAGGAACTGGAAGCATTTTTCGCCGTAGAACGACCACCCAAGAATGGTTGTAAAAGCGAATACGGCCAACGCAATGGCAACAATTTGATTACCAAACCCGGGTAGCGCCGCATCGAAGGAAAGCGCCGTCAGCGATGCGCCCTCTTCACCATCAACCCACACCGTAGAGGTGAGGATAACCAGCGCTGTGATAGTACAGATAACAATGGTATCAATGAACGTTCCCAGCATGGCAATTAAGCCCTGACGCACAGGATTTTTGGTTTGCGCCGCCGCGTGGGCAATGGGCGCACTGCCTAGACCCGCTTCGTTAGAGAAAATCCCTCGCGCTACGCCAAAGCGAATAGCCGCCATGACGGCAGCACCCGCAAAACCACCAGCGGCAGCAATCGGGTTAAAGGCGTAGTAGAAAATCAGGCTGAAGGCTTCACCGATCTGCCCAGCATTGACAATCAAAACAATAATACCCGCGACCACGTAGGCGATACCCATCACCGGCACCAGCTTGCCGGCCACCTTTGCAATCCGCTTGATGCCACCAAGAATGACTGCCCCGGCGAGCACCATAATGACAACGCCAGTAAGCCAAGTGGGCACACCAAAAGTCGAGCTCATGGCATCGGCCACCGAGTTGGACTGAACCGTATTGCCGATCCCGAATGCCGCGACAGCCCCAAAGAAAGCAAACAAGCCGCCTAACCACATCCACTTTTTGCCAAGACCGTTTTTGATATAGAACATCGGCCCACCGACATGGTAGCCAGTGCTATCGGTCTCGCGGAAACGAACCGCCAGTACGGCCTCGGAGAATTTCGTGGCCATCCCCACCAGGGCAGTGATCCACATCCAAAAAACCGCCCCGGGCCCACCGAGCGCAATCGCAGTGGCTACCCCGGCAATATTACCGGTACCAATCGTTGCCGATAATGCCGTCATTAACGCGTCAAAAGGCGAAATTTCGCCTTCTTTATCATCGGCACTTTTAACGTCAGCTGCCGCCCCACTGCGCCCCTGCCACATTAGCTTGAAACCCATACCGAGCTTTCTAATCGGCATCAGTTTCAAGCCAAGCTGAAGGTAAATCCCCACACCTAACAGCAAGATGAGCATCAACGGGCCCCAGACCACCCCGTTAATGGCTCCGAAGAGACTTGTTAATGTTTCCACTTGTTATCTCCTTAACCCTTTCATGGTTTGATTTATTCGAAGTCGACCCAACCGGTCAATGTCTTACACATCAATTTATTCTGGCCATCAAACGCTAACGTGTCACGAACCATTCGCCGACCACGCTAAACGTAAGATTGGCATGTTTTACACCATAACTTCGGTGGCTTGCTATGCCATTGTCGAGTTAATGCAGCAAATATCGCTATTTTGACAATTCATCGCCACGTAATCCTCATTGCTGGCAAGGTTGATCAAATGCAGAGGCAGGCGGCATCAAGAAACTTGTTTCCTATCGGAAACACGTTACCATGCACCGCTAAACGCTTGCCGTGAACAGCGCCCATCGCCAAGGTGGACTACAAGCGCTAACATGGCGGCTCCACATCCGTTTCGTATAGGGAATCATTATGAGCAACCTTCCTGCCAATCTTCGTTACGCTGAGAGCCACGAGTGGGTACTTGATCATCAAGACGGCACAGTCACCATTGGCATTACTGACCACGCACAGGCCGCGCTTGGCGATGTTGTATTTGTCGAATTACCAGACGTTGGCGCTACGCTGACCAAAGGCGATGAGTTTGGTGTGATTGAATCGGTCAAGGCCGCTTCCGATCTCTACGCCCCCGTTGATGGCGAAGTCATCGAAGTCAACGAGGCGCTGGAAGATGCCCCTGAAACGGTCAACGATGCACCCTATGAAGGCGGCTGGATCATGAAGGTGCGTCTAAGTGACCCTAGCCTTGACGGGCTAATGGATGCCGATGCTTACCAAGCGACGCTAAGCAGCGACGACTAGCCGTTAACGCCTGTCTTTTGTCAGGCGTAATTCCAAGCCCTGCACGGTTTTCTCATCACGTTCGGAATTTTCTCCATGCCTTTTGAAACTCGCCGATTAGCCGAACTGGCTGACCACGATGCTTTTATCAAACGTCACAATGGCCCCAACGCCGATGACGCGTCCACAATGTTAAAAGCGCTCGACCTTCAGCGCATGGATGACCTGATCGAGCAAACCATTCCGGGCGACATCCGCCTGGGCCGAGAACTTGCCCTGGACGACTCCAGAAGCGAAGCCGAAGCGCTTGATTACCTGAGCCAGCTGGCGCGTCAAAACCGGGTCGCCAAAAGCTATATCGGCCAGGGGTATTACGGCACCCACATGCCCGCGGTGATTCAGCGCAACGTGCTGGAAAATCCAGGCTGGTACACCGCCTACACGCCCTATCAGCCGGAAATTTCCCAGGGCCGTCTCGAGGGGCTACTCAATTTCCAGCAGGTCGTGATGGATTTGACCGGCATGGAACTGGCCAATGCGTCGCTGCTGGATGAGGCCACCGCGGCCGCAGAAGCCATGGCGCTGTGCAAGCGGGCCAACAAGAAAAGCAAGTCCAATGCATTTTTTGTCGCTGACGATGTCTTTGCACAAACCCTGGACGTGGTGAAGACCCGCGCCAACTTTTTTGGCTTTGAACTGATCACGGGGCCCGCAGACTCGGTTGCCGAGCATGATGTGTTTGGCGCTTTACTGCAGTACCCCACCGCCAGCGGCGAGATCAGCGATTTGGCACCGCTGATCCGTGCGGCGGCTGACCGCTCAATCATGACCTGTGTCGCCACCGACTTGCTAAGCTTGGTGCTGCTTAGAGAACCGGGCGCTCTCGGCGCCGACATTGTGGTGGGTAACTCCCAGCGCTTTGGGGTTCCCATGGGCTTTGGTGGCCCCCACGCCGCGTTTTTTGCCACGTCGGACAAGCTCAAGCGGTCAATTCCTGGCCGGATTATTGGCGTGTCCAAGGACAGCCGCGGCAATACGGCGCTGCGCATGGCGATGCAAACCCGCGAGCAGCACATCCGCCGCGAAAAGGCCACGTCGAACATCTGTACCGCTCAGGCACTGCTGGCCAATATTGCTGGCTTCTATGCCACTTACCATGGTGCCGAAGGGCTGCGTAAAATTGCCGGGCGCGTACATCGCTTGACTACCTTGCTGGCGCATGGCCTTCAGCAGTCGGGAGTTCGACTGGGCCACGACACCTGGTTCGATACGCTGCGTTTGACCGAGGTAGACGCAGGTAAGATTCACGGCCGCGCCATGACCCACGATATCAACCTACACTACTTTGCCAACGGCGACGTAGGCATCAGCCTGGACGAAACCACTACGGCTCATGATGTGGCGACGCTCTTTGATGTACTACTTGGCGATGAGCATGGCCTTTCAGTCGCCACCCTTGACGAACAGATTGTTGCTGAACGTATTTCAGGCATACCTAGCGCTTACCAGCGCGAAAGCGATTTCCTGACCCACCCGACGTTTAAGCGCTACCGCAGCGAAACCGAAATGCTGCGCTACTTGAAGCGGTTGGAAAATAAAGATTTATCGCTTGCACACGCGATGATTCCGCTTGGCTCGTGCACCATGAAGCTCAACGCCACCAGCGAGATGATTCCCGTTTCCTGGCCGGCCTTTGCCCATATTCACCCGTTTGCCCCTCGCGAACAGGCGGCAGGCTACCATCAGATGATTGATGAGCTAGCCGCCTTCTTAGTCGAAGTGACCGGCTATGACCATATCTCCATGCAGCCCAACTCTGGTGCTCAAGGTGAATACGCCGGGCTAGTGGCAATTCGGCGCTACCAAGAGGCCCAAGGCGAAGGCCATCGTAATGTTTGCTTAATACCCAGCTCCGCCCACGGCACCAATCCGGCATCGGCGGCGATGGTGCAAATGAAAGTGGTGGTGGTCGAATGCGACGCAAACGGCAATATCGACCTGGCGGACCTGCGCCAGAAGGCAGAACAGCACAGCGAGCAGCTCTCCGCCATCATGCTCACCTACCCGTCCACTCACGGTGTCTTCGAGACCAGCGTGCGTGAAGCCTGCCAGATCGTTCACGATAATGGCGGCCAGGTGTATATCGACGGGGCCAACATGAACGCCCAGGTAGGATTAACGCGGCCCGGCGATTTTGGTGGCGACGTGTCTCACCTCAATCTGCACAAAACGTTCTGCATCCCACACGGTGGCGGCGGCCCTGGCATGGGGCCCATCGGCGTTAAAGCCCATTTGACGCCCTACGTGTCCAACCATGTCGTCACGCCGATCAACGGTGTCAATCCAGAGAGCGGCGCCGTATCCGCTGCGGCGTTTGGCAGTGCTTCCATTCTGCCGATTTCCTGGGCCTATATTAAAATGATGGGCGCACGCGGGCTGCGCGAAGCAACCGAGCTGGCCATTTTAAACGCCAACTATATTGCCAAGCGGCTTGAAGCAGCCTACCCGATTCTATATCGCGGCCAGAACGGCACGGTGGCCCATGAATGTATCATTGATATTCGCCCAATCAAGGCGGCGTCTGGCATCAGTGAAGAAGATATCGCCAAGCGCTTGATGGATTACGGCTTCCACGCCCCGACCATGTCGTTCCCCGTGCCGGGCACGCTGATGATCGAACCCACCGAGTCGGAATCGCTCTACGAAATTGATCGATTCTGCGATGCCATGATCGCCATTCGCGAAGAGATTACTCGTGTCGAACAGGGCGAATGGCCGCTGGACAATAACCCGCTAGTAAATGCGCCGCACACCCAGGCCGATATTATCGACACCGAATGGCAGCGCCCTTACAACCGCGAACTGGGCGCCTTCCCTACTGAAGCCGTCAAGGCGTCGAAATACTGGCCAGCAGTGAATCGAGTGGATAACGTCTTTGGTGACCGCCAGTTGATTTGCTCTTGCCCCCCAATTGACGAGTACCGCGACGAATAACGGCTCACTCAGCCGCCTGACCGCCTTGAGGCTTCCTGTATCCCAGCGAGCCTCAGGGCGTTTTTTCCTGCAGCCGCTGCTGGTGAAAACCGTCGAGTAGCTTTTCATACCGCTTGGGAAGCACGGAATCTTGCCGCCGCAGTAAATACAATACTTCATTAACCGTATTGGGAAGGTTAAGCGCCTTCACCTGGCGCTGCCAGGGGGATGTCTCAAGCACCAGGCGAGACACCACCGTAAAACCCAGCCCCCGCGCAACGGCATCCAATACCATGCTGACTTCATTAGTGAAGCCCTGGTGCCGGAAATGCGTCATCGATCGAAAATCATCGGGATAGTTGGCGCGCAATAGGGCGTTGGCGTGATTGATGCCATCGTAATAGTTAAGAAACCCAATGCCCATTAGGTCCGAAAGTGTACCTTCGGCAAAATCAGCAGGCACGACCAAACACAGCGGTTCCTGGTGCCAGATTTGGCATGCCAAATCTGGATGATTGACTGCTTCGGTGACGATCCCGATATCGTAACGTCCTTCTAATAAATCATTTACGATCTCGTGGTTAAACGCGAAACTATAGCTAACGGTTAAATTGGGATGCCTTTGCTGCTGGCCCAAGATATAAGGGTAAAACATCAGGCCAACGCTACCCGGTGACGCAATACGGCATTCGCCGCTATCCAGCAAATCGTCATCTAACGCGTGACGAAATTGCTCGTGCTCAGCAAATAGTTTTAACGCATAGTCGTAAGCACGGCGTCCCGACTCGGTTAACGTAAAACTTCGGCCACGCCGTTCTAATAAGGTCTTATTTAAATAACGCTCCAACTTGCGAATATGCTGGCTCACCCCCGGCTGCGTCATATCAAGCCGCTGCGCCGTGCGTGTAAAACTGCCAGTTTCTACTAAGGTGATGTACGTTCGAAAATATTGCGCATTAAACATGTTGGGCATCATCGGGTTAGCAATGGTACTTATCATATCATACTGCCCGCAGGGCTCTGACGGTGTACCTACTTAAGGAGCGTGATAGTATGCGATAAGACCTCACACCGTCAGGAACTGCACCACTAATGACCCACAACGCTCAACCGCGCGACACTATTTCCAGCATTATCTCGCCTGAAGGCAGCCTTGAAGTTCTCTCACAACACGAAGTCAATCGACTGCACCGCACGTCAAAAAGCGGACTGCATGATTTACTTAGGCGCTGCGCATTAGCCGTGCTTAACTGCGGTAGTCCGACTGACGACAGCTTAGCAATTTTAGAAGCCTATAAAGACTTTGATATTGAAGTGCTTCAGCAGGATCGTGGCATTCGTTTAAAATTGACCAATGCGCCCGCCGAAGCCTTCGTTGATGGGCGCATGATTCGCGGTATTCGGGAACACCTTTCATCGGTAATCCGCGATATCGTTTATATTTACAACGAAATCCAACGCCACGATCGTTTTGACCTCACCACCGCCGAAGGTACCACTAACGCGGTGTTTCATATTTTACGCAAAGCGGGCACGCTCAAACCTGGCCGTGACCCTAGCCTGGTGGTTTGCTGGGGCGGCCACTCCATTTCTCGGGAAGAGTACGAGTACACTAAAGACGTCGGTTACCACTTGGGCTTGCGCGACTTGGATATTTGCACAGGCTGCGGCCCCGGCGCCATGAAAGGCCCGATGAAAGGCGCCAACGTGGCCCACGCCAAGCAGCGTCGCCGCGATGGCCGCTATCTAGGCATTTCAGAGCCAGGCATCATTGCGGCCGAAGCGCCAAATCCTATCGTCAACGAGCTTGTGGTCATGCCCGATATCGAAAAACGCCTTGAGGCGTTCGTACGATTGGGCCACGGTATTATTGTTTTCCCCGGGGGTGTCGGTACCGCGGAAGAAATCCTTTACCTGCTGGGTATTCTGTTACATCCCTCGAATCAAGATATGCCGTTCCCGCTGATCCTAACCGGTCCGGCCAATTCAGCGGCCTACTTTGAGAAAATTGACGAATTTCTGGTATATACCCTTGGCGAAGACATTCGACGCTTTTACACCATCATCACCGGCGACCCGGTAGCCGTCGCACGCCAGATGCGCCAAAGCATCGATGAAATCACCGAATTCCGCCGCACCCACCAGGACGCCTTTTACTATAACTGGCGCTTAACGGTTGCCCGTGACTTCCAGGCCCCTTTCGATCCCACACACGATGCCATGCGCGCCTTGGCGCTTCACCGCCAACAGCCGACCCATGAGCTCGCCGCCAACTTACGACGCGCTTTCTCGGGCATCGTTGCGGGTAACGTCAAAGAGCAAGGTATCCGCGCCATAGAGGCACACGGCCCTTTCGTGCTTAATGCCGAGCCTGAGCTTATGCTGCGTTTAGATGAACTGCTAAGCTCGTTTGTAGCGCAGGGGCGGATGAAACTCGACGGGCAGGATTACACTCCTTGTTACGTTTTGACGTGACAGGGCGGGCAAAACACCGCCAACCCGCTACACTAGGCTAGTCTGATTAGCCATTTAGGGTTCACCACGGATAGGAGATCAATATGGACATGATTAATCAGTTAAGTGATGGCAAAACCAAGGCGTTCGCCAAGCATTGTTTTGAAAGGCATTCGAAAGATGAGCTCGAAACTGCCGCCAAAGGAAGCCCCGATCAAGCTGAAATGAAGCACTGGGGCATTAGCGAAGGAGAGTGGGAAGAAGCGGTTGCCGCCGCCCTCGCCGATCATCAGTCGCAAGGCTAATGCCAAAGATAATAAGTCTACAAGGCTTATTATCTGCACATGAAATATGCCGCATACCCATAATGCCGCCTGAGAATAAAATCTGGCGGCATTATGATTCAGCTTAAGCCTAGCTTTTCCGGATCTACTTCTCCCCATACACAAAGAAGTCTTATTGCATTGCTCATCAGCGATGTCACTGAGACAATTCACCGGCCAATTAGAGTTCAGCCAAACGCAACGCTGGAGGCCTGTATGAAGCCTTTATCAAATATGGGGTTTGCCCTCTTTGGGGCCGCTCTCGTTGCAATCAGTTACGGACTTGCGCGCTTTGCGTTTGGCTTGTTCGTGCCGTCCATCAGTAACGAGTTGGATCTGTCAGCATATGTCGTCGGCATCATCGGCGCATTGCCATTTGTCAGTTTCGTGCTTGCCACGATGGTGGCACCGCTTGCCGCTAATCGCCTCGGGGCTCGCAACCTGGCGATGCTCTCGGGGTGTTTGGGTGTTGGCGGCCTTGCACTGATAAGCCGGTCCTCAGACGCCCTATCGCTGTCTATTGGTGTGTTTATTTGCGGCATCTGTACGGGTTTGATGATGCCGGCGCTTACCTCCGCCATGCAGGTAATGGTTAGCCGTTCGATGCACGGGCGCGTTAGCTCGATTATGAACGCCGGCACCAGTATCGGCATCATCGTGGCGGTGCCCACCGTCGTGTTTCTTGCAGATGCATGGCGTTTTACCTACACAACCTTTGCCGTACTGGCAGGCACGGGAGTCGTGGCAGCATGGTTTTTTATCCCCTCGGTCTCACGGGTTATTCCCGCCAACGCGGCTCCCCCACCGCCCGTGACTCGGCAGCAGTGGTCGCGCCTTACCCGGCTTTCGCTGTTCGCCTTCGCGATGGGTTTTGTGTCTGCGCCGTACTGGATTTTCGCTCCGGACCTAGTGGTTAAGCTGGGCGAGTTGCCTTCCGCCTTTACAGGCTGGCTATGGTTTGCAGCCGGCATTGCCGGTCTTGGAGGTGCTGTGATCAGCGATTTAGCTGATCGAAATAATCCTCCCATTACGCAAGCATTGATGCTTATGATGCTGTCGTCGAGCCTTGTGCTACTGGCCGCCAGCCCTGACGAGTTGGCCCTGGCGATGTTTTCCGCTTTGATATTCGGCCTTGCCTACATGAGTTTGACAGGGTTGTATCTGATGACCGGCATCCGCCTATTGCCGGGCCGCCCATCAATGGGCCCGGTACTGCCTTTCATGGCCTGCGCGCTGGGACAGGCCGCCGGCTCTCCAGTGGTCGGCATGCTGGTCGGCGAGTTCGGCTATGCCGATGCTTTTTCAATATTCTGCGTCATCGGCATTCTGATGGCGGTGCTCTCACCTATCTATCCAGGCCACATTGACTATTTGACAGAAGACGACGAGCCGCAAGAGGGAGAGCCCGAAGAAACAGGCCTTCAGGCAGCATACGACCACCAATTCCTTGACGAGGATGGTAACCCCCTCGAACCGGTCGAGAACGAAGAGGAAGCATCTCCCCAGGAACAACGCTAACAGTTGCGCTGAGCGTTATACTTCCCCCATAAAAAAGGCCACTTGCTTTATTAGCTAGTGGCCACTTTTATATATTTTGGTCGGAGCGACAGGATTCGAACCTGCGACTTTTGCAACCCCATTCCGTTTACCCCAAATTTAAGCAGGAACTAACAGAAACAAGAAGCAACATTAAAATATTGAAAATATTAAATTAATCATGAATTATAGTTTTCCCATTGTTTCCCTCTGTACCCTATTATATTCAGCTCCTGCTACCTATTTGCTACCTAGAAAATAAGAGACCAAGCATGGAAACCACGGGAAAATGAAGCTAACCGGCAAAGCGCTTGAGCAGCTTATCAATCAGGGGGAGATGTCGGCGGGAATGTTACGTAGAAGTGAGTGCATCAGCCGGCACGAGCACGACGAGCTGGCATACAAAGTATAATCAAGGGCTGCCAATTTAAGCGCACCTTGGCCCTGAACGGTGAAAGCGTCAACGTCACCCCACCCTAGCCCAGGTCTATATTAGAATCGCCTTGTAAGCGAACTGCTTAACAACGATCATCGAAACCTCTGATATTGCACTGATGGTCGACCAGCTGTCAGTCTGCCTTATGCTTTTGGCTTAGCAAGAGAACTGAAAGTACGAAGCATTTCAACATTCCATCACCATGCTCATTCGACCCAAGAGAACGCTTTCTCAATTAAGCACCTTAACAGGCAGCACAATTAGGCTTGTGCGGAGCCCAAACCGGAAAACGTAATCTATCTGCTTTTGTGTCCGACATAAATCGTGACAATGCACTGGTTGAGCGGCACTTCGAACCCTCGGATCAATTCTCAGGCATGCTAAAACATTAATGCCTCAAGTCTAATTTTATTTTACATGCGCTTTAGTTGGTGCATTCGCATGCTCGTTTAACCTGACCGGCCATAGGCGCCTGCGAACCCAGGTTTCGATTTCCAAAATCACCAGCACCGCCACTCCGGCTAGACAAGCTAAGACCAGCATTTCCAGGGATAAGGCACTAGTTTCAAAAGTGTTATGGAACCAAGGCAAATAAGTAAACAGAAGTTGCAAAACTACGATTGCCGCTACTGCAAGTAATACAATAGGAGTGCCCAAAACACCACGAAGCGTAATAGACGGTGTGTCGAGATAGCGCACAGCGAACAGATAAAACACCTCCATGGCTACTAAAGTATTGACGGCCAGGGTGCGAGCTATACTTTGGTCGTCATAGTGGTGCATGGCAAAGAACCAGGCGCCGAAAATGCCTGTTAGAAACAGTAGTGACACGAAAATTACCCGCCAGATCAAGAAGCCTTGCAGCAAGGACTGTTCTCTCGGCAGGGGCGGGCGTTTCATGACATCCGGTTCTGGTGGCTCAAAAGCCAGGGTCATTGCCAATACAACAGCGCTGACCATGTTGACCCAGAGAATCTGCAGCGGCGAAATCGGTAACGCGAGTCCCAGTAATAAAGCGATGATAAGGCTGATGGACTCACCGCCATTAATTGGCAGCATGAACGCAATGCCCTTTTTCAAATTAGTATAAACCGATCGCCCCTCGCGAATGGCCGCAACTATGCTGGCAAAATTATCGTCCAGCAATACCACGGATGAGGCCTCACGCGCTGCTTCTGATCCCTTCACACCCATGGCAATTCCCACATCGGCCCGCTTCAGGGCCGGGGCGTCATTGACACCGTCTCCGGTCATGGCAACAACCCCATGCTGTGCCTGGAGGGCTTCGACCAATCTCAGTTTATGCTCCGGGCTAGTGCGCGCGAACACATCTACTTCAGTCACTAGTTGTTGCAACTCATCAGTGGTGAGATCATCCAAATCCATTCCGGTCAAAACACGCTCGCTGTTACGCAGCCCCAGTCTTCTCGCAATGGCCCCCGCCGTCAGAGCATGATCCCCAGTAATCATCTTTACTCGGATACCCGCCGCATGGCAGTCGGAGATGGCGCGTATTGCTTCTTGCCGGGGCGGATCCAGCAACCCCACTAGGCCCAGAAGTTCTACGCCGGTGCCAATATCCTCCACTGCGAGATCGGCCGTGCCTCGGGAAACGGGTTTCCGGGCCAAGGCTAGTACCCTCAATCCATCCGATGCCAAATCGGCAATCATCTGGTCCCACCAAGAACGCTCAAGGGCAGCGGTACCATCGTTTTCTGTCACTTCCACCTCGCACATGTCCAGGATGCGCTCCGGAGCACCCTTGACGTACACCATGCTGTGGCCATGGTGATCATGGTTAAGAGTGGCCATAAAACGGGTCTGGGTGTCGAAAGGGATTTCATCTCTGCGGGGCCAATCATGTGCACTACCTTCAATATCAAACGCCGCCTTGTGAGCAAAAACTTTCAGGGCTGCCTCCATAGGATCGCCCTGAATACGCGGCTGCTTTTCTCGAAAATCAAGGTGGGCATCGTTGCAAAGCCCGGCGGCCCGAGCCAGCTCCTCCAGCGCCCCGGTGATATCCACGGGCTTGCTATTCTGGCTTACGACCCCCTCCAGTTCATAACCCTCACCGGTTATGTCAAGTCGCTGCTTGCCCACCACTGCTGTGGTCACCACCATTTCATTGCGAGTGAGCGTGCCGGTTTTGTCGGAACAAATTACTGATACCGCCCCCAGTGACTCAAGGACGGGCATTCGACGTACCACGGCCTTTCGTCTAGCCATCTGGCGGACACCTATCGCCAAGGTGATGGTCAGTATGGCCGGTAATCCCTCTGGAATAGCGGCCACCGTCAGCCCTACAACAGCCATGAACAGCTCTCGGAAAGGCAGGTCACTGAAGACCAGCCCCCCGGCAAATATGACCGCACCGGCAATGACCACAATGATGGACAAGATTTTGGCAAAGCGGTCCATCTGTTCTACCAAGGGTGTTTTTAGAGACGTGGTCCGTGCCAACAGACCAGAGATACGACCAATCTCCGTCGACGCTCCGGTGCGAACCACCACGCCACGCCCGGTACCCGTAGATACCATGGTGCCGGAAAACGCCATGCTGGTTTGGTCACCCAGCGCCGCCTCTTTCTCCACCGGTTCCGGGGATTTCTCTACCGCTACGGATTCACCCGTAAGGATGGCTTCCTCGATCTTCAAGTTATGGCATTTTTCCAGGCGGGTATCCGCCGGTACGCGATCGCCGGGTTCCAATAGCACCGTGTCTCCGGGCACCAGGTCAGCGGCGTTAATTTGATGCTGGCCATCCTCACGGACTACACGTGCCTTCGGTGCCAGCATGTGTCCAATGGCGGACAATGCCTGCTCGGCCTTGCCTTCCTGGATAAAGCCCACAAGCGTCTGGATCACAACCACAGCCATGATGACCCCAGCATCTACCCAGTGGCCAAGTGCCCCTGTAATAGCCGACGCAGCCAAAAGAACGTATATCAGGAAGTTGCGGAGCTGGCGAATGAGTCTAGCAATGGGCCCGCTTGCCTTTCCTTCCGGAAGACGATTAGGGCCATAGACTGCAAGTCGCGCGGCGGCTTCCTCACCACTAAGAGGCGCTGTTGCTTCCAGTTGCTCTCTGGTACCGAAGGCATCCACTGTGTGCCAGTGCTGTTCTGGAGACTGGACGGGTAAGTTATCAACGGACAACACAGGTACCTGCCCGGCGCTCAAGAATTGCGAGAGCATCCCTCAGCCTACCAATGCCACTGACACCACCGCTTTCGGCGAAGTTGCCCGCTGCCGCCATTTTGGGATCCATTGAGCCGGCCGGCAGGTCAAGTTCTCTGGCTTCAGCAAGAGTTAATTCATTGATCGGTTCAGCGGAGTCCATTCCGAAATCGCGATAGATGGCATCCACATCTGTGAGGAGTAATAAGGCATCGGCACCCAGTTGGCGGGCCAGCAGTGCGCTCGCAGCATCTTTATCGATCACAGCTTCCACGCCGATCATGCTGCCATCATCAAGGCGAAGAACGGGAATGCCCCCGCCCCCTGCGCAGATCACCACAACGCCCTGCTCCAGCAGCAGTTTCAGCACCCGCATGTCGGGTATCTCCAAAGGTTTGGGCGAGGGCACGACTCGCCGCCACTTATCACCGTCCTGAGCTATCTTCCAACCTGCCGCTTCAGCTCTGGCTTCGGCCTCTTCTCTGCCATACACTGGACCGATAAATTTCGTGGGTTTGCTGAAAGCAGGATCGTCCTTGTCTACCACTACCTGGGTAAGCAGAGTTGCTACCGGCCGGTCATGTTCAAGAGCATTTTCCAGCTCCTGTTCGATGACATACCCAATCATGCCTTCGGTTTCGGCGCCAAGCACGTCCAATGGATAGGCTTCTTCAGATTTGTAAGCCGCACCCTGCAGCGCCAGCAGGCCTACCTGCGGGCCGTTGCCATGAGTGATCACCAGCTGATGGCCTGCCCGGACGATTTTGGCCAGTGATTCGGCGGCAACCTTCACATTTGCTCGTTGAGCCTCAGCGGTCAGTGGTTCACCGCGACGCAACAGGGCATTGCCGCCCAGAGCTGCAACTACCAGCATGTGTGACTCTCCCTATCAGCTTCCAAGAGTGGCAACGAGAACCGCCTTGATGGTATGCATTCGGTTCTCCGCCTGATCAAATACGATTGAAGCGGGGCTTTCGAAGACTTCATCAGTAACTTCCATGGCATTAATCTTGAACTCCGCCTCCATCTCCTTCCCGACAGTGGTTTCGGTGTTGTGGAAGGCTGGCAGACAATGCATAAATCTTGCCCTGGGGTTACCGGTTTTCTCCATCAGAGCCGTATTCACCTGATAAGGCTGAAGCAGCTTGATCCGTTCCGCCCACTTTTCCTTAGGCTCACCCATTGACACCCACACGTCGGTATAGACGAAATCCACGCCCGCGACAGCGGCATCAGTGTCTTCAGTGATCATGATCCTCGCGCCGGTGTCAGTGGCAATGGCCTGGGCTTCCTTCTGAATTGCCTCGCTTGGCCAGCAAGCTTTAGGGGCACACATACGGACATCCATACCCATCTTCGCACCCCCGATCAGCAGGCTGTCGCCCATGTTATTTGCGGCGTCGCCGATGAACACAAACGCTACGTCCCGCAGCGGCTTTTCAACGTTTTCCTGCATGGTCAGGAAGTCGGCCAGTATCTGAGTAGGGTGGAATTCGTTGGTCAGGCCATTATAAACGGGCACGCCAGCGAACTTGGCCAGCTCCTCAACCACCGACTGGCCAAACCCTCGGTACTCTATTGCGTCATACACCCGGCCTAGCACCCGTGCAGTGTCTTTCACCGACTCTTTATGGCCAATATGAGTACCTGTTGGCCCCAGGTAGGTCACCCGGGCTCCCTGATCAAACGCTGCAACTTCAAATCCCACCCTGGTTCGGGTGGAGTTTTTTTCGAAGATCAGCGCAATGTCTTTGCCTTGTAACTGCGGTACTTCTGTGCCGGCGTACTTGGCAGTTTTCAGGTCGGCAGAAAGCTTGAGCAAAAAACTTATCTCACGGGGAGTAAAGTCCCGTAGCGTCAGGAAATGACGATTCTTGAGGTTAAAAGCCATGTACTTCTCCTTTACTGTCAGACAGCATCCCTGATGGTTGGGCAGCTCATGCAGCGTCCGCCGCCCCTGCCGCGGCCCAGTTCAGCACCAGGAATAGCCAGCACTTCTATGCCGGCCGCTCCCAGGGCGGCGTTGGTGTCGTCATTACGGTCATAACCGACAACTACCCCGGGGCTCAGCGCCAGCACGTTGTTACCATCGTTCCATTGCTCCCGCTCACGCTCTTGCGGGCTATTGCCGCCTGTTGGCACAACCTCCAGCGTCGGGAATCCGAGAACCTCGGCAACTACTTCAAACAGGTGGCGGGAATCCTGTATGAAGGCCAATGTTTTGGCGCCCTCGCCCGGCCTCAGGTCATAGCAGACCACCGCATCTGCCACCTCCGTGAAAGCGGTCACAACGTTTCCGCCACAAAAGGTAAATACCGTATCCAGGTGCATTGCTGAGCGGTTTTTTGGCAACTGACAGGCAATAACTCGTTCTACCGTACCGTCGTCGAACAGTGCTTTTGACAGCTGGCCAATGCCTTGAGGGGAGGATCTTTCGCCCATACCCACCAGGACCGTGCGATTACCCAGAGGCATGATATCTCCCCCCTCCAGAGTGGCCAGACCATGGTCTTTCAGGGGGTCCCCCCAATGTACTTTCACTTTGCCCGCAAATTTCGGATGAAACTTGTAGATGGCGTTCATCAAAAGGGTCTCCGGCTTTCGGGCTGCCCAATACATGGGGTTCAGTGTTACCCCGTCGTAAACCCAGGCACTGTTGTCCCGGGTGAAAAGAAAGTTGGGCAGCGGGGGCAACACGAATCCGAAATGCCCAAGATGGTTACCAAACAGCCCAGTCGGGTCAAAAGGAAGATCCCCGACCTCCAGGCCGCCAATCAGGAATTCGGCCAGATCTTTACCAGGCAGTTCATTCATCCAGGCCTGAAGGTCCGATACCATGCCAACGCCGATGTAGTTCCAGTTGATACGATGGCCCAGAACCCATGCGCGACCCTCCGTAATTTCCAGCGTTTCTGCCAGAAGGTCATTAACATCTAGAACATCAATGCCGCGGCTCCGCATCAGATCGGTAAATACATCGTGGTCTTTCTGGGCCTGCTTTACCCAGAACACATCATCAAAAAGCAGGGAATCGCAGTTCGAGGGCGTTAACCGACGGTGGGCCAAGCCAGGCCGACAGACAATGACCTGGCGCAGGATCCCGGTTTCAGAGTGCACTCCAATGCTTTGTCCAGACATGGCAAACGTCCTTTTTCCAAGCGTCACAGCATAGTTCCGACGCTGATAATCACGGTGATAAACACGGTTAGGATGAGCAGCAGAGGCCAGATAAAGGCGAGCCAGCGATCGTAAGACACCCGCCCGATGGCAAGGCCACCAACTACAACTGCAAAAGTGGGATTGATCAGATTTACAAGACCGTTCGCTGACTGGTAGGCCGTCACCACGAGATCTCGTCCCACGTCCGCAAAATCGGCGAGCGGTGCCAGAATCGGCATGGAAAGAACAGCCAGCCCGGAGGACGATGGCACAAAAAAGCTCATGCCGATCTCAATCCAGAACATGAGATTGATGAAAGCGAGCTCTGGCAGACCGCCTAGCGATGCTTCTGCGCTGTGGAGGATGGTATCGGCAATCATGCCCTGCTCCATGATCACCACAATGCCACGGGCTAGCCCAACCACCAGAGCAACACCGAGAAGATCTCGGGCACCATCCACAAAGCTGCCGGTCAGTTTCTTTTCACCCAGTCGGGCAATGATGCCAATAACAATAGCGGCACCAAAAAACAAAGCGCCCATTTGCGCCATCCACCACCCCTGGGACGAAACACCCCAGATCATGACAACAAAGGCCAGCCCAAAGATAATCAGCGAAATGATCTGAGTCTTGGTGAGTCTAGCGCTATGGGTATTTTCATCATGTCCCTGTATGAACAGTTTGCGGTGGGCGTCCCACTGTTTTGCAACCACCGAGCGGGACGGGTCTGCTTTAACGCGGTGGGCATACCGCATGACATAGGCAATGCAGATCAGCAGACCGCCAATAAGCAGAATAAAACGCAGCACGATACCATCGGTAAACGGGATGCCTGCAGCATTAGCCGCAATAACGGTGGCGAAAGGATTGATAGTGGAGCCCAGTACGCCTATCCCCGCGCCAACCAAAATGATAGCGACACCGGTCACCGCGTCGTATCCGGCCGCGAGTATGACGGGAACAAGAATGGCGTAGAAAGCAAGAGTTTCTTCAGCCATCCCATAGGTTGTTCCGCCTAGTGCAAACAACGTCATCAGGATAGGAATCATCCAGATTTCATGCCCCTTTAGGTGGCGCATAGCGCTACGAATGCCGGTATCAATGGCACCGGTTGCATTCATCACGCCGAGAAAGCCCCCTAAGAACAGCACAAATAGTGCGACATCAATGGCATTCGCAGCGTAACTCTCGGGATCGTAGAATCCGGCGGTTGGGGCCAGCATGACCTCAACAAATCCCTGAGGATTGGGATCAACGGTTTGATAGGTACCTGGCACTGCCACTTCACGACCGACCTCTTCATTCATAGTCCGTTCATACTGCCCTGCCGGGATAATCCAGGTCAGAGCAGCAATCAGCATAATCAGACAAAAAAGAATGGTGTAAGCCGTGGGGAAGCGCGAAGCTAGGTTGTTTTCTAAGTTTACTGACGCTTTTGGATCTTCAGCCACGATATGTCTCCAGTCCATAATCGCATTGTGCAGACAAGCTCTCTCCTGGAACTTCAAATCAAGTCTAGCACTGGAATTCCAGTATTGGGTCGACCAAAACACGGAGCAATCGGCTATCAGCTTCCAGGACGCACCTACCTACTTCAATGTGGTCCTATTATTCGTGCTCAACTTCTCCAATCGTCCCGGTAGGCTTGTCTTCCGTCATCGTAAGAACAGTCGAACCGGGAATCTGATAGCCGATCGCTTGTCGCAGTGCTTCTTAATTAGGAACACTAGACTGGCAATCTAATGGGTTCTGTGCGCTAAGAAACATAAGGAGCAAGAAGAGAAAAACCTTTTCTCCCGAGATAGGATAAAATGCGGCACCGAACCGTACTGGCACCCCAGGCTCCAATTCTTGGGGCAGGCCGAGCGTGACGACTGGGCAGTGGGAGGATATTACGAACTTTGAGCGTAATTAGAACAAGCGTGATAGCAGATAGTTGGGCGTAACTCATCCAGATTCGCAATTAGACAGCTTTACATTCGATACTTGAAGTGATGTCTTAAAGACCGAAAAGGAACCGTTCCAACTAGGTGTTTCGTACGCTTGTCACCTAGCAACAAGCACACATAAAAACGGCCACTGTAGCAATGAGCTAAGTGGCCACTTTTATATATTTTGGTCGGAGCGACAGGATTCGAACCTGCGACCTTTGCAACCCCATTGCAACGCGCTACCAAGCTGCGCCACGCTCCGTACGTCTCAGCATACGATTCTTGCCTCAAGACGGTGCGTATACTAGCGTTTTATCGAACAAATGAAAAGCTCTTTTTGCGCTTTCTTTTCAAGTGCTTGTCTTCCATAAAGATTCATAAATACGCCCTACGCATGGCTATCTGCGTCGCGTAGTAAATTAGCCATCGCGGAATAAATGGCGGGTGCGCTGACGAGCAAGTGCTTGGAGTAAAGATCCTCGGGCACGTCATCAGGTACGTCGTAAAGATGACCAATACGTGCACCCGCCTCGCGGGCAATCACCCAGCCTGCAACGAAATCCCAAGGCGAAACGCTTTCATAGTAAGCGTCCAAGCGGCCGCAGGCGACGTCACAAATATCCAGAGCGGCCGCCCCATTGCGACGCATGTCTCGGCAGTTAGCCAATACGGCGGCTAGGCGAGGCAACAGGGCATCGCGAGCCTCACGCTGGTACGGAAAACCGGTCGCCACAAGGCTATGCGCTAGCTCACGGGCTTCACTGGGAGCGATCGGCTTATCATTGCAATATGCCCCAAACCCATCGGCCGCGGTAAAGGTTTCATTCAAAAACGGCGCGTGGACGACGCCGATTTTCGCCACCCCGTTCTCCAGCCAGCCTATCGAGACCGCCACATGGCGTAGCCCCTGGGCAAAATTAACCGTGCCATCAATCGGATCGACGACCCATAGCTGCGGTGTACTGACGTTGAACGCCTGGTCGGGGGATAGCTCTTCACTTAGACGGGTCTCGTCAGGAAAATGCAAGGCTAACTGCTTGCTGATAAAGCGATCTACCGCTATATCGGCATCCGTTACTAGCTCATCACCTGCTTTTAAGTGCCGACCAAATGACTGGTTTTGGCGTGCCTCGATAATCATTTGCCCCGCCTGTTCGGCAATCGACCGGGCAATTTCCAGGCGCTCTTTGAGCGTATAGGCCGACATAGCAACTCCATTAGTGGATGAGACGTTAGCGTAGAGCATCCACCAGGATATCGACAACCACACGAGTAGCCGCATCAATCAGCACTACATCGGCGCCCACTCGCTGCCATTCATAACCCGGATAATCGGGAAGCTGATTGGCTAAAGAGCCGTCAAAGCGCTTGGCGATACCCGGCGGCAACGGCTTGCCACGCGCCAGGTTACGCTCAATGCCGGGCGGCAGCGACTCAGCTCGGGGCGCACCATACTCACGCAGCAAGCGCTGAAGTGCGCGCTCTTCAATGCGCGGCTGATCGTCACGGTAATCACGCTCACCGCGATGGTCGGATGACCGCTGACGGTGCTCTTGATGCTGGCCTTGCTGATGCTGTTTATCCCGAGCACCATGCGCCGGGGCATGATCAGGCTGAGCAAACGCCGCGCTACTGAGCACCAGGGCGGCCACGCCACCAACAAAAACGATTTTGAAAGGATTCACTGTAAGCTCCTCGTATGGGCTTAGAACCTACAGTGTAACGAGCGAATGCGCAGGGAATGAGCAAACAACGAGCATATTGCAGACATCAAAATATCTAAACGACTCCTCTGCAAAAAAGCTGGCTTACTTGGAAAGCTTAAAGCTCTTTCTCATCACGGCAGGAACCCGGCAAATATTTTTCGTCAAGCGCATTGCCTGCCCCAGTAGTGGTTCGACAAGACCACTGAAGAGAACCCTCTGAAGCCGTAGACTCCATCACCACCCATTTACCCGCAATAGCGCTGTTGGAATTGTCACTCATCTCCATAACAACACGGGCATCGTAATTTTCTTCGCCAGGCCAGATGCCAATATAGGCCACAAAACTGTCGTTATTGATCTCCCCTCCGTTTCCGCTCCTATCGCTATCTTCAGGCAGACCAGCCTCCTCATTACTATCGGGGAAGCGGCCTCGTACCGAATAAAACTCACTCATGGTCGTTTTATACGCCGATGCCAGATTAAATGCCTCAGATACCTGGGCACGGGCGGTATAGTTCTGATACTGAGGAATGGCGATAGAGGCCAGTACTCCGATAATGGCGACCACAATCATTAGCTCGATTAGCGTAAAGCCTTGCTGGATTTTCTTCACGTTCCATCCCTCTAAGGGCGGTCTTGGTCGTCACTATATAAATTGGGGCCATTAAGGCCCCAACAGTTTGCGTTTGGTAATAAAATTAGTCTTTACATCCCGCAGGAATACGATTATCAGCTATAGCATTTTCTCCATCACCACCGCTGCATACCCACCCTTCTTGGGGATCTTCGGTTTCCAGAAGCATAGTGCCGCCTTCTAATGCACTATCCGTTTCAAACGTTACAGTGATAGTGCCAGTATCCTCTTCGAATGCATATGAAGCATTTTGCACATATCTACCTGCTGGCTCATCGTCGGCTTCGACTAAGTCATCGACATCATCAGTTGATGGCATATCTCCCTGAAGTGAGTATTGCTCAGCAATATCTGCGCGCATGCCTGCCGTCACCGACAGTCCTTCACTTGCCTGGGCGCGGGCGGTGTAGTTCTGATATTGCGGGACGGCAATGGACGCCAGTACGCCGATAATCGCCACCACGATCATTAGCTCAATCAGCGTAAAACCGCCCTGTTTTTTGTTACCTACTGCCGGTTGTGCAGAATGCTGCATGGAGTCGTCTCCTTGGGGAATCGTACTCAGCGTCGGCGCTGGGCATCACAATTGGGTGAAGGCTTAATGACATTAACTTACAGTCTGTTATTTATCAACGCTGCGCATTAACCCTAACGTATGAACATTATCGACCGTTATATGCTTTTCTTGAGTTTATCGGCTTAAGCCATGTTACTGCCGTGCGGGGCCAAGTATGGTAAAAGTACCCCACAGCGCTATTCACTAATGAGTCCTGCATGAGCGAATCTAATGTCGAGTCCACTTTAAGCCATGCCGCCGCCCGGGGCGGGCTTCGAGGTATTGCCCAGCGTTTGGTCAAGCATGACTTGCTCACTGAGGCTCAGGCGGCCACCGCCGAGGCGACGGCCTTTGATTTAGACATTTCACTGCTACAACACGTGGTGGATAGCGGCCTAGTCGACTCTAAGCAGGCAGCAGTCGCCGCTGGCTGGGAGTACGGGCTGCCGGTGATTGATCTCAATGCAGTGCGTTTATCATCGCTACCGCCGGCCGCGGAATATCCCGTCAAAGTGCTGCAACATTTAACCGTTTTGCCGCTGGCGCGTCATGGCCACCGGCTCACCGTTGCCGTCCCCTACCCCGCAACACTCACCCAACTGGATGAGTTGCAATTTGCCACCGGTCTAAGTGTTGAAGGGGTGCTGGCCCCCGTTGACCAACTCGCCACGGCGCTAAATCAATACCTAACGCAAAACGAGCGCAGCATGCTGGAAGAGCTTGACGACGTCGATGATGCCGTCAGCTCTTTAAATGTCGTTCAGGGCGCGGGGGATGACGCTCCACTTGAAGAGGCACCCCAAAATAGCGACGATGCGCCGATCGTTAAATTCGTCAACAAATTATTGTTGGATGCCATTCGCCGAGGCGCGTCGGATATCCACTTTGAGCCCTATGAAACCCAATACCGCGTTCGCTTCCGGATTGACGGCATGTTAATTGAAGTGGCGCGCCCTCCTTTTGCCATGCGTAACCGCATTGCCGCGCGCTTGAAAATCATGGCGCGGCTGGATATTTCCGAACGTCGACTGCCCCAGGACGGGGCCATTAAACTGAAACTGTCACGCACCCGTTCTCTCGATTTTAGGGTTAACTCTCTGCCCACCGTGTATGGCGAAAAGCTGGTGTTGAGGATTCTAGACCCTACCGCCACACAACTGGGTATTGAGCAGCTTGGTTTCACTGATGACCAGCGTGGCTACTACGAGCGGGCGTTAGCACAGCCACAAGGGATGATCCTGGTGACGGGTCCAACGGGCAGTGGTAAAACCGTATCGCTATATACCGGCATCAATATGCTCAACCAGGTAGAACGCAATATCTGCACTGCCGAAGATCCTGTAGAAATCAAAGTCCCTGGCGTTAACCAGGTCAACGTGCTGCCGAAAATAGGTCTGGATTTTGCCAGCGCGTTAAGGGCATTCTTGCGCCAGGATCCCGACGTGGTCATGGTGGGTGAAATACGCGATTTAGAAACCGCTGAGATTTCGGTCAAAGCCGCCCAAACCGGCCACCTGGTTCTGTCCACCGTACATACCAACTCGGCAGCCGAGACCTTGACTCGCTTATCCAATATGGGGGTGTCCTCCTTCAATATTGCCAGTGCGGTCAGCTTAATTATCGCACAACGTTTGGCGCGCAAGCTTTGTCCTCATTGCAAAGCACCCGCTGATATTCCCCATGAAACCCTTCGGCGCGAAGGCTTTAATCAACAGGAAATTCAGCAAGCTACTCTCTATCGTCCGGTGGGCTGTAAGCAGTGTACCCAAGGCTACAAAGGACGCGTTGGCGTTTATGAAGTGGTCCCCATTACCGATGCGATGCGTCAGTTGATTATGCGCGATGCCAATGCCCTCGATATTGACCAGTTGGCTCGTCGCGAAGGGTATCCTAGCTTGCATCGCAGCGGCCTTTTAAAAGTGATGCAAGGGATTACCAGCCTTGAGGAAGTTAACCGCATCAGCAAGGAGTAAATCATGGCCAAGGCGCCCCGCGCTCGACGCCAGCCGACCGTTCAACTTTATCGTTGGAAATGGGAAGGTACAGGACCACAAAATCGTACACTGAGCGGAGAAATCGTTGGCCGCAGCAAGGCGGATGTGGCAAGCGAGCTGGCGAATCAACAGATCAGCGTGCGTCGACTACGCAAAAAAACCGGCCTCAGTGGGCGCGGGCGCATTAATCCGCAAGATATCATGGTGTTTGCTCGTCAAATGGCCACCATGATTCGCGCCGGCATTCCGCTTTTGCAGGCGTTGCAGGTGGTGGCCGAGAGCCTTAAAAAACCGGCGATGGTGGCGCTGGTACAGCAAATGATGAGCGATATTTCCGCGGGTGCCAGTTTCTCCGATGCGCTACGCCGCCATCCTAAATATTTTGATCGGCTGTTTGTGAACTTGGTAGAAGCAGGTGAGCAAGCCGGTGCGCTGGACCAGATGCTTGACCGAATCGCCACCTATAAAGAAAAAGTCGAATCGCTGAAGAGCCGCGTTAAAAAGGCCTTGTGGTACCCTTCCGCCGTGTTGCTTATCGGTGTAGGGGTCACTTTGCTGTTACTGGTTAAGGTAGTGCCCGAGTTCGATAGCATGTTTGACAGCTTTGGCGCGGAGCTACCCGCCTTGACGCAAATGACCGTCAACCTATCCGACCTTGCCCAGCGATTTTGGCTACACGCACTGGGGGCCGTCCTAGCAGGCGTATTACTGCTAAAACAATCCATTAAGCGCTCTCCGCGCATTGCTTACCGAGCGCACAGCGTTATACTGCGCCTGCCCATTGTCGGCGACATTTTGCATAAATCGGCAGTCGCCCGTTTTGCCAGAACCCTGGCGACGACGTTTGCTTCTGGCGTGCCATTAGTCGAGGGACTTGATACGGCGTCAGGTGCCACCGGCAACAGGGTTTACGAGCGCGCAGCCACCCAGACACGTCATGACGTCGCCACCGGCCAACAGCTACATTTCGCCATGCGCATGACCAATCAGTTCCCGCCCCTGGCGGTACAAATGGTCAGTATTGGTGAAGAAGCTGGCTCACTTGATGCCATGCTAAACCGCGTCGCGGACTACTACGAAGAAGAAGTCGACAACAAGGTTGATGCCTTAACCTCGCTGATGGAACCGCTTATTATCGTGGTGCTAGGCCTTTTGGTTGGCGGTGTCGTGGTGTCGATGTACTTACCCATCTTTAACTTAGGCTCGGCTCTATAAGGGTCAGTGCAAAGGCTTGTCATGCAGTATTTTTCGATAACGTTCTGGCCGCTTATTTTTATACTGGGGTTATGCCTGGGCAGTTTTCTTAACGTTGTCATCACTCGACTGCCCGTCATGCTGATGCGGCAATGGCGCCAGGAAGCACGCGCTCAATTGGCGCTGGGCGACGAGCCATTGCCGCGATTCAATCTTGCCCAACCACGCTCCATGTGTCCTCGCTGTGAAACCACTCTTCATTGGCACGACAATCTACCACTAATCGGCTGGCTTAAGCGACGCGGGCGCTGCGCGCATTGCCAGGCCAGAATCAGCGTACAGTATCCGCTAATTGAGTTTGCCGGTGGTGTCCTGGCCATCACTGTTGTCTTGCTTTATGGCTTCAGTTGGCAAGCCCTATGGCTTTATGGTGCCTGCTTAACGCTGCTTGCGCTGGCGGTCATCGACTGGCGAGTGCAGCTGCTACCTGACGCTCTAACGTTGCCGTTACTGTGGGCCGGGTTACTTTACCAGTGGCTCTTTCAGCCTGCTTTCCTGGCCGATGCTGTCATCGGCGCCGTGGCCGGTTATCTAAGTCTTTGGAGTTTCTACTGGTTATTCAAACTTGCTACCGGCAAAGAGGGCATGGGCTTTGGTGACTTTAAACTATTAGCCGCATTGGGCGCTTGGCTGGGTTGGTTATCACTACCGCTGGTCATGCTATTTTCAGCGGGCTTAGGAGCCATATTGGGCATCGTCTATCAAGCATCATCTCCCCAAGCCCGCGGCACGCCTATACCGTTTGGGCCCTTTTTGGCGCTCGCCGGCTGGATTATGCTGCTTGCTGGCAACGAGGTATTAGCAATGTACTTGAATATCGTCAGTTAAGCATCACGCAAACAAATGACATGTCACAGGTATAAACACCATGATTATTGGCTTAACGGGGGGGATCGGTTCGGGTAAGTCGACGGTCGCCCGCGCCTTTGGCGAACGCGGCATTGGTTGGGTCGATGCCGACGACGTCGCCCGTGAAGTTGTCGCGCCCGGCGAGCCCGCCCTCACCGACATCCTTAACCGGTTTGGGCCCGAGGTGATCGCCGAAGATGGCTCGCTCAACCGGGCCACACTTCGCGAGATTGTTTTTGAAGAACCAGAGCAACGCCAATGGCTTGAGCAACTCACTCATCCACTCATTCGTGAACGCCTCATTGCAGCGCTACGGCACATCGAAGCGGGACCTTCACCTTACGCGCTGCTGGTATCGCCTTTACTGTTCGAGTCTGGGCAAGCGGCATTAGTGGATCGTACCCTGGTGATCGACATTCCCACCGACATGCAGCTATCAAGAACGCTGAAGCGAGACGGTGTCAGTGAAGCAAACGTGCGTGCTATCCTAAAAGCACAAATGTCGCGTGAGGAGCGCTGCGCTAGGGCCGATGACATCATCGACAATAGTCGCGATATTGCGCATATGAAGCAGCAAGTCGCTAGCCTTGATCAAGCCTATCGCGCGTACCTTTCTTCATGATTGGCTTCACAACTATTTTCGTTTCTCACTCACTAATACGTTTTACATCACTTCGGATTTATTATGCCTCAACCCGCTAACGACAGCCCATTTGAAGTTGCTTGCCCCCAGTGTACTCGCGCCGTTCCGTGGAGTGACGAAAGCCCCTATCGTCCATTTTGCAGTAAGCGATGCCAACAGCTCGACTTGGGTGCCTGGGCAGAGGAGTCTCATCGGATTGCCGGTGAAAACGCCATGGACGAAGCGGATATCGACACCCTTCTAGCACAGGCAGATCGCGATGCACCGCTTTCCTGACCTTTTAGCTTATTTACAAAGCGCATTCCACGATCAAAGAGTCACCGCTCCATGACGGCACCACACTACCCTGCCTACCAACTTATGCAGGAGCTTGAGCGGTGTTTTGACAATCTGATGGCAGCATTGGAAGTACTCGCAAAACGCTACGAGGAGCAACGTCCGCTTACCTGGACACTATTGCCGACAAACGATACCTCATCTGAATGGTTTAGAACGGCCATGTTTGATGTCTGGCACCAACCGGGGCAGGACGGCCGGGAAACACGCAATTACCTAGGCATTGTGGTTGCCAATGATGCGCTTATCGACGCTGCTCACAATGTTAATTTGGCGAAAGAGGCTTTTCATACAGGCTTACAAAAAATCAAAAACACCTCACCGAAGGCGCTGAGTGACGCCAAAGCACGCCTAACAACACGGCACCCAGAAGTTAAAAGCGTTTTACGTAAAGAAGGCCTAGCTCGGCTGCATTTAAAGCAATGCTGGCGTCAGTTACCTATCGCAGATGCGGAGGTAAGCAAAGTACGCTTTGCCTGGTACCAAAGCGGGCGGTCAATTAAACGCATCACCGTTCGAGAAGCAGAACAAAAACTTCTCCAGCTTGACGCCGAAGCACCTCATGTAAAGCTGCAACTGCGTCGCCTTGCAGGTTTGCCTAGCGGTGAGCCGCTCGCCCAAGTCCAGCCTCAGGCACCGCTAATGCGAGCCAATCTATTTTTTACCCACCCGCTTGCAGATGGCCATACCAGGCGAGCGTTAAACGTCGCAATGCCCCTATTTGTTCCCAGCACTAGCGCTGGGCTACCTAATATCAAAGCACCGCCTTCTCATCCTCAGCCCACGCGAACACGTGCAACTCGACGCGATGAAAAGCTAGAATCTGACGTTTTTTTACCCAGCCTGCGAGTCTATCGTTACCGCTCATAACCACGACTTGAAGACTTTAGGCAGGCACCTGTCCGTCTGTCCAACGCCCAGCCGTTATTAATGTCTCTATCAGGAGGCGTAGGTCATGCGGGGCAATATGGTACTCCGTCAGCAGGGCTTCAAAACGCTGCTGAAACTGCTCCTCGCGTAGATGGGCATTCTTTTCCGCGTCTTCTTTCTCAAGCGCTTCCAAAGAGCGAACAGGCGGTCCGGTAGGAATATCCATCGTGCTGCCAGGGTCTTCTAGCTGACGTAGCGCTTGCGCAAACGCATCATCTAATTCACGAAATTTGCGAAGCTTATCGCGCTCGTCCAACTGTTTATGAACTTTTTGATATTTCATTGATGTTTCATTTACACCCTTTCGATTATGGGATTCGCCTGTTTATTTGGCTATTTTCCCTAAAAACTGTGCCCAAACGCGTAAAAAGGCAAAGCAAACTTGCCTTCATCGGCTGTTACTAGCATAAAGAGAGCATCGTTATAAATCGGTGCACATAGCAAAAAAAGCTTACGTATCGTTGCCCATTTTGCAATCACTGTAATAGTAAGCTGCAATGTAACTATCACGGCGCCAAGTAAGCCGTCGTCACATTGCCCTAATGCGAAAGTACACCCGCTACATCAACGCACCGGGAGGGTGCACATTACAGCCAGATCCGGCATCTGGCCGTAATACTCATGCATGGGAGGCCAGATAATGTTCAACGCAATGACACGAGCTGAGATCTGGCTGCAGGACACACTTGAAAAGCCATTAAGCATTGATGATCTTGCTCAAAATCTAGGGTATTCAGCTTCTCAAGTACGGCGCCAATTCCGCCATTACTTCCACACCTCGCCGAGTGCTTATCGAGAAAAACGGCGTTTGGAACGAGCTGCAGTATTACTAGCCTTTACTCCACGTAATATAGCGCAAATAGCGATAAGCTGTGGCTACCAAAATCACTCATCTTTCTCGCGAGCTTTTCAGCGGCACTTTCAATTATCCCCGCGAAATTATCGTCAGGCTATACGCTACGTGCTACACCAGCAGATACCCTCTCACGGCTTTACGACACGTATTGAGCGCGCACCCGCGCGACAGGCAGTTTTAATGCGGCTGTATAAGTCGCCTGAACACCTACAAGGCCTGGGGGATACTACTTACCATAGCCATCAGTTGGAAGGCCTGCAAGCACGTTTGGCTGACTCCACACCGGTCGTCTCGCTGCCCGATCTGCTAAGCGAGAAAATAGACGCACTCAGCGATCAAACATCACATCCAGTACGCACTGATATCGGACTTTATCTGGAAACGCTTCATAATATAAAAAGCATTCCATTACCAGCGCCCTATCGCCGCGTAAATATTGCAACGCGCTATTATGCAAGCACCTACTTTCATGAATTTTCACAGCTTTCACGCGCATTAACCAACACGCTGCTAGAGCTTCTGCATAAACCAAAAAACGTCTATATTAGCGGCGATGCACCTATGGTTCTCTGGCAGCCGGATTATTTGGAGCTAAGGGTACCGCTGACACACTGAAAATAGAGATTATTTAGGGCCATAAATAAACCGGCACTTCAATAGAAATGCCGGCTTGTAGATGCTTAGTACTTAGTCTTCCATGCGGACGAGCCAGGACTCAACGGCCTCATCGCCGTGTTCGTCTTTCCAGCTGCGCAGCCCTTTGTGGTTACCGCCACGCGTTTCAATAACCTCACCTGTATGGGGGTTTTTGTATATCTTCAAACGGCGCTTACGGCGACCAGCATTGCTGCCAGTTGATTTCGCACCACGCTGATCAGCGGCAGGATCAAGTAACGCCACCACATCGGCTGGCCGCTTACCAAATTCATTCATTAGCGCTTCAAGCTTTGACTTGAACTCTAGCTCGCTTTTGAGCCGCTGATCACCCTCAAGGCGCTGAAGATCTTCTTGAAGCTGCTTCAGTTGCTGTTCTTTTTGGATGTATTCATTAAGTAGTGACATGGGGAATCCTTTAACATCAGGTCAAACCAGATAAGATACCGAACTGACATTGCCAGTATCCATTAGTTCAGAATGCGTATTCATTATTACTGCAAAAGAGCCAACTGACAACAGTCTAGTTCATTTTTAGTCAATTACGAAAATTTTTTAAATATTGACTTAGCATGGAATAACTTTAAAAGGCTTTATCAATAAGTCACTGAAGGCAGGAAGTCACAGACAAAAAAGCGCCGCCTTAAAGGCGGCGCTCTTACAAAGCCATGACTAATGCGTCATTAGTCTTGACCCATCTGCTGCTTAATCAAGTCACCGATAGTGGTGGCACCACCTGTTTCCGGCTCTTGCTCACGTATTTTCTTAAGGTTCTGACGCGTGTCGTCTTGCTCTTTCGCTTTTACTGAAAGATTAATCTGACGACTCTTACGGTCAACGCTTACAATGCGCGCTTCAACACTGTCACCTTCGTTGAGCACGTTACGTGCATCTTCAACGCGATCAGCGGCGATTTCAGATGCCTTAAGGACGGCTACCACATCAGTGGCCAGCTCGACATGAGCTTCTTTAGCATCCACTTCAACTACACGGCCCGTGACGATACTGCCTTTGTCGTTAACCGACAGGTACTCGGCAACCGGATCGGAATCCATTTGCTTAATACCTAAGGAGATACGCTCGCGCTCAGGGTCGATAGACAGAATAACCGCTTCAGCTTCGTCGCCTTTCTTGAAGTTACGAACCGCTTCTTCGCCAGTATCTGTCCAGGAAATATCCGACAGGTGAACCAGCCCGTCGATACCGCCTTCCAGGCCGATAAAGATACCGAAGTCAGTGATTGACTTGATGGTACCTGATACACGGTCGCCTTTGTTGTACTCGGCATTGAACGTTTCCCACGGGTTCGCAGTGCACTGCTTAATACCCAGAGAAATACGACGACGCTCTTCGTCGATATCCAATACCATGACGTCAACATCATCGCCCACTTGCACTACTTTGGACGGATGAATGTTTTTGTTGGTCCAATCCATTTCAGAAACGTGAACCAAACCTTCAACGCCTTCTTCCAGTTCAGCAAAGCAGCCGTAGTCGGTCAGATTAGTGACCACTGCGTGCACTTTGGTACCTTCTGGGTAACGGTCTTTAATGTTAACCCACGGATCTTCGCCCAACTGCTTAAGACCCAGCGAAACGCGGTTGCGCTCACGGTCAAACTTAAGCACTTTCACGTTGACTTCGTCGCCTACGGCCACGATTTCAGACGGATGCTTGATACGCTTCCACGCCATATCAGTGATGTGCAGCAAGCCATCAACACCGCCCAGATCAACGAAGGCACCGTAATCGGTCAGGTTCTTAACGATACCTTTGATTTGCTGGCCTTCCTGGAGTGTTGCCAGCAGCGCTTCACGTTCAGCGCTATTTTCTGCTTCCAGAACCGCACGGCGTGAAACCACGACGTTATTGCGCTTCGGATCGAGTTTAATGACTTTAAAGTCCAACTCTTTATTTTCCAGGTGCGCGGTATCGCGAACCGGACGAACGTCAACCAGAGAGCCTGGCAAGAAGGCACGGATAGAGTCGACGTCGACAGTGAAGCCGCCTTTGACCTTACCGTTGATCACGCCTTTGACAACTTCATCTTTCTCGAAGGCGGCTTCCAGAATCTTCCAAGCTTCTGCGCGCTTGGCTTTTTCACGGGACAGACGCGTTTCACCGAAGCCATCTTCAACAGCTTCAAGTGCAACGTGCACATCGTCACCGATGGCAATGTTCAGTTCGCCATTCTCGTCACGGAACTGAGACGCGGGAATCTGACCTTCCGATTTTAGACCGGCGTTAACGGTAACCCAGTCACCGTCAATATCGACAACTTGGGCCGCAACGATAGCGCCCGGCTCCATGTTAATGTCGTTAAGAGACTGTTCAAACAGTTCAGCAAAGCTTTCGCTCATGGTGTTCCTACGTGATCAACGTTGTTGAGGCATAAATGCCTTCTCCGTACCACCAGCGAGTACGGGCCTAATGTCACTCTGCTTTTGGGGGTGTTAGCGCTGGTTAGACCTGACCGGGCTCACCGATGTGAGTATTGCGCCCTGCCATGTCGTGACACCTATCCAAAAACGCCGCAAGGGAGAGTCAAATGCCGGATGCTAAGCCATGCTGGGAAAGCAACTCGGTCAATTGATCAACCACTTCCGGTATGCTCAGGCACGTGGTATCAAGCGTAATGGCATCATCTGCCGGCTTGAGTGGAGCCACGTTGCGCTGCATATCGCGTGCATCGCGCGCCTGAATCTCCTTTAGAAGACTCGAAAGACTAGCATCCACGCCCGCTTCCTGCAACTGCTGATGGCGACGGCGGGCCCGCTCGGAGGCCGATGCAGTCAAGAATATTTTTAAGGAAGCGTTAGGAAAAACGATCGTTCCCATATCGCGGCCATCCGCCACTAGTCCAGGTGCTTGGCAAAAGTTGCGCTGGCGTTGCAATAGCGCCTGACGAACTTTGGGCAGCGCGGCCACCTGAGAGGCGCGCTCACCAGCCTCTTCAGTACGAATCACGCGGCTAACATCCTCTCCTTCCAAAAGCGTCCGCGCCTGACCATCATCAACTGGAAAGGCGACATCCAGTGATTGCGCCAATGTTGCCAGGGCATCTTCATCATCAAGCGCAACCTGATGCTTAACAGCCGCCTGCGCGGTTAAGCGATACAGAGCACCACTATCTAATAGATGCCATTTCAAACGGTCAGCCACCAGCCCGCTAATGGTGCCTTTACCCGCACCACCGGGACCATCAATCGTCAACACAGGGAACTGCTCGGTCATACGCCCTCCGCTGAAAGCGTCATGCCCACGCGTGTGGCCAGAGGGACAAAATCAGGGAACGAGGTGGCGACATTAGCGCAGTCGTCGATCACGATATCGTCACTTGCCCGTAGCGCCGCAATGGCAAAGGCCATCGCGATACGGTGATCACCAAGGCTATTGATCCGACCACCGCCGTAACTGGGTGTTTGATCATTGCCATTGCCAATGATATCGATGCCGTCAGCAACCACTGTGTTTTCAACGCCCAAAATAGTGAGTCCATCGGCCATTGCCTGGATGCGGTCAGACTCTTTAACCCGTAACTCTTCTGCTCCGCGCAGCCGGGTGGTGCCTGTGGCATTCGCGGCGGCAATAAACAACGCAGGAAATTCGTCAATCGCTAGTGGCACTTGGTCTACGGGGATATCAATGCCGGTGAGGGGCGAGTAGCGAATGCGAATATCCGCAACGGGCTCACCCCCCACTTCGCGCTGGTTTTCAAGCGCTAAGTTTGCACCCATTAAGGTGAGAATATTGATCACACCAATGCGGGTCGGGTTAATGCCGACGTGCTCAAGCGTTATGTCAGACCCCGGCGTAATAGCAGCAGCGACCAAGAAGAATGTCGCCGATGAAATATCCGACGGCACATCAATCGGGCCTGCTGTCAGCTTACCGCCGCCCTGCAGCCAGCAGGTGTCGCCTTCGCGCGATACTGCATAGCCAAAGCCATTAAGCATGCGCTCAGTGTGGTCGCGAGTAGGCGCGGGTTCTCGAACGCGGGTTTCACCCTCGGCGTATAATCCAGCTAATAATAAGCAGGACTTCACCTGGGCACTGGCCATGGGCATATCGTAATAAATGCCCTTCAGAACGGCGCCGCCGGTAATCTTCAAGGGCGGCCGTCCGCCTTCTGCGGTATCGATCGTTGCCCCCATCAATCGCAGCGGGTCGGCAACGCGTGCCATCGGGCGCTTGTTCAACGACTCATCGCCTGTCAGTTCGGTATTAAAGGCCTGACCAGCCAATAAACCCGCAAACAAACGCATCGCCGTGCCTGAGTTGCCTACATAAAGCGGCCCGGAAGGCGCTTTTAGCCCCTGCATACCAACGCCATGGATAGTAACGCGTCCCTGGTGAGGGCCCTCAATGGCCACGCCCATTTCCCGAAACGCTTGAAGAGTCGCGAGGCTATCTTCACCCTCTAGAAACCCCGTGACATCAGTGACACCCTCAGCAAGCGCGCCAAGCATAATGGAGCGGTGCGACATGGATTTGTCACCGGGTACACGTAGGCGACCTTGCGCCTGACCGCCTGGCCGCACCCGGTAAGTCACCTTACCTTGTGGTTGCATATGATATTCCGCCTGGTAAGTGGTTTTATTCAATAACGTATCAAAATAATGGCGTGCGTGACTGGCCCGATCAAATGTCGCGATCAGGGCATCACTATCGCCACGCTCAACGGCATCCCGCAGCCGAGCGAGGCCTGCTTCAAACTCGTCCAAGGACGTTAGCACTGCCTGGCGATTGGCAATAAAAATATCTCGCCACATCACCGGGTCGCTACCGGCAATACGGGTAAAATCACGAAAGCCACCGGCGGCATAACGGAAAATATCCAGCCGATCATCCTGACGTGCCAGCGTATCGACCAATGAAAAAGCCAACAGGTGCGGCAAATGGCTAGTGCGTGCCAATACATGGTCGTGGTGCTCAACGCTCATCTCAAGCACTTCAGCCCCGCAGGCTTTCCAAAGCGTTCGCACACGCGCTAACGCGGCCGGGTCAACATCGGGCTCGGGAGTCAAAATCACTTTATGGTGACGATAGAGGCCTGGGTCGGCCGCCAAGACGCCGCTCTTTTCCGAGCCTGCAATGGGGTGACCCAATACCATGTTAGTGGGCACGCGGCCGAACACACGCTCAGCACAGGCCCGAATCGTCGCCTTGGTGCTACCCACATCGGTAATGACTACATTTTCGCCGGCGCGCGGTAAAGCACTGGCAAGCGCTTTCATGACCGTTTCCATTGCCAGCACCGGTACAGCCAGCACGATCAATGATGCATCAACCACTTGATCGCCAAGCTCGGTTCCACCGCTGTCAATTATCCCCATCTCGACGCCACGCGCAATTTCATCTGGATTGGGGTCGCAGCCGACTATCTGACTCTCAAAACCAGCCGAACGCAGTGCCGCTGCCAGTGAGCCACCTATCAACCCAAGACCAACGATCAATACTCGCGATTCATTAACGCCAGTCACCCCATTATCCCCTGGCGTCACAATACGCCCTGGGGGTAGGAGCCCAGCACGCGCAACTCAGCGGCACGGAGTTGGACTTCTTCCAATACGGCCGCGACACGGGGCTCGTCGCGATGACCTTTAAAGTCGATAAAAAAGACATAGTTCCACGCGCCGGTACGCGACGGACGCGTCTCCAGGCGGGTCATATCAATTTGATGGCGATGAAACGGCTCAAGCAGATCATGAAGCGCGCCTGGCTGGTTGCGCATAGCAACCACAATCGACGTTTTATCCTCTCCCGACATGGGAATATCTTGGTTGCCGATAATTAAAAACCGTGTGGAGTTATCCGGACGGTCTTCGATTTTTTCTGCCACGGGCTCCAAGTTATACAGTTTTGCCGCCATATCACCGGCAATCGCCGCGCTGTGCCATTCGGTTTTCACCAGTTTTGCCGCTTCGGCATTGGAGGAAACCGGCACTCGCTCAGCGTGTGGAAAGTGCGCGTCAAGCCACTTGCGGCACTGGGCAAAGGACTGGGGGTGAGAGTATATACGCGAGACTTTATCGCGGCGGGTGGTTTCACTAACCAACAAGTGGTGATGAATACGCAACACCACTTCACCGCAAATCCGAATGGAAGATTCCATAAAGGTATCAAGGGTGTGGTTCACTACGCCTTCGGTGGAGTTCTCAACAGGCACGACACCGTAGTTAACAGCACCGGCTTCTACCTCACGAAATACTTCATCGATAGCAGCCATGGGGAGACTAACGGCACTTTCACCAAAGTGCTTTAACGCCGCCTGCTGAGTGAAGGTGCCTTCAGGCCCCAGATACGACACCTTGATGGGCTTTTCCAGTGCCAGGCAGGCCGACATAATCTCGCGGAACAGCCGCGCCATTTCTTCAGAATCAAGCGGGCCTTTGTTCAAAGACATAATGCGGCGCAGCACCTGGGCTTCGCGCTCAGGGCGATAAAACACCGCACCTTCGTCCTCGGCAAGCTTGACATGCGCGACCTGCTGAGCGCAGTCGGCACGCTCACTAATCAAACGCAGGATATCGTCATCCAGCTGGTCAATACGCTGGCGCAACGCGTCCAGATTGATCGGCGTATCGGACATGGTGATTAGCCCCTTCGTTGTTCGAAATCTGCCATGAAGGCAATCAATGCGTCCACGGCTTCCTCGGGCACGGCGTTATATAGGCTGGCGCGCATGCCGCCAACGCTGCGATGGCCTTTCAGATTCAGTAGCCCGGCCTCATCTGCCTCTTTTAAAAACAGCTGATCCAGTTTAGCGTCCGCCAAAACGAAGGGCACGTTCATGCGTGAACGGTTATGAACCGCAATCGGGTTGCTATACAAATCACTGGCGTCGATAGCAGCATAAAGCTTTTGGGCTTTGCGTTGGTTAATCGCATCCATCGCTTTAAGGCCACCAACGTCTTCTTTAAGCCACTGGAAAACCAACCCCGCCAAATACCAAGCATAGGTAGGCGGTGTATTGACCATAGACCCCGCTTCGGCGAGAAGCTGATAGTCGAACAGCGAAGGAATGGTGGGCTTAGCCTTACCCAATAAATCATCACGCACCAAGACTAGCGTTAACCCTGCCGGGCCAATGTTTTTCTGCGCGCCCGCATAAATCACGCCGAACTCACTGACATCCAGCGGCCCGGAAAGAATGCTAGAGGACATATCACACACCAGCGGAACAGCGCTGCCATCACTGCGCTGCACCCTTGGGGTGTAATCAAACTCAAGGCCGCCAATCGTTTCATTAGCGGTATAGTGAAGGTACGCCGCATCATGGCTTACATTCAGCGACTGGGCCGCTGGCACGGCGGTATGGCCGCTGGCCTCGCTACTGGCGGCCACATGACAATCGAAGCCGAGCCGCTTGGCCTCGTTGAGCGCTTTTTTACCCCAAATACCGGTTTGTATAAAGTTGCCACAGCCTCCTGGCCCCAATAGATTCATTGGCAGCATTGCGAACTGCAGACTGGCGCCGCCTTGCAGAAACAGCACTTTATAGTTGCTGGGAATATCCAGCAACTGGCGCAAATCGGCTTCAGCTCGTTCGGCAATCGCAACAAACTCGTCGCTACGGTGACTCATCTCCATCACCGATAAACCACGCCCCTGGTAATCGAGCAGTTCATCACGGGCCCGCGCCAACACCGCCTCAGGCAGTGCCGCCGGTCCCGCGCAAAAATTATAACGACGTGTCATCGGCTCCGTCATCCTGTGCGTCATTATCATTGGCGTCGTCTGTCTCCGCCTCTTCGAGCGCTTCAAACTCTGCCTCTTCCGGCTCATCGACGCGCACGGTCTTGACCAGCTTCTCTTCTTTACCGAGGCGGATCAGCATGACCCCCTGGGTATTGCGCGATGTGATCGAGACTTCTTCCACCCGCGTGCGGACCAACGTGCCGCGATCGGTAATCAGCATCATTTCGTCGCTGTCGTAGATCTGCATGGCGGCCACCAGCGAACCATTACGCTCGCTGGTCTGCATGGCGATCACGCCCTGGCCACCGCGGCCGCGCAGCGGGAACGCTTCCAGCCGGGTGCGCTTGCCATAACCGTTTTCACTGGCGGTGAGAATGTAGATATTGCCGCCATCGGACGGGCTTTCGACATCGCCGTCGGTGGCGTCGTCTTCGCCGTCGATCTGCTGCGTCTTGGGGATGATCAGGCTGATCACTTCAGCGTTATCCGTCAGACGCATCCCACGCACACCGCGGGCCGTACGGCCCATGGCACGCACGTTACCTTCCTCGAAGCGGATCGCCTTGCCGTTGGACGACAGCAGCATCGCATGATCAGACCCCGAGGTAATTGCGGCGCCCACCAGACGATCGCCCTCTTCAAGGTCGATCGCAATCAGGCCCACGCTGCGCGGACGCGAGAACTGTTCGAGACTGGTGCGCTTGACCGTCCCCTGCGCGGTGGCAAAGAAGATGTAGTGATCGGGATCGTAATCGCGCACCGGCAGGATCGCGTTGACCGCCTCGCCTTCCTCGAGCGGCAGCATATTGACCAGCGGCTTGCCACGCGAGCCGCGGCTGGCGTTGGGCATTTCGTAGACTTTCAGCCAGTACACCTTGCCGCGGTTGGAGAACAGCAGCACCGTATCGTGGGTCGACGCCACCAGCAGGTGCTCGATGACGTCTTCGTCTTTCATGGCCGTGGCGGACTTGCCGCGGCCACCGCGACGCTGGGCCTGGTAGTCGGAAAGCGGCTGGGTCTTGGCATAGCCCGAGCGGGAGACGGTGACCACCATGTCTTCTTCGGCAATCAGGTCTTCCATCGACAGGTCGAGATGGCTGGCCTGGATTTCGGTGCGACGGTCGTTGCCGAACTGATCACGCACCGCGTGCAGCTCTTCACGAATCACTTCCATCAGACGGTCTGGCGAGGCAAGAATCTCTGTCAACTCGGCTATTTTTTCCAAGATGGAGAGATATTCATCAAGCAGCTTCTCGGTTTCAAGGCCGGTAAGACGATGCAAGCGAAGCTCCAGGATCGCCTGAGCCTGCGCTGGCGACAACCGGTACTCAGTAGCGCTGGGGTTTAGGCCAAAGCCTTCTTCAAGCTCTTCTGGCTTGCACGACGTTGCACCGGCTCTCTCCAGCATGGCGGTCACTTGGCCGGGCTGCCATGTCTTGGCGAGCAGCTTCTCACGCGCTTCTGCCGCATTGGGCGAGGCTTTGATGAGCTCAATGACTTGATCAATATTGGAGATGGCGACGGCCAAACCTTCCAAGATATGACCACGCTCACGGGCTTTTTTCAGTTCAAACAGCGTACGCCGAGTCACCACTTCGCGCCGGTGGCGGATAAACGCTTCGAGCATTTCTTTCAGGTTCAACGTGCGAGGCTGGCCATTTTCGAGGGCCACCATGTTGATACCAAAGACGTTTTGTAGCTGTGTTTGAGCGAAGAGGTTATTCACCACGACGTCGCCGGACTCGCCGCGTTTAATTTCAATAACCACGCGCAGCCCGTCTTTATCGGACTCATCGCGCAGTTCGGCGATGCCCTCTATCTTCTTCTCTTTGACCAATTCGGCGATCTTTTCGATCAAACGCGCCTTGTTTACCTGATAAGGCAGTTCGGTAATGATGATGTGATCGCGGCCGGTTTTATCGTGGTGCTCGATGGTGTGGCAAGCGCGCACATAAATGCGTCCCCGCCCGGTACGATAAGCTGACAGAATACCCGCGCGGCCATTGATAATAGCGCCTGTGGGGAAATCCGGGCCGGGGATATACTCCATCAAATCATCCACCGACAGCGTATAGTCATCAATCAGAGCCAGGCAGCCATCAATCACCTCGCGCATATTATGCGGCGGGATGTTGGTGGCCATGCCCACAGCGATACCCGATGACCCATTAATCAACAGATTGGGAACTTTTGTGGGCAGCACCTCAGGAATACGCTCGGTACCGTCGTAATTGTCTACCCAGTCGACGGTATCTTTTTCAAGATCGGCGAGCAGCTCATGGGCCAGGCGCGACATACGCACTTCGGTATAACGCATGGCCGCTGCATTATCGCCATCGATCGAACCGAAGTTACCCTGGCCGTCGACCAGCACGTGGCGCATTGAGAAATGCTGCGCCATGCGAACGATGGTGTCATAGACCGCACTATCGCCGTGCGGGTGGTATTTACCGATAACGTCACCGACGACACGCGCCGACTTCTTATACGGTTTATTCCAGTCATTGCTCAGCTCATGCATGGCAAACAGCACACGCCGATGAACAGGCTTCAGGCCGTCACGCACATCAGGTAGCGCGCGGCCGATAATGACACTCATCGCATAGTCGAGATACGACTGTTTGAGCTCGTCTTCAATATTGACGGGCAAGATTTCTCTGGCGATGTCACCCATGAAAGTCAGATCCTTTGCACTGCATTGGCACTGCGAGAGTTGAAAGCGCTTATAAAAACGGCCTTAAAGGCACGGCAAAGCGGCGCCCAAATACTGCCCCATCATACCACTGCATTGGCACCAAGGGCAGCCGGTCACATCGTCAAGACGTTTCAATCGGCAAATACCGCCTTCTCTACTGTTAAAGCCTCAAGCGTCTGGCGGACATTGCCGTCAATAGCGCTAGCCTTGTTGGCCCGCACGTCCAGCAACACAAAGGTGAGATCCGCTTGGGCCACTAAACGGCCATTCTGTTGGCGAATCTGGTGGTGGCATATCGCACTACGCTCGCCCACATCGACAATCCCCGTCATGATCACCAAGTCGTCGCCTTGAACGGCGGCGGCACGGTAATCAATATTCAAATTAACCACGACAAATGCCCGACCGGCATCGTGCAATTCTTTCATGAGCGCGGGATGTGCATCGAAAAACGCCCAGCGCCCTTCTTCCATAAATTCCAAGTAACGCGCATTGTTAACGTGCCCATAGCCATCCAAATGATACCCACGTACACGGAGATGAATACGCGATACTAAGTCAGCCGACATAAATACTCCCAGGGTGTATACGTTATTGATAATGACCGCTAACCAACTTAACTGAGCCAGCGCCATCCCCAATCAAACATAAGTTTGAAACACTCGCAACATTCAACCTCTTGGTGACGGTGCTGGTAGGAAAGCGCTGCTTTCGACATAATGTGCCACCTTTTAAACAGGACAGGCGACATGTGGTTCAAACACCTGCACTTATATCGCGTACATAGCGCCCCGGCGCTAGACCAATCGGCCCTGAGCGACGCGCTGGATGCGCACGCGGCGGCGCCCTTAGGTAATGCCGATGCGCGGCGTCTTGGTTGGACGGCACCTGCCGGGCGGCTCGGTAGTGGTCAGCGGCTACATGAAATCCAAGGCCATCGTCTGCTGTCGGCGCTACGCCAAGAACGCTTGTTACCCGCTTCTGTCGTTAAAGAGGAAGTCGACGAGCAGGTGGCCAATATTGAAGCAAGCGAAGGCCGCAAAGTAACCCGCAAAGAGAAAACCGCTCTTAAAGAACAAGTCACTGAAGACCTGCTGCCTCGCGCCTTTGTTCGCAGCCAAAAAATTGATTTATGGTGGGATACGGGCCGCCAACTCATCGGCATTAATGCCAGCTCGCGCACACGGGCGGAAGATATTCTAGACCTGCTACGCGAATCCCTGGGCACCTTGAGCGTTACACCGTTAGCTTCTCAGACGCTGCCCATGCGTGCCATGACCACTTGGCTAGGTGACCCCACAAGCCGCCCCGCCGACCTTCAGCTTGGCTATCAGGTAGAATTAAAAGCCAAAGGCGACGATGGCGTGCTCCGCGCGCGGCAGGTTGACCTGGACAGCGACGAAATCCAACAGCTATTAGAGAGTGGGCGCCAAGCGAGTAAACTCGCTCTACATATCGAAGGTCGCCTAAGCTTGGTATTACACGAGGACTTAGCGCTTAAGTCGCTGCGTTTTGGCGACGCACTAATAGAAGAGGCCGACCAAACCGATGATGGCGACGATGCGTTGGCCCGGTTAGAAACCGACTTTATTTTGATGGCGAACGCCCTGTCTGAGGATATCGCTCGCTTGATGGAATGGCTTGGCGGTGAGACACAACGGGAACCTTCAGCCCCTTGAGCACTCTGTCTGACAGTTTCGACTTTCTGCTGCCCACACAATTGATTTTATTATTGAAATCCTACGGATCGCATGACACATCACAATAACGCTTCAACTACCTCGACGACATCAGACCCTTGGGCGGATATTCGCCCTTACATGGATCATGAAGTAGCCAACGTGCTTGCCAAGCTTTCACGGGATAACGAGCTGCTTGATGCGCTTACCCGCTTCCGGCTGCCCCGCTTAGCCCGTTGGGCTCCACCGCTGGCACGAGCCATTGCCAGCCACGCGGTGCGCCGGGAGGTTAAGGACGTCACTAGCGTGCGCGAATTTCAGATGCGCATCGCAAGTTACATGGTGCGCATGATTCGCACGACCACTGATGCCTTTGAGGTCGAGGGGTTAGATAAGCTCGACGCTGATAGCGCCTATTTATTTATAGGTAATCACCGGGATATTTCGCTTGACCCAGCCTTCGTCAACTACGCCCTCTATCAAGCAAACCGGGATACCGTGCGCATTGCGATTGGCGACAACTTATTGAAAAAGCCTTATGTCACCGATCTAATGCGGCTGAACAAAAGCTTCATTGTACCCCGCAGCGTACGTGGAAAGCGGGCCATGCTGGCCGCTTATCAGCAACTCTCAGCCTATATCCGTCACTCGATCACCGAGGATCAGCACTCGATTTGGATGGCACAGCGGGAAGGTCGAGCCAAAAACGGTATTGACCGGACTGACCCTGCCATTATCAAGATGCTGACTATCGCCAGCCGCACCAGCAACCGTGACGTACTGTTCGGCGAAGCGATTGCCGAGCTTAAGCTCGTGCCGGTCTCAATCAGCTACGAGTACGACCCCTGCGATCTGCAAAAAGCCCAAGAGCTTTACGATATCGACACCAAAGGCAGCTACGCGAAAAGCGAATTCGAAGATATTCGCTCCATTGTCGCCGGCATTACCGGCACCAAGGGGCGTGTTCAACTGCGCTTTGGCTCGCCGGTTGGCGCCGACATGGCCACTCCTGACGAGGTCGCCGCTGACATAGACCGACAGGTAATTGGCGGCTACCGGCTGTTTCCCAGTCATTATCTGGCGCTTGAAGCACTGGGTGATGCGCCAGAGCTGGTGGCCCGGCGTGCCATTACCCGTGACGACCGGGAGCGCTTCAATGCACGGCTGGCCAACGTCCCTGAACAGCTACGCCCATACTGGTTGGCGCAATACGCCAACCCGGTAAAACACAAAGCGGGGCGCTTAACGAGTTGAGCACACCCGCCCATGCTCGCTGGCGGAAAAAATGCTATGGTCAAAGCATTTAGTGGTCTCGGCTGACGCTCAGCACGTCGCGATCTTAAGGAGAATCCCATGTCCGCTTCAGAAATTCAGAAAACGCGCATCATTAATGAGCTACGTGGTTTTATTCGCAAGCTGCTGCAAGATCCCAAAATTCTTGAACAGTCGCTGGTCATTGCCCGCGAACAGCTTAGCGAAGGCAGCAGTCCAGCCGTTATGGCGCAAATTGCCAACCAAATATCCGATACCACTAGCGTGCATATCCCCGAAGACCCGGCTGAGCACTCAGAGGCGGATAAGCTGTTTCTGGAGCTTTTGCGCGAAGTGGTCCAAGAGGAGCAGGCGCTTTACTAGCGCGCACTGCGTCACTCCCGGCGAGGCATAAATGCCTCGCCATATATCTTTTTTGTTAATGTCTGATCGGGATTTTCGTTCATCATGTCAACTATTTCTTCGCGCCGCATTCTGGTAACCAGTGCGCTTCCTTACGCTAACGGCGCTATTCACCTGGGCCATTTGCTGGAATATATCCAAACCGATATTTGGGTGCGTTTTCAGAAAAGCCGTGGTCAGCAATGCTATTACGTATGTGCCGATGATGCGCACGGCACCGCCATAATGCTGCGTGCTGAACAAGAAGGCATTTCCCCTGAGGCATTAATTGACCGGGTCTCACGCGACCACCAAGCCGACTTTGCCCGTTTTGGCGTCGCCTTTGACAACTACCATTCCACTCATTCGGACGAAAACCGCTATTACAGCGAGTTGATCTATCAGCGTCTACGCGATAAAGGCCATATCGCCACACGCGAAATTGAACAAATGTTTGACCCACAAAAAGGGCTATTTCTCGCCGACCGCTTTATTAAAGGCACCTGCCCTAAATGTGGCTCTGACGATCAATACGGCGATAACTGTGAGAAATGCGGCGCTACTTATACGCCGGCAGAGCTCATCAACCCGGTCTCGGCGATTTCTGGTGCCACCCCTGAAGTACGCAGTTCAACGCATTATTTCTTTAAGTTACCGGACTTTGCAGATTTTCTTCAGCGCTGGATTAACGATGGCCACGTTCAGCCGCAAATTCGCAATAAACTAATGGAGTGGTTTGAGTCAGGCTTTAACGAGTGGGATATTTCCCGCGATGCGCCTTACTTTGGCTTTGAAATACCCGACGCTCCTGGCAAATACTTTTATGTATGGCTTGATGCGCCGATTGGTTACCTGGCCAGCTTCAAAAACCTGTGCGAGCGTGAAGGCATCGATTTCGACAGCTTTTGGCAGCCAACATCTGACGCTGAGGTTTACCATTTTATCGGCAAAGATATCGTTTATTTCCACGCTCTGTTCTGGCCGGCCATGCTCCACGGTGCCGATCTGCGCACACCCACCGCGGTTAACTGTCATGGTTTCTTGACTGTGGACGGTGCCAAGATGTCGAAGTCCCGAGGCACCTTTATTAAAGCCGCCACCTACGCCGACCACCTCAACCCTGAATATTTGCGTTACTACTTTGCCGCCAAGCTAACCTCCAAGGTCGACGACCTTGACCTGAACCTTGAAGACTTTGCCGCAAGAGTAAACTCAGACCTAGTGGGCAAAGTGGTCAATATCGCCAGCCGTTGCGCGGGCTTTGTTAAGAAACTAGGCGGCGGCCAGTTGTCGGCCCATTGCAGCGAGCCGCAAATGGTCGCCCGTTTCATTAGCGCTGGTGACAGCATTGCCCAGGATTTCGAAGCTCGCGAATTCAGCCGCGCGATGCGCAGCATCATGGAATTGGCCGACGAGGCGAACACCTACATCGCTGAAAAAGAGCCCTGGGTGCTGGCCAAGCAGGAAGGACGCGATGCCGACGTGCTGGATATCTGCTCGGTAGGCATTAATTTGTTCCGCCAACTAATGGTATACCTCGCCCCGGTGGTTCCCAGCATGGCCGAGCAGGCGCGGGTGTTCTTGAACGTCGATACGCTAAACTGGGAGAGTCGCCAAGACGTTCTGGTCGATCATGCCATTAATAAATTCAACCCCCTCATGCAGCGCATCGAGCGCGACAAGATTGACGCCATGATTGAGGCCTCAAAGGAGGATCTGGTGGAAGAACAAAAGCTTAAGGAATCACCCAAAGGCCCTTTGACTGAAAACCCAATCGCGCCCGAAATCAGCTTCGATGAGTTTGCCAAGGTCGACCTGCGCATTGCCCGCATTGCCAAGGCGCAATACGTTGAGGGTGCCGATAAGTTGCTTCAACTAACGCTAGATCTAGGTGGCGAAACCCGCAATGTATTTTCGGGCATCCGTTCGGCCTACGCTCCGGAAGCGCTTGAAGGACGCTTAACGGTGATGGTCGCCAACCTTGCACCGCGTAAAATGCGCTTTGGTGTATCGGAAGGCATGGTCCTCGCCTCGGCCAATCAAGACGGCATTTATCTGCTTTCCCCGGATTCCGGCGCTGAACCGGGTCAACGGGTAACATAATCAGGTAAACTTTAATTTAGGGGCAAGGCAAGCTGCCTTAGCCCCTTTTTTATGCGTTTATATTGGCAAGTTCAACACGGCTGAGCTCACTATATGCAACATCGCTTCTCACGCTCACTGCGATTTCGTTTTTTTGCTGCTCTTGGTGGTTTACTTGTCTGTGCAATAGCCGCGCTGGCAGCCCTCAGCGCATGGATTATATTTCCAGCATTACAAGCTGAAGAGCGGGCAATGGTGAAACGCGAGCTGGACCGTGTTGAACGTAGCTTCCAACTTGATCAGCAGCAATTACAGTCCCAGGTTCGCGACTGGGCTCATTGGGATGATACCTATCAATTTGTTCAAGGCGACTATCCACGCTATTCAGAGGTCAACTTTAGCCAAGAAATGTTTGAGGACATGCGCTATCAACTGATGGCGTTTTTCACAACCACAGGCGATGTGCACTTTTTGGCGGGTATTAATCCTGTCACCGGCAATTATCAAACGTGTACGACACCCAATGATGAATGTGCCTGGATGACGCCTTTTGTAAAAACCATGCAAGCCGCCATCGCGGAGGATCGCTCAGAGAGCACGGCTATCTACGCTGATCATAATGCTGCACTCATGGCTTCAACCCCCATTTTACGTACCGACAAAAGTGGTGATTCAGTTGGCTGGCTATTCAAAGTTCGTTCTTTAGACGATGAATGGATAAGCTACATGGAAGATTATACGGGCCTGCCTATTTCGCTTACTCTCAGCAACGAGAAAGCGCCCGGCAGCGATGATTTCCACTTTTCGGGCAATACAGTATTTGCCGAACGCTACTTCCCTGCCTATGGCTCGGCCAACTCCCCTTCATTAGCGTTAGGTATAGACCTCAATCGCACCAGCTACTTAACCAGTTTAACCACCTTCCGCTATGTACTGGTGTGGACTGCAGTTCTAATGATCATGGTTATCGCCCTGGTGCTACTCTTGCTTGAAAAAATTGTGCTTAAGCCACTGCGTTTATTAACTCAATTTACCCAGCAAATAGGTATGACCGAGTCACAAACTGATTGGCTTACCAAGCGGGATGACGAAATAGGTTTGTTATCGCGTGCGTTTCAGGAACAGTTTGCCCATCAGCAACAGCTCAATGATGAACTGCTGAAGCTGTCCACTCATGACGCACTGACTGGGCTGCCGAACAGGAGACTCTTTGACCAGCGTCTTGATGCCGCCTTTAGCGAAGTCGACGGCACTTCAGACTTGCTTGCGGTGATGATGCTCGATATTGATCACTTCAAACTCTACAACGACCACTACGGGCACCCTGAAGGGGACATCTGCCTGCAGCGTCTTGCCGAAGTTATGCATAATGTCGCGCAGGCGCGGGGCTTTTTTATTGCCAGAACAGGGGGAGAAGAATTCTGCGCTATCCTGCCCCACACGTCGCCCGGTTCTGCCAAACATATTGGCGAACAGCTCTCATTAGCGGTAGATCGATTGCAGATCCCTCATGCAACATCGCCAGTGAAGCCTTTTGTCACGATAAGCGCGGGCATTGCCATGCTGCAGGACCCTAAATCCCAGTCACCGAGTGAGGTCGTCAGCTGCGCCGATCAGGCACTCTACCTTGCCAAGGAAGCTGGTCGACATCAGGTGGTATTATTCAGACCACCGCTAGCCAGCGGCGTGATTTCTGAGCACAATACGCCGCCATGAGTGAGCTTTTCGTTATTCTGATAAGCACCGCGCTGGTCAACAATTTTGTGCTGGTACAGTTTCTTGGCTTATGCCCATTTATGGGCGTTTCCAATAAACTAGAGTCAGCCATGGGCATGTCGCTGGCCACAACCTTTGTGCTTACGCTTGCCTCGGCCGCCAGCTTTGTGGTGTACCACGGGCTGTTGGTACCTTTAGACATTACCTATTTACGCACCATCAGTTTTATCGTGGTGATTGCCGCCGTGGTTCAGTTCACCGACATCATGGTGCGCCAGCTAAGTCCATTACTGCACCGTGTACTGGGGATTTTTCTACCCCTGATTACCACCAACTGCGCGGTACTTGGCGTTGCACTGTTATCGCTGAATCGCGATCTGGGCTTTTTTGCCACCACCCTTTATGGGCTGGGAGCGGCGATTGGGTTTTCATTGGTGCTGGTGCTGTTTGCCGCCATGCGCGAACGCTTGGCAACGGCGGATATACCGACCCCTTTCAAAGGTGCCGCTATCGCGATGATCACGGCCAGCTTGATGTCACTTGCCTTTATGGGCTTTTCTGGCTTGGTCCAAGGATAATGTGTCAATGAGCGAAACATTTTCGATGCTTGGCCTGCTGAACGCCGTCGGTGTGCTCACCGCTTTGGGCGTGGGGTTTGGGGCCTTGCTGGGCGCTGTCAACGAGCGTTTCAAAGGCGACGAGTCCTCGCTCGTTGAAAACATTGACGCTTTGCTTCCCCAGACGCAATGCGGACAATGCGGTTATCCCGGGTGCCGTCCCTACGCCGAGGCCATCAACCAGGGGGATGCTATCAACAAGTGTCCGCCTGGTGGTGAAGCCACTATTATCGCCCTCGCCGACCTGCTAGGTCGAACGCCTGAACCTCTGGATGGCGAAGCCCCTGGTGAACCATTGGTCGCGTTTATCCGCGAGGATGAGTGCATTGGATGCACCAAATGTATCCAGGCGTGCCCGGTCGACGCAATCATTGGCGCGGCCAAACAAATGCATACCGTTATTGAGGATGAATGTACGGGGTGTGATCTTTGCCTTGAACCCTGCCCGGTAGATTGCATCGATATGCTGCCACCCAGCACGCCGCTCAACCAATGGCAGCCAGTTACCCAACCGCCGCACGTTATTGCCAGCGATCGTCCTCATTCAGTGGAGATGCCTTATGGCTCGCACGTTTGAGTTTCATGGCGGTATCTATCCGCCCGAACGCAAACAGCGCTCTTTAGTGCCAGTGCGTCATGCGACATTGCCCTCTCGGGTCGTGCTGCGATTGGATCAACATACCGGACGCCCTGCCCTGGCTACCGTCGCCGTGGGCGAAAGGGTCAGCGTCGGCACGCCTATCGCCAGGCGCGATGGCATGATTTCAGCTGACCTACATGCCAGCATCAGCGGTACCGTTTCGCATATGGATGCCAAGGCCATCACCATCGACAGTGACGGTTACGATACCTGGGAGCGTTTAGCCCCGCTTGAATGGCCCACCGCCAGCGCTGAGCAACTATTGGCGCGTCTGGAGCAAAGCGGTGTGGTAGGGCTTGGCGGAGGGGGCTTTCCTACCCACATCAAGGCCCGGGTGGGTGAACGCCAGCGTATTGATACCTTGGTGGTCAACGCCGCCGAGTGCGAACCCTATATCACCACCGATGACCTTACCCTGCAGCACTTTGCGCTGGAGGTGCTCGAAGGTGCACAACTCATAGCCTCTCTTTGCAGCGCGAAGCACATTATAGTGGGCATCGAAGATAACAAACCTGATGCCATTCACGCCCTAAGGCAGGCTATTGGGGTCAGCCATCCGCTACCTATCACGCTGTCTGTGATGACCACACGCTACCCCAGCGGTGGCGAGCGTCAATTGATTAAAACGCTGCTTAACCGGGACGTGCCCAATCAAGGCCTGCCAGTGGATGTCGGTGTGCTCTGCCATAACCCCGGCACCTTGTTAGCGGCGCTGCGTGCGGTTCGCGATGGCGAACCGCTGGTGGAGCGGCTGGTGACTCTAACCGGCGAAGCCATCAGCGACCCCGGTAACCGTTGGGTGCGTATCGGCACGCCGATAGTCACTTTGCTTGATGAGGCGGGCCTGAATCGCTCAGTACTTCACCAACTGATTGAAGGCGGCCCGATGATGGGTACGCCGCTGCCTGATCTTGGCGCCTCGGTGACCAAAGCAACAAACTGCTTAATTGCCGCCACGTGGGAAGAACTGCCACCTGCGCCACCTGAAACGCCTTGTATCCGCTGCGGGGCGTGTGAAGACGTCTGTCCCGCTAACTTGCTGCCACAACAGCTGCACTGGTATGCGCGTGCGAATGACGATGACAAGCTGGCTCACTACCGGCTGTTCGACTGCATTGAATGCAATGCCTGTAGCTACGTATGCCCAAGCCATATTCCCTTAGTCGCCGACTACCGTAGTGCTAAAACCCGGCTTCGCCACCAGCAGTTGGAAACCGCCAAAGCTGAACACGCCAAACATCGCTTTGAATGGCGCCAAGCGCGGCTCGCCCGTGAAGAAGCGCAAAAGCAGGCACGCCGCCAGGCACGCCTTGCGAAGCAACGGCCACCTCAAGCCCACGATTCCCAAGCCCCCTCTCCCCAAGCCGACCTGAGGAGTTTACGGATCGCGCAAACGGCGGCCAAAGCCGCCGTAAGGAAAGCCGAAAAAAATCTGGCGAGAGCGGCACAGCAAGACCCTCAACAAGCCCATGATGACCTTGAGACACAACTGGCCACCGCGCAGGAAAATTTGCACGCAGCTGAGGCACGCCTCGCCGAGGCTCGAGAAGCGGACGCCCCCCAAGAGATCCCATAAGTATGCTGCATGCGTCCCAGATCAATGATCGACCCCACCTGAGCATAATGCCTAGTACCGGAGGCATTATGCGCTGGGTGCTGATTGCCACGCTGCCCGGCCTTATCACCATGACGTTTTTTTTCGGCCTGGGAGTGATCAGCAATGTGGTGCTGGCCGCTGCTTTTGGCCTGGGCTTTGAAGCGCTTATCTTATGGCTGCGCAAGCGCCCGCTGCGCCCAGCACTTAACGATGCCAGCGCGCTGCTCACTGGCGTATTGTTGGGCGCATCGTTACCGCCGGCAAGCCCCTGGTGGCTTATTGGCATCGGCATGGTCGCCGCTATTATCGTTGCTAAGCAGCTTTATGGCGGACTAGGTAATAACCCATTTAACCCGGCAATGGTCGGCTATGCACTGCTACTGGTGTCGTTTCCCACCTATATGACCCTATGGCCGACTCCCCAGCCGCTATGGCCTGATATGTTATGGGGTCAAATCATGGGCAATGTCTCGGTCGACCAGATTGATAGTTTAAGCGGCGCCACACCGCTTGATGCCTTTAAGCACAAAGGCGAGGGGGTATCAGCCAGCCAATTTTGGGCCAGTCAACCACTGCCAAGCGGCACCCTAAATGCTTGGCAATGGGTCAGCTTTGCTTGGCTTGCGGGCGGCGTACTCTTGCTGGCCAAGCGCATCATCACCTGGCATATACCCTTGACGATGCTAGCCAGCATGATGGCCTTTGCCTCGCTGCTGTACTTGTTTGATCCGGAGTACTTCGCCTCGCCTTGGCTGCACCTGCTCACCGGTGCCACGCTCTTCGGCGCATTTTTCATTGCCACCGACCCCGTTTCTGCTGCCACCAGCCAACGCGGAAAACTGATCTACGGCGCAGGCATCGGCGCGCTTGTCATGCTGATTCGTACCTGGGGCGGGTATCCCGATGCAATTGCGTTTGCAGTGCTACTCATGAACCTGTGTGTTCCGCTACTAGATCTATACACCGTGCCTCGCCCAACTGGCCTGAAAAAAACGACATCTAAGGAGCAGCCATGACCCCCCTCAATGCCATGCAGCAGGGCGCGCTGGTACTGGGGCTCTTTGCACTGATCACCGCGGGCAGCGTCGCCACGCTTCGTGGCTTGACCGCTGAACGCATCGATACGCATCAACAAGCCTACCAGCAGCGCCAACACCAGGCTGTACTACCTGATCCATTAAAGAACGCCCAGGTGAGTTCTATCTCGTTACCCAATGCGTCACAACTTGGCTTCCTCGACGGTGCAACCGGTTGGCAGGTAGATAACGACACCCAACGCGCCCTCGTCTTGCCGGTTGTAACGCAGCGCGGCTATAACGGTGAAATACGACTGTTAGTGGGCATTGATGATCAGCAGCGCATCAGCGGCGTACGCGTGACCCATCATCAGGAGACACCGGGTCTAGGCGACGATATCGAGCGGCGGCGTAGCGATTGGATCACTCAATTCGATGGCTTAACATTAGATTCACTACCGTCCGAGGGTTGGGGCGTTACTCAAGACGGCGGGCAGTTTGATGCGTTCACTGGCGCCACCATTACGCCCCGCGCGGTAGTCGATGCGGTTCATAGCGCCCTGCAATACGCCACCAGCACCCCTTTACTTGGGGAAAACAAGGAGTCCCAGCCATGAGCCCGCTAAGTCAACTTACCCGCGAAGGGCTATGGTCAAATAACCCGGCGCTGGTACAACTATTGGGGCTGTGCCCGTTGCTAGCCGTAAGTGCTAGCGTGGTCAACGCGCTTGGGCTTGCCATGGCTACGCTGGTCGTGATGGTCGGCGCAAGCACCACCGTATCGCTGATTCGTCACCAGGTACCGAGTGCCGTTCGCCTGCCTGCCTTTGTCATGATTATCGCTGCGTTTGTCACCTGTACCGAATTGCTCATGGCCGCTTATGCCTACCCCCTCTACCAAGTTCTGGGGATTTTTATTCCGTTAATTGTTACCAACTGCGCAATTTTGGGCCGCGCAGAAGCCTTCGCCTCTCGCCAGCCGGTTTTACCTTCCGCCATTGATGGCTTGATGATGGGCCTCGGCTTCGGCGCCGTTTTAGTTGTACTAGGAGCACTGCGGGAATTATTGGGCCAGGGCACTCTGTTCAGAGAAATGTCGCTATTGCTGGGGCCCGTGGCCGAAGGATGGCAACTGACGCTTATAGACGACTATCAGTTTTTGTTTTTTATTCTGCCCCCCGGCGCATTTTTTGTAGTGGGCCTATTGATCGCGCTAAAAAACGTTGTTGATCAACGCCATAAAGCGTTTACTGAACCTAAGACCGTCACACCCCGTGAGCAACGCCGGGTCCGCGTCACCGGTACGATTAAATAACCCAGAGAGTTACCATGAATGCCCAAAAGCGTCATGAAATTTTTGCCCGACTGAAAGCCGAAAACCCACACCCAACGACCGAGCTTAATTGGCGTACGCCTTTCGAACTGCTCGCCGCCGTGCTGCTCTCCGCCCAGACGACCGATGTGGGCGTGAATAAGGCGACTGCCCGCCTTTTCCCCGTAGCTAACACGCCCCAGGGCATTATCGATTTGGGCATTGATGGGTTAAAAACACATATCAAAACCATCGGCTTGTACAACACTAAAGCCGAAAACCTGATGAAGACCTGCCACATATTGGTTGAACACCACGGCGGTGAAGTACCTCAAACCCGCGCCGCATTGGAGGCCCTCCCTGGGGTTGGCCGAAAAACGGCTAACGTGATTTTGAATACCGCGTTTGGCCAGCCGACCATGGCCGTGGATACGCACATTTTCCGCGTGGCCAACCGAACGGGCATTGCCAAAGGCAAAAACGTCGTCGAGGTGGAACAAAAGCTGTTACGTCACGTCCCCAAGGCTTTCCTGCAGGATGCCCACCACTGGCTTATTCTACACGGCCGTTATACGTGCATCGCCCGTAAGCCGCGATGCGGCAGCTGCATTATTGAAGATTTATGCGACTATAAAGAAAAAACCGAGATCGCCTAAACGGGTAACTGATTGCGCCAGGGGAAAACCATTCATGCCAACGCCTGCCTCACTGCTGCATGACCAACCTATCGAACAGCGAATTGACGCGCTGTTTGATTTATCGCGCCAGCACGCGGCGCATTTTTGTAGCCCCGACGCAGAATTGGCCAGACGGCATTACCTTGCCAAGCACCCCACCTCTATCCTGGTAATGAAGTGCATGGATGGCCGTATCCATATACCCCATGCCACACGCACCCCTCTCGGCATCATCACGCCCTTTCGCAATCTCGGCGGGATTTTCGACCTTGGCTGGCCCTATTTAGGAGAGCTACTCACTGAAGCCGTCATTGATGCAGCTACGCAGGGCCGGGGCACCTTGCTACTCATCACCTATCACTTTTCCCATGGCAGCAAAGCCCGTGGTTGCGCCGGATTTAATTGCGATACACAAGCTGCCAGGGCGCATGCCTACGCGATTTCCAAGCAAGCCGAGCACTTATTTGGCCGTGAACGGCAACAAGTTTATCCGCTTGTTTGTGGCTTTGAGACCGACAGCGATGCGTTGATTGTTCACGGTCAGCACGGGGCAACGCTTGATACTCGCGAATGTATTGGCCACTCACCGGCACAGCTCAGTACTGCCCTTCAGGCGACTTGCCCGGATATGCCTACCGAGATGCGCCGCGACTTGCTTCCCTTATTGACCGGCAACCTCGCTCACGTCAACGAACTTCAAGGCACTCAGCGGGAACTGGATATCGAGCATCGTGAATGGGTGATCTGCATTGGCCGAGGCTTTGATTTCTTGCACCTACCCAACACCGCGCTGATTATTGGCCCTTACGGGCCTGATTTAGCGAAGCCAATTGGCACTGCAGCGTCTATTATTGATGCCAACCGTCAGGCAAAACGCATCCCCGATGATGGTTTCTTATTGCTTGCCTCCACCCCTTATCAGCACAGCGGCGTTGACCGCGCGCGTGCCGAACTTAAATCACGGTTTTTATCAGAGTTTGCCGAACAGGTGATTCGCCGCGAGCATCCGAATTTGGCGGCTTCCATGCGGCGTCGCACAGCCGTGGTGCACTGGCCGACGCGTCGTCTTGATCAGTTAACCACGGCGTCTGCCAGCAACGCCGAATAAGCTACCCGCCAAGCGGGCCACTCCCAATCAGCGCTGTTCAGTGGTGGGGGTTGAGCCGATGGTGTGGTCAACCAACGGTTTAAGTGATCGTAAAGCCCTCGACGCGTGCCGTCGTAGCGATAGACATCCGGATATAGCTCAGGAAAACACAGGCGATCAGGCACCAGCGGTCGCACGCCGCGCTGGGCGGCTTCCATAATCGCCAAGCCTTGAAATTCGTGCCAGGTCGTCGACACCACGATTCCCGCTTTATCGAGTTCCGTTTGGTAGCGCTCTTGAGGCTGAGGCCCCCAAGTAACGATATGCCTTGCCAGACGTTGCTTCGCCTCAGCAAAGATTGGCGGCACATGGCGAAAGTGCTGTCCAACCACTGCCAGCTCGAAAACCACACCCTGATCGCTTAGCTCACACAGCACTGCAAAAAAGTCCTCGGGGTTCTTGTCATACTCCCACCGGTGGTTCCATAGGATGCGCTGGGGGTTGCGTTGCTGTTGACGCTCGTCTTCGAGTGGCATAATTGGGACAGGCAGTACCTTGGCGCGTTTACGCAGCGCCTCAAGCGGCTTTACTGCCGGCACATTCTCGGGCATTTTTTTCAAGAAAGCGCGCGCACCATCGACAAATGAATCGCGGTTATAAGCGGTATTAAACACTACCGTGTCCGCCGCTAATGCCGCATAAAGGTTTACTATTTGAGCTTCTACCTGAGGCCGCTGCTCTCCCGACGCGGGGTAGGCAAACTGGTTTTCATGGAAGTAAACAATCTTGCGTGCTTGCCCAAGCGAAGGGAACAAGCCGGCCAAGGTGGCTAAATCCACCATTGAGGTCGCAAGCACCACATCATACTGCTGGCTGAGTGTCTCATGCTCTTTCCACAGCCAGGTCAATGGGTTGCCCCGAATACGCCAACTAAAATGGCGAGCGGGTAAGCGCAACTGAGTCCATGCCACACCATCGACGTGCTGCATCACACTGTCGGCCCAGTAGCGATGACTTACGGCATCGTAGGCGGATAGAAGCAATGCCCGCATTAAAAGCCCTGCTGTTCAAGCTGGGCGGCTAACGCCTCCAGAGCCTCTATCCCCTGTACATCAGTAGGCTGCCACTCAAGCTTAGGCCGCGGTAAGCGAGCAAATAGTTCATCAATGCGGGTCAAATAGTGCGCTTCTTGCTCTCGTCGGGAGGCGAGAAAAGTACCGTCTGCTTGATGGGGAATTACTCGGTTAATAAGTGTCCCCGCGACCGGTATATCGGCGTCTTCCAGGGCGCGCACCGCACGATCGGTTTCAAGAATCGGCAGTCGCTCCGGTGTCATGACAAACAGAAAACTACAGGCGTCAGCATCCTCAATACGGCGTCTAGCTTGATGAAACAAACGCCGACGATTGATCAGCGTTTTAGCCACATCGCGTGTACGCTCGTCCAAATCATCCAACGGATCTTCCGTGGGGTCATCAAACGGTGTAGCCACATCGCGGCCGCGCTTGGGGGTTAAATGATCCAATACCTTGCCCAGCTCAGCCGATTTTCGGTTATGAGCCAAAAGCCCATCTGTCCACGCTGCCATGGCTTCTGGAAGCGTGAGCAACCTTAACGTATGGCCCGTAGGCGCGGTGTCGAAAATAATTAAATCGTAGGGCGCGTCGTCATCGATCATCAAGCGCGCCAAACGCTCTAACAAGGCGGCTTCCTGCGTGCCTGGCGACTGCCGGGTAAGGCGCATCTGGCGTTCTAGCTCTTGCATCATCTCGGGCGCCGCATAGCGGCGCATTTGCTGCGTGACGCGCTGGAGGTGCGCCTCGACTTCCACATCGGGGTCAATTTCCATCGCGTCAAGGTTAGCTAATAGGCGCCGCGGTGCATCGCCAAGGGTACGATCAAACACATCGCCAAGGCTGTGCGCCGGATCCGTCGACACTACTAACACGCGTTTACCGCGCCCGGCGGCCAGCACAGCGAGCGATGCGGCGACAGTGGTTTTACCGACCCCGCCTTTCCCGCCTACCCACAGCAGGCGTCGATTGAGTAAAGCTTGCATTCATGACTCTCTAGATGACGTGAACTCAGCAACAACGAAAATGATCCAGCGGAGAGCGCTCCATACCCATGCGCTTATGCCAGTCATGGAAGCGTTCTAACAACAACGGTTGAAGCTCAAGCGTGTAGTATGAGGCGGGATTCTGTAACCCCATCATCTCGGAAAATACCAACAGCATAAACAGGTCGTCTTCGTCGCGGCGCGCCCGGGCGATGGCACCTCGATAACGCGCGCTATATACCTCTTCAGTGAAGAAACGGGCTTGGTCTAACCAAGCCCGTAATCCGCTGCGACGTGACGACCCATGTTTGGGTTCGTCGGTCATTAGCTGTCACTCCTCAAGGTTGATCGTGCTGCGCTGCAATGTCGGCTCGCGAACGCTTAAGGGCTGCTGAGCACTCCATTGCCACTAACACGGCCGCTATCAACACCACGACGTCGAGCACTAACAGGAACATATTGCCATCATTCCAGAACGTACGAAGCTGTAGCAACAACGCCAGGATGGTCATCACCAGCAAAAAGCAAAGGGGTGCCAGCGTAAACCACATGGGCCTCTTCAGGCGCACTAGCATAACGGTAATCACTAGCAGCGTAAGGCCTGCTAACAACTGGTTGGTCGTACCGAAAAGTGGCCAAATAATTAGCCCACCGGAGCCATCCGCGCCACCGGCGCCAAAGGCAAGTACCAGGCACGACCCTACGGCCAGGCCGGTCGCAATAGACGGTTTTTTCATCCACTGCTGCTGATAGATCTCGCCCCATTCCTGGAAGATATAGCGCTGCAAACGCAGCCCGGTATCCATTGTTGTCCCTGCAAACAGCGCCGCCATCACGGTGAGAAGCGTCGACGCGGTGGCTTCTGGCAACCCTATACCGTTGTGAATAATAAAGGCACCACCTTCCACAAAGGCATTCACGCCACCCTGGCCGAACGCAGTGTACATTGCCTCCCAATCGCCCATTGTGGCAAACCCCGCGGTCGCAGCCAGAATGGCGGCCAGCGCCAGCATGCCCTCACCTACGGCACCGAAATAGCCTACAAAACGCACATCGGTTTCTTTATTGAGCTGTTTCGAGGTAGTGCCCGACGATACCAAGCCATGGAAGCCAGAAATGGCACCGCAAGCAATCGTTACGAAGAGCAGCGGTAATAATGACGGCGTGCCATCGGGCACATCATTGTTAAATGCTGGAGCGACCAAGGTCGGGTTAAGCAGTACCAAGGCCCCATAAAGAATGATCAGACCGATAAACAGTTGCAGACCATTAATATAGTCACGGGGCTGCAGCAGCATCCAGACAGGCAGCAGCGATGCGACGGCCGCATAGCCAAACAGAATCAAAATCCATACCGCATTGCCTGACATAGCCCCGACCTCGTCGGGCATTTGAATGGGGACTGAGGGGCCAATCCCGATCAACGCATAGAGAGCAACTACGCCTAATATCGATACCACCGGGAGGCTTAATATCCGCCGATAAATCATTTGGCCGATGATTAGCGCCACGAAAATTGCGCCCCAAACCGGCACTACGGCGCTTGAAAAGTTCATCATCAAGCCTGCAATCACCACCGCAAACACGGCGTTTACCATCAGCAGAACCAAAAATATGACGATCATAAAAATACTACGCGCTCGCGTGCCTACCACATCGCCCGTGAGTGCCCCAACGGATTTTGCCTTATTGCGAACGCTGGCCCAGATGGCACCGGAATCATGAATACCGGCGAAGAAAATAGTACCGAACACCACCCATAAAAATGCCGGCGCCCAGCCCCAGATCACAGCAATAGCAGGACCCACAATGGGCGCAGCACCGGCTACTGACGTAAAGTGGTGCCCCCAAAGCACGTAGCGATTGGTCGGCACATAGTCCACCCCATCTTCAAATTCGTGGGCCGGCGTTTTAAAGTCAGGGTCAAGCTGAAAGATCTTTTCGGCTATGAACTTGGAGTAAACAAAATACCCCGCTGCCATTGCCCCTAGGCCTAGCAGCAGCAAGATAACAGCACTCATAGGATTGTCTCCTTTGGCTTTTGATTATCAATTAGTTACGCCAATCATAATATACGGCAAGCCATCATATAGTGGTACGACGATTGGCTGACGTCCACGCTAACCACTGATAACACAACAAAATTACATCTAAAGTCTTAGCTATCAGCCAACTAGTAAGGCAGTCACCGTCAGCAAAAGGTCGTCTTGGCGCGGCACCTCCATCTGCCTACACTCTTCATTAACAACGGGGAACACATTCTGCCCCGCCAATTCAATTTCGGGAGAGCACGATGGCCAGAGTGCTTGTGGTCGATGACGAGCCCAACATCCTCATCTCGCTTGAGTTTCTTATGCAGCAAGCGGGCTTCGACGTCGTCACTGCCGAAGATGGCGAGCAAGCGATGACCTGCGTTAATCAAGCCAAGCCGGATCTTATCTTGCTGGACATTAGCCTACCGGGCATCAGTGGTTTTGATGTGCTGGAGCAGTTGCGTCAGGACAGCACCACCGCGACACTGCCCATCATTATGCTAACGGCACATGGCCGTGAGGTAGAGCGTGAAAAAGGCATGGCACTTGGTGCAGACGATTACATTACCAAGCCTTTTTCTACCCAGGCACTGGTCGAAAAAGTCAACGCGCTGCTAACCGAGACGCGGCCATGACAAAAGGCGGGTTGCCCAAGCGCCAGCGTTTAATTGGTCTATGGCTATTGCTCAGCGGCATTAGCCTGCTGGGCGGCGCTATTTTTGCCGCGTGGCTAGAGGCACAGTTTGCCCCCACCGGGGGAACGCGAATAGCCCTATGGTTGGGTAGCTTTTCTGGTGGTTCGACGATTTTTTTAGTCGGCTTGCTGCTTGAGCGTATGCTGTTTACCCCACTGCGCCACTTACAGGTGCAGCTAGCACGCTTAGTGGCAAACCCCGATGCGCGCGATGAATACCCACCCGAAGGCTGGCTAAAAGGGTTAGGCCCGGACCTACAGCGAGTGCGCGAAAGCTGGCGTGCGGACCGTGGCCGCCTGGCCACCGCGCATACTGAAGGCGCACGCAGCGCGGCCAAAATCCGTCAAGAACTAGAAACCCTGCTGCAAGTGCTCGAGACACCGCTATTGCTGTGCGATCATCACCGCCGCGTGATGCTGTTTAATCAGGCCGCCGAGGACTTTTTCGTCGATAATACAGGGCTCGGTTTAGGTAAACGCCTGGAAGCCCTGCTACCGGTAGCAAGTTTGCAACAGGCGTTAAGCCAGTTACCTAACGACGGCGCTCCTCGCGAGCTGCTCGCCCCCTGCGATAACCGCTGGCTAAAAGTCATTATGCGTCGCGTTCCAGGCAGCGACGGCGAAACGCTATTGACGTTTAATGACGCAACCGCCTCCTGGTCAAGCGAAATGGGCGTCAGAGCAGAGCTTGCCGATATGCTGACACCGCTTCGTCAGCATACTGCAAGCCTAACCAGTGCTGCCGACGCGTTGATTCAACTACGCCTTCAAGGCGGCGTCGATACCTCAGCGCTGCGCCAACGCTTTGAACGCGTCATTCAGGAAGAAGGCGCCACGCTCGGCGACAACGTCGCGAAAATTGGCCAGCTCCTTGATGATATGCAGCATCAAGGCGAACGCTTAACCCCGATGTGGTCCAATGATTTCTGGCAGGCACTCGATGAACGCCTCGACCCTGAGCACCGTTTAATTACCCCGGTGGGCATGCCCGCCTGGTTTAAAGGCGATGCCCCGGCCCTGATCGCCCTGTTTGATTCGCTAGTCAAACATTTAAGTGCCCACCTTCCCGACAGTGGCTTTGAGGGTGAAATATGCTTGGGTAATAAACGCGTCTATTTAGACCTTATTTGGCGCGGAAAGGCGTTGCCGGAGCATGCTCTCGCCGAGTGGCGACAACAAACGCTGCCTTCATTACCGCTGAATCCAAGCGTTGCTGATGTGTTACGTCAGCACGCCAGCGATATTTGGAGCCTGGCGGCCGATGATGGTATCCATGCCCGCTTGAGGCTTCCGCTGCCCGCCATGGAACGCGTAGGCGCCCCTAGGGAAACCGCCCCACCGCGACCCGAATTCCATGATTTTGGGATTGCCGACCTTCCTCCGCCCGACGAAGCCCTCGCCGGTCGCTCTCTGCGCAGTCTGGAAGTTGTGGCCTTTGATACCGAAACCACTGGGCTTGAGCTTCGCCGGGGAGATACCGTCATTAGCCTGGGGGCATGCCGCGTGGTGAACGCGCGACTGTTAGCAAGCGATGTGTTTGATCAAAAAGTCGATCCCAAGCGACCCATCCCGTTGGCCAGCACCGCCATTCATGGGCTTACCGATGCCGATGTGGCCGGCGCACCGCCACTGGATATCGTGCTGACTCGCTTTCGCGACTACGTAGGAGAAGCAGTATTACTGGCGCATAACGCTGCTTTTGATTTGCTGGCTATTAGCCATAAGGGCGTTACCTTCGATATTCCCGTGATCGACACCCTGCTCATCTCGCGCGCACTGGACGAAGCGCTGGATGGACATGACCTGGATAGCCTTGCCCAGCGCTACGACTTGGCTTTCCCGCCGGGCACTCGCCATACTGCGCTGGGCGATGCGCGGGTCACCGCCGAGTTGTGGCTCGCGCTATTACCGCGCTTGGAAGCCCGTGGCGTTGATACCCTTGAGCAACTGCTCGCACTGCAAGCCAATGCCTTCGACCGACAGGATGCCAGCGCCTCATGAAACCTTCTGGTCTGAAAACGCGCAAAACAGAACGCTTGGTGGCGTTGGTGGTGATCGCCCTGCTGCTGTTCTGCCCACCACTGATTATCGTGGTCGACCGCCTTCCCCCGTTCGGCATAGGTTGGCTACCCGTGTATTTATTTAGCGCCTGGGCAATCGTCATCGGCTTGGCGGCATGGCTTATGGAATACCGTGCGGGCCGCTGACCATGCGAACTGACCCCATCATTCTAGGCACTGCCTTTGGCTACCTGGCGCTACTTTTTGTGGTTGCCGCCTGGGGCGATCGACGTGCCGAGCAAGGCCGCTCACTGATTGGTTCGCCCACGGTCTATGCCCTCTCCATTGCCGTGTACTGTACCGCCTGGACCTTCTACGGCAGTGTAGGCCGCGCCGCCGAGCACGGCCCCAGCTTTCTACTCATCTACCTAGGGCCTACGCTGGCAATGCTGCTGGCGCCGTTTGTGATTCGTAAAATGGTGCGCATCGCGGCGCGCCAGCGAATCACCTCGATTGCCGATTTTATCAGCGCTCGCTATGGCAAAAGCACAAGCCTGGGTGCGCTTGTTGCCTTGATGGCACTGATTAGCATCACGCCGTATATCGCCCTTCAGTTAAAAGCGATCACCGTGAGTCATGCGGTACTGATTAACTACCCCCATACCGCCGATACCACCCTTGTGGATGAACGCTTCTGGATGGACAAATCCCTCTGGATCGCCCTGGTGCTGGCCGTGTTTATTATTCTGTTTGGCACGCGCCATTTGGATGCCAGCGAGCGCCACGAAGGCATGGTCGCAGCAATTGCCTTGGAATCCATCGTAAAGCTCGTTGCTTTCATGGCCGTCGGCGTGTTTGTGGTCTTTGTAATGTTTGAAGGACCCGCCGCACTGTTTGCCCAAATAGCAGCCACACCAACGCTGATTGACAGCATGCGCTTGGACAGTGTGCCTGGCGGCGTTACCGGCTGGGTAGGCATGTTAGTGCTGTCATTTTTGGCGTTTTTAACCCTGCCGCGCCAGTTCCAGGTCTTGGTGGTAGAGAATGTCGATGAGCAACACCTCACCCGCGCGAGCTGGCTTTTCCCTCTTTATATGCTGCTGATCAACCTGTTCGTGATTCCCATTGCTCTAGCAGGCCTATTGCTGGGCGCAAGCGCAGGTGACCCGGACAGCTTTGTGCTAACACTTCCCCTTTCGGCCGGACTTGAGGGATTGCCGCTACTGGTGTTTATTGGCGGCCTCTCGGCGGCCACTGGCATGGTTATCGTCGAAACGATTGCGCTTTCCACCATGGTTAGCAACCAACTGGTCATGCCGCTACTGTTGCGTTCGCGGCGGCTGCACCTAAGCACCAAAGGCGAACTTGCCGGCTGGCTATTGGGTATCCGCCGGGTGGCTATCGTGCTTATTTTGTTACTCGGCTACCTCTACCATGCACTGATTGGCGACTCCTATAGTCTGGTCACCATTGGCCTGGTGTCCTTCGCGGGAGCCGCACAGTTTGCGCCTGCGCTGTTAATTGGCCTTTACTGGCGTGGGGCCACCCGCCAAGGCGCCGCCTCAGGATTAATTGCCGGTTTCCTGGTGTGGTGCTATACGCTGCTGCTGCCGGGGTTTGCCCAGTCCGGCTGGTTAGATGCAGCGCTCCTCACCGAGGGCCCTTGGGGGATTGGCTGGCTGATACCTTACGGTTTATTTGGTCTTGAAGAATGGGACATCTATACCCATTCGCTGCTCTGGAGCATGCTCGCCAACGTGGGGCTGCTGGTGGGGGTGTCTTTGTTTACTCGTCCAACGCCCCTTGAACAGACCCAGGCGGCGCTGTTCACCGAAGCCATGCATCCCAACCTGCAAACCGCTCCGCTATGGCGTGGGCAAACGACTCAAGGAGCACTCAGCGAACTGCTCGTTCGCTACTTAGGTGACCAGACAACGCGTCGCGTATTCAAGCAAAGCCCCTCCAGCAGCGCACTCGCTGCGGAAGAGCCCGCCAATGCCGAGCTGATCACACGTGCCGAGCAAGCGCTTGCTGGCTCATTAGGTAGCGCTTCAGCGCGGGTGCTGATTAACTCAGTCGTACGTGGCGAAGCGTTGGATATCGAGTCGATTCTGAGCATTCTGGATACGACCTCCCAAACCCTTGAGTACAATCGCCGCCTGGAGCAGAAGTCCCAGGAGTTGGTCCAAATCGGCGAAGAGCTGCGCAGTGCCAATGAACGACTGCGCGAACTGGACAGGCTCAAAGACGAATTTGTCGCCATGGTCAGCCATGAACTGCGCACGCCGCTCACCTCAATACGCGCCTTCGCAGAAATTTTACGTGATAACAGCGAGCTCCCCGATGACAAGCGCCAGCACTTTCTGGGGGTTATCGTCCATGAGAGCCAGCGCCTATCGCGCTTAATCGAAGAGATTTTAGACCTTGCCCGCCTAGAAAGCGGTCGTTTAACGCTCAACCCAGTGCCGCTCGATCTGGCCGCGCTCGCGAGACACAGCATTGATGCTATTGCGCGTCTGCATGAGCAACGTGGCATTACCCTGGAGGTCAGCTTAGCAGCGGATCCCGCGATGGTGATCGGCGACCAAGACCGGCTAGAACAAGTGATTATCAATTTATTGGATAACGCGGGTAAGTTTGCCGATCGCCACCAGCCCAAAGTACGCTTAGCGCTTTACCCCCATCGCGGCCATTTTCGTTTAAGCGTTGAGGACAACGGCGCGGGGATCAGCATAGACGAACGCGAGCGGGTGTTTGAAAAATTCCATCAAATACAGCAAGACGGCGATATTCCCCACGGCCGACCAAAAGGCAGCGGCCTTGGGCTACCTATTAGCCGCGGCATTATCGCCCACCTAGGCGGACGACTATGGGTGGAGGATGCCAAGACGCTAGGGGGTGCCTGCCTAACATTGGAACTTCCATCGGCGCCGGATAATACCTCCACGGTTTAATGGCGGACACCGCGTCATACCCATAGTGCGCTTAGCTATGCGTTTCTTACTTGCTTCACAAAAGCTTTAATCTGCTGAAGATCAAATTTTAAAAGTAACCGTTGGTCTTCGCGTAGATGACGCAGGTCCACCCAACCATCAGCGGCATGGCCATGGGCTTTATTGACACGCTGCTGATCCAATAGACATTGCTGCAGGCGTTCAAAAGCCGCCAGAAGCATATCTGATTGCATCGACGTTAAGGCCCTGGATTCATGATTGAGTGCAATCAAACGCTCGCGGGTGGCTATTTCATGGCGCTGATGGCGCACACAAAGCAAACGCACGGCGCTAACCAACGGCATTAATCCCTGATGTTTAAGGTTGATGGCCTGGTCGTGCGGCGCCGCAAGACCAGGGCTTGAGGCTATCCGCCCAAAGCGGTCCAGGGCCACCGGCAGCTCGTCAAGCAACGCGGCCATTTCATGCATAAATAACGGCGCCTTGGGCAGCGTCGCCGCGATGGTCTCCCCAAGTCGTTCCGCAAGCGCTGGATTGCCCGCCACCGGGGAAAAATCGAGCAGAATATTGGTTTGCTGTACCCGCTTCACTTGGCGATCAGCGCTCCAAATTGCCAGTTGTGCACGCCACTCGCTCAACCGTTTACGCCACATCGGCCAGCGCGCCATCACGTGGCCTCGGCACAGCGGAATACCCGCCTCATCAAGGCGTGCTGTAAACCGCTCGCCTAACGCTTGAAAGTAGCCATCGATTTCGACATGCCGGTGGTCTGGGTAATCATCAATAATCATTGCATTGTCCTGATCAGGACCCAGCAAGCTTTCATAGCGCGCTGCCGAACCTAACAGCAGGACGCAGTAATCCACCGGCGGCTCTCCCCAGCCCTGGGCACGCATTTCGTCAAGCGACAGCTCGATCGCCTGACGGTAAAGCATGGCGTTATGGTCACTAATGATTTGGCTAATGCGCCAGGCAGGCAAATCGTAATGCACCAATGATTCAACCAGGGATAGTTGCCACGCATAGGCGTCGACTAATGAGGTCTGCGGCGAGGAAATATAATTAAACAGATGAACCAGCGGCGCAGTGAGCGCTGATGTATCGAGCGTCCCGTCAGCGTTTAGCAGGGAGCGCCAGGGTGAGGCTCGGTGTACAACACGCATACGCCTCTCCTTGAACGTTAGAGCGGCTTCGCTGTTAAGTATTGCCTTCGCGACGCGGGTCGGGGGTGAACATGTCGTCGCCTACTTCATCGATATAGCGCTGGGCCTTGCTGACCATCATGGCGTCGCATGCCTCGCGGCTAGGCAGCATATCCGAACGTTCAAAACGGTGTTCCAGATCATCACCCTCTCCTTGGGGCCGACGAATCCAACCGCTGACACGGTATTGACCGCTTTGGTTATCGGGCTGGGAGGTGATGACATACCCTTTGTATTCAACTGATTCGGCAGCCTGTGGTTTACCCGCAGCGCCGTCACGGCCACCGCCCAGCAAACCTGAGAGTAGTTTTTTAAACATTTTAACTCCTACGCACCTAGCAGGCGGCAAGTTTGTCTTGCCGCCCCGCCAGCCTGTTAGCTTTGTTTGCGACCTTTACCCGCCGCTATCCGCAAGCGCAACGCATTCAGCTTGATAAAGCCTTCCGCGTCTTTTTGGTCGTAAGCGCCCGCATCGTCTTCGAAGGTAGCGATCGATTCGTCAAACAACGACTGGTCGGACTTGCGGCCTACCACGATGGCGTTACCTTTATAGAGCTTCATGCGTACAACACCGGATACGTTATGCTGCGTCTCGTCGATGGCCGCCTGTAGCATGCGGCGCTCGGGGCTCCACCAGTAGCCGTTGTAGATCACTTCGGCATACTTCGGCATCAATTGGTCTTTCAGGTGGGCCTCTTCACGGTCAAGGGTAAGCGACTCGATCGCGCGGTGTGCGCGCAACATGATGCTGCCCCCTGGGGTTTCGTAACAGCCACGCGACTTCATGCCCACGTAGCGGTTTTCCACAATATCCAGACGCCCGATGCCGTTGTCGCCCCCTAACTTATTAAGTTTTTCAAGCACTTCGTGCGGCTTATGGGCTTCACCGTCAATCGCGACAATATCGCCTTTGTCAAACGTCAGTTCCACATAGGTAGGCTGGTCGGGTGCTGCTTCAGGCGAGACACTCCAGCGCCACATGTCTTCTTCCGCTTCCGCCCACGGATCTTCGAGAATGCCGCCTTCATAAGAAATATGCAGCAGATTGGCATCCATTGAGTAAGGCGACTTTTTCTTTTTGCTGGAAAAGTCGACGGGAATGTTGTGCTCTTCGCAATAGGCCATGAGTTTTTCACGCGAGGTAAGGTCCCACTCGCGCCAGGGCGCAATGACTTTCACGCCTGGCTTCAAGGCGTAGCCGCCCAGCTCAAACCGAACTTGATCGTTGCCCTTACCGGTCGCGCCATGGGAGATAGCATCAGCACCGGTCTCGTTGGCAATGTCGATCAAACGTTTGGCGATCAATGGGCGGGCGATAGAGGTACCCAACAGGTACTCACCCTCGTAGATAGTATTGGCGCGAAACATCGGGAAGACGTAGTCACGCACAAACTCTTCGCGCAGGTCCTCAATGTAAATTTCCTTTACGCCTAACGCCTGTGCCTTGGCGCGTGCGGGCTCAACCTCTTCACCTTGACCGATGTCGGCGGTAAACGTCACTACCTCGCAGTGGTAGGTTTCTTGCAACCACTTGACGATAACGGATGTGTCCAGGCCGCCTGAATATGCCAGCACAACCTTTTTGACATCGGACATTCTTGACTCCTTTTTCTGAATAAAATGCGCGCCACACACGCGATGGTGTTATTAGCTCACGCGATCGAATAAACGTTAAGTATAGCGTTCTCAGTGCTCAGCGAATACCGCCAACGACGCCTTAACAGGAAACTGCTAGAATCACCCCACGAAAAGCGCTAGATGCTCTTTGCCCACTGATTACTCGCTTACTAAGGAGAGCTGCATGAGCGAGGCGATTGCCCGCGAATTAATGGCCCAACGTTTTCGCAGTTATCTGCCCGTTGTGGTTGATTTAGAGACGGGCGGCTTTAATGCGCAGGGTGATGCTGTGCTGGAAATTGCAGCCGTCACTCTGACAATGGACCCTGAGGGCAACCTCCTGCCCGATGCCACTTACGCCTACCATATTCAGCCGTTTGACGGGGCCAACGTTGAACAATCGGCGCTGGATTTCACCGGCATCAATCTGGACGACCCGTTACGCCGTCAGGTAGCGCTGAGCGAAGAACAAGCCCTCGGCGAAATTTTTCGGCCTATCCGTAAGTCAATCAAAGCCCATGGATGCTCGCGGGCTATTCTGGTGGGGCACAACGCAGCGTTCGATCACGGTTTCTTGAACGCAGCGGCTAACCGCTGCGGCATCAAGCGCAACCCCTTTCATCCTTTTTCCAGCTTTGACACGGCGACACTCGCAGGCTTGGTTTACGGCCAAACCGTGCTGGCTCGCGCGTGCCGAGCTGCTGGCATCGAATTTGATAACAAGGCTGCCCATTCGGCACGCTATGATACAGAACGCACAGCGGAGCTATTCTGCGCCATGATCAATCGCTACAAGGATTTGGGCGGATGGCAATTGGCCCAACGCGAGCAGGCCATGGATAACGGCGACTAGCCGGATGCAGGCCTAAACGCTTTACGCTAAACTTCGCCTAGTTATTTTTACGCCTTCCGACCTCCAGGAGATGAGATTTTTCCATGGCTCAGCATAATGCCTTTTACGCCCAATCAGGCGGTGTCACCGCTGTGATCAATGCCAGCGCTTGTGGTGTCATCGAAGCTTGCCGACAAGCCCCCGACCAGATTGGTAAGGTCTATGCCGGTCATAACGGCATTATTGGCGCCCTAACGGAAGACCTCATCGATGTGACCCAAGAGAGCGACGATGCCATCGCTGCTCTACGCTACACACCGGGAGGCGCTTTTGGTTCGTGCCGTTACAAACTTAAGGATATCGACACGCATCGTACCCAGTATGAGCGCCTGATCGAGGTCTTCAAGGCCCACGATATTCGTTACTTTTTCTATAACGGTGGCGGTGACAGCGCGGATACCTGCCTAAAAGTCTCCCAGCTGTCCGAAAAACTGGGCTACCCGCTGACCGCGATTCACGTTCCCAAAACCGTCGATAACGACTTGCCCATCACCGACAACAGCCCAGGATTTGGCAGCGTGGCAAAGTACATTGCCACGTCTACCCGTGAAGCGTCTTTGGACATTGCGTCGATGTGCGCCACGTCAACCAAGGTATTTGTACTTGAAGTCATGGGGCGCCATGCCGGCTGGATCGCAGCGGCGGGCGGCTTAGCGGGCGAAGGCCCAGGCGAGCCACCTCACCTGATCATATTCCCGGAAATTCCGTTTAATCGTAAAGCGGTCATGAACAGAGTCGAGCAAAGCGTCCAACAGAATGGCTACTGCGTTATTGTGGTATCTGAAGGGGCACGCTACGAAGACGACACTTTCCTGGCCGATGCTGGCAACACCGACGCCTTCGGCCACCGGCAATTGGGCGGTGTCGCTCCTACGCTGGCTGGCATGATCAAGCAGGACCTGGGCTACAAATACCACTGGGCGGTTGCGGATTATTTACAGCGCGCCGCGCGCCACTTGGCGTCTAAAACCGATGTGGAACAGGCCTACGCGGTAGGTCGTGAAGCAGTTACCCTGGCACTTGCGGGCAAAAACGCCATGATGCCGGCCATTCGTCGCATCTCTCAGTCACCCTATCAGTGGGATGTCATCTCTGCCCCATTGTCTCAAGTGGCTAACCAAGAGAAGTTTATGCCCCGCGATTTCATCAGCGAGGAAGGTTTCGATATTACCGACGCCTGCCGGGACTATCTCTCGCCGTTGATCCAAGGTGAGGACTTTCCGCCTTTCGAAAATGGCCTGCCTAAAGTAGCCAAACTGAAACTGGCCAAAGTAGAACGCAAACTGCCTGTGTTCACGCTTTAAACGTTCACTGATACTCATAAGCGAAAGCCCAGGATCGTTTTAGCGACACCTGGGCTTATTTATTATTGATGGGTACTGGCAAGTGTTAACGCAACAGCCACGACAGCACGAGCAGCAATAGCAAAATACCCGCGACTCCCTGCCAGAAATGACGCGGCTCTTTGCGCTCTTCATCGTCCGTCGAGCGTTTGCCCAACGGCAACCGCAAAGCATGCAAAAACTCGGATAAACGCCTGAAACGCAGGGAGCGCTGGGGGTCCAAGGCGCGCCGTAAGGCTTCGTCGAGCTCCGGCGATATTTCCGGATTAGTGGTCCGTGCGTTGCGGTAGGTCAGGCCTTCCAGGTCAGTATGACTGCGTAGCCGGTTAGGCGTCAGGCTATAGGGCATTGCCCCAGTCAACAGCCAATACACGGTCGAGGCTAATGAGTATTGGTCACTGCGCCGCCCGACGCTATCGCCCAGCGCGTACTCTGGGGCGGTGTGTTCATTAAATCCTAACTGCCTCAACAGCTCGCCTGAATGACGGTGGCCATCCACTTCGCGCATATGGCAGGCACTAAAGTCAGTGAGAACGACCTTGCCATGGGGGTCGATCAAAATATTATCGGGGTTGATTTGTTGGTGAATGATTTCACGATGGTGCAAGGCCTGAACGGCTTTACCCAATTGATTGGCGATATCCAACCGCTGGGACAGATTTGCCTGCGGATGGCGCTCGGCCCACTGGCGTAATGTCTCGCCTTCAATATGCTGCATCAAATAGTAAAGGTAGCGCCGGGGACGCGACGGCTCAACGACCTTAACCACAAACGGCGAGTTAACCCGCTCAACGACCCATTGTTGAAGCAAAAAATGCTCTAAGTAAGCGTTGCGTAACGACAGCTCGGGGCTCGGTGCCTTCATCACCATTTCGCGCTCTGAATACACATCCCGTACGCGATAAATACGTGACTGCGCCGTGCGTGACAGGACAGCCAGCACTTCCAGGCCATCCAATCTTGCCCCAGGCGCCAACTCTGGTGGAATCGGCAACTCACCGTATAGCTGACCGGGATGGTCTCGGCTTTCTTCAGGCAGCTCATCAATGCGTACCAGTTGGAAACAAAACTGGTCGCCGCCGTAACCACGCTCTTGAGCCCGTTGCTTCGCCTCATTGGCAAGACGTTCGCAGGCCGCGTCCAGATCGCTTGCGTCCTGACGAATCAATCGCACGTAGTCGGAGGGCAGCAAGGTGCCGCCGACTGCCTGGGTAGTAAACAAGAACAGATCGCCCTGCTTCACCTGCAAGTGGGTATAGTCAATATCCACGCTGCCATCCATACCCAGCGCTCGCGACGGATAACGGTATCCCCCCAGGTCCGTGACATGGTCGCGGGTCAACTGCTCAAACTCGGCGCCACGCAAGCGAAACACCAGGGTGTCACCCATATGGAATAAGTGGGCATCGCGTTCACGGAATACGATGGCTGACAGCGATGACACAAAGCTGCCGTTTTTGACGTGCTGACTTTGACCATAACACCAGCTATTGAGTGCTCTAAGCACGCGAGTCGCTGACGTTTTAACATCCCAGTGATCCGGCGTTGAAAAATAATCGGCTAAAAAGCCGCGTACGCTTATATCGCCCGCTTGTTTTGCTAGGGTATTGCGTGAGAGCGAGTCGCTAATGACCGCACAGCCCCCCTTTGCTTTAAGCAACGGCGGTTCGGGAAAGCGTACCGACATGGAACTGCGGTGCAGGCGGCGGTCGGGTGCAACAAATGCCTGACCGTAACTGATCAGCAATTGGGCGTGTGCCAAGTCATCCTCCTGAGCATACAGCGTTGGCAACTGACATCACTGTCTAAGTAGAACCTATGATACACGCTGATAGCGCTAAACGATGCCCGCCAAACGTCGTGAGATGGCAAGGCAGGCTATTCAGCGCTGATAGCATTTACGCAACACCTATGTCGCATTGGTAATCCTGCGGCCATGTTCGTATAATTCGTCGTTATCCATATAGCAACTTCGATTGCCTAGCCATTGTACGACCAAGGAATTAACGATGAACTTCGACAACATCCCCGCTGGTAAGGATCTGCCCAACGACTTATACGTGGCGATTGAAATCCCTGCCAACCATGCGCCGATCAAGTACGAGATCGACAAAGACATGGGGGCCCTGCTGGTCGACCGCTTTATGGCCACTCCCATGTTCTATCCGGCCAACTACGGTTTTATTCCCCACACCTTGGCCGACGATGGTGACCCGTTAGACGCCCTCGTCGTTACCCCCCATCCGGTTCAGCCGGGAAGCATTATCCGTGCACGCCCAGTAGGCATCCTCAACATGACGGATGAAGCCGGTGAAGACGCCAAGCTGGTCTGCGTCCCTCACCCCAAACTCAGCTCGCTTTACGACGACATTCAGGAAGTCACCGACTTACCCGAGCTGCTGCGTCAGCAAATCGCCCACTTCTTCGAAAACTATAAGGACCTCGAAAAAGGCAAATGGGTGAAAGTTGAGTCCTGGGAAGGCGTAGAAGCGGCACGTAAAGCGATTGAAAAATCAGCGGCGGCTTACCATAAAGCCTAACCTCTCTCGGTTTAGCGCCGCACGCAACGGGGCCACCTTCGGGTGGCCCCGTTGCTTTATAAACCCACTGGCATGCGCTGGATGCTCGCTTAGCTTGCAACCGTTGCCAGCGCTTTAAGTTGCGGTATGCTAGGCAGCTGAATATTGACCTATTGACCAAGGACGTACTTTGCTGACACTTCGACGTTTAGGGCTTGTATTACTGCTAGGGGCGTTACCGATATTGGCCCAAGCCCAGTGGTTCTCATCAAGCGATCAGAGTGACGATTTTCTTCCGGTGTCAGAGGCCTTTCAGCCGACGGCTTGGCATGACGGCGAGACATTATTTATTGGCGTCGAAAGCGCTGAGGGTTACTACCTCTATCGCCATCAGTTCGCAGTAGAGAGCCTTGAAAATGACGTAGAATTAGGCGAGCCCGACTTACCTGAAGGCACGTTTACCAACGATGAGTTCATGGGCGACGTGTATGTTTTCCGTGATCAAGTGATCATGGAAGTACCTCTGGAAAGCGCCTATTCGGGCCCTCTGGACGTCGATTTCACTTTTCAAGGCTGTGCCGACGAAGGACTCTGCTACCCCCCAGAGACGCTGTCTCTGCAAGCCACCGAAAGCCAGCCACCGAGTCAATTTGCCGACGAGCAGCCGTCCGCCACTTCCAACGAAGCACCCGCTTCCTCGCCATCGACAGCGCCAACTGAAAACGGCACCACCGCCGACACAACACAGGCACCCTCAGCGTTTGACGACAGTGAGGATATTGACGACGCACCAAAAAGCGCCGACAGCCGCTTTAGCACCTTGATGACCGATGCCAGTTTGCCTCTGGCGCTAAGCATTTTCTTTATAGCTGGCATCGGACTGACATTTACACCTTGCGTATTACCCATGGTGCCTATCCTGTCGTCGATTATCGTCGGGCAGCAACCCACCCGTCCTCGTGCTTTTCTGCTTTCGGCCAGCTATGTTCTCGGCATGGCAGCCACCTATGCCGGGGTAGGTGTACTGATGGGTCTGTTTGGGGCCGGCCTCAATCTCCAGGCGCAGTTGCAGTCTGCCCCCGTGCTGATCACCTTCACTATTCTATTCAGCCTGTTTGGCCTGGCGATGCTCGGCGCGTTTGACCTGCGCCTTTCGCCTCGCCTCGCTCAGCGCGTAGATGCCTGGCAGTCACGGGCTCAAAAAAGCGGCCCTGGGGGCTTGGCACTTGCCGGCGCCCTATCAGTGCTGGTGGTATCCCCCTGTGTAACAGCGCCCTTAGCCGGAGCACTGGTTATAATCTCGACCACCGGTGATGCCCTCACTGGCGGTGCCATACTGTTTGCGCTGGGCATGGGGATGGGCGTGCCGCTGTTACTCGTGGGTACTTTTGGTGCGACGTTACTCCCCCGTTCGGGGGCATGGTTGAACGGCGTCAAAACGGCGTTTGGCCTACTGCTGTTTGGCGTGGCTATCTGGATGATAGAACGCCTAATCCCCGCTCAGTTGACGCTATTACTCTGGGCGCTGCTTGCCATTGGTACGGCATTGGCATTGGGAGCCGTACAAACCAATACTCCTTCCGGCTGGCCCAAAGCCCGCCAAACACTGGGGCTTGTGCTGTTAACTTGGGGGATTGCCCTCACGATAGGGGCTGCCCTGGGGTCCCATAATCCGCTTCGCCCGCTACAGCTCCCAACCACCAGCACTAATGCCACTTCGGCACCGCTCGAGTTTCAACGTTTGGATCGGTTATCAGCGCTCGATAACGCTATCGACGAAGCTGAAGCTGCAAACAAGCCAGTCTTCGTCCATTTCACGGCGGATTGGTGCATCTCCTGCCGCCAGTTAGAACGTGAGGTTTACACTGACCCTGACGTTATCGATGAACTCTCAGGCTTTGAGCGTATTGCCGTCGATGTTACTGAGACCAATGCACAAAGCCGAGAACTGCTGGATAGTTACCAGCTATTCGGCCCGCCTAGCTTGTTATTTTTTCACCAAGGGCAAGAAGTGCGTGAGGCGCGCATTCAAGGCGACATTAATGCCACTGACTTTACCCAGCACCTCCGCGAATTGGCACGCTGGGTTGAGAATCGCTAGGCTGGCATAGGCGAGCACAGCGTAGCTAAGACGTGATAATGGGGCTACTTGTCGCGAATATCGTAAAACAGTCGTTTAAAAATACCATTAGGCAGCCGTTACACGATGGCTGGACATCGTTTGAGTTTTTCGGCACACTTCGCCCCATATTGTTTGAACTTCTGCTTTTATAAGCAGTAAAAAAGGGTAACGTTCGTCATCGTGCGGCGTTCTCTACATTTTTTCATTTGGTTTACTGCGCTATTAGAGCGTGGTAGGCACACCACTCTTAACAATAGTGACGGGGCTAGGTAATGGATATCCGCAAAGTTAAAAAGCTGATTGAACTACTTGAAGAGTCCAATATTAGCGAGATTGAAATCCAGGAAGGCGAAGAGTCTGTCCGTATCAGCCGCCATCCCAATGGCGCCACATGGCAGCCACAACCCATGCCTCAGTATGCCCAGCCAGCCCCGCAACAGGCCCCTGCTGCACCTGCCGTTAATACCCAGGCCTCTGAAGCAGACCCCATTCCCGGCAACAGCTATCGCGGTGAAGCCGTTAGCTCGCCAATGGTCGGCACTTTCTACCGCAGTCCGGCGCCGGGCGCCAAATCCTTTGTTGAAGTAGGCGACACCGTTAAACAAGGTGATACGGTTTGCATCGTCGAAGCAATGAAGATGATGAATCAAATTGAAGCGGACCGAGACGGCGTAGTGGAAGCCATTCTGGTGGAAGACGGTGAGCCGGTGGAATTTGATCAGCCCATGATCGTCCTCGCTTAATCCTTTATTTCAACACGGGTGGACTCTACCATGCTCGACAAGGTACTTATCGCCAACCGCGGCGAGATTGCCCTACGTATCCTCCGGGCCTGTAAAGAGCTAGGCATCAAAACCGTGGCGGTTCATTCCAAAGCGGACCGCGAGCTAATGCACGTGCGCTTAGCCGACGAAGCGGTATGTATCGGCCCAGCCTCCTCTGCACAGTCCTATTTAAATATTCCTGCGCTAATCAGCGCCGCAGAAGTCACCGATTCCAGCGCTATTCACCCCGGCTATGGCTTTTTATCCGAAAACGCCAACTTTGCCGAACAGGTCGAGCGATCAGGCTTCACGTTTATCGGCCCTCGCGCCGAAACCATTCGGCTAATGGGCGACAAAGTAAGCGCTATTGAGGCCATGAAAGTCGCTGGCGTACCTACCGTACCCGGATCAGACGGACCACTGGGTGACGACGATAAAACCAACCTCGCCATGGCTCGGCATATTGGCTACCCCATCATTATCAAGGCAGCCTCTGGCGGGGGCGGTCGCGGTATGCGGGTGGTGCACTCTGAAGGCCATCTTCTTTCCGCCATTAACGTCACACGTACCGAAGCCCACTCCGCGTTTGGCGATGGCACAGTCTACATGGAGAAATTCCTGGAAAATCCGCGCCATGTGGAAGTCCAGGTACTCGCCGACGGCCAAGGCAACGCGATTCACCTCTATGACCGGGATTGCTCGCTGCAGCGACGCCACCAGAAGGTCTTAGAGGAAGCGCCAGCACCCGGCATCGATCCTGAAGCGCGCGCCAAAGTATTGGAAGCATGTCGCCAAGCCTGCATTGAGATTAACTATCGTGGCGCTGGCACCTTTGAATTCCTTTACGAAGACGGTGATTTTTTCTTTATCGAAATGAACACCCGCGTTCAGGTCGAACACCCGGTAACAGAAATGGTAACCGGCGTGGATATTGTCAAAGAACAACTGCGCATCGCCTCCGGCCTGCCGATGTCGATTCGTCAAGAAGACGTAGTGCTGAACGGCCACTCCTTCGAATGCCGCATCAATGCCGAAGACGCACGGACATTCATGCCGTCTCCCGGCAAGGTCACGCTTTACCATGCGCCTGGCGGTCTCGGGGTACGCATGGACTCCCACCTTTATACTGGCTATACCGTTCCACCGCATTACGACTCACTGATTGGCAAGCTGATCACCTGGGGAGCGGACCGCGAAATCGCCTTAACACGCATGCGCAATGCGCTTGATGAACTGCTCGTTGAAGGCATCAAAACCAATATCGATCTGCAAAAAGATTTAGTGCGTGACAGTTACTTCCGCCAGGGTGGTGTCAACATCCACTATCTCGAAAAGAAACTCAGCAACTAACTCAACCTGAGTTTAATCAGCACGGGGTGGCCGCCAAACCACCCCGTCCCTTTTTGTGTTGCGGAGAACCGGCATGCCATGGCTTCAACTAAAAGCACACGTTCCGCCCGAGCAGGCAGAGCTTCTGGAAGAGCTACTGCTGGAAGAAGGAGCAACGGCGATTGGGTTTCAAGATGCCCATGATGAGCCGGTATTCGAGCCTGAACGCGGCACAACACCGCTATGGCAAGACACCGTTGTCACCGGGCTCTATGACGACCTCGAAGGCATTGACGCCATGCTCGCGCGCATCGAAGCCGCTTGGTCAGAACAGGTGCCCGACGAGCCCTGCCCTGCCATTGAATATGAGTTACTGGCGGACAGGGACTGGGAGCGCGAATGGATGGAGGATTTTACCCCTCTGCGCATGGGCCAGCGACTCTGGATTGTGCCAAGCTGGCACGAACCACCCGAGTCCGACGCCGTTAATTTGGTCCTCGATCCAGGCTTGGCCTTTGGCACTGGCACACACCCAACCACCGCACTGTGCTTGGAATGGCTTGATGAACTAGCAGTAAGCGGCCACCTCGCCGGGCAACAGGTGCTCGACATTGGCTGCGGCTCGGGCATCCTTGCCATTGCCGCATTAAAGCTCGGCGCGGCGCATGCCGATGGTACTGATATTGACCCTCAGGCACTGCAAGCAAGTCGGGAAAATGCCGAACGCAACCATATCGCTGAGACATCGCTGGCACTCTATTACCCAGAGCAACTGGCCGCACACGACTATCCGATTGTCACCGCCAATATTCTGGCGGGTCCACTGGTGGAACTCGCAAGTACCATTGCTGGCCACGTGGCCCCTGGCGGACGTATCGCTCTCTCAGGTATTTTGGCCAACCAAGCCGACGAGGTGCTGCACGCGTACCAAGAAGAAGGCCTGCACATGGAGCCGCCAACCGTTCGAGAAGGCTGGGTACGTCTTACCGGTCAGCGACCGGTTTAATTCAGTTAACCTAGCCTTCACCCCACCGCCGAGTAGGCGTATCATACGCCACCTCGAACGACCTGACGGTCGTTAACTGCATCATCGAAGCGCAACTGCCATGACCCTATCAACACCTCAAACGCTGAAGATCGGTCCCTACGCCTTGCCCAACCGGGTAATGCTTGCCCCCATGGCGGGTGTGACCGACCAACCTTTCCGCCAGCTGTGTCGACGGCTGGGAGCGGGTTGGGTGGTAGGCGAAATGGTCACCTCCGACCCGAGCCTCTGGCATACGCGTAAATCGAAGCTGCGCATGGATCATCGCGGCGAGCCCGGCCCCAGGGTCGTGCAAATTGCTGGGGGCGACGCAGAGATGCTTGCCCATGCGGCTAAATTAAATGCCGAGCTTGGCGCGCAGGTAATCGATATCAATATGGGCTGCCCGGCGAAAAAGGTCTGCAATAAAGCCGCAGGATCAGCGTTGCTTCGTGATGAAAAGCTCGTCAGCGAGATTCTCGAAGCGGTGGTCAGCGCCGTCGACATTCCCGTGACACTTAAAATTCGTACCGGTTGGTGTGCAGAGTCCAATAACGGCGTCAGAATTGCGCGGCTTGCCGAGGAAACCGGCATCCAATCGTTAGCGGTTCATGGCCGACATCGCGAGCAGCGCTATACTGGTTGGGCAGAATACGACACTATTGCCGATATCAAGTCACGTCTAGGCATTCCTGTGATTGCCAACGGGGACATTACCAGCCCGGAAAAAGCGGCAGATGTTCTGCGCTATACCCAAGCAGACGCGGTAATGGTGGGACGAGCGGCCCAGGGTAATCCTTGGATTTTTGATCAGATCCAGCACTTTCTTGAGCATGGTAAGCACCGCGCCAAGCCAAGCCTAGCAGAGCGCCGTGGCGTGCTAATTGACCATTTGAACGCTCTCCATGCGTTTTATGGGCCCACCATGGGCGTGCGCATCGCGCGTAAGCACCTGGGCTGGTATCTGAGTGATGATGACCGTTTTATCCCAGCGCAACGACGTGAATTGAAGCAGCAGTTCAACGGATTGGCATCCACAGAAACACAAATAAATTGGATCAACGACGCCATGGCCCCTGATGCCATCAAGCGTCTGCTAGCCAAAGGAAGCTATGCAGCATGACCGAACGCGACCTTGATCTCCTTTCCAGCGACAGTGCGCCAGATAGCCACGCACGGTTAAATGGCACACTGGCAGACCCTGCGGCCAGCACGCCGCCGCAGCCCCTTCGTGAAGCCGTTGAAACAGCGATGCGTCGCTACTTCGAGCATCTCGATGGCAGTCAGGCGACCGACCTGTACGCCATGGTGATGGCCGAAGTAGAGGCTCCATTGCTCACCTGCGTGCTTGAACACACCGACGGCAATCAAACCCGCGCCGCGGATGTGCTGGGCCTAAACCGTGGCACGCTGCGTAAGAAGCTAAAGCTTTATGGACTTATTGAAGGCGACGCCCCATAACCCGGGGCGTTATTGTTTATTCACTTTTTACTCTGCACACGAGCACCCTCATGGCTGATAGCACTGCGACCCCCGTCCGCCGCGCCCTTCTGAGCGTTTCTGATAAAACCGGTATCGTCGAGTTCGCTCGCGGCTTATCCGAGCATGGCGTGGAATTGCTCTCCACGGGCGGCACTTTCCGCTTGCTACAGGAGCACCACATTGCGGTGAAAGAAGTCAGCGAGCACACCGGCTTCCCTGAAATTATGGATGGCCGCGTAAAAACACTGCACCCTAAAATTCATGGCGGCATACTGGCTCGTCGCGGGCAAGATGACGAGGTCATGGCAGCCAACGATATCACGCCGATAGATATGGTCGTGGTGAATCTCTACCCCTTTGCCGCCACGGTCGCCAACCCCGACTGTACGCAGCAAGAAGCCATTGAGAATATCGACATTGGCGGTCCGACCATGGTCCGCGCCTGCGCCAAGAATCATGCCTACACCACTATTGTCGTCAATGCCGACGACTACGCCCGGGTGCTGGGTGAACTGGCGGCTCTTGATAGTTGCGTCAGCGAGGCCACACGCTTCGATCTTGCGGTGAAAGCCTTTGAACACACCGCTGGCTACGACGCGGCTATTGCCAATTACCTGGGACGCCAAGTGGAAAAGGCAGACGCCGACTTCCCGCGCACGTTCAACTTGCAACTGCATAAAAAGCAGGCCATGCGCTACGGTGAAAACCCCCACCAGCAGGCAGCTTTTTACGTAGAAGAAGATACCCATGAACCCAGTGTGGCAACGGCGAAAATGCTGCAGGGCAAACCGCTGTCGTATAACAATGTAGCCGATACCGATGCTGCCTTTGAGTGTGTCAAGGCTTTTGAAGACACCGCCTGCGTTATCGTCAAACACGCCAATCCCTGCGGCGTCGCCATCGGCGCCACGGCCTTGGAAGCCTACGACAAAGCTTTCGCTACCGATCCCACCAGTGCGTTTGGCGGCATTATCGCCTTCAACGTAGCACTCGATGCCGTCACCGCGCAGGCGATTATTGATCGACAATTCGTCGAAGTGATTATCGCCCCAGGCGTCAGCGATGATGCCGCTGCTATTGTGGCAGCCAAACAAAATGTACGCCTGCTGGACGTAAGCGCACACTGGCCCGGGGAAGCCAAGCCGGCATTTGACTTCAAACGCGTCAACGGTGGGCTGCTGGTACAACAACGCGACCACGGCATGGTAACGCGTGAGGCACTAACAGTGGTTAGCGATCGTGCGCCCTCAGAACAAGAACTGCGCGATCTATCGTTTGCTTGGCGGGTGGCCAAATTCGTCAAATCCAATGCCATTGTCTACGCCAACAATGGTCAAACGATAGGCGTCGGCGCAGGTCAAATGAGCCGCGTCTATTCCGCTAAAATCGCCGGCATCAAAGCCGCCGATGAAGGACTCTCTGTGCCAGGCTCGGTGATGGCATCGGATGCCTTCTTCCCCTTCCGTGATGGTATCGATGCCGCCGCCGCCGCAGGCATTACCGCTGTCATTCAACCGGGCGGCTCAATGCGCGATCAGGAAGTGATTGATGCAGCCAATGAGGCGGGCATTGCCATGGTGTTTACCGGCATGCGCCACTTCCGCCACTAACCCTTACCGCCACGCCCCTCATCAAAAAGCCCTCATCGTCGATGAGGGCTTTTGTGATACCTTCAGAACACGTCAAGAACGTGGCTCAACCAAGATCAATACATAGATACTTGGTTTCCAGATATTCTTCTAAGCCCTGATGGCCTCCCTCACGCCCCAAGCCAGAGGCTTTAACGCCGCCGAAAGGCGCCGCCGCGTTGGAAATCAGCCCGGTATTAATGCCGACCATGCCATATTCAAGCGCCTCGGCAACTCGCCACACCCGACCCAGATCACGCGAGTAAAAGTACGACGCCAACCCATACGGGGTGTCGTTAGCCATCTCAATGGCAGTTTCTTCATCGTCGAAGGGGAATACCGCTGCCAAGGGACCGAAGGTTTCTTCGTGGGCGACTTTCATTTCATGAGTAGCAAAGCTAATCAGCGTAGGGGTAAAGAAATTACCGCCCAGGGGGTGCGGGTACCCGCCCAATAACAGCTCGGCACCATGGTCCACAGCGTCTTGAACGTGTTCACTGACCTTATTGACCGCGTCCTGGTCAATCAACGGTCCGATATTGATATTGTCTTGCGTTCCATCACCCACATTTAGCTCGCTGTTCATTGCCACAGCCAGTTTTTCGCAAAACGCATTGATAACGCTCGACTGGACCAAGAAGCGATTGGTACACACGCACGTTTGCCCCGCGTTACGAAACTTAGCGGCCATGGCCCCGTCTACCGCAGCATCCAGGTCGGCATCCTCAAAGACGATAAAGGGTGCGTTGCCGCCCAGTTCAAGCGATATTTTTTGCACGTGCTCGGCGGCCTGCGCCATCAGCTTACGGCCTACTTCGGTTGAGCCAGTAAAGGTGATTTTGCGCACTTTGGGTGACTGGGTAAGCGCCTGGGCGATCTCGGCAGCGCTGCCCGGCACAACATTAAAAACGCCGCGAGGAATCCCAGCGCGCTCAGCCAGCATGGCGAGTGCCGTGGCGGAAAACGGCGTTTGGCTAGCGGGCTTAACGACAATCGTGCAACCAGCGGCCAGTGCAGCACCGGCTTTACGGGTGATCATCGCGGCGGGGAAATTCCACGGCGTAATAGCCCCTACCACCCCTACGGGCTGTTTGGTGACCACAATGCGCTGATTGGCATTGGCAGCAGGAATGGTTTCACCGTATGCGCGACGGGCTTCTTCAGCGAACCAGCGCAGGAAGCTTGCTGCGTAGGCGATTTCACCGGCTGCTTCTTTTAACGGTTTGCCCTGCTCATAGGTCATCAGCATGGCAAGGTCTTCCTGGTGCTCGAGCATCAGGTCATGCCATTTGAGCAGTAAATCTGCTCGCTCTTGGGCCGTAAGACCACGCCACGAGGGCAGCGCGGCATCGGCCGCCTCAATGGCACGTTCGGTCTCTGCTTTACCCAGCCTTGGCATATCGCCCACAGGCTTGCCAGTGGCTGGGTTGAGTACGTTGATCTGATCTCCACTGTCGGCCGCTACCCAACTTCCATCAATATAGGCAAATGGACAGTACAGCTGCGTCTCTTTCAGCGCTTCCATGACAGACTCCTGCCCCCGGTAAGGGACTCATCAGCAAATTAACCTCTTCATGCTATGACGAAACAGGGTAATAGACCAACCGTACTGGCCCATCATATAACGTCTGGTTTAGCTGACCAGCGTTAAAAACTCCTGACGCGTCGCTTGATTAGCACGGAAAGCGCCCAACATTACGGAAGATGTCATACTGGAATTTTGTTTCTCCACGCCCCGCATCATCATGCAAAGGTGACGCGCCTCAATAACCACCGCCACGCCTCGCGCTTGAGTAACCTGCTGCACCGCCTCGGCGATTTCGCGGGTCAAATTCTCCTGAATCTGCATACGACGAGCGTACATATCGACGATCCGGGCAAATTTGGAAAGCCCCAGCACATTTCCACTCGGCAAATAAGCAATATGGCATTTACCAATAAACGGGAGCAGGTGATGTTCACACATTGAGTACAGCTCGATATCTTTAACCAGCACCATTTCGTCGGTTTGTGACTCAAATACGGCACCGTTAATAATTTCCTCTAGCGACTGATGATAGCCCGCCGTTAAAAACTGCATCGCTTTCGCTGCGCGCATCGGCGTATCTTTTAGTCCCCCACGCTCGGGATTCTCTCCCAGTGCGCTAATGATATGTCGATAGTGGTGGGCGATATCATCCGTCATGGTAAGCCTCGTCGAAAGGTTTCGAACGCGCTGAGGAAACCCCTGACGCGCCAAATAGAGCTGACTACTGCCCGCTAGATCTACGTAGCATCACGCAGCGCAGACATTAATGTACAATTAATATAATTTATAGAAGTCATGTACAATATTTTAATCGATTGAGATCGAAAAAAACGCATTTTACCGCACCCTACCCCAATATCACCATGCGTTACGCAAACCATCGGGGGGATTTAAGCATCATCAACTGCTGCTCAAGCTGACGAATATGCTGATCCCAGTAGCCTTTATCGGCGACCCAGGGAAACGCCCGTTGAAATGCGGGATCTTCCCAGCGGGACACCAGCCATGCGCTATGCCGAATTAGCCGATAGGCGCGAAGCGGTTCAATCAGTGCAACTTGCTGGTGAGGGAAAGGCCGGCTTTCTTCGTACCCTTCTACAATCTCACTCATCTGGCGTCGCCATTCCTCAGGCTCATTTGCCGACAGCAACATCCAGATATCCTGAATTGCCGGGGCCATTAAGCAATCATCAAAATCGACTAGCGAAAAGTGCTCATCACGCCCCAAAATGTTGCCCAAATGACAATCACCATGACAGCGTATCATCACATCATCCTCCCACTGGTGGGGCGCAAGCGCTTCCAGCATACGGGTGATAACACTTTCATAACCTCGCCGCTGATGACGATCCAAGCGCTGACTATCCAACACCCGCTGCTGGGAGTTTAGCACCCCGTCCACCAATACCAAACGCGGACGGTGGGCAAACGTTGCTTTGCTTGAAACATCGTGCAGTTGGCCCATCAACTCACCCAAAGCAAACAGATGAGCATCATTGTCTAGTTCGGGCGCCTGGCCCGGACAATGGTGAAACAGCGTGAAGCGAAACCCTTCGTAATGGTGCTGACTCCGACCACTGGCATCACGCCAAACAGCAGCTACCGGCACCCCCGCTTGGCTAAGCTCAGAAAGAAAGTCGTGCTCCTCCTGAATAGTCGCGTCTTGCCAGCGCTCTGGACGATAGAACTTGATGATCCACTGCTCCCCTTGGTCATCGCGGAACATCATTACTCGGTTCTCATAGCTGTTTAATGCAAACGGTTCCGACGTTGGCCATATATCCAACGACTCAACCGCCGACATCACAAGGCCGGGAGAGAGTGAGCGAAAAGCATGCGTCATGATGACTCCAGAGACAGTCAAAAAAGAAAATAAAGAAGAGAGCGAGGAGCTAACGATTAATCGAGCACAAGCGGCGTGCGCGCGGCCGCCCAAATATCCACGCGACGAGCACCTGCACGCCGCAATGCCAGTGCTAGCGCATGGGCCGTCGCCCCTGTCGTAACAACATCGTCAACGATTCCAACATAAGCTGGCGGTGGTGAGTTGACCACAAAAGCGCCCGCCAGGTTGGCAAAACGCGCCTGCCGGTTCAAGCGACGTTGCGAAGGCCCTTGTTTGGTTCGCTCGACCTCAAACATTGGCACACCGCTGCGCCGCCCTAATTCAGCGGCAAGCCAGCGCGCCTGGTTAAACCCGCGGTCGCGGGCACGCTCGGGCGTCATGGGTACGGGCAGTATTGCATCAAACGGGGGCGATGGAAGGCTTGCCAGCATCAGCTCACACAGCAACATGCCCGCCCTAGGCTTGGCGTCAAATTTAAAATCGCGCACCAGCGCATTGATGGGAAACTGATAACGCAAAGCCACATGGGCCGCCTCAAATGCAGGACGCTTACTTAGGCAATGGCCGCACCAGGTTTGATGATCCCCGGCTAGCTCGTCACCACAGCGCGGGCAGGCCGGTTGATTCCAGGGCAGCTGTTCATAACAGGCAGAGCACCAGCTTGCGTGCCCCTCAAGCGGTGCCAAACAAAACGCGCAATAGCCGGGTAGCGCGCGCTTCACGATATCACTGCTTCCTGCTATCCAGCGTTTCCACAACATGGGCGCTCCCTCGCAAGCGAATCAAACACTTTATGATTGACTTTATATAAAACGCTGATAGTATACGCCTCGTTCCGCGGATGTGGTGGAATTGGTAGACACGCTAGATTTAGGTTCTAGTGCCGTAAGGCGTGGGAGTTCAAGTCTCCCCATCCGCACCAATTCAGATTTATCGTATACCCCTTCTCCTGCTAATCCCGTATTGCTCCCCCTTGCATGCCTCTGCTATTGCCTAACGTTATTTGATTAATACTGTCTGAGCTAATGCGCGCCCATTATATGCATTTTTTCTTATATTTATAAGGCAAGAGTTATTCTCCCACTGGCATCTTCAGCGTATTGGGCTAGCTTTTCTTCTATCTCTTAAGCACCCAATAATCCAACAGGCTAAGGAATGCTTCCATGGAATGGCTAAACGACAATGCACAGGCAATTTCCGCTATCACAAGCATCCTAACGCTCGGCGTTTGGTTCTTTTACGCGCAGTTGTTATATAACGGCTATGTACGCCAGCGACGGCCTCGCGTGATTATCAACCGGGGCCTCGGCACCGGGCAGAACGCGCTGTGTTTAATCAGCAATATGAGTAGCGAATCCATCTATATCCAGCATGTAGTGGCGATACTCCACACTGAACAACGCAGCTATCAGGTCGACGTTGCCGAGTATCAGGAAGAAAAAGAAGACAAACAGCAAGAAAAGTCCATCAGAAGCCATCAGGGGCCTCTAGCCTCCGGCGATTACCTACATATGCAGCGTTTCGCTGACATCGCCGAGCAGATCCGCGCCACCTGGCAATTGGATAACAACATCTTTGAACAGCCCAATCTGCAGTTAGAACTGCGCGTGATTGCGATCTATGGCTCGGAGGATCGGCCCATCGGGGCTTCACGCACTTTTTATTTGAGGGATCCATCGACCTCCAAGCCCGCATTAATCCCCGTCAGTGTGGATACCAGGCGTCTTAACAGTCGCCTTCAGCGACGTAAAGTGAAGCGTTGGGCGGAAGATATCGACAACCTGGAATCGCGCTAAGCAGCTGCTAAAAAGGCCGCGCTAATACGCCACGGCCAGTGCTGCACCATTCAGTTAGAGTCGTAATCCGCCATCGCACTCGATGATACGCCCCGAGAAGTAATCATTTTCAATCACAAAGGCCACACTCTGGGCAATATTATCCGGCTCACCCAGGCGTTTGAGCGGCACCTTCGACGCAATACGTTCCAGCATATCCGGGCGCATGGAGGCAGTCATTTCGGTATCGATGAAGCCCGGCGCTACCGTTCCCGTTCGAATGCCGTATCGTGCCAGTTCATTCGCCCAGGTGACCGTTAATGCATGCACTCCGGCCTTGGCGGCCGCGTAATTGCTTTGCCCGGGATTCCCCGCTTTAGAGATACTGGAAATATTAACGATCACGCCTTCGTGATGGGCTTCAATCATTTGCGTCGCTGCTTCGCGGCCACACAGAAATACGCCTGTCAGATTAATATCGATGACCCGTTGCCACGCCGCCAGCGACATACGCGTTTCTACCTGGCCCTCTTTGGCTTTCACCATTAAGGCATCGTCGGTAATGCCCGCGTTATTGACACACCCGCTAATCGGACCTTGCCTATCGGCAATCTCGGCAAATGCCTGCGCAACGGACGCCTCATTGGCGACATCGACGATCACCCCCTGCGCATCGATTCCCTGACCGGCAAGCCTGGAGACAGCATCATCCAATGCTTCACCACTAATATCCAGCAATGCCAGCCGTGCCCCTTGCTGCCCTAAACGTAGCGCCACGGCGTAGCCTAAACCTTGCGCGCCCCCGGTTATTGCAATCACCCGACCATCCAGCTTCATTTAACGCTCCTTTCATCAGCCTTTCATTTAATCCACATAACGGCTCAAACTGACACGCAAACTATCCCCCGGCAATCCCCCAAAGGCGCAACTGGGCTTACATACACTATTTAGCACGGCTTGTTTTTCAATCAGACTGTCACCATATTTACTGCGACGCCTATAACGGAGTTTGTTATGCCTATTTTGGTTTTTGTTTCCCTGTTCACGTTGCTTGATTTTGTCATCCTGTTTTCAATTGGCAGCCAAATCGGTTTGTTAACCACCCTGCTACTGGTGATTGGTACGGGGATCGTGGGGCTCCATCTCATTCGTAAGGAAGGCGTGGCGACATTTGCCCGTGCTCGCCAGCGTATGCAGGCAGGCGAAATTCCTTCCAACGAACTGTTTACCGGGGCCGCGCTGATATTTGGCGGCGCTCTGTTAATGGCACCTGGCTTTCTGTCCGATGCCCTCGGTCTTGCGTGCCTGATACCAAACGCGCGCCACCTGCTATTTAAACTGCTCACAGCGCTCGGCCTTAAGGCCACAGTGCAGCGCTCGACGGGGCATCACGAGTCACATACCTATCAAAAAAGCGAGTCTCGCTATCACCAGCACGAGAGCGCATCATCCGCCGGGCAGCCACAAGGCCCGATTGAAGGCGACTTCATTAGTCGAGACGAGCCGAAACATCGCCGATAAGGGCAGAGAGGCTAAAAACAAGCCCTCAAGATTTTTTTATGAGCGCCCCCTTGAAAGGTCATCCGCAGCCCCCATTTTTCAGGCAGCACACAAGTTCGGTAACCGCTTCACTATAAAGTGGTTGCCATTAACAGCGAAGACGTCTTGTCTTCATTTTTCGCGGGCTCTGCCCACGAAAACCATCAACATTAACCGCCCTGATTTGGGCTTTGACGATACTCAGGAGAACGTGAGCATGAATATCCGTCCTTTGCACGATCGCGTCGTCGTCCGTCGCGTGGAAGAAGAGCAGAAAACCGCTGGCGGCATCGTGCTTCCGGGCAATGCGCAGGAAAAGCCTACCCGTGGTGAAGTTCTCGCCGTAGGCAATGGTCGCATTCTAGAAAGCGGTGATGTTCGCCCTCTCGACGTGAAAGTTGGCGACAGTGTGATTTTCAAAGACGGCTTCGGCGTTGAAAAACAGAAAATCGACGGCGAAGAAGTCTTGATCATGAGCGAAGCCGATATTCTGGCAGTTGTCGAAGGCTGATCATCGCCTCGACCGCTTACTTACTTTCCCATTTTTCTGAATTTATTAGGAAGTAACGAACATGGCAGCTAAACAAGTCAAGTTTTCCGATGATGCTCGTAAGCGCATGGCGCGTGGCGTTGACGTTCTCGCCAACGCAGTAAAAGTTACCCTGGGCCCGAAAGGACGCAACGTCGTTCTTGAGAAATCCTTTGGTGCGCCCACCGTCACTAAAGACGGCGTCTCGGTCGCCAAAGAAATCGAACTGAAAGACAAGTTCGAGAACATGGGCGCTCAGATGGTTAAAGAAGTCGCTTCGCAAACGTCTGACGTTGCGGGCGACGGCACCACAACCGCCACAGTTCTGGCCCAGGCCATCATTGCGGAAGGCCTGAAAGGCGTGACCGCCGGCATGAACCCGATGGATCTCAAGCGCGGCATCGACCAAGCCGTCTCGGCAGCCGTCAAAGAAATCCAGGCGATGTCAGTGCCCTGCACCGACACCAAGTCCATTGCCCAAGTCGGTACTATCTCGGCCAATGGCGACAAGCGTATCGGCGAGATCATTGCCGAGGCGATGGAAAAAGTGGGTAAAGAAGGCGTCATCACCGTTGATGAAGGTCGCGGCTTCGAAGACGAGCTGGAAGTCGTCGAAGGCATGCAGTTCGACCGTGGCTACCTGTCGCCCTACTTCGTGACCAACCAGGACACCATGTCCGTTGAACTGGAAGATCCTTACATCTTGCTCGTGGATAAGAAGATCTCCAACATCCGCGAACTGCTGCCGGTCCTCGAAGCCGTTGCCAAGCAAGGCAAGCCGCTTGCCATCGTTGCCGAAGACATCGAAGGCGAAGCGTTGGCCACACTGGTCGTGAACAACATGCGCGGTATTGTTAAAGTCGCGGCCACCAAGGCGCCTGGCTTTGGCGATCGCCGCAAGGCCATGCTTCAGGACATCGCGATCCTCACCAACGGCACCGTGATTTCTGAAGAAGTCGGTCTGACCCTCGAGCAGGCGAACCTGGATCACCTGGGTACCGCCAAGCGCATGACCATGACCAAGGAAAACACCACCATCATCGATGGCGCCGGTGTTGAGGCAGACATCGAAGCACGTGTTAACCAGATTCGCACTCAGATCGAAGATACGTCTTCTGACTACGACAAAGAGAAGCTGCAAGAACGTGTCGCCAAACTGGCGGGCGGCGTTGCGGTTATCCGTGTCGGTGCGGCCACCGAAGTTGAAATGAAAGAGAAGAAAGCCCGCGTTGAAGACGCGCTGCATTCGACTCGCGCCGCCGTTGAAGAAGGCGTTGTGCCTGGCGGTGGTACCGCACTGGTTCGCGTCATGGCCAAGGTACAGGGTCTGACGGGTGATAACGAAGACCAGAACCACGGCATCAACATGGCGCTCCGCGCCCTGCAGTCGCCGCTGCGTCAAATCGTGAGCAACGCTGGCGAAGAACCGGCTGTGATCATCAACCGCGTGAAAGACGCTGAAGGCAACTTCGGCTACAACGCGCAAACCGGTGAGTTCGGCGACCTGTTTGAAATGGGTGTGCTTGACCCGGCCAAGGTAACGCGTTCCGCGCTGCAGTCTGCGGGCTCTGTTGCTGGTCTGATGATCACCACCGAGTGCATGATCGCCGACGACCCTGAAGAGAAAGAAGCCGCGCCAGACATGGGTGGCATGGGCGGAATGGGTGGTATGGGCGGCATGATGTAATTGCCCCCCGAGCCTTATCGCTCTGACGGTTAGCCGTCATCAAGAACCCCGCCCTGTGCGGGGTTCTTGTCGTTAAAGCATGGTAAAATCGCTGTTTTCCATTGCTATTCAGGCTGTCTTATCACCGTGCTTTCCAATATTCGCATTGTGCTGGTGCAAACCTTTCATCCCGGCAATATTGGCGCCACCGCCCGGGCCATGAAAACCATGGGCTTGACGAACCTGGTGCTGGTCAACCCGCGTCAATTTCCCGACGAGGAAGCCACTCGCCTTGCCGCTGGCGCCACCGACGTACTCGACAGCGCCCGGGTGGTCACTCAGCTCGACGAGGCAGTGAGTGACTGTGTTCAGGTTATCGGGGCCAGCGCAAGGCTGCGCAGCCTCCCCTTGCCACATTTTGAAGAACCCGACGACATGGCCCAGGCGGTGACCCAGAACGCGCAGCATGCGCCGGTAGCACTCGTGTTTGGCCGTGAGCGTTCAGGGTTAACCAACGATGAAATTCGCTGTTGCACGCATCAGGTAAGTATTCCCGCCAATCCAGACTATGGCATTTTGAACCTATCCCAAGCCGTACAGATCCTTGCCTACGAGGTGCATCGCGCGTGGCGTAAGCGCGACGGCAGCGACTATGTCTATCAGCAGCCTGCTGAAAGCACGCCACCTAGCCGCGAGCAATTCATGCACTTTCAAGACCATTTGGGTCGATTGATGCAGCAAAGCGGCTTTATCACCCAGCCCCATGCGCGCACCGAGGAACAGCTGCAAGCGCTGTTTACCCGCGCCCAACCAAGTCGCAAAGAACTGTCCCTGCTGCGGGGCTTGCTAAGCGCCTTTGAGTCCCACCTGCCTGATCGGTAAATCGGATCGAGCAGGCATCGGGGGCCATCATCAGGGCATCAGCCTGGCAATCCCCCACCAAGCTCACAATAAAAAACGGCGAGCTATGCTCGCCGTTTTTGACACTGAAGGTAAGGCTAATTAACGCGTCAGCCATGCGACCAATGCCTCGGCAGTAGGTGCAGAGGAAGGTGGGTTTTGGCCGGTAATCAGTTGGCCATCTTCACGCACATAAGGGGTAAAGTCGTCGGCTTTGCTGTAGATACCGCCACACTTCTGAAGCGCGTTTTCTACTAGATGAGGCACAACATCCGTCAGCCCGACGGCATCTTCTTCACCGTTGGTAAAGCCGGTCACTTCGCGACCTTTCACCAGCGGTTCGCCATTCGTGTCTTTCGCATTGACCAGCACAATAGGCGCATGGCAGACCGATGCCACCGGCTTACCTTGCGCGATAAAGGTTTCGATCAGCTTGATAGAGTCTTTATCATCGACCAAATCCCAAAGCGGGCCATGGCCGCCCGGATAAAATACCGCATCGAAATTATCAGCGCTCATATCACTTAAGCGATGGGTGGCGGCAAGTTCAGCATTGGCCTGTTCATCCTGCTTGAAGCGCCGCGTTTCGTCGGTCTGGCTATCTTCAGCATCGCTTTTCGGGTCTAGCGGCGGCTGGCCACCTTTAGGCGACGCCAGCGTTACCTCGGCGCCAGCGTCTTTGAACACATAGTAAGGGGCGGCGAGTTCTTCCAGCCAAAACCCGGTCTTGTCGCCGGTATCACCTAGCTGATCATGAGACGTCAGGACCACCAAAATACGTTTGCTCATCTAACTTCTCCTAGCGTGATGCGTTCAAAACTACGCTTAACACTCTTCTAGGTGGGGGCATATCCGCTGAGTTGCAAGCCGATTCCAGTTGTCCTTCTCGCCCTGGAGGGTTAAAGCGTCATCGCCGCCAGCCAGCCGAAGCCGATCAGCGGTAGGTTGTAGTGCAGGAAGGTCGGCACCACGCTGTCCCACATATGATCGTGCTGTCCATCCACATTCAGCCCTGCGGTTGGGCCAAGCGTCGAGTCGGATGCCGGCGAGCCCGCATCTCCCAAGGCCGCCGCGGTACCGACCAGCACCACGGTCGCCATGGGGGAGAAGTCGAACTGAACGGCGAGCGGCACAAAGATGGCGGCAATGATGGGAATCGTCGAAAACGACGAGCCGATGCCCAGGGTGATGAACAAGCCAACCAGCAACATGACCAGGGCGGCCAGGCCGCGATTATCACCGAACAGGTCAACAGCGCTGGAGACGAGTGTGTCGATATCGCCGGTGGTTTTCATGACCTCCGCAAAGCCTGCCGCCGAAATCATGATAAAACCAATAAGCGCCATCATGCGCATCCCGCTGGTGAACAAGTCATCGGCCTCGCGCCATTTAAAGATACCGCCCAGCGACAGCAGGCCGATACCCACCAGACCGCCCAGTATCATCGAGCCGCTATACAGCTGAAGCCCGAGGGCGGCGACAATGGCAACCCCCGACATGACCAGCCCAAGCATATGGGGCTTGGCGGGCGTGGCTGAATGCCCTGCCGACGTGTTCGCTAACGGCTTGGCCGCATAATCACGACGGCCGCGATAGCTGAAGCTTAGCGCCACGATCAACCCCATCAGCATCCCGCCGACGGGTATCGCCATGGCCATGGGAAGCATGTCGCGGGTAATCTCCAGTCCCAGCGGCTCCCCCGCACTGTTAAGATTGGCCAATAGAATATCGTTGAGAAAGATCGCCCCAAAGCCAACGGGAAGCAGCATGTAAGGAGCCGTCAAGCCGAACGTCAGCGCACAGGCCACCGCCCGACGGTCTAGCTGTAAGCGGTTCATGACGACCAGCAGAGGTGGAATCAACACCGGGATAAACGCGATATGCACGGGGATCGCGTTCTGGGACAGAATCGCGACCAGCACGACCGCGGCCAACAACACCCACTTCACGCTATTTTGGTTGGCCGCATGGGTTTCTTTCCCAAGCATTCTGATCAATACGTTGGCCAGCATGTCAGGAAGCCCAGAGCGGGAGATCGCCACGGCGAACGCCCCCAGCGTCGCGTATGCAAGCGCCACCTGGGCGCCACCGCCTACCCCATCGTTGAAGGCCTCAAGCGTCTGATCCATTGAAAGCCCGCCCACAAGCCCCCCAACTAACGCGCCCACGATAAGGGCGAACACAACCGACACCCGCGCTAGCGAGAGCGCGACCATGACAAGTACGGCAATAATTACGGCGTTCATCAATCTTCCTAAAGCAAAGCAATGAAGTGGTCAGCGAGAAAACGCGGGATTTTATCAGAGAAAACACCTACATGAGGCGTCTTTTGCCTGATATAACACTTATTTACGCCACTACCACTTTAGTCACACCCCTATTGCTGCCATGCAACATAATGCCTAGTATCCGCGGTTCGCTTACTTCGCGTTTATCTAAATTAAACTTTACCCAGGAGCCCGCATGAGCACACTTGCTATCGTTATTTCGTTAATGCTGCTCATCTTCTTTGCTTACCGTGGGATTAGCGTCTTACTGCTAGCCCCTCTGATGGCCGCACTCGCCGTCACGCTCTCTGGTGACGTTGCCTTCTTACTGCCTATTTACACCGACACCTTTATGGGAGCGCTGGGTGATTATGTTATTCAGTTTTTCCCGCTGTTTTTGTTGGGCGCTCTGTTTGGCCAGCTTATGGCAGACTCCGGCGCGGCCCAGGCAATCGCCAACGGCATTGTCAATAAACTGGGCACCCAGCATGTGGTGTTAACGGTGGTGATCGCCTGCGCAATTCTTACCTACGGAGGGGTGTCGCTGTTCGTGGTGGCATTCGCCATTTACCCGATCAGCCGTGAACTGTTTCGTCGCGCCAACGCGCCTAAGCGGTTGATTCCAGGCGCTATTGCGCTGGGCTCTTTCACCTTCACGATGACCGCCCTTCCCGGCACACCGGCAATTCAAAATGCCATTCCCATTCCCTACTTTGAGACCAATAGCTTCGCGGCACCCGGCCTTGGGATTATCGCCGGGCTTATCATGCTTGGGTTAGGCACTATCTATCTGCAGTCACGGGTGAAGCAGGCGGCCGCCAAAGGCGAAGGTTATGGCCAGCATACGGAACGCGAAGCCGAACAGACTGACACCGAAAATACTGACGCCTCTGCCACCTCGATGCACATGGCCATCGCACTGATTCCCTTGATTATGGTGATTGGCCTGAATGCCCTTCTCACTTACGGCATCTTCCCGTCACTTGACTTGAGCTTCATCAGCGATGAATTTGAAGACGTGTCGCCAAGTGGCCAAACCGGCCTGTGGTCGATATTAATTGCCCTGCTGAGCGCATCGGCCTGGCTCATCATCAGCCAGTGGAAACGCTGGGCCAACCTGAAAGGCACGGTGAACAACGGCTGCTTCGGCTCACTGCTACCGATTTTCAACACCGCCTCCGAGGTCGGGTACGGTGCGGTAATTGCCAGCCTTGCCGGCTTTGCATTGATTCGCGATGCGGTGCTTAACGTGTCACCAGGCAATCCGCTTATTTCCGAGGCCATGGCGATGAGCGTACTGGCGGGCATTACGGGGTCGTCTTCCGGTGGCTTATCCATTGCGCTGGAAACACTGGGCAGCGAATACCTAACGATGGCCCAGGAAGCCGGCATCGACCCCGAACTGATGCACCGCGTGGCCACGATTTCTGCCGGCGGCATGGATACCCTGCCGCATTCCGGGGCCGTCATAACGCTACTGACCATATGCGGGCTAACCCATCGGCAGTCCTACGGTCACGTGGCCATGGTCACCATCGTGTTGCCGATTGCCGCCCTGATAAGCGTCATTACCCTCGGCACCCTGTTCGGCAGCTTCTAAAAGCGGGGCTAGGCACTACCTTTTCTTATGTTGAGTACGGTTTACATTGAGCAGAATCATGTTTTTGTAGGCCGTACTCCTCTACACTCATTCACTAGCTTCCCTCGTCCCTCCTTTGAAACACGGAAATGCTGATGTATTTTGTGGCATCGCTTGCCCGCCAACTTAAAGATAGCTTGCGCGATTTAGCCCCCGTCGTGCTGGTCATGGCTTTTTTTCAGTTAGTCGTTATTCGTCAGCCCCTTCCAGACACCTTGGCATTAGCCGACTTAGCGTTAGGTCTGCTGTTTGTCGTGGTCGGCCTGACATTGTTTATTAAAGGGCTTGAACTAGGGCTTTTTCCAATTGGCGAGAACTTGGCCCATGCGTTTGTTAAAAAAGGATCGGTCGCATGGCTGCTGCTTTTCGCCTTTGCCCTGGGGTTTGGCTCCACGGTGGCAGAGCCGGCCTTGATCGCCATTGCCGCTCGCGCAGCAGAGGTCGTAGCGCAAGGTGGGCTGATTATCGACACGCGCAGTGCTCAAAGCACTTTTGCCTTTACCCTTCGTATGGTGGTGGCTGCTTCAGTTGGGCTGGCGGTGGTCGTCGGCGTGCTGCGGATTTTTAAGGGCTGGCCACTTCACTTAATGATTATTACGGGCTACCTGGTCGTGCTTCTTCTCACTCTATTAGCGCCCGCCGAAATGATCGGTATAGCGTATGATTCGGGGGGCGTTACAACCTCTACCATTACAGTACCGTTAGTGACAGCCCTGGGCGTTGGACTCGCCTCTTCTATTAAAGGTCGCAGCCCTATGCTGGATGGCTTTGGGCTTATTGCGCTCGCCTCGGTAATGCCGATCATTTTTGTATTGTTATTCGGTATTGTTGGCCTTCATATACTCCCAGGAGTTACCCCATGACATTTATAGCGACCTTATGGGGAACGCTACTGGATATTCTGCCCATTGCCGCCATTATTTTTGGTTTTCAGTACGTCGTTATTCGCAAACCCGTAAAGCGCCTGGCCCAAGTACTCACCGGATTTGTGATGGTGTGGGTGGGATTGTCTTTTTTCCTGTTGGGTTTAGAGCAGGCGTTGTTTCCACTGGGCGAACTGATGGCGACCCAGCTCACCAACCACGATTTTTTACCTACTTTAGCGCAAGACGATCAGCGCCATTGGAGCGATTATTACTGGGTGTATATTTTCGCTTTCACTATCGGCGCAAGTACGACCATCGCGGAGCCCTCGCTTATCGCGGTATCCTTGAAAGCCGGTCAGATCTCGGGCGGAACGATTAACCCATTTATGCTGCGAATTGCCGTCGCAATAGGCATGGCTTTTGGCATCACTTTGGGCGCATGGCGTATCGTCATGGGCTGGCCACTTCAGTGGTTCGTCTGCACCGCTTATCTGCTGGTGATAGTGCAAACGCTTCGCTCACCCCGCTCGATCATCCCCCTCGCCTATGACTCTGGTGGGGTGACAACCTCAACTATTACTGTTCCTATTATTGCTGCTTTAGGGTTAGGGCTTGCCTCCACCATTCCGGGCCGAAGCCCCGTAATGGACGGTTTTGGCATGATTGCCCTGGCCTGCTTGTTTCCAATTATCACCGTCATGGGCTACGCCCAGCTTGCTGAATGGCAAGCCAAGCGTAAGCTCAAAACTGCCACTTCTGCACCTAGCAAGGCTCAGCCTGCCTCAAAAGGAGGTCCGTAATGCGCTTTAAACTTATTGTCGCAATGGTCGAGGATGACCTAACCAACACTCTGCTTGACGCCGCTCGGCAAGCAGGTGCCACCGGCTCTACCGTGATTAATAACGCACGCGGCGAAGGGTTAAATAAAGCGCTGGGTATCTTTGGCATGGAGATCACCGCACAAAGGGATATGTTGCTATTCCTTGCCGAAGCGCACCGGAGCCAACATATCCTGGAAGCCATCGCCCGGGTTGGCGAATTTGATGAAACGCCGGGAACCGGCATCGCATTTCAACTGGATGTAGAAGAGGCAGTCGGGGTGAAGCATCAAATAGAAGCCCTTTCCGATACCAAGGGCCAAAAAAACCAATAACCCGCGTTAACATAGCCTTAGTTCATTCGCCAACGTCGCCATTGGCGGGCCAACACCCCGTGCCTTGGAGAAAACAGCAACGCGAGAAAGAACCAACCAGTGGCCACCAGCACGATCGTGCCACCAGACGCCACATCCAAGGCAGCCGAAAGCCACAGGCCGATCACCGCTGAACTCACGCCCACGGCAACCGAAATCAGCATCATAGTACGAAACCGATCGGTGAGCAGGTGGGCGGTGGCCCCGGGCGTTATCAGCATCGCCACCACCAGGATGATGCCCACGGTTTCAAGGCTTGCCACGATGGTCAGCGTTAACAACAAAATCAGCCCGTAGTGAATCACGCTGGTATTGAAGCCCAGCGCCTGCGCCTGCTGCGGGTCAAATGCGTAGAGCAACAGCGGCCGAAAGCAAAGCCATACCACCCCCAGAGCAATCACGCTCGCCACCAGGGTTAGCAACAAAGCCGACTCACGCACGCCAAGCACGTTACCGAAAAGGATGTGCATCAAGTGGGTACTAGAAGCAATTTTGCTGATGATCACAATCCCCAACGCAAAAGCGCCGGTAAACATCAGCCCCATCGCGGCATCCGACTTAATGCGTGTATGGCGCTCAATAGCCCCGATGCCTATTGAGGTCAGCGCGCCGGTAATAAACGCACCGATAAAAAACGGCCAGCCGAGCAGGTAGGCAATCGCCACGCCGGGCAGCACCGCATGAGAGATGGCATCCCCCAGCAGCGACCAGCGCTTGAGCACCACGTAGCACGACAGCAGTCCGCAAATCGCCCCCACCATGACCGAAGTCAGCAGCGCGCGCTGCATAAAGCGGTACTGAAAGGCGTCCGACAAGGTATCAGGCAGTAGATTGACCACCACCATGAGGGCACTCATAAGACCGTTTACCAGCGCGGAGCTTAAGGTATCTAGCACTTCCATGGTCCAGCGCCTCCTGGTTAACCTATCGCGGTGGTAAGTGAGCTGGATATTAATCCATTATCGTCAGCCGAGGCGTCAATAGCGCTGACGGCTAGCGCCGCCAGCTTGGTATCGCTAAGCATGTCGTCGGGGCGACCCACGCCACGAATCACTCGATTAATCAGCACGACATGATCAGCATAACGGCGCGCGCTTGGCATATCGTGCGTCACCATAATAATGGTGCTACCTGCCTGCCGTTCGCGGCATAGAACATCTAAAATGAGCTTTTCACTGGGCGGGTCAACGCCGGCAAGCGGTTCGTCAAGTAGCAAAATGTTGGCCTGCTGAGCGAGGGCTCGCGCTAGCAGTACACGTTTTTTCTGCCCGCCGGAAAGCGCGCCAATTGGCCGGTCCGAAAACGCCAGCATGTCAACAGCGGTCAATGCATTGCGCACAGCCTCACTGTGACGTGGGTGATACCAGCGCGCGGGCAGACAACGCCGCCACCAAGCATCCTGGCGCATATGGCCGAAGCGGCCGCCCATTACTGTCTCCCACACTGACACGGGAAAGTCCCATTCGATGGCCTCTCGCTGGGCCATATAGGCAATCTGACCTGCTCGGCGGTGCTCGGCAATAGGCTGACCGAAGGCATGAACCCGGCCACGCAAAGGTTTCATACTGCCTGTCAGTACATGGAAAAGCGTCGATTTACCCGCTCCATTAGGACCCACAATGGTGGTCCACTGACCGGCCGGAAACACCAGGTCGATATTTTCCAGCACCGGCTTGCGCTGATAAGCCGCATACAGACCTTCAATCTCAATGGCGGCGGTGGATGTGTCAGGGTTTAGGGACATGACGGATTACTCGCTTGCCAAATGATCACGCAAAAGCTCAGCGTTGTGGCGCAGCATGGCGAAATAATCGGGCGCATCGCCATCGGGCTCGCTCAGCGAATCGACATACAGAGGGCCGGCCACAGGCAGGTTCGTATCATTCGCCACGCTGGTGACATGTCGATCAGAAATGGTGCTTTCCCAGAACAAGGCGGCTGGCTTTCGCTCATTAATCATGTCGATGACCCGCATTAGCTGGCGCGGTGAGCCTTCCGTTTCAGCGTTGGTGCCCCAGATGCCATCGTGTTCGAAATCGTAAGCATCGGCGAAGTAAAGAAACGCAGCTTCGCTGGAAAGCAGCACACGACGCTCTTCAGGTATTGAGGAAAGAGTTTCTTGTAGCTCAACATGCAGATCATCGAGTGATGCTTCAGTCTTTTCAGCACGGCGCTGAATGTCGTCTGCCTGGTCAGGTAGCGCGTCTTCAAGCTGATCGGCAATCGCCTTCACGTAGGCTACCGCCGCGCGCGGGTCCATCCACAGATGGGGATCGACATCGCCTTCCATATCACCGGTGACGATGGTCTGAGTCGGGTAGCCCGACGCCTCGGCCACCGCCACGACAGGGGTATCGTCATCCACCGTGGCATTGACTTGCGACATCCATTGCTCTAGCTGATAGCCGTTGTAAAACACCACATCAGCGTCTTCCAGGGCGGCAAAGTTGTCAGGCGTTAACTCCCACTCGTGTACCTCGGCATTAATCGGGGTCAGCACAGATACCTCGGCACTATCCCCCGCCACTTGCTCAACCAGGTCACCCAATACCGAAAAGGTGACAGCCACCTTGAGAGGCGACGCGTCTTGATCCGCCTGAGCACTGGCCACGGTTGCGGTAAATACCAGGGGTATGCAGAACGTCAGCCTCTTATCTCGTTGGCGCATAATGACTCTCCACTGTGATAGGATCGTGTTAAACACAACTTTAGCTCACTTAAAAAGCATCATGCAAATAGTTTAGCCTTGGCTAACAATTATTCCAAAAAATACGCTACCATGCTAATCAACGTTTTTACTCACTCTGATAGCCAACCTATATAGCCAATATGAGCGATCACGAACACCAACCGTTGCCGCCTACTTCACGCCTGAGTGGCGATGCACTGCCGCCTGTAGAGCAGCATGCGCAGCAGTACGAAACCGTGCGCAACGCCCACGAAACCGAGCTTATCGAAGATTATGTGGAATTGATTGGCGACCTGTTGCGCCATCGGGGCGAAGCACGCGCGGCTGACATCGCTAGCCGCATGGCGGTTAGCCAGGCGACCGTGTCAAAAATGATCCGACGCTTAAATGAGCTGGGACTGGTGACGAGCCGACCCTATCGGTCACTTTTCTTGACTGTGGAAGGCCAAAAAATGGCCGAAACCTCTCGGGCTCGCCATGACATTGTGCTGCATTTCTTGCGCGCCCTGGGAGTTCGCGATACCACTGCACGCATTGATGCCGAGGGCATGGAGCATCATGTCAGTGATGAAACGCTCGCTATTATGCAGCGCTTCACTAAGCAGCAGCAAAAATAAGCTAAGCCGCTATTTTTGCTGCACGGGTATCGCGGAAAGCCGGTTAACCTGAGCAATAGAACCGTTCCATATCATTTCCAGATGCGTGGTCTGAATCACATCCCTTACATACTGTGGTGTCATCAGCGCCCAGCAGATCGCACCCTCATAACGCACCGAGTGATACCGCAGCCCGACACTGGCCGAACGGCGCAATTCACCGCCCAACTCCCGAGACGCGTGGTAAGCATCCGGATGATAAATGGCATGGGTTCGCGCTAACGTCAATGCATCACGGCAGCCGCCTTCATCGAACACACACTTCAACCCTCTAAAAACAAAGCGCTCAAAGTGCAGCGATGGCACCTTCTGCCAATATGCTTGCTGATGGTATTTGACTTCAGCAATCGCGGCGGAGAGGGAATCGGCGACATACAGCACGCCAAAGCTGCCATCGCTAAAACGCGAGCCATTGGGGTTCACGTGGGTAAAGGGCGCAGTCGCATAAGAACAGCCGCGAATGCCGAAAGGTATTTCATCGACGGGCAAAAGCCCCAGGTCGCCTACTTCATTGCGCAGGCGTGGATTGGTTAACGCCTGAAGCGTATATAACGCCTCAAATTCGTCAGCGTCTGCCACATCGTCAAATAGCCCAATCGGCGGAAACTTGCTGTGGATCAAGCGGTAGCTTTCCACCTGGTTTGTGGCACATGCTGGCAGATCACTCGGTGCTACCACTGAGCACCTCGCAGGCTATCAATGCGCTTAAACGTTTCGTAAAGCGCGGCAAAGTCACCGCTGCTAATCACCTCAAGCGGCGTGCGACCATTAAAGTAAGGGTTGTGATTGGCCATTGAGACAAACCCGTACAGATTATCTGGATTCTCGAACAGCATGCGTAACGCCGCATGAATATTAAGCAAATAGCTGATCCGGGTGAGTTGGTCGCTATCCAGTTTGATCTCAGCCAAATCGCCGCGCCGAGCGCGGGCATAGGTACTGTGCGATACGCGCAAAATCGCCTCGCCTTGCTCGCCGGTTGCCTGCCATTTGTCCAAAATGCGCACCGCCGCCTTCAAGCCAACAGCCGCCGCAGATTTGTTATAGGCCAGTTCAGTTAGCGTTTGCATCGACATGCTCATTACCTATTCTGTAAAAACAAAAATGCAATTAATGTATTTACAGACATAGTACATCATTTTTCCCTTCTCTGCGTAATCCTGGCAGCAATTCGTCACCAAGCCTTGCAATACGCTTTGCCGTTTACTGGCGATTTCCCATGACCTTGGCTGGCATGCCCAACCGAGCGATACCAGGTAGCTTTAACGCTGGGCGCATTACATCAATGCCCACTCCAAGCCCCAAAATGTTCACCTCTATACCCTCCTCCAACGCAACCAGTAACCCAACGACGCCTCCTAAAGACAGCTGGTAACCCGTACCGCTCGGTACCGGCGCAACCACCCCATCAAACAAGTAATCTTTGCCAACAGCAGTAACGGGCAGCGCCACCTTAAGGCTTGGCACTTCACGCGCAATCCAGGCGATAAAACTATTGCTGTTAGGGCCAGGCCAGACTCGGTACAGGTCGGCATAAGGGAAACGTGACGCAGCATCGGCAATTTGGGGAATCATCTGCTGGGCTTGCTCACCGCGATAATCTGCCAGCAATTCCGGCGGGTTGCCAAACCAAGAGCGGTCCGGTGTATCAGTCGACGATACTACCGTGGGTCGACGCCAGCTCAATACTTGGTGCAACCGGTAGTGGTCAGCATTTTGCGATTTAGTGGCGATCCAGATATGCACGCCAAAAGCACCCCGCCAGTTATACGCGCGGGCAGCGTAAACCTGAACGACCGCTTCCGAGACATCCTCTGGCGACGGAGCAATATCCGCTGAAGAGCGATCAAGTGCCGACCAATGCCCATCTGTAACGATCTGATCACTGGCCAACATCCATACCGGCCCAGCCAACAGCACCCCCAGCAGCAAGATTGACACCGCTATCCACCGCCCTAGCAACGCGAGCGTTTTTTTCATAGAAGCCTCTAGTCGCTAACAGCCATGATGGCCGGATTTCCAAATTACCGCTGAGTCAGGTACAAATCGAGCGATGGGTCTAAACGCGGTTCACACGCTAAAGCGTTACCCACTCAGCGGCAGCAAGCAAAGCTGGCGTGGGATTTGCCATGCTGAACGGGTCACTTATACTAGGGGCTAAATATACTGGCACAGAGGCATAATGCGACTGACACAGTTAGCTTGGTGCGGGCTAGCCTATCTGTGCATCGGGCTGGGGGTAGCGGGGATTGTCTTACCTCTTGTGCCTACCACACCGTTTCTATTGCTGGCCTTGTGGGCAGCCACCAAGGGTTCGCCTCGTTTAGCCCACTGGTTATACCACCACCCTCGCTACGGCCCTTATCTAAAGGCTTGGCACGAACAGCGGGCAATCCCCAAACGGGCTAAAATCATTGCATTACTTTTACTGGTTACCAGCTGGTTTACCCTTTGGGCAAGCGGTGGAAGCCCCTTATTACTGGCGGGAATGGCCGTTTTCTTTTGTGGCGTTGCCACCTTTATTGTGACGCGACCTAACGCACAAAGCTAAATGGGCGGAACTTGAGAAATCTTAAACGATTGCCAGAAGAGACAGCCTGTTGAGCCACAGGCAGGCGAAGTGAGTCACTGCCTGAAGTGACCCCCTCCAGAGCCACACAATCAAAACGATCTTCGTCGGCTGGAGGGATGGACAATGTCTCTTTCGTCATGACTCACCTCCCTCAATCAACCGCCAGGCCGGATGGCCAGACATTGTCGGGGCCATCCAGAATTGACCTTAATGACGCAGCAAGCTCTGCGTCCAGCGGCTGGTTGAGCCATTCAATATTCTGAGCGATATATGCCGGGTTGGCGGTACCCACTAACGTCGTAGGAATATCCGGATGTCCCGCAGCGAACTGCAACGCAACTTGAGTAATATCCACACCCTGCTCCTGGCAAAACTGAACAGCCTGTCTGGCACGCTCTTTCAGTCCTGCGCTTGCTGGGTGCCAACCGGGCGCGCCTCTTTGTGTCAACAAGCCCATGCCAGTCGGTGAAGCATTGATAATACCCAGTTTCTTTTCAGCCAGCTCGGGCAGCAATGACTCGAGGCTGACATCGTGCAACGCGTAGCGGCAATAGGTCAGAATGCAATCAATCTCAAACTGACGGATAACTTCACGAAATGGCTCAATCGGGTAGCCGGTGATGCCGTAATATCGAATCCGCCCTTCTTCTTTGAGCTTTTCCAGGCAAGGTAACGCTTCGTTCAGAACGATATCAAGGTCGACAAATTCAATATCATGTAGAAAAAAGAGATCAATTTCACTGACGCCAAGGCGGTCCAGACTCTCATCCAGGCTCTTGCGAATTCGTCTTTCGGACATGTCGAAGTCTTCCACCTCAGGCCCATAACGACCGGCTTTGGTGGACAAGATGTATCGATCGCGAGCAATACCCTTCAATGCTTTCCCAAGGACGGCTTCAGCTTTTGTCATGCCGTAGTATGGAGAGCAGTCGATCAGGTTGATGCCTTTATCCAGGGCGGAATGAACCGTTCGTATTCCCTGTGATTCGTCGATATCCCCAAATACCCCACCCAAAGGTGAAGCGCCATAGGCCAGCTTCGACACTTCAAGGCCGGTATTACCCAACTGTGAATACTGCATATGAGTCAATGTCCTGTAATTATTTTCGGTATTGGCTATAAACGATAAAAAGCTACGGCGTTAGAGCCGAATATCGCTGCTTCATGTGTGGGGTACCGACGCCTTACAAAATCCGAAACCAATGTGTAAACCTGCTGATAGTTACCTGCCACCTGGCATACTGGCCAGTCCGAACCGAACATCACTCTTTCCGGTCCAAAAACCTGAAAAACATGTTCCAGATAAGGTTCAAAATCAGTGGGCTTCCATTTGTACCAATCAGCTTCCGTTACCATGCCGGAAATCTTGCAATGTACATGGTCAAATGACGCCAGGTACGACAGTCCTTCAGACCACTCATGCCATTCCTGTTGCTTGATGTCTGGCTTTGCAATGTGGTCCACTACCAGCCGCATGGGTGGGAGCTGGCGAACCAGGCTGGCAGTTTGAGGCAATTGATCTGACCGAACCAAAAGGTCGTAGCTATAGCCATATTCGGCCAGAGTTTGCACGCCGAGGCAGAAGTTTTCTTGTAACATGTAATCAGGATCTGGCTCCCCTTCCAGGACATGCCGAAAGCCTTTCAACTTTGTTTCAGTTTTATAGTCGTCCAGCATGTCTCTGAGGTCCGGAGCCAATAGGTCTATCCATCCAACAACGCCTTTGATCACGCGATGCTCTCGGGCCAGTTCCAAAAGCCAGCGGGTTTCCTCTGCAGTTTGACGGGCCTGAACCACAACAGAACCATCGAACTGCGTAGACTGCAGTTCTTCGATCAGATGGCCGGGCAAATAGTCCTTCTGGATAACCGACATCTCATCCGAGATCCAGTCGTACTCAGCTGGGTTATAACGCCAAAAATGATGATGAGCGTCGACACGCATTTCTCAGTCCTCACGCATAGTCGGATAGGTCGAAACAGGATTCCATGGGTACCCATTTTTGCCCCGCCGGCGTTCCGGGCAGGCCCATTTGGTAAAGGTCCATTTTCTCCTCCCACGCAGCGCAAGCGGGGTCATAATTCAGGTACTGCTGAAACGCTTCGTCTATTTGATAGTGGTCCTCAGTCTTGAGCACCATGACAAGGCGATTGCCATAACAGTATATGGTCATGTCAATGACGCCCGTTTCCCTGAGTGATCGAATCACTTCAGGCCAAACCGATTGATGGAGACGCTTGTATTCTGCAATCAGACTTGGATCGTCCCTCAAATCCAATAATTGAACGTATGTCTTCATGAACACCTCTCTACAATGAAACACCGCGCTTCCAGGGAATAAAATCATCCTGACCGAGACATTGTGCTTTGCTTACATAAGCTCCTGAGCCAGTATCCACACATAGACTAAAGAGCTCTTCCGCCAACTCTGGAAGCCCACGCTCACCGGTGATGATGGGGCCGGCATCAAAATCGATGATGTCCTTCATCCGCATGGCACCTTGCTATTGCTTGAAACCTTTAATACAGGAACAATTGGATTTCCGGTCGGTGCACCCATGCCGGTCGAGAACAGAATCACATTGGCACCAGCCGCAGCAAGCGCCGTCGTTGATTCGACATCGTTGCCAGGCGTACACAGCAGATTCAAACCTGATGTTCTGGCTACCTGCGGGTAATCCAGAACATCAACCACTGGAGAAGTACCCCCTTTTCTTGCCGCGCCGGCTGATTTCATTGCATCCGTTATCAACCCGTCCCGGATGTTTCCAGGTGATGGATTCATGTCAAAACTGGCACCGACTGCAGCCGCGTGACGCACGTAGGACTGCATTAACTGCTTGAAGCGCTCGCGCAAAACCGCCGCATTCAACGCCGATTTTCAACTTCGATAAGGGAACAGGCCTCCCTTGTTGTTGGTTGGCATATGCCAAGCCTTCAAAAGTCTTCATCGCAAACTTGTGCTTGCTCTTTACGTCTTCGGTCAGGGTCACGCTCCGGTCGGATAAATCGACCTTCTGGCCCTTGGTCAAATCACCAGAGCAACAATCAGGTCATCATCCGGGGTACTTTCAAAACATTGGAAGTTTTCATGGCATTCTTCTCTACTTGATCAGGTGGTGTTGACGCAAGCATGCCGTTAACCGGGGGCAATCTACTCCAGAACGCGCTTGCCATACTGGGAGAATCCGACGCTCCACCTTGTTCGCATGATTCTGCGCGATATCTGACAGTTTGTGCTCGAGATAGGGGTTTAAAAACCGCTCGCGAACGGCGTCGACATAAGCTTTTACATCCTCGCCAAGTTGCATTGATTGCAGGATGGGGATGACTTCATCCGACAGCACAGCCTCCAGATCACGGCGCAATGCCTTGTGGTTCATCGCCTGATAAACGGTCTCAACATTCAACGCATCCGCTTGCCGCCAACGCTCTACGATATAAGTATGAGAAAGGTTAAGTACTCCGAGCTTAAGCCATTCAAAAGGTGCCAAATTGCTGACCACCCTGATTGCGTTGTGCACACAGGGGACAACAAGCCCAGGCTGGTCTTCGATCGCCCAAAGTGCGTAGGGTTCTGTCACGGCACCAATTGGGTCCAGTGGACTGGAGACGATTCGGTCTACCAATGAGTTCACCCAAATGCATTCTTCATCCAACCAGGCAAGAAAGGCCTCCGAAAGACGCCAGTCCCTTGCCAGGGACAGTATTGTCCCTTTCAGTACCTGGCCGTTGTCTACAATCAACTCGCAAGGCATGATCGTCACGCCCTGACCGGTACTCGAGAATCGTGCAAACAGTAGTGAAACAAGTTTGGCAGGGAAGCTGGACGGAGGTCGGTCATCAGGGTGATCACTTTCTGCCAGTTGATACCCATTGTCAGCCGTGTTGGACACTACATGAGTAACACGTTGGCAGAACAGTTCGACAACTTGTTCCCAGGATTGACTGGCCTGTAGCGCACATTCAACACTGCCCACCCATTCAACTCGGTCTATCGCTTCTCCCGACTCTATTCCCTGTATGCGGACTGGATAGCGTTCCATCTGATTGAAGGCTTCAACCCGAGCTCTACCCGAGGGATTCGAGGTTGTTTGCACCACGGCAATCGGCGTTGACGACCGTCCAGCTTCAATGGACTTTGCAACAAAGTAGTCGACATGCGCCTGTAAAAAGCGACTGGTGCCAAATTGCATGATAAGCGGTGCGGGCATCAATTGATCTCCACAATCGCCTTGATCATACCGCTGGTCGGTTGGATCCATTTTGGCATCGCTTCTGGAAGCTCATCGAGACCACAGCGATGGGTTACCATTTCGGTGGATAAGACGACACCCTCCTGCAGATTACGCACGACGTGCTCAAAATCTTCACGAGTCGCATTTCGGCTACTCAGCAGTGACAACTCTCGTTTGTGGAATTCAGGGTCGCTAAACGTAATATCAGCTTTGACAATGCTAACCAGGACGTATGTCCCTGCATGAGCCGTCCAATTGAATCCGGCCATCATGGCTTTTGGATTTCCCGTCGCATCAAAGACCACATTCGGAAAATCACCGTTAGTTAACGTGTCTAGCTCTGACGCAACGTCCTCATCGGCAGAAATAACTGCGGCGGCGCCCAGGTTTTCTTGACAGAATTTCAACCGGTCAGGATTCGAATCCACCACGATAACCCGGGCCCCACGCGCTTTTGCGAATTGAACGATGCCCATTCCAATAGGACCGGCACCGACTACCAACGCGGTCGAACCGGGCTGGACATCAGCTCGGCGGACGGCATGAGCGCCAATCGCCATGCACTCCACCAGAGCCAACTGATCGAGATCCAAACCCTCTGCACTGATGACGTGGGACTCGGGAACAGGAAGGTACTCACACATCCCACCGTCCTTGTGGACTCCAAGGACACTCATATTCTTGCAGCAGTTGGTACGACCCTGTCGGCATGCTGTGCAGTTTCCACATTCAATGTATGGTATGACATAGACGGGAGCGCCAGGCTTTATCGTAGTGACCTCCGACCCAACAGATTCCACGACCCCGGCGAGCTCGTGTCCCAGCACTCGAGGGTATTGAAAGTAAGGTTGATTGCCTGCGTAGGCATGTATATCTGTCCCACACAGACCAACGCGCTTAATGGCGACCAGTACCTCGGAAGCTCCAGGGGAAGGCTTTTCGGCTGTTTCGTCGAACACCATTTCCCCGGGGTTTTTACAGGTTACCTGTTTCATCATATTCTCCAATGTTGTAGTGGTGCTGGGTACTGACCAACCCTAGTGACGCGGTGTAATTCTGAAACTGTGCAGAGTTCAAAGCCTTGCGCGAAAAAGTTTTTAATTATTAAAAACCTTTTAGCACAGAAAAAAATGCGCTGTCAACAATCGCTGCCTGGATGCAGCACTGTGCCTTGGCGTTACAACACCGCCCCTACAGGTGATTGTGGATCTTGAGCGACAATAGCAATGTCTTTTTTGAGGTGTTCAGGTGTTTACGAGCGGCACTCAGAGCTGCCGACTCATCGCGACTCTGAATTGCCTCGATCAGCTCAAGATGCTCTTGGATTGCCGCTTCATTGCGTTCACGTTCATCACTCTTGTCCCATTGGTAGTGATAATAGAAAACCAAGGCGATGATCCTTTGTAACTCCACGATAAAGCGGTTGTGGTTCACTTTATAGATAGCGTTATGGAAGCGCTCATCTAGAACTGAAAAATCGTTATAGCGTTTGTCAATTTGCTCCGCCAACTCCTGATGCTCACATTTCAGATCATCCAGTTGAGGCCAGATAGGGTGCTCCTCTGGCAAGGCCACCAAGCGCGAGATTGCGTTCAACTCGATCATCGTTCGCAGTTCGAACAACTCCAGCGCATAGTCACGTGTAAAGCCCAGCAACTGCCACCCGCCTCTTTGCCGACGCGCCACCAAACCAAACCGGCTGAGTGACGCCAAGAACTCATGCAGGGCGTGTGGCGGCACATTGAAGCGTCGGCATAATTCAGAAGCATTCAATGGGGTACCAGGGGGTACATCAAACCGGAGGATCCAATTCAGGAACTGACGTTCCAGCTCATCACCGCTGATGGTTTCCGACGGCACTTCGATATAGTCGCTATCGTCCAGTTCACGCATCACGCGTTTGTCGCGACCATCCCAATGGATAATTCCAACATCGCTCAACCGAGAGAGTGCTGAACGGATCACCGTCCTGCTTACACCCAGTTTCTTTGACAGCTCCGCCTCAGATGGAAGTGACTCGTTCTTCGGCATGGAAGAACAGATGGACAAAAGCGCGTTATACGCTTCGCGAAAGCGTTCATCAGTACGTGCCATAGCTAGCCTTAAAAGTTCACTTGTGTGAAGGTCTACCCGTTCAGTCTACAATTAATAAAAAACCATTGACACATCTAAAACCCTCAAGCAATACTGCCCGTATTAAATAATAAAAAACCATTCAAGGAGAACACCATGGTTGAATATCTCGCTCATTTACGAGCGCGAGGGGCATCGTTCAAGCTGTCCAAAGGTGGCTTCCACAGGATTTCAGCGGTGTTAACTGTCCTGATTCTGGTCATCGTTTTCTCAATGGCGAGTCCTGCATTCTTCACGGTTAACAATTCGATGACGATCCTGTTGCAGACTGCCGTGATTGGCATGCTGGGAATAGGCTTGACCCTCGTAATCATCACCGGAGGCATAGACCTTAGCGTCGGTTCCACACTTGCTCTGGCCGGCACCTCTGCAGGCTTGTTGGTGAAATCAGGAATGCCCGTTCTGCCAGCCATGTTGCTCGGCGTGCTTGTAGGGGCACTTTGCGGATTAATCAATGGCCTCGTCATTACCAAAATGCGAATTACACCTTTTGTCGCAACCCTGGGCATGATGATGATGGCACGGGGCCTTGCGCTTGAGTTGACTGGCGCCGCCCCAGTTTCCCGCCTGGGTGAGTCATTCTCGGTTCTAGGTAACGGAAGGCTTTTTCGCATTGTAGAACAAGGCCCGAACGGTTTACCCAGCGTCGTTTTCCCCGGCATACCCTACCCTGCGATCCTGCTATTGATTGTCGCAGTGATGGCGGCCTATTTGCTTCGCCGTCGGGCCACAGGAAAACATATCTACGCGACCGGCTCTAATGAGGAGGCTGCACGCCTCTCGGGTGTAATGGTCGACAAGACCAAAATAATCGCCTACACGCTCTCCGGAGCGCTGGCAGGTTTGGCAGGCATGGTTCTAATGTCCCGGCTGGGAACGGCACAGCCCAACGAGGGAATCATGTATGAATTGGATGCCATCGCCGCTGCTGTCATCGGCGGCGCTTCGCTGATGGGCGGCATTGGCAATATTGGAGGCACGATGATAGGCGCATTTATCATCGGCATCTTGCGCAATGGCCTCAATATGTCCGGCGTTTCAGCCTTCATCCAGCAGATCATCATCGGTTTCGTGGTCATTCTGGCCGTATATATCGACCAGATGCGAAACCGGCGGTGAGATACATTTTCAACCAATAGTGGAGAACAACAATGAAAACGTCTCTGAAAGTCCTAGTCACAGCGGTAACACTGTCTCTCGTATCAATGCCGGCGTTTGCTGGAGAGATTGCCGTTATCGTCAAGACGACCAACTCAAATTACTGGCAGAACGTTGACAGAGGAGCCGCAGAGGCGCTGGCTGACCAATCAGAACACAGCTACACCTTTAATGGCCCTGCATCCGAAACTGCTATCTCCGACCAGGTTAATCTGGTGGATAACGCGGTGAATCGTGGAGTCTCCGGCATTGTTCTAGCCCCGTCCGATCCCGAGGCACTGGCGCCCGCGGTTACGCGCGCGTATGAAAACGGCATTCCTGTCGTAATCATCGATTCGGAATTGGATGACTCAGCCGACGGTAGCTATCAGGCATTTTTGTCCACTGACAACTGCGCCGCAGGTGAATTGGTCGCAGAAAACATGATTGATGAGGTTGGCACAAGCGGCAAGGTGGCCGTCATGTCTTACGTTGCCGGGGCTGGTTCTGAAGTTGGGCGTGTAGGTTGCTTCACCGACTATCTGGACGCAAATTCTGATTTGGAAATTGTCGGCCCTCACTACTCAAAATCGCAGATGGGAACTGCATTAAACCAGACCACGGATGTTCTGGCTGCGAATGACGACCTGGTAGGCATTTTTGGTGCCAATGAGCCTACAGCAGTAGGTATGGGCCGCGCACTGGAAGAGTCTGGCAAAGCCGGAAATCTCGTAGCATTCGGTTTCGACGGCAGCGAAGACCTGCAGGACTTCATCCGGGACGGTACCTTGAACGCCATTGCCGTTCAAGGTTCGTTTCAGATGGGTGAACAGGGCGTGCAAACCGTCATTGAATTAATGAATGGCGATTCGGTCGAGGAATCCATTGATACAGGTGTTGTTTTGGTAACCCAGGATAACATCGACGATCCAGAAGCTCAGAACGTGCTGTACTAATAGCTGTGTCGCACCTGATACGCCTTTCGGCGCATCAGGTGCCTTATAGCGTTAATCGGAGTTAGTCCATGAGAATGCCCCACCAACAAGAAACACCGCTCGTCGAAATGGAGCATATTGAAAAGCTTTTCGGCGGTGTCCAAGCGGTCAATGACGTATCTGTAAATCTCAATGCTGGAGAGGTTGTTGGAGTATTGGGCCACAATGGTGCAGGCAAGTCCTGCCTCATGCGTATCCTGTCTGGCGCCATGAGCCCTAATGAAGGCACCATTCGTATCAAAGGTGAAAAAGTTGACATCAAGTCACCGCACGATGCCCGTGCTCTCGGCATCGAAACCATATATCAGACTCTGGCATTAGCGAACCACCTGGACACCCCATCCAATTTTTTTCTGGGCCGGGAGCTCAAGACGTTGTTCGGCAATCTTGATGACAGACGTATGCTGGAAGAGTCAAGCAAGGTCCTCCACAGACTCAACCCAAACTTCAAGAACTTGCAGGATCCGGTGTCCAGCCTTTCCGGTGGACAGCGCCAGGTAATTGCGATTGCCCGTGCGATCTACTTCAACGTCAAGATATTGATAATGGATGAGCCGACAGCCGCGTTGGGCCCTTCGGAAACAGCGATGGTTTCGGATCTGGTAAAGGAGCTCAAAAGCCAGGGTATCGGGATATTCCTGGTCTGCCACGACATACACGACGTGTTCGACCTTTGTGACCGTGTCATGGTCATGAACAGGGGAGAAAAAGTGGGACTGCATGACATCGAGGACGTCACGAAGGATGATGTACTAAGCCTGATCATCAAAGGAAAATTGCCCGACACCTGGTCGCCGAAGGCGGATGTTGCGCTGCAGTAGATTGCAGATTATCAAGGTTTAAGGAGCTTCTGATTCAGACGAATACTCAGTGGAATGCCTTGCCGATGGCGGAAACTCGCCATGTTGATAGGCTTTAAGATCAAGGCACAATCAATCAAATTCAGAAACGACAAGTTGAAAAATTATAAGTCTTAATGTCAAAGATATTCTAGCTCGATCAAATCCGGTCATGCCGGTACTTGCAGTTGAACATGTTGAAGATGCCGTGCCCCTGGCAGAGGCTCTGAAAAGTGGTGGGTCGCATTGGCAGCGCCAGGGAGATTGCGGCGTTGGCTACCTATTTGGCCGCAGACGAGTCCGCCTACACCACCGGGAGTGTTCATGTGATTGATGGCGGCTGGCTGACATGATTCCCGATTGCAACTGACGGTGCCTTGCAGTAACCGACTGCTACCAATATCCAAGGCTTTAAAGAAAGAGTGTTACAGCTATGAAATTACTTCGCTATGGGGATCCAGGCCAAGAAAAGCCCGGGCTGTTAGATACCGAGGGGAACATTCGTGATGTTTCAGCCCACCTGCCCGACCTGGCAAAACAATACATTGACCCAGACAATCTGGCCAAACTGGCTGGCATCGAAATTGACAGCTTACCCAGGGTGGATCAGTCAGTGCGAATCGGCCCCTGCGTCGGATCCATCGGTAAGTTTATCTGCATCGGATTGAACTATTCGGATCATGCCGCTGAAACAGGTGCAGAGTTGCCGCCCGAGCCCGTCGTCTTCAGCAAATGGACCAGCTCAGTATGCGGACCCAATGACGACGTCATCATTCCCAGGGGTTCACAAAAAACGGATTGGGAAGTCGAGTTGGGTGTTGTCATTGGTCGAGGTGGCTCTTACATCGAAGAAGCAGAAGCACTAAACCATGTTGCCGGCTATTGTGTAATCAATGACATTTCCGAACGAGAATTCCAGCTTGAACGCAGCGGCAGTTGGGACAAGGGCAAGGGGTGCGACACCTTTGGCCCGTTGGGCCCGTGGCTTGTTACTCCTGAGGAAATCCAGAACCCTCATGACCTCGATCTTTGGCTGGAAGTGGACGGGTACCGCTACCAGGACGGCAATACACGCACCATGGTTTACCAGATTCCCTTTCTGATCAGCTACCTGAGCCGGTTCATGAGCCTGCAGCCCGGCGACGTCATTTCTACCGGAACACCTCCGGGCGTAGGCCTCGGCCAAAAGCCTCCAGCTTATCTGCAGCCGGGCCAGACAATGCGCCTGGGCATTTCCGGGCTTGGTGAACAGCAACAAGTAACGCGATCTGCGGACCTGATCTAGGGCCTCATTCATGTTGCGTGCGCCCTATGTCAACCTAGTTGTGTCCGGCTAATGGAGTATAGTAATTATGAAGTTGATCCATAAAACAGCTATTGTTACAGGTGCCGGCAACGGCATTGGACGGGCAACGGCATTGTCTTTTGCAAAGGAAGGTGCTCAGGTTGTCGTCTCCGATATTGATTACGCCGCAGCGCAAACTACCACACAAAAGATAAAGGACATGGGCAGTGAAGCCATAGCAGTAAAAACTGACGTATCGAATCTGGCGGACCTTCAATCACTCATTGATAAAACTGTCCGCCATTTCGGGCAACTGGATATACTGGTAAACAACGCGGGCGTTATTCTTCCAAAGAGGCTAGACGATGTCTCCGAGGAGGACTGGAACCGGCTCTGCGACATCAACCTGAAAGGCGTCGTGTTCGGTTGCAAGCTTGCTCTGCCCGAGCTTCGCAAAAGGAAAGGAAACATTGTCAACATGGCGTCAATGACCGGTGTGTCCGGACAACAGAATAATCCCGTATACAGTGCCACCAAAGGTGGCGTCATCGCGCTCACACGCTCCCTGGCTATTGATTGCGCGATGGAAGGCGTCAGGGTAAATGCCGTCTGCCCGGCGGGCGTATCTACACCGCTTCTCGAAAAGTGGCTGGCTAATAGCGAGAACTCCGAAAAAGCCCGGATCAATCAGGATTACTCGCACCTTCTCGGCCGAACTGCTACCTCGGAAGAGATTGCATCGGTCGTGGCTTTTCTGGCCAGCAATGAAGCCTCTTTTATCACGGGTCAGGACATTCACGTCGAAGGCGGCGCAACCTTGGGTTATGGAGTCGGGCCAAAGGCTGAGTGGCATTCGCTATTGCCGCCGAGATAATTGGACAATTGCCCAAGAATCCAGGCTTTTAGCAGCCTCTCTTTTAGCGGCAAAACGTTGCATAATTTCAGGTTTTAAAAAAAAGCGAGCAGGCTTGATTTCGACAAAGGTAGCAACGCCTGAAGCATTAATTAAGCGAAAATCTGGGGTATAGGGAAGGGTTTTGGCTTCGTAGTTGTAGTGAAACCCCATAGGCTGGGCTTCAAAAGACTGAATGTCATCCGAATATTCAAAGTGAAAGCATGCATCGAATTCCAAAGTCCATTCGACGGTTAGGACATTGCCGTTTTTGGCACTAGCGAACTTGTAGAGATTTTTGACGCGGGAGTGGCGGAGCTTGCGGCGGTACATGGCACCACCCTTATATGTAGTTTAATTACATAAAAGGTAGCTTATGACAGGTTTTTTGAGAATTATGCCAACTAGCATTGAAAACGACATAAATGGAGGCGGCCCCAAAAGCCACATCCCGGCACACGCATCCACCACTACCGAGTATCATTCCGAGTGCCTTGGCAATTGATTTACAAAGAAATTTCAGCCTTCACTTGTTAGCGTGCACTTCCCAGCACGCTGCCCATATTGTACCCAGAATTATCCATTTTGTATCACCAATGTGTACCAAAATTCATGCCTTTCGAACCGTCCACTAGAAATTCTAAGGGCTTGTTGTAGACCACTGGACTCATATCAGAGATTTCAAGCACCCTCCCTCGATAACGATACGGGTAGGAACAAGCACACGGGCAGATTTTGAGCTTTTGGCATAGTGAGCGCATAGAGCTCTGACATAGCACAGCCCTATGCAAATGCTTACTTGCTATATAATTTTTTCTAGAATTCATATTTCCTTGGCAGACACATACATAAGCACATTTTGATACTCAAGCCTTGAGAGCGCGCTGAACAGTCGAAACGCCACAACCAGCAAGATCAGCTGTCTAGCGAATGCTAAAACCTTTCTCTCGAAGCTCTCGTATTTTCTGATGTAGAACAGCATCTATAGGTCTTCCCTTGTAAGCACCTTGAGCCTTCGCCTTTTCGATTTCTTCAGCCTGTCTTCTTCGCCGGTCGTCATAATCCTTGCGGGCAACGGCCGCTAGCATTTCCATGAGCATCGAATTAACAGCATCCAACATCCTTCCTGTGAAGTCATCGCTAGCGCTTACGGTCATAGCTACATAGCTAGTTGGCAGATCAAGAGAGACCACACGAAGACCCGCGCTCTGTATAGCAGCTTTCAGCTTGTCCCAATCAGCCTTAGTGAGGCGTGCTCAAGTGAGTACGCCGATAGGTAAGGCAATGCTGACTATGCTTACTGCTATGGCTGAGCTTGAACGTTCAAACATCAAAGAACGCCAACTGACTGGCATCAAGCGGGCCAAGGCTAAAGGCAAAGCGCTGGGTAGGAAGAAGACCATCAACGATGAGGATGTAGCTCAATGGCGTCAGGAGAATAGCGCCAGCATCAAAGCTACTGCTGAACATTTCGACATTTCGACAGCATCCGTAAAGCGAGCCTGTCGGATAGCCAAGGAAGTTGTAGTGTAGAATACACCAAAGGGATTTATGACTATAGTATGATACCTTTATTTATTGCCCTCACTTTTGTGGTGGAGTAATTATTTTACTTTGGCATTAAATGTAGCTGATGCTTTTAGAAAATATAGAGGAAAACTATTTTATGGCTTTGGTAACATGTAAAGAATGCCTTTCAGAAATTAGCAGTAAGGCTGCTTTGTGTCCTCAATGCGGAGTCCCACAAACAAACAAAAATCAGGGTAAGAAAGCGCTTACTATGGTTTTTTTAGCAATATTAGCTTTTTACTTTATGAATGATTCAGATAAAGATAATGACGCTAACAGCCATGCAGAAATAGCTAGCAAAAACTCTGGCAGAGATATAGAACATTTCAAAGAACCTTTCAATAGGAACTCTGCTGATGACCGCGATAATATTTTACCTAGCTCCCTTGGTGCAAGGGCAGCGTGTAGACATTTTTTGATACAATATTTAAATGACCCTGATAATGCTGAATGGGAGCCTGGTTATACATGGGAAACTGAGTTAGAAAAAGATTTTGCTGTAGTTTTTCCTTCTTTACGTACTCGTAATGCAAAGGGATTATCAATACTCGCTAGTTTTAAGTGTGAGATTGGTTTCGAAAATGGTAACTGGCATTTGAATGAATTAGAAAGAATTTAAATGGATGGGTTATAAAAATTATGTGGGATGAAATTGACGAAATTGTATATCATTCAGCATCAAGCCTTCTTCAGCATTTCGTAACTGAAAAGCACCCAGGTCTTGTTTATAGAGGACTCGGCTACCATCGCCACACACTCAGTCCGTCTATTGTTAGAGCCAAAACCTCTAGAAAACTGGAAGCTATCTATGGTGGAGACGCAAAAACATTTAAGGAAATTACATACCTGTATTGGTTCGTAAATGCCTGTGACGATGCAGGACTTCAAGTTGCTGGCGATAGTAGCGAACTGAGAGACTTCCTTCGGGAGCCAATAGGTCAGAATAGCCAAGGCCGAGAAGTTGATCTATTTAAATTTCCAAGTTTATGGCCCACAGATCAAGATTCCGTTTTCAGGTTCCTAGCACAAGCCCAACATCATGGTGTACCTACGCGACTCTTGGATTGGACTAGCTCTCCCTTGGTTGCTTGCTACTTCACTGTCTCTCAGGCTTTGAACGAACGAATCAGACAAGATGACGAAGCGGACTTATCAACTTGGATGGTGAGCATTGTTGAACTTGATAGCATTGCAGCAGGTTCTTTTGAGGATACTTTCACAATCAGAAAAGCTCCTGGCTCAACCAGTAAGAACCTAGCAGCCCAAAAGGGCATGTTCACGTTAATTAAAGGTTTTGAATTAAATAATCTCGACATAAATAACCACAGGTTATCCCGTATTTATCTTAAACGACACCTTCTCCCTCTTTCAGAAGCAAAAGAATTAATGCAACATCTTGAAAGACTGGGAGTAACAGTTGCGACCCTTTTCCCTGGCTTTGATGGTGCGGCGAAACACGCGACTGAAGCCATGTTACTTGAAGACTTAGACCAAGAATTAAGAGAGATTAAGTTAAAATAGCAATGTAGCAATACATATAATTAATATTTTATGTGTTATTATTTATATATGGCCTTGATCAATTTGGAATTCAACCCATTCCTTTAAATCTCTTGCTAAAGCAGAAAGTTCATGACTTTTTGCCCCTGAGAAACCGTGAGCAATACTCAGTAGCCCAGTTCTCTCTAACCTTGTTAAAAGAGCCGAACTAAGTTCTACGTCGCAGTTCATTTTTCCAGCTATATAGGTTGCCATGTTTTTTGGTTCAGTTTTTATACAAGAACTTTTATTGTTATTGCTATAGTCGTAAAGATAGTAGAGTATAATAATTTCCCGATCAGAAAGATCATCAACTATAGATAATATTTCATGATAAGAACTGGGGTTTTCAAAAAGTTTTCCCGACTCAACACCATATACTAACATATTGGAAAGTGTCATGATCTTATTTTTTGATGAGCTCCTTTTTAAAGCATCTTCAGTAGCGATAAAAGCCGCAATAAATTCATCTTTTTTAATTTCGGGGCTTTCTTTCGTAAAACCAGCTTTTGATAGCTCCTCTAACAAAAATATACGCCTCTTTTTTTTATACCTATTTAAAAAATATTTAAAAGTGTGTTTAATTATCATTGAGTTTGGCTCATTCACAATTTCCATTTTTTCCTCATTCGTTACGAATTTTAATAGAAATAATTAATTTCAAATTATAATAGAACACTTTTGCTTTCTTTTCATCACCAGCTGTTTATCCTATTACAGAAAACCGCTACATTGGGATGTGGTTTTAATAAACAAGCGTCTGATTTTAAAGCGTTTTATGTTTTTCGATTGCGATCCCAGTTTCTCCGCCAATATTTAAGGATAATTAGCAATTTAGTTGGTTCCTTTTTTTGTTTTAGACGCGAAAAGAGTAAATCTATAACGAGGCCGACACCTATCATTATGTTGCTCAGGCTAGACCAGTACACAATAGACGAAAGTCTAGCTTGAAATGAATTCCTCAGCGCCTAGTGCTAGGAAGCTTTGGCGCCATCGCCGTTTATTTTAATTTCAATTAGCGGAATATATTGGTTGTGGTTAGACATTCAACTCAATAGTTTCTAAATTAATATTGTTGGTTTATTTTCTCTATATTACATAGTAAAAGCTCCTGTCGGTGCTTGGTCTTTGTTATTTGGTGTACTTATAAAGATATGCTCACTACTCTTCGACCAGTATATATTCCCTGAGAGATTAATTCCCAATAATTTTTCATAAGGTCTCACGCTGCCTTTTTCAGCGCTCTTTGTACGGTCTTAGTAGTAATCCCATATTTTTCGGCAATCACTTTATGTGTATTTTTTTCACTCAATTCCCGAATCTCTTGGTCACGCTCTGCATTCTTCATTTTCGCTGGAGTTGGTGCCTTCTCAGGAATATCAAGCATAATGGAAAGATCAAGCTCACAATTTATTTGGAGTGCCTCTTCAATCTTTTTCGCCACATCTATTGTAGGAAGCACCACAACGATACGTTCTCCTTCAATGCCGTTACGAATGGAAGTGCGTGCAATGTGCTGTGCCATTGGTTCAATAAAGCTCTCATGCTCAATAGCAGCCCTACCAACTTCAATATCTACGCCCATCATTGCAAGCATTTTTGTATGTAAAGGTTTTAAAATTGGAATAGGGTTACCATGAATAATGTTCACTGTACGATGGTGAGTATCCCTATATACGTTCAATCCACGAGAATCAAATGACGTTACTGTAGCGTTAATATAGTTACTAAAAGGAAACTTCTTCATCCAAGAAAAGCACTGCACCAATATACGTTTACCCTGGTGATATTCGATTGCCTTCTTAATTCCTTTCCAGCCTATACAGGTTTCATCAAATTTTAAAGATTTGGTGCCGTCTTCTTTTAACTCCATCTTCTCACGACTAATCTTGTTAGTATTGAATAATGGAGCCAATGTCACAGTTGATTTATACTTAAAAGAATCTGGAGCATACTCTGACCTATTAATCTTATACCCTCTTACCTTCACAAACTGATAGAAAAGACTCTTTTCAACACTATTGCCCATCACATGAAATGAAATGCAGGACTTAATAATATTGGCATAATCAATGTAATCAGCAATAGTGATTATATACCCTTTTCTATTCTTTAAAAGTTTTACAAAAGCCTTCCTCTCTAACAACCCACTAAACATCATTTCAGCAGATTCAATACCAGCTAAAGTAGATTTCTTAAGCTCTTCAAGTAGCACTGAATCTGGAACACCATCTCGTATAGTTACGGTTCCATCTTCATGGTCTTGAACTAGCCCTTCAAAAAGTCTTTCATAGGTACTGGGTGGTATTTCCCTAGAAAATTTACAGTTGCTCAAGTTAGGCACTTCATCACAAACAACTATCCAGCCAGTCAAGAGATCAGTGTTAAGCATAGCAAGAGCTTTTTGTGTAACAACCAGAACACACCCTTCTCGACCTTCTATTAGAACTTTTTCTATTCGGCTATTTGTAGAGCCCAGATAATTGTCTTCAGAGTTAAAAACCTCATAGATGACACCTGCTTCTTCCATAGCTATTACTATATCATCACCAAGCTTAATCGTAGGCACCGCAAGTATTATGTTATCTTCAGGGTTGATTTTTTCAATGAATCCTCGAGTCTTTCCAGCGCCCATAAGGGCACTTGCAACACATACAGTATCAGTCATTTAATTTTCCTCAGTTATTTTTTACATTGGATCTTCCCACCGTTCTGTACGAAAGTGTGAGAGTTTCTAGCTTAGGTTGATATATCAAAGGTGGACAAAAACCCTTATAGATCTATAAGCAAAAATGTCCACTGTTGAAAAAAGTTATAAATATTTCCAACAAACAACAAGAAAGAAAATTATATCTCAGCGTCTAGTATTTCTGTTTTTTATTTTCTTCTCGTAAAACAATTTTTCTTATGCTTATCATATTATATTTATTTCAATAAAATCCTCCTTGGTCATTTCTGTTGTTGGGTTATATTGGTGTGGGTATCAATTTCCTATAACTACTTATAAGTTTATTGAACACCTGGCTGTGCCCACACTGAACATATCACTGTGTAATTCAGTAATGCTTGTATTCAATCTTCAGACACAAAAAAGAGCTGGGAAACAAATCCTATAAAAGGATGCCCGGTTCGGATATTCAGCTTTGGGGTACTAGAAACATTAAGCCACAGGTGCTGCTCTCAAGTCAAGTTTGTATCTTTATGTAACATGAATCATGTGTGGTAGATATCTCATAGCATCCGATAGCCACCAAAACGATGACAGTGAACCACCCTATTGAGCATTCCCATAAAACAGAAAATAGCTATACATGAGCAAAGCAGTACCGATGATTGCAAAAGCTAATTTCAGTGCTCAAGCAACTCAATTACTGGTTTCAACACTTCAGGCTTAAAGTCTTTTCCGTAGCGCGTATTAGTTATCCCACCTGTTGTATGCCCAAGAATCCCACCTATTAAGTTTTCGCTTACTCCTTTCTGCTTCAACTCATCGGCTACTGTATGCCTAAAACTATGAAAATCTTTCCTTCCAGACCCATCACCACACAGACCCACATCAGCTTTAAATCTTCCAAACCATCGACTTGGTGTAGCTGAATATCCATGTTTATCAGAATAACTAAGCATTGGAAATATTTGAGTTTCATGTTTCTCTAACCATTCATTTAAACCAAACTCTATAAGCTTGCTATGTAAAGGTATAACTCGCTCAGAAGAATGGTTCTTTAATCTTTGATTTGGTGAAGCTGCTTGTATGTGGATGCATGGCACATCATTTACTATTTTTATATCTTTCTTGCATAGCTGACATAGCTCATTCAAACGGGCACCAGTATAATAAGCCAATCTAGGCAACCAATACTTAAAATCCTGCTTAGACTCTCTATAATAGTTTGTTTTTTCGAATATCAAAGCCACGTCACTAGGAGTAAATACATCACGATATGAGTTAATTCGTACAGGATTCTTGATTCTCATACTAGCAAATGGATTGCTATTCAATATTCCTTCTTTTTGAGCGTAAGAAAATATTGTAGCTAAATTTTTAATATAGTTGTTATAAGTTGTAATACTGATAGTAGGGCCACCGCAATCAATCAAGTCTGAAAGGGCTTTATTAGGATGATTTTTTAAAGTACGAAGCGCTAAGGGAGGGAGTTGTAAAGCTTTCTCTCGGAATAGCTTCGCATCGTCTATGGAGTAGCAATCAATTCTCTTATCTTGGCAAATCAACAGTAACAGACGAATAACGGCTTCTTTGTCGTCTAGCGTCTTTAAGCTAACACCTTAGACTAGCTGAAACTGACGATAGGATTCAAAGAATTGAGATAGCGTGGGAATAGACGTGGCGAGACTTGATGAAGTATCAGAAGGTATCAAGGGAGGTCGAGAAGCGCCTAAAAGGCCCACATCAAGGGCGATAACCGTTTCCCTACCCTGTGTACTACCCAATAGCTCTTGAGCCTCCAGCAGCAATTTAGCCGCCTTCAACAAAGCATCTCGTTTGCTTCTCGTTTTGAGGGATCGTCTTAACTCCGTCTTCCCAATCTCTGCCCCTGAATTCATAGAATAACTGCAGCACTTTGGATCATACGGTAGAGGCAGGAGGGCCAGCAGCGGTACCCTCTCCGCCTTACCGACCAAAGTGAAGCAGAGTATGGGATACCGACAACTGACCCAGGCACAACGATATCAAATTTTTGCCCACAGGGATGTAGGGGTGAGCCAACGTCAGATTGCTCAACAGCTTGGCATTCACAGCAGTACCGTGAGCCGTGAGCTGAGACGTAATTCAGGTGCCAAGGGATATGAACCCGCAAAAGCGCAGCGTTACAGCGATCAGAGACGCCGCTCTGCTTGGAAGTGGACAAAGCGACTCCCTAGCCTGATCAATGCCGTAGCTGACAGGCTTAGGGAAGAATGGAGTCCAGAGCAGATTAGCGGTTTTATGGCGCCGTTGACGGGTATAGGGGTGAGTCATCAATGGGTCTATTCGTTGATCTGGGACGATAAGGCCAAGGGTGGCGATTTGTGGCGACACCTCCGCCAGCCCAAGCGTCGCAGTAAACATCGTGCCAATGCCAAAAGCGCAGGACTAGGCAAGATTCCTAAGCGTGTGGGGATAGAGCATCGGCCGCCTGCTATCGAAAGACGCCTCACCATCGGTCACTGGGAAGGCGACACGGTGCTTTATGGGCACAAGCAAGCGGGGATAGTGACGTTGGTAGAGCGACGAAGTGGCTACTTGTTGGCGGCACGTCTTCCAAAGGTAACGGCAGAACTAACGCAGAAAGCCATGGTTCGGTTACTTAAGCCTCGTCGGGGCGCGGTGAAGACGATCACGCTAGACAATGGCTCGGAGTTTGCAGACCACGAGACGGTCGCAAAAGCGGTTAGCGCCTCCGTGTATTTCTGTGATCCTTACTGCTCAGGCCAACGTGGGACAAACGAGAACACCAACGGCCTGATCAGGCAGTATTTTCCGAAAGGTACAGACTTCCGGAAGGTGACTAATGTAGAGCTGCGACGCGTTGTTCACAAGCTGAACGATAGACCCAGAAAGCGGCTGGGATACCGAACCCCAGCCCAGGTGTTCTTAGGAGAATATTCAGGAGCGCTAGAAACCGCGGGTGCTGCACTTATTAGTTGAATTCAGGCCCGAAGCGAGAAAGGAATAACTAGACGAAAGTAGTAAATACCATGGCGAGATTTGAAGAGGTAGGGTGAGCTCATTTGTACCACCATTCTGTATCACTAAGACGCAGAAGGTGAAATTTCCAAGCTCTTTCAATTGCTTACCAAAAATGGAGGCGGCCCCAAAAGCCACATCCCGGCACACGCATCCACCACTACCGTTGCTCCCTTCCGGGCCTGGCGGGGTTTGCAGTTTAGCGTTGCGGGAGGACCTAAGGGGCCACCATTACGGCTGACTCGTTTACGAGTCTAGCTACGCTGAGTGGTGGCTACGCCCTGATTTGAACAGGGGACCCCATCATTATGAGTGATGTGCTCTAACCAACTGAGCTACGTAGCCTTTCTGACATCAGCGGAGACGTATTGTGCCTACCTTAACGGCAAAAGGCAAGCCGAGAACCGGCCTGCCTTCAACTATCACTGAGGCTTATTGAAGTGCGTTACGCACAGCTTCTTCAGCAGGCTCACCATCGATGGTTTCAACGCCAGCTAACCATTCGCCTAGCAGATCATCGTTTTCCTTGAGATATGCACGCGCTGCATCACGTGGGTCTTCCCCGTCGTCCATGATTTCGCCCATCAGCTGGTTTTCCATCTCGAGCGTGAACGTCATATTGTCGAGTAGTTCACCGACGTTGGGACACTCTTCAACGTAGCCGCCACGCGTATTGGTATATACCGTGGCACCACCCAGGTCCGGCCCAAAGTAATCGCCTGCACCTTCCAGATAAGCCATGTCGAAGTTAGTGTTCATGGGGTGTGGTTCCCAACCCAGGAACACCATCCACTCTTCGTCAGGCACCCGTGCACTCAGCTCGGCCAACATGCCGGCTTCACTGGAATCAACCACTTCCCAATCGCCAAGGTCGAAGGCATCGTCATCGATCATTTGTTGAATCAACTCATTGCCGTCGTTACCCGCTTCAATGCCATGCAAATCGTTGTCAAACTTGTCCGCATGCTCGGCCAAGTCCTCAACCGAGGTAACGCCCGCGTCGTAAACATACTGCGGGACTGCGAGGGTGTATTTAGCGCCTTCAAGGTTGGCGGTCAATCGGTCCACGCTACCTTTTTCGGTATAGGGGTCGCTGATAGACGCCATCGACGGCATCCAGTTACCTAGAAAGACATCAAAGTCACCGTTTTCCATGCCAGAATAGGCAATCGGTACCGATACCGTATCTACGCGCGTCTCATAACCCATGCCTTCCAATACTTCACTGGCAAGCGCCGTGGTTGCAGTAATATCGGTCCAGCCTACCTCAGCAAAGCGAACGGTGCTGCACTCGTTGGCCATCGCTAGGGAAGGCAGACCCGCCGTTACGACCATCGCGCCCATCATGCCTAAACGTGTTCCCTTCATGCAGTATCCCCTTTTAATCAAGTTGTCGAACACCCACCCGACGTTTACGCCCTGGTAGGTAGAAGCAACATCTTTTTATTGATTGAACGTTCAATAAAAAAATGCGACTATATCTAGGTAATCATGCCTACCTCTGTTTTTCAAGTTGAGGGGATGAATAGGCATTCAACGTGAGGAGTGAAAGCTGTGCCTAAGGTGGGAATGGAACCAATACGCCGCCAGCAGTTAATTAAAGCCACCATGGCGGCCATTGATGAGGTCGGATTAGCAGAAACCACTGTCATGCGAATTGCCCGCCATGCGGGGGTTTCAGCAGGCATTATCAGCCACTATTTTGGTGGCAAGGATGGCCTACTGGAAGCCACCATGCGGCAAATCTTAACGGACTTAAACCACGCCGTTTATGTCCGCCGCTGCGCATTAGAAGATGAATCTCCCCGCGCGCACATTGGGGCGATCATTGAAGGTAACTTCGACCGCACTCAGGTCACCGGGCCGGCTGCCAAAACCTGGCTCGCCTTTTGGGCAAGCAGCATGCACAAACCCATGTTGCTGCGCTTGCAGTACGTAAACGACCGCCGCCTTTATGCTAATTTATGCCACCAGTTTAGCCGTGTGATGCCCCGGCCAGAGGCCCGCAATGCAGCACGGGGTTTGGCCGCGATGATCGACGGTCTATGGCTTCGCGGTGCGCTCGCGCCGGAAGGCTTAGACGCTGAAGAGGCCCGTTACCTGGCCCACACCTATCTTGACCAATTACTTGCTCACCATGGGTGCCAACAGCAGGCATCCATTGCCGAATCTAATTAAGGAGACCACCATGGCCGCTCAAGACATACAGCCCCTATTTATTAATGGTCACCCGGTTGATGCCACATCAGGCGAAACCTTCACCATCACCAATCCTTTTGATGGCAGCCTGCTGGCAACGGTAGGTCAAGCGAGCCAAGCCGACGTCGACAGCGCGGTTGGAGCCGCAAAGCGTGGCCAGCGTGAATGGGCTGCCATGACTGGTATGGAACGCTCGCGCATTCTGTTGCGCGCCGTAGCGCTTCTGCGTGAGCGTAATGACGAATTGGCTGAGCTAGAAACCCGCAATACCGGCAAGCCGATTAGCGAAACCGCAAGCGTCGATATTGTCACAGGCGCGGATGCACTGGAGTATTACGCAGGCTTGGCCCCCGCTATTGAGGGCAGCCAGATACCCCTGCGTGATAGCTCGTTTGTGTACACCCGTCGCGAGCCACTGGGAGTGATTGGGGCGATTGGCGCCTGGAACTACCCGATTCAAATTGCCTGCTGGAAGGCGGCGCCTGCGCTAGCGGCAGGTAATGCCATTGTCTTTAAGCCCAGCGAGGTCACCCCGCTGACGGCCCTGAAGCTTGCGGAAATTTTCACCGAAGCCGGATTACCCAATGGCGTTTTCAATGTTGTACAGGGTGACGGCCGCGTGGGCGCGATGATGACGGAGCACGAAGGCATCGACAAAATATCATTTACTGGTGAAGCGGGAACCGGCAAGAAGGTGATGTCAGCGGCCGCTGGCTCGACACTTAAAGATGTGACCATGGAGCTCGGCGGCAAGTCACCATTAATCGTGTTCGCCGATGCCGACCTCGACCGCGCCGCCGATGCGGCTATGATGGCCAACTTCTACTCCTCCGGCCAAATCTGCACCAACGGCACGCGGGTATTTGTCGAGCGCAGCGCCAAAGAGGCCTTTGAGGCCAAGCTGGTCGAGCGTGTTAAGCGTATTAAAGCGGGCGACCCCATGGACCCAAACGTCAACTTTGGCCCGCTGGTCAGCTTTGAGCACCAGGAAAAAGTGCTGTCTTATATTGCCCTTGGCAAAGAGCAAGGCGCACGCGTGCTGATAGGCGGCGATGACTGGAACACTGGCAGCTACGCTAATGGCGCGTGGGCTGCACCCACCGTGTTCACCGATTGCACCGACGACATGCGCATCGTTCGCGAAGAAATCTTCGGCCCGGTGATGTCAGTGCTCGCCTTTGATGACGAAGCGGAAGTCATTCGCCGCGCCAACGATACCAAGTATGGTCTGGCCGCCGGTGTCTTCAGCGAAAGCCTGAACCGTGCGCACCGCGTGATTCATCAGCTGGAAGCGGGGATCTGCTGGGTCAACACCTGGGGTGAATCTCCGTCCGAAATGCCGGTAGGCGGCTACAAAGAGTCAGGCATTGGTCGCGAAAACGGGGTTGAGACGCTAAATCACTATACCCAGACCAAGTCAGTACAGATCGAGATGGGGCCGTTTGAGTCAGTGTTTTAACTCCTGAATCAACACTCTCAAACACTTAGCTGATTACCATCTTGATGAGAGAAACACTGATGTCTCAACCACGCGAATTTGATTACATCATTATCGGTGCAGGCTCGGCGGGCAATGTGCTCGCGACTCGGCTCACCGAAGACAGCGCCGTGAGCGTCCTGCTGCTCGAAGCCGGAGGGCCGGATTATCGCTTTGATTTTCGCACCCAAATGCCTGCTGCACTGGCCTATCCGCTGCAGGGCAAGCGCTATAACTGGGCGTTTGAAACCGACCCGGAACCGCATATGGACGGCCGCCGTATGGAATGCGGTCGCGGCAAGGGTCTGGGTGGCTCTTCGCTGATCAATGGCATGTGCTATATCCGCGGCAACGCGCTGGATTATGACAACTGGGCCAAGCAGCCGGGTCTTGAAGACTGGGACTACCTAAGCTGTCTGCCCTACTTCAAGAAAAGCGAAACCCGCGACATCGGGCCAAACGATTACCACGGCGGTGACGGTCCGGTGAGTGTAACTACGCCAAAAGCTGGCAATAACCCGCTGTATCGCACCTTTATCGAAGCCGGCAAGCAGGCAGGTTACCCGGAAACCGAGGACGTCAATGGCTACCAGCAGGAGGGCTTTGGCCCCATGGACCGCTTCGTGACGCCCAACGGTCGGCGTGCGTCAACTGCCCGTGGCTACCTGGATACTGCCAAGCAGCGCGAAAACCTGACCATCGAAACCCACGCGGTAACCGATGTAATCGAGTTTGAAGGCAAGCGTGCTGTAGGCGTTCGTTACGAAAAGAAAGGCGAAAAACAGCAGGCCTACGCTCGCCGTGAAGTGCTGCTCTGCGGTGGTGCCATTGCCTCACCGCAAATTCTTCAGCGTTCAGGCGTTGGTGATCCCGAGCTGCTCCGCGAACTGGATATCCCCGTCGTGCACGACCTGCCCGGGGTGGGTGAAAATCTCCAGGATCACCTGGAAATGTACATCCAGTACGAGTGCAAAGAGCCTATTTCACTCTACCCGGCGCTCAAATGGTACAACCAGCCCAAGATAGGCGCCGAGTGGCTGTTCAAAGGCACTGGCGTAGGTGCCAGCAACCAGTTTGAATCCTGTGGTTTCATTCGCAGCCGCGATGAAGAAGAATGGCCCAACCTCCAGTACCACTTTTTGCCCATCGCCATCAGCTATAACGGCAAAAGCGCGGTACAGGCCCACGGCTTTCAGGCCCACGTTGGGTCCATGCGTTCGGAAAGCCGTGGGCGTATCCGACTGACATCAAAAGATCCCCACGCAGCGCCCAGTATTTTGTTTAACTACATGGCGAAAGACAAAGACTGGCAAGAATTCCGCGACGCCATTCGCTTGACGCGCGATATCATCGCCCAACCGGCGTTTGACCCATACCGTGGCCGCGAGATTGCACCAGGCCCAAACGTGCAAAGCGACGAAGAGCTGGACAAGTTCGTCAAACAGCACGCGGAAACGGCCTACCACCCCTGCGGCAGCTGTCGAATGGGCGATGACATAATGGCAGTGACTGACGGCCAAGGGCGAGTACATGGACTCGAGGGTCTGCGCGTCGTTGACGCATCATTATTCCCTGTCATCCCCACCGGCAACCTCAACGCACCCACTATTATGTTGGCGGAAAAAATCGCCGACCGAATCCGTGGGCGCGAGCCGCTGCCCCGTGCTGACGTCGATTATTACGTTGCCAACGGTGCCCCTTCCAAACAACACTGAACCAAGCCCTGAGGGTAAAACTCTAAAACGTCGCAGCCTCGCTGCGGCGTTTTTTTATACCCGCAAAAAGGCACCGAAATACTTGCACTGGATGGCACAGGTCTGCCAATATTCAAACATCCGTTTAAATATGTAAACGAATCATACCGCACTACCCCTAACATGGAGAGGCTTTATGCTCACCCTACTACTGATTGTGCTGGCCATTATCGGCCTGCTTGTGGTGATGCGCCGCGAGGCGGGCGCACCAGCAGCCCTAGCCGTGCTTGGCGTACTTGGCCTGGTTGGCCTACTGGTAGATGCCAGTGTTATCGGCGTACTGCTTCTATTGGGCGCTGCCGCTGTAGCAGTAGCGGGCTTACCCGCATTGCGCCGCCAATGGCTCACCCCACGGGTGTTTGCGATGTTCAAAAAAGTCGCTCCCAAGGTTTCCGATACGGAGCGCACCGCTCTGGAAGCGGGCACCGTCGCTTGGGACGGCGAGCTGTTTTCCGGCAAGCCCCAGTGGAACAAGCTGCTCAACTATAAAGACGACGGCCTGCGTGAAGATGAGCAAGCCTTCCTAGACAACCAGTGCGCTAAAGCCGCTGGCATGTGTAACGCATGGGACATCACCATTGAACGCGCAGATTTACCCCAGCAGCTGTGGGATTACCTGAAAAAAGAAGGCTTCTTCGGCATGATTATTCCGAAGGAGTACGGTGGGCTGGGTTTCTCTGCCAAAGCACAGTCGATGGTGCTACAAAAGTTATCAGCCAACGAGACGCTAATGGTCACCGTCGGCGTCCCCAACTCGCTAGGCCCAGGCGAACTATTGCTCAAGTACGGTACGCAAGAGCAAAAAGATCACTACCTGCCGCGCTTATCCGATGGCCGTGAAATCCCCTGCTTTGGCTTGACGGGCCCGCGTGCTGGTTCAGACGCCACCTCGCTGCCGGATACCGGTGTGGTGTGCAAGCAGATGGTCGACGGCAAAGAAGTCTTAGGCCTGCGGCTTAACTTTGAAAAACGCTGGATCACCCTGGCACCCATTGCCACCGTGGTCGGACTTGCGTTTCGTCTGTTTGACCCAGACAACCTGCTCGGCGATGAAGAAGACCGCGGTATTACGCTGGCGTTGATTCCCCGCGATACCGACGGCATGGACATTGGCCGCCGTCACCACCCGATTGGCAGCCCGTTTATGAACGGCCCGATTATCGGCAACGATGTTTTTGTGCCGCTGGATACCATTATCGGTGGCCCGGATATGATCGGCCAAGGGTGGCGCATGCTGGTTGAGTGCCTTTCCATCGGCCGCTGCATCACCCTGCCCTCGGGTGCCACCGGCACGGCGCGCTATGCACTGGGCTGGAGCGGGGGCTTTACTCGCGTGCGTCGCCAGTTCAACGTCCCCGTGGCGGAAATGGAAGGCGTTCAGGAACCCCTGGCGCGCATGGCAGCGCTGGGCTACATCGCTCAGGCGACGGTGTATCAAACCGCCAATCTGATCGATCATGGCGAAAAGCCTGCGGTCCCCTCGGCGATTCTGAAAAGCCAGCTGACCGAATTCCAGCGCGACATTCTGGCCGACGCCATGGACGTACACGGTGGCAAGGCGGTCACGCTTGGCCCGCGCAACTACTTAGGGATAGGCTACAGCGCCAACCCGGTGGCAATCACCGTGGAAGGCGCCAACATCATGACCCGCAATTTGATGATCTTTGGTCAGGGCGCAATTCGCTGCCATCCCTACGTGCTCGAAGAGCTGGCTGCCAAAGACGCCAATGATATCAAAGCGTTCGACAAGGCGTTTTTCAGTCACGCTGGGTTAATCTTTGGTAACGCGGCGCGCGCTTTCACACTCGGCTTTGGCATCGGCAAACCCAACGTGCCGTTCGATGGCCCCGCCACTGTCTATGCCCAGGACATCGCGCGTCTCTCAGCCGGCTTTGGCCTATGCGCCGATGCTGCCATGGCAAGCCTTGGCTCGGCTTTGAAAAAGCGCGAAATGCTTTCCGCACGCTTAGGCGATGTGCTTTCCAATCTTTACCTCGCTTCCATGGTGCTTAAGCAGTGGCAGTCGGGCACTAAGGTAGAAGGCGAAGAAGCCCTACTGCACTACAGTTGCCGCTTCCTGCTCCAGCGTGCTGAGCAAGCTTTTGTCGAGATTTTCGATAATCTACCCAATCGCGCACTGGGCAAAACACTTAAAGTGATCGTCATGCCAACAGGTCGTCGCTGGGACAAGCCCCATGACGACTTTGCACGGGATATCGCCCAGCGTGTTTCGACGCACAGCGCATTGCGCAGCAAACTGCTGGAAAACACCTGGGATAAGGACGACGGCGAGCAGCCCAACCCGTTAGCGCGCTACAACGCACTGCTGGTGGACTATGACCGCGCAGAAGCCCTTTATCGCACGGTCAACAAAGCCTACGCCAAAGGTGAACTTCCGCAAACGGCGCTACATCCTGAAGCACGTGTCGAAGCGGCGCTAGAGAAAGCGCTGATTAGCGAAGAGGATGCTCAGTTTATGCGCGAATTCGAGGCTGAAGTGCTTGAAATGCTCACTGTGGATGATTTTGCCTACGACGCTTTTGCCAAGAATAAGTCGACGCTAATCGACCATAACGCTAAGCCCGCGGCTGACAACAAAGCCGACAAGGCGGAAACCAGCGTCAAATAGCGGCTTGCGCAGTCTTGCAACTTATAACCGGCCCGCGAGGCCGGTTTTTTTGGGCCTATACTTTCGTTTAATTTTCGATTTTTATGCGCAAATGACTTACCAACGGCACATAAAAGGCGTTGCATGTTCGAAATCGATCAACTAGAATTTCGTAAACGAAAGCTAGATTTTCCAATAACAACGACGCTAGCGAGATTGGCATGTCCCTACACTTGCAAAATATCGAACACACTGTGGGTGGTGTTCCCTATATCCGCGACGTTGACCTAGCGCTTGAGCCAGGCTCATTCAATGTGCTGCTGGGCAGAACATTGGCGGGTAAAACTACCCTGATGCGCTTAATGGCTGGGCTTGAAGCGCCCACCAAAGGGCGCATTCTGATGGACGGCAAAGACGTTACCGGCGTTTCAGTACGTCACCGTAACGTCTCTATGGTGTATCAGCAGTTTATTAACTACCCCAGCTTAACGGTCTACGACAATATCGCCTCGCCGCTCATTCTGGCCAAACACCCGGCGCATGAGATTGATAAGCGCGTGGGCGAAATTGCCGAAATGCTGCATATCGAGCATCTGCTTAAGCGCTACCCGCAGGAGCTTTCCGGCGGCCAGCAGCAGCGCACCGCCATGGGCCGTGCGCTGGTCAAAGATGCCGATGTGATTTTGTTCGACGAACCTCTGGTTAACCTGGATTACAAACTGCGCGAAGAACTGCGCGATGAGCTGCGTGAGCTTTTTAAAGTGCGCAACTGCATTGCCGTTTACGCCACCACCGAACCCAATGAAGCGCTCGCGCTGGGTGGCAATACCGCAGTGCTACACGAAGGCCGGCTGTTGCAGTACGGCCCCACTGACCAGGCCTACCGCGAACCCAACAATGTGTTAAGCGCTGAAATGTTCTCCGAGCCGCCCATTAACATTCTGCCCGGGCGGCTAACAGATGACCAAATCACCTTCGATGGCACCACCCACTTTGCTTGCGACGACGCCCTGCGTCGGCTGCCACCGGGCGACTATCAGTTTGGCGTGCGTGCCTCGCATTTGAGCCTCACGCCCCGCGCGGAAGATGACTTGGCCCTGGAAGTCGTCGTCGATGTGGCGGAAATCAGCGGCTCGGAAACGTTTTTACACGTTCGCCACCCGCACTTTGCACTGGTGCTACACCTGGTCGGCATTCACGAGTTGAGTATGAATCAGGCTATCAACGTTCACCTTCCGATTCACAAGCTGTTTGTGTTTGATCAGCAAGGCAGCATTGTGCATACCCCAACGCATCTCATGGAGGGCGCTGCACATGGCTGAGATCGAGCTTAAATCGCTTGCCCACACTTATAGCGAATCCCCGCAATCGGCGGCCGATTACGCCATTCGCCACATGCAACATACATGGCACCAGGGTGGTGCGTATGCACTGCTGGGGCCTTCCGGGTGCGGTAAGTCGACGCTTTTGAATATTATTTCCGGACTGATAGCCCCCTCCGAAGGCGAGGTGTTATTCGACGGCCACTTGGTCAACGAATTACCGCCGGAGGAGCGCAACATCGCCCAGGTTTTTCAGTTCCCAGTGATCTACGACACCATGACGGTGTTCGATAATCTGGCGTTTCCACTGCGCAACATGAACACCCCCGAGCATCGCGTGAAGCCCAAGGTACTGGAAATTGCCGATATTCTAGAGCTGACCCCGCTGCTCTCGCGCAAGGCCAAAAACCTGACCGCCGACGAGAAACAAAAGGTTTCCATGGGCCGGGGCTTGGTGCGTGATGACGTGACAGCGATTTTGTTTGATGAGCCGCTCACGGTGATTGACCCGCAGTTAAAGTGGAAGCTGCGGCGCAAGCTCAAGGAAATTCACGAGCGCTTTAATATCACCATGATTTACGTCACCCACGACCAGCTAGAGGCGTCTACCTTCGCGGATAAAATCGCCGTGATGTACGAAGGCCAGGTGGTGCAGTTTGGCACCCCCCGCGAGTTATTTGAGTCGCCCGCCCACACCTTTGTGGGCTACTTCATCGGCAGCCCTGGGATGAACTTTTTCACGCTGCGATACCAAGACCACGCCGCCTACTTTGGCGACCAAGCCATTGCGTTAAACCCAGCCTACCTGGGCGCAGTGAGTCGCGCTAAAAGCGACAACGTAAAGCTTGGGATTCGGCCTGAATTTGTCGAGGTATTTGCGACAGCCAAGCCCGACACCCTGGCGGTGCACAATCAGCACGTTCAAGACCTTGGCACCTACGCCATTCTGACCTTTTCGCTAAATCAACAGACGTTCAAAGCGCGGCTTTCCGAGGACCATCCGCCGCTGGGTGAGACGGTTCACGTACGCTTTCCAGACGACAAACTAAGCCTTTACGTCGATGAGTACCGAGTTGAGGTAGACCATGAATAAAATACGTAATAACCGCGCCTGGCTACTCGTGCTTCCCATGCTGGTGTTGGTGGCGTTTTCCGCCATTGTACCGCTGATGACGGTCGTCAACTATTCGGTTCAGGACGTGCTGGGTGCCAACGCCCGGTTCTTTACTGGCACCGAATGGTTTAAAAGCATGCTCAACGACCCTGAGCTGCAAGTCGCGTTTGTCCGCCAAATGATCTTTTCGCTCACGATTCTCGCCATTCAGGTGCCTTTGGGTATCGGCATTGCGCTGATTATGCCCAAACGCGGCTGGCAGGCCTCGGCGGTGTTGATTTTGATTACCCTACCGCTGCTGATTCCCTGGAACGTGGTCGGCAGCATTTGGCAAATCTTCACCCGCGGCGATATTGGCCTGATGGGCTGGGGCTTACGCCAATTAGGCGTGGACTACAATATTACCCGCGACGCATCAGATGCCTGGATCACCATCATATTAATGGACGTATGGCACTGGACGCCGTTGGTCGCCATGCTTTGCTACAGCGGTCTGCGCTCCATCCCCGAAGCCTACTACCAGGCAGCACGCATTGACCGAGCCTCCAAATGGGCGGTGTTTCGCTACATCCAACTGCCCAAGCTGACCAATGTGCTGGTGATTGCCGTACTGCTGCGCTTTATGCACTCGTTCATGATTTACGCCGAGCCGTTCGTGCTGACCGGCGGTGGGCCGGGCAGTTCGACCACGTTCTTAAGCCAGTCGCTTGCCACGATGGCTATCGGCCAGCAGGACCTTGGGCCGTCGGCGGCGTTTTCGATCATCTACTTCCTGGTCATTCTGCTCGTGAGCTGGGTGTTCTATACCGCCATCATGCACATGCAAAAAGACAAACATCCTCAGGGAGGCGCGTGACATGAGCTATCAACTCGAAAATACCCAGCAGGGCGAAAAGTACAACACGATTTTTAGCCGCACGACACCTGCCAAACGGCGCAAGCGTAACGCACGCAGTCGGCTGCGCTCCCGCGTGCTGCTGGGGCTGTATCTGTTTTTAATGATTTTGCCGATTTACTGGCTACTCAATATGTCGCTGCAAACCAACAGCGAGATATTAGGCTCCATGACGCTATGGCCAGAGAACATCACGCTGGATAACTATATTGGCATCTTTACCAACTCAAGCTGGTATATGGGTTATGTCAACTCGATCGCCTACGTGCTGATGAACATGCTGATCACCATTTGCGTGGCGTTACCTGCCGCTTATGCGTTTAGCCGCTACAGCTTTATCGGCGATAAGCATTTGTTCTTCTGGCTGTTAACCAACCTGATGGCACCACCGGCGGTGTTCTTGCTGCCCTACTTTCAGCTGTATTACTCGGTGGGGCTGTTCGATACGCATATTGCCGTCGCGCTGGCCCACTGCCTGTTCAATATTCCGCTGGCCATTTGGATTCTGGAAGGCTTTATGAGCAGCGTGCCAAAAGAGATCGATGAAACGGCGTATATCGACGGCTACAGCTTTCCGCGCTTTTTTATCAAGATTTTCATTCCCATGATCCGCTCGGGCATCGGCGTCACACTGTTCTTCTTGTTTATGTTCTCGTGGGTGGAGCTGCTGCTGGCCCGCACGCTCACCGCCACCAGTGCCCAACCGATTGGCATGATCATGACGCGCACGTCCACTGCATCAGGGATCGACTGGGGCACGCTTGCCGCCGCCGGTGTGCTGACCATTTTGCCCGGCATTCTGGTGGTCTACTTCGTTCGCAACCATATCGCCAAGGGCTTTGCCCTGGGTCGTACCTAAGGAGGTGATGTATGTCTTGGATGGTATGGACAGTGCCCACGGCAATTTTCTTTTCCGCCATTGCGGCCATGCTGGCCGGGATGACGGTATGGGAAGTTGTCTCGCCCACCATAGAGCGAAAGGGCTTTTTGCCGATTAGCACAACCCGCGGCGACCGGCTGTTTATTGGTCTGCTCTCAGCCGCGTTTATTCACCTGGGAGTAATTGGCTACACCTCTTTATCGATTTGGTTGGCACTGGCGGCATCGTTTGTCTGGCTGTTGGTGCTAATGCGCTGGGGCTAACCGGCGCTAATCAAAGTAGCGGTTTCATGGACGGTTCCGTCATTAGGGAAGATCACAACACAACGAGGTCAACATGCGACATAACAATTTCAAACTCACCACCCTCGCCGCTAGCCTGCTGCTGGCATCCGCCACGCTGTCGGCGGATGACAGTGATGCGCGCGCCATTGCCGAACGGCTGGTCGATGAGCATTTCCAAGACTCGACACTAAGCCGAGAGGAAAAGATCGAAGAGCTGATGTGGTTTGCCAAAGCCGCCGAGCCGTTTCGCGACATGGACATTGAAACCGTCGCCGAGGGCTTAACCACCCACGTCTACGAAAGCGAAGTCTTGGCAGAGGCGTTCACCGAACTCACTGGTATCAATGTCACCCACAACATCATCGGTGAAGGTGACGTGGTCGATACCATGCAAAACCAGATGCAGTCGGGGAACAGCATCTATGACGGCTTCGTCAACGATACTGATTCCATCGGCACGCACATTCGCTACGGCACCACGATCAACCTGTCTGACGCCATGGAAAACGAGTGGGCCGACTACACTCTGCCCACACTGGATCTTGACGACTTTATCGGCCTGCAGTACGGCACCGGACCGGACGGCAATATTTACCAGCTGCCCACTCAGCAGTTTGCCAACCTTTACTGGTTCCGCCATGACTGGTTTGAACGCGAAGACTTCCAGGAGCAGTTCCGCGAGATTTACGGCTATGACCTGGGCGTGCCGACTAACTGGACCGCCTACGAGGATATTGCCGAGTTCTTCACCGAGCACGTTGGCGAAATCGACGGTGAGAAAGTCTATGGCCACATGGACTACGGCCGCCGCGACCCCTCGCTAGGCTGGCGTTTCCACGACTCCTGGCTCTCCATGGCCGGTATGGGCAGCAAAGGCGTGCCGTTTGGCAACCCGGTTGATGACTGGGGTATTCGTGTTAACGAAGACAGCCAGCCGGTCGGCGCAAGCGTAAGCCGTGGCGGCGCCACCAACTCGCCGGCTTCCGTGTTTGCCATGCAAAAAGCGGTTGACTGGCTAGCCGATTACGCCCCAGAAGAAGCCCAGGGCATGACGTTTGGCGAGGCTGGCCCCGTGCCTGCTCAAGGCCATATTGCCCAGCAGATTTTCTGGTACACCGCCTTCACCGCCGACATGACCGACCCGGAAGTGGCCGTCACCGATGACGAAGGCAACCCGCTGTGGCGCATGGCTCCCTCGCCCACTGGCCCGTACTGGGAAGACGGCATGAAAGTCGGTTATCAGGACGTAGGTGCCTGGACCTTCTTTGACTCAACGCCTGAGGACCGCCGCACCGCTGCCTGGCTGTTTGCTCAGTTCACCGTATCCAAGACCGCGTCGTTGGAAAAGCTGATGCACGGCCTTACGCCAATTCGTGAGTCGGATATTTTCTCGGATCAAATGACCGAAATGGCACCCAAGCTAGGCGGTTTGGTCGAGTTCTACCGCAGCCCCAACGAGTCCAACTGGACGCCTACCGGCACCAACGTGCCCGACTACCCGCGCATGGCTCCGCTATGGTGGCAAAACCTGGCACCGGTGATGAGCGGCGAAGTCTCGCCACAGGAAGGCTTGGATAAGCTGGCCGAAGACATGGACAACACCATGAGCCGCCTGGCCCGTGCCAACGTATTCGACAGCTACGCGCCAGTGCTCAACGACGAGCGCGACCCGCAGGAATGGCTGGATGAAGACGGCTCGCCCAAGCCAAAGCTTGACGATGAAATGCCGCAGGGCACCACCGTGCCTTACGACGAAATGATGGAAGAATGGATGTCAGCAGGCACCCGCTAACGCGGTGCTTAGAACGGCATACTCGCGCTAATACGGCGGCCCACCAGGGCCGCCATACATCGCCACAAGGCTGGCTGAGTGGGTTAAACGCCCTGCCCAGCGTGAACGGGGCTTTTCTTTGTTAATTTGGATCCGCTATGAAACTGCGTAACCGTAATATAGAAAAACTACACAGCGAAGCCTTCGATGTACTGATTATCGGCGGCGGCATTAACGGTGCCGCCACCGCTGCCGCGCTTTCGGGCAAAGGTGCCAACGTGGCCTTGATTGACCGAGGTGACTTTGCAGGCAGCACCAGCATGCACTCTTCAAACCTGGTTTGGGGCGGCATCAAATATATGGAAAGCAAAGACTTCGCACTGGTTCGTAAACTGTGTAAAAGTCGTAATCATTTAATTAAAAGTTACCCGTCAACGGTTCAGGAGATTCGTTTTCTGACCACGATCACCAAAGGTTTTCGCCACTCACCACGCTATTTGTGGGCGGGCACCTGGCTTTACTGGCTAATGGGGAATGGTTTTACCAAGCGCCCTCGTTTACTGTCCCCCAAGAAAATCAAGCAAGAAGAGCCCATCATCGATATCGATGGGTCCGTTGGCGGCTTTGAGTATTCCGATGCCTACCTGCACGACAATGACGCACGATTTGTATTTAATTTTGTTCGCCATGCCCTTAACTACGGTGCCATCGCCACAAATTATGTTGAGTCCCTAGGTGCCGAACGCCACGGCGATTATTGGGTAACCAAAGCTCGTAACGTGATTGACGGCCAGTCATTTGATATTCGCGCCAAGGTGTTAATTAATGCAGCGGGTCCGTGGGTGGATCAACACAATGCCATGACAGGACAAAAGACCACCCATCAACACCTGTATTCAAAGGGCATACACCTAATTGTGCCGCAGCTGACAGATTCGCAGCGTGTGTTGGCATTTTTCGCTGACGACGGTCGTTTGTTCTTTGTGATTCCCATGGGCAATCGGACCTGTATTGGCACCACCGATACGCACATGGAGCATCCCGAGGTGGAGGTCACCGCCGAGGATATTGCCTTTGTGCTGGAAAACATCAATAAACGCCTGACACTCGACAAGCCACTCGATCAAACCGATATCATCTCGACGCGCTGTGGCGTTCGGCCGTTAGCGATTAAAGCCGAAGAAGAAAGCGACCGTGATTTCCTACAGCTATCCCGCAAGCATGTAATTGATACCAATAAGGACAGTGCTCACATCAGTATTTTTGGCGGCAAGCTGACCGACTGTTTGAACGTAGGGGATGAAATTGCCGAGGCTGTTGTACAACTCGGCATCGCGCTACCCGATCAAGGCTTCCGCTGGTATGGCGAACCCGCCAACGCGGTGAAACAGCAATTTATGGATCAGGCAAAACGCATGAACCTGGATGCGATGACGGCTGCTACGTCTTCAGAGCCCCTTTCATCGCGCCTTTGGCGGCGTTACGCCGAGCAGGCAATGCCCATGCTGGAAAAAATCCGTCAAGACCCTGCGGAAGCCGACATTCTAATTGAGGGCACAGAGTATATTCGCTGCGAGCTTGCCCACGCACGCGACCATGAAATGATTACCCAACTTGAAGATTTTCTTCGCCGGCGGGCAAAAGTATCGCTAGTGGTTCACCACGAGCAACTACGTCATTCTAAGGGATTAAAAGAAGCTTGCCGTGTGTTGTTTGGCGAGAAAGCAGAAGAACGCTTTGAGGACTATTTTGCCCAGCACCGCGATACGGCCCAACCCTATACCCCCATGCAAAAAGTGCCTTCATAAACGGGCGGCTTTGCGTGAACATCAGCCCATAATAAAACCCCCCTAACGGAAACCGTCAGGGGGGAAGGAAATGCACGTAAGTTACGGGCTATTCTTCATCCTCAACCAGCAGCTGGGAATCGCCTGCCAATACCTCATCCCATGCTTCTTCGAGCGTGTAGCCTACGCGACTATCGATCGTATCGATTACCTCAACCGCGTGCTGAAGCGACTCCCTCTGGCCCTTTAGCGCCAATACTAACTTGGCAAGATCCTGTTTGCTAAAGGTATTCGCGATACGGTCGGCTTGTTGACTTAATTCGATGCAGTTCATGGTTAAACCCTCATGGTATGGTCATCCGCTGCTTACTATTATCGTTAGTCGTTAAGCAGCCATCTTGTTAATGACGAATGGTGACGTTGCTACTCATGCTGGACCGGATAAGTGTCCAGTTCGGTGACTGCGATAGGGTCACAAGCGTTACAAGACCTTCGCTTCAAGCGCCCGGATAATTCAAAAGCGCATCAAATGTAGCAGTGGTCAGGAGGGCATATCGGGATAACGAAACACCGCCCTGATCCATGACTTCACTATGGTGCACTGCCGTAAAGCTCACAATGCATCGTTGGCCGCAGCCGGCGTTGTAGCTTGACTACATCCACGGCAAATAGACGCAAAGAGTGTTGTAGAATTTCATAGAAGGTACGGCGCTGGCGCAAAGTGCGCTGATCAGGCAGGAAATAAGGCCGAATGGCCTAGATAAGCGGAAGGAAGTATACGCCATGGAGACATTGACGCCAGTCGACGAAGGGCTAATACAGGCAAGCGGTTTATTATAGCTGGCCGCTACCCCTTAACGGCGATAGCGGCGTATAGGCAAGCGTTAATCCACAGAGCGCACACGGGAGACGGCGTCTAGCCACCCCTGATAAAGCTGATCGCGAGTCGCTTCTTCCATGCTGGGCGTGAAGCTACGCTCACAGCGCCACAGCTGCTCAATATCATCAAGCGTTTCATACCAACCTAGTCGCAGACCTGCCAGGTAGGCGGCTCCCAGGGCGGTAGTTTCCAGAATTGTTGGACGATCCACCTGCACGTTCAGCATATCGGCCAGAAACTGCATGACCCAGTTGTTCTTGACCATGCCGCCATCGACACGCAAGTTGCCGGGCGGCGCTTCCATGTCGTCATTCATGCAGTGTTGAAGATCACGCGTCTGGTAACAAACCGCCTGAAGGCCGGCGGCGACAATTTCCGCGATCCCGGTGTCGCGGGTTAGGCCAAAAATCGCCCCGCGGGCTTTAGGATCCCAGTGCGGTGCGCCCAAGCCAGTAAACGCAGGGACTAAATAAACGCTGTGCCCGCTACGCGTTTTACGGGCAAGCGCTTCGGTTTCCGCTGCATCTGCAAATAAATTCAGGCCATCGCGCAACCACTGCACGGTGGCACCGGCTACAAAGATACTGCCTTCCATGGCATAAGTGGGCTTGCCATTAAGTCGATAACCGATCGTGGTCAGTAGCCGATTACGCGACAAAGAGGGTGTCTCGCCAGTGTTGACGATCATAAAGCACCCAGTGCCATAGGTGCTTTTCCCCATTCCCGGCTGAAAACACGCTTGGCCAACCAGCGCGGCTTGTTGGTCGCCAGCCACACCGGCAATGGGCAGCTCGGCACCCAACCAGCGAGTGTCCATTGTGCCGAAATCATCGCTTGAGTCTTTCACCTCGGGGAGCATCGACGCGGGTATATCGAACAAATCAAGTAGCTCGTCGTCCCAGCATTGCTCATGGATATTGAACAAGGCCGTACGCGACGCATTGGTGGCGTCTGTCACGTGATGACGGCCACCGGTTAAACGCCAGATCAGAAAGCTATCAACCGTCCCAAATAGCAGTTCACCTTTTTCTGCCCGCGCACGGGTGCCTTCGACGTTGTCTAATATCCATGCCAGCTTGGTAGCGGAAAAATACGGGTCGATCAGCAGGCCAGTCTTGGCTTGAACACGCTCAGTGTGGCCCTCAGCGCGAAGCTGCTCACAGAGCGATGACGTACGCCGGTCCTGCCAAACAATGGCGTTATAAACCGGTTTCCCAGAGTGCTGATCCCATACGATGGTGGTTTCACGCTGATTGGTGATGCCCACCCCGGCAATTTGGTTTACCTTGATCGCCGCTTTTTTGACGACGTCTCGGCAAGTGGCGACAACAGTCTCCCAAATATCTTCAGGGTCGTGTTCAATCCAGCCATCATGGGGATAGTGCTGGGTAAACTCCTGCTGCGCGACCGCGGCGACTTGGCCTTCACGGTCAAAGAGAATCGCGCGGGAACTGGTCGTACCTTGATCAATGGCAAGTATAAAAGAGGACATAACAAGTTCGCTTTGTTGTTGGTTCTTTCGATTTTGTATGATTACTTTCGTTTTATTATCATCCTAGGCTACGCCAGCCGCCACCAATGCTCAAGTATGAAAACCCTAACGACTCGCCGATTCAGGCAAGGTGTAACGCGACATCGTGCTGAGTAAGCAAACGCTGAATGGCCTCGGGCGGTTTACGGTCGGTAAATAATGCATCCAGTTGGGCAATATTACCCTGACGAACCACCGGGTTACGGTGAAATTTGGAGTAATCGGCGGCCAGATAAACACGCCGTGAATTGGCGATTATCGCCTGGGCAACGCGGACTTCCTGATAGTCAAATTCTAGTAAAGAACCGTCTTCGTCGATGCCGCTGATCCCGATAATGCCGTAGTCGACCTTAAACTGATTGATAAAGTCGATGGCCGCCTCGCCAATAATCCCCCCATCGCGTGAGCGCACCTGCCCCCCCGCGATAATCACCGTGAAGTCTTCCTTATGCTGCAGTATCGCGGCAACGTTGAGATTATTGGTAATTATCTCCAGTCCCTGGTGATCTAAAAGTGCCTGAGCGATCACCTCGTTACTGGTACCAATGTTAATAAACAGCGAGGCATCGTTCGGAATATGCTCGGCTAAACAGCGGGCAATGCGTTCTTTTTCTTCCAGATGCATGGTTTTACGCGTGCTGTAAGCCGTATTCACCGTACTTGACTCAATCCCTACACCACCATGGACGCGTCTCACACGGCCGTCGTTAGCCAACGTATTAAGGTCTCGACGAATGGTTTGCGGCGTTACGGCAAAATGGTCGGTGAGTTGCTCAATGCTCATGTAGCCATGCTGGCGGACCAGCTCAATAATCGCATCTTGACGAAACTGTTGATTCATAAGCTAGCCCGTAACGTTATTTGTTCGCTTTAGAACATAAGCGTAGCAAAATTTTCATCAAATAACGCTGATTGATCACACCTCATCGTCTCGTGCTAGTACTCTGTACGCGTTACCCCGACAGCGGCCAAACCCACAGAATCATTGGTATCGACACCACCAGCACGACAACCGAAAGCGGCAAGCCCAGTTTCCAATAATCGCCAAACTGATACCCCCCGGGGCCGAGCACAAGGGTGTTTGACTGGTGGCCAATCGGCGTTAAGAAGGCACAGGAAGCACTCACTGCAACGATCATTAAAAAGGGGTCAAGCGACACATCAAAGCCGTTGGCAAGGCTCACAGCAATGGGTGCCATTAACAGCGCCGCCGCAGCGTTATTGACGACGTTAGAAAGCAGCATGGAGAGAATAAACAGCCCAACCATCGTTACTACCACCGGCCAGTCAGTCCCCCAGTGCAACAGCGCTTGGGCAATTAAATCCGCCCCGCCGCTGGTTTCCAGTGCTTCCCCTACCGGGATCATGGCACCTAACAGTACTATCACAGGCCCATCAATCGACTGGTAGGCCTCGCGCAGTGGCAATACACCAATCAGCAGTGAAATCAATGCCGCGCTACTCAATGCCACCGCGGCGGGTAATAAATCCAATAACATCACAACAATCGCAGCCGCAAAAATCGCTAGAGAAAACAGCAGCTTGCGCGGCTTACCAAGGTTCAAATCACGACTCGCCAGCGGCAAGCAGCCCAGTGTCGGAAGGCTTTCGGCAATTTCATTTTCCTCGCCCTGCAGCAGCAATATATCGCCATTCTTAAAACGGATATCACGCAGCCGCTGTTTAAGACGTGTGCCATCCCTGGCCACGGCCACCAGGTGCAAGCCAAACTGATGATTAAGACGTAATTGGCGTACGCTGCGGTTGATCATCATCGAATCATTGCGCACCACCACTTCCACCAGTTGAAGCCCTTCGGTATCCACCGGAGGGTGCGCCTCGGGCTCGCTGTCGTCTTCCGTTGAGTCGCGATCTTCATCTATTGACTCCCCGTCCTCTTCCTCGTCTTGCTCAGGTTCGGCAACGGCGCTAAGACCTGCTTTATCCTCAAGCAGCTTCAGCTCATCTGGCCCGGCTTCTAAAAGCAGGATATCCCCTGCCTGAAGCATACCGTGGAATGAATAACCCGCTTGGCGGTTATCGTCACGTACCACGGCCAAAACCGGGATGGGATCTTCCAGTTCATCGCGAAGCTGTTGCAGCGTTAACCCTTTGGCCTTGGAATCATCGCTGACTTTAAGCTCCACCAAGTAGTTGGCCGTGTCGAACATATCCGCTGCGGATGCTTGACCACTACGCTTCGGCGTAAACCGCCAGCCGATAAGCACGATAAACGCAAGGCCAGCCAACGCCACCACAATGCCCACAGGGGCAAAACTAAACATGCCGAAATTGCCATCGGACACGTCAGCCCGGTAGCTTGAGATAATGATATTCGGCGGCGTGCCTATCAGCGTAATTAACCCACCCAACAACGAGCCAAATGCCAGCGGCATCAGCAATAGTGAAGGTGAGGTATTGTGTTCACGCGCCAAACGCATGGCCACAGGCAGGAGTAACGCCAACGCCCCTACATTATTCATTATTCCAGAGAGCACCACGACAGTGCCCACCAACACCAGCAATTGAAGGATCAACCGTTCGCCGACCTTGAGTACCTGCTCGGCGATAATATCGACTAAACCGGAGCGTTCGAACCCTCGGCTTAGCACCAAAACGGCGGCCACCGTGATCACTGCAGGATGGCCAAAGCCCAGAAAGGCATCGTTTGCGGGCACCAACCCAAGCATGACTGACCCCAATAGCGCGGCGAGCGCCACCAGATCATAGCGAAAGCGCCCCCATACAAAGGCGGCCAATGTTAGCCCTAAAACCATAAACACTAGGGTGCTAGGCGTTAGTCCCAGATCCTCAATTGCCATTGTTACGTCACCTCCCTATGAGCCACCGGCGCCGCCACCTTCGTGAAACGCCCGCTTCACTGTAAATCAGATGCTGCGATGCAGCCGATCAACATTATACATTTACCATACACACGTATTGCTTTTGATGAAGCCACCTAATAGCAAAAAACCTGGCAAAGCCAGGCATTGGAAGGTCATTAATTAAAACGAAGAAAACGTTTATGTCGTTAAGTTTTCATACGCGCCAGCATGTTCTGAACAGCGTCAAGGTGCTCGGGTTCGTTATGGCACATGCCTTGAAATGCGGCGCACACGTCCAGAAACGCTTTTAACTCCATATCCGGGGCCATTTTCATCAAGCGTTTCGTTAGCCGTGTGGCCTTAGGCGGCTGAGCGGCAATGCGCGCGGCATGTTCCATGACTCTCTTCATCAGGGCATCCGGCTCGACCACTTCCAGCACAACGCCATAATCCAGGGCTTCCTGGGCGTCGATCACTCGCCCGGATAACGTTAGCTCAAAAGCACGCTGATAGCCTATCTGTCGCTGCATAAACCATGCTCCCCCATCTCCGGGAACAATGCCCAGGTTGAGGAAGGTTTCGCCAAATTTAGCCTGACGTGACGCGATCCGTAAATCCGCCATATTCGCTAGGTCAAACCCAGCCCCTATCGCTGGCCCATTGACCGCTGCGATGACAGGCACTTCTACTTCGCTGAGCGCAAGTGGCATTCGCTGGATTCCGCGGCGATAGCGTTCAGCCACTTCCGCAGCGTCGCCAGCGAAGTCGCCGCGACGTTCGGCCATATCTTTGACGTTGCCGCCTGCGCAGAATGCCGATCCAACACCGGTGATCACCAGCACCGAGACGTCGCTTGTGCGGTTGACCCAGTGCGCGGTGGTGACAATGTCATCAACCAACGCGGTGCCGGTGAGCGCATTACGCACGTCGTGACGATTCAAGGTGAGTGTGGCCACCCGCTCTTCAAGCGTTAAGATAGCATCTGTCAGTGTCGGTAACGATTGACTCATTCTTCTCGCTCCACAATGATTCGAGCATCCACAATGGCATAACCATGGGGGTGGCTTTCTGGATACGCCATTACCGGGTTTAAATCTAGCTCACGAATACTCGGGTAGGCGTCCACCAGCTTTGAAATACGCATCAATAACAATACTAGCGCCTGCTTATTGACAGCCGGAGCACCGCGGACCCCTTCCAATACTTTTTGCGCCTTGATTTGATTCACCATAGATTCGGCATCGGCTTGGGTAATTGGCAGGGAACGAAACGCCACGTCCTCCCACACCTCAACGAACACGCCGCCCAGGCCAAACATAAGGACCGGGCCAAAGACCGGATCCCGCAGCATACCAATGATGACCTCCACCCCTTTCTCTACCATGGGCGTGACTAACACCCCGTCGAGTTGGGCACTTGGATCGTAACGCTGGGCGTTACCCATGATGGTTTTATAGGCATCGCGTAATGCGGCTTCGCCAACCAGATTCAGTTGCACCCCGCCAGCATCTGATTTGTGCAAAATATCCTTGGACACCACTTTCATTGCCAGGGGGTGATGGCCAAAGTGCCGTGCGACATCCGCTAACTCATTGGCGCTTTGCACCCGCCGCTCGTCGGGCACATGGATACAATGCTCGGCAAGCAGTGCCTTGGCTTCGAACTCGAGCAAGTCTCGCTTTTGTTGTCTTGCGGTCGCTAACAGCGCCTGCCCGTTAGGAGAGGCCTGCATCGGCCGAGTAGCGGGTTGGGCGGCGCCACGCGCCAGGTATTCACCACGCTCGCCAAGCGCCGCCAGCACCCTCACGGCATGTTCGATTGAGGCGTAAATGGGTAAGCCTGCCTCGTGCAAACGCCGTAGTGGAGGGGGCTTAATCGGTGCATAAAGGCTGTAGATGACTAGCGGCTTTTGGGTCGCATGAGCAAGTTCGACCATGGATTCAGCGCCGCGCATTTCGTCACCCAATAGCGACTCGGCAAAGCGCAGGCTATAGCCGCCAAACATCCCCACTAGAAAAACACTGTCGACGTTCGCATCGGCCGCCACCACTTCCATACATTGGGCCAAGAGTGAGGGATTCGCGTCTGAGGAGCCTGCCACATCCACAGGGTTGACGGACGACGCCTGGGGTAACAGCAGTGTCTTGAGTTTCGCCTGGGTGTCAGGGGAGAGCGCCGCCAGCGTTAGTCCTGCCTCCGCCAGTCGATCTGCCGCAATAGTGGCTTGGCCACCGCCGTCCGCAATCACCGCAACGCGTTTGCCCGCTGCTTTTTGTAAGCGACCTAGCCCTTCGGCGACTGGCAGAATTTCATCGGAGTATTGCACTACGCTCACCCCGGCTTGGCGTAGCAAGTCAACGGTCATCTGATAGCTGCCTGCCAGCGCACCAGTATGCGAGCTTGCCGCTTTTTGGCCTTGCTCGGTAGAGCCCGACTTATAGACCACCACCGGCTTCATGGCCGTAACCGCTCGGGCTACGTCAAGAAATTTACGCCCGTCTCTAAAGCCTTCTACATATAGGGTGGCGACTCGCGTGTGCTCATCTTCACCCAAATAGCGAAGATAGTCGTTAAAGCCGAGATCGGTTTGGTTGCCAGGGCCAATGTAGCTACTAAACCCAACCTGGCCGTTATGCTGGGCCTCCAACGCTAGCGAAAGCAGCATGTTGCCTGACTGGGAAACAATACCAATATCACCGGGTTTGAGGTTTTCAAGCGCCAGCAAATTGACGTTGTAGTGAAGATTAAATAAGCCTGATGTATTTGGCCCAATGATCCGCACGCCATGCGCACGGGCATTAGCCATCATTTGTGCTTCTAACTCTGCCCCCGCCTCACCGGTTTCGCTAAAGCCGCTAGCTAATACCACCGCGCCCTTGATACCTCGACGGCCGCACTCGGCAATTAGATCGGGTACCGTCGCCGCCGGCGTGCATATCAGCGCCAATGACGGTGTTCCCGGTATAGCGCTGATAGACGACCAAGCATTAACGCCTAAAATAGCCTTGGCTTTGGGATTCACCGGATAAATATCACCACGATAGCCGCCCTTAACGAGACCAACCATAGCTTTATAACCCCGTTTGGTGGGGTCAGATGAAGCCCCCACCACTGCGATTCCCTCAGGGGCCAGCACCGCGTGGAGGGGGCTACGTGAAGGAAGGTGACCTTCGATAGATTGCATGTGATTACCTGTCGAAATGAATAAAAATGCCGGCTCCCACCAGCTAAAAAGTGGCTAAGCGATTAGCGACCTTGGAACTGGGGCAGTCGCTTTTCAGCAAACGCATTCACCCCTTCCTGCCAATCCTCGGTGGTTGAACAGGTAAAAACAGCATCAAGCTCTTGCTGCAGTTGGCTTGGCATATCGGTATGCGCCGCGCGATTGATCAACGGTTTTAACATCGCCATGGATACCGGCGCGCGCTCAGCGAGTTGGGACGCCAACGCAGTGGCTTCATGCATCAATTGATCAAGCGGGTAATGAGCAAGCGCCAACCCAAGTCGGGTAGCCTCGGCACCTGTTATCTTTTCACCGGTATACAGCAGGCGACGGGCCTGTCCCAACCCCACCAACTGGGGTAACCATTTTGAAACACCGCCGCCCACGCAGGTGCCAATGCTGGTTTCCGGGAAGCCAATCGGGGCGTCATCCGCCATTAGAATAAAATCGCAGGCCACCGCCATCTCGGCGCCCGCGCCTAGCGCATAGCCGTTCAACGCAGCAATAACCGGTTTGCTGAGCTGGGCGATGGCCTCCGCTACGTCATTGGCTAACTGCAGATATTCGCGGCGCTGATAGAGCGTTCTTGCGGCGCCACCGTGGACTTTCATATCGGCGCCAACACAGAACGCGCGTCCCTCACCGGTGAGCACCACGGCACGCACCTCCCGCGTTTGCTGGGCAATCGTCAATACGTGGAGCAAGTCTTGATAAAGCGCCTCAACCACCGCATTAAGCCGCTCAGGACGGTTGAGGCGCACCGTCAGGACATAGCCTTGCTGAGTGACCAACAGCGTTTCATAGGAAGGCAAATCAAGGGTTGAGGTCATCACGGTCAGGTTACCTGTTAGATAAAGAAGGCGGCGAAACAGTACATACGTTTCAAATTTATATTAAAAAGCAACGTATGTATCATTCACAATGCTAGAGGTACCACCCACGCCAGTCAACACGATTGTTTCTTTAAAAAATAAAAAAGATACAAATGCACCAACCAAATTACATGGGTTACACTGCTCATCTGAATGCGCTGGAGCCTTACATGACTGGTCAAAACCGAGAATCGATTACGCCGCCCTCCTCCCCCTTAGGTTCTATTAATCAACGGCTTGCGGAGCTTTATCCCACGCTAAGTCCGCAGTTAAAACAGGCGGCAAGCTACGTGATGGAACACCCTCTCGAAATGGCGTTTCAGTCGATCCGTAAAACGGCCGGAATTGCGCAGGTCACCCCTTCAACGTTAGTGCGCCTAGCCAAGCGGCTTGGGTTTGAAAGCTATGAACCGTTTCGCGAGGTGTTTCAATCGGCGGTACAGACACCACCTGTGGAGCTCTCCGGACGCGCTAGCCAGCTACGTCACCAGGCTCACCAACCCGATGATCAACTGTTTGTAAATGTGGGCGATGCCGCATTCGATAATATCGGCCGCTTATTTACTGCGGATAATCAGGCACGCGTGCGCGATGCGGCCCAGCAAATGCTGGCGGCACGCAATATCGCCGTGGTGGGATTTAGGGATACGTTTGCGTGTGCCTATCACTTTGCCTATGTAGGGCGCATCGCCATGCCTAACATCACGCTAATTCGAGGTTTGGAAGGCGGGCTTTTAACCGAACTGGATCGTTTCAACGAGCAAGACTTGGTCGTGGTGTTTGGTTTTGAGCCCTATTGCGCAGAAACCGTTAAAGCACTGGAGGTCACCCGCCGTAACGGCGTTCAGGCCATCGCGATAACCGACACCCTTCGCTCACCGCTGGTACCCGGCGCGCTTATTACGTTCACCGTCGCTAATGCTACGCCGCATTTCTTCCCTTCGATCCTTGCGGCCATTACCTTAAGCGAGGCGATATTGGCTGAATGCGTGGCGTTTGGGCCCGACCATCTGGTCGATAATGTCGTCAGTTTCGAGACGCGCATGCGCCACATGGGGGCGTACGTAGACGTGTCCTAACGCAATAAACGCGGGGCGTTGCCCGCTGCTTTTCGCAGCGGGCATTTCCGCAAGCTTAGGGCAGTAGAATGGTGGAACCGGTGGTTTTGCGGCTCTGCAGAGCGTCTTGGGCCTTACCCGCCTCTGCTAACGGATAACGATTAGCGATATCTATTTTAACCTTGCCACTTTCAATCATGGCAAAGAACTCTTCACACATCATTTCCAAGCGCTCACGGGTATCGGCATAGCCGTTAAGGCTCGGACGGGTCACAAACAGCGCGCCCTTCTGGTTGAGAATGCCGATATTCACCCCGTCCACTGGTCCAGACGAATTACCAAAGCTGACCATCAGCGCCCGTGGCTTTAGACAGTCCAACGACATTTCCCAAGTGTCTTTACCTACCGAATCGTAAACCACGTCGCACATGGCGCCATCGGTTAGCTCGCGTACCCGCTCTACCACATTTTCTTCCGTGTAATTAATAGTCGCCCACGCGCCGTTGGCCATGGCTAAATCGGCTTTTTCTTTTGAACTAACAGTGCCAATTAGCTTAACGCCCAGCGCTTTCGCCCACTGGCAGGCAATCGAGCCCACACCGCCGGCAGCGGCATGGAACAAAATCGTTTCGCCCCCTTTTAGCTCGTAGGTTTGGCGTAGCAAATACTGCACCGTTAACCCTTTCAGCATGCTGGCCGCTGCCGTTTCAAAATCAATAAAGTCCGGTAGTTTGACGACTTTCGACGCAGGCAGCGTATGCGACTCAGCGTAGGCACCTAGAGGGCCCTGGGCATAGGCCACTCGGTCACCCTTTTTCAGATGGGTAACGCCTTCTCCTACTGCATCGACGATACCCGCCCCTTCAGTGCCCAGGCCAGAGGGCAGGGACGGTGCTGGATAAAGCCCGGTACGAAAATAGATATCAATAAAATTAAGGCCCACGGCCTTATTCGCAATGCGTACTTCACCGGCAGCGGGCACGGTGGGAGTCACTTCGACTAACTCCAGCACCTCAGAACCGCCAGTGTGAGCAAACTGAATTCGTTGAGACACATGTTCCTGGGACACGGGAAGCTCCTTTTTATTGGATAATGTTCAGACTCAGGTAAGCAAGCTAACGCTATCGGACCGCCAGCGCAACGCAGTTGTCACAACGCCCGTGCTAGACTCCTCCAGAATTAACGCCGACGGCTAACGGAACGTTGACAATGCATCCTGAAATTACGCTGCCCACGCTAATTGCCCATCGCGGCTATTCCGCCGCCGCCCCGGAGAATACCCTCTCAGCGGTGCGAGCTGCCCATCACGCGGGCGTTAGTTGGGTCGAACTCGACGTGCAGCTTTTAGGCGATGGAACCCCCGTTATCTGGCACGACGTGGATATTAACCGCTGTTCAGACGGGCGCGGAAAATTACGTCACCTGAGCTGGAAACAAACCCAAGACTTGGACGTAGGACGCTGGTTTTCAGCCGCCTTTGCAGGCGAAAAAATGGCCAGCCTGGAGGCCATGCTAGCACTGGTTGACGAGTTGGACATGGGCATCAACCTTGAACTCAAAGTGAACCGCGGCCACGACCCCATCGCTCTGGTCGAACGTGTGCTGCCGGTGGTGCTCGAAGCGCTGCCCGCCGAACGGTTTGTCCTGTCATCTTTTGATCAAACGGCGCTACGCCATAGCCGCACCTTCGCCACGGCAGACAACCTAGCGCTGGGCGTGCTGGTCAATCGCCTACCCAAAGGCTGGCAGACGCAATGCGGTGAAATCGATGCTTTCAGCCTTCATGCAAACTGGTCACGCCTCAAGCGTGCTCAGGCTGACGCCATTCAACAGGCGGGCTACTCGCTACTTTGCTACACGCCCAATAACCCTGTTGCCTTCCAACCGCTGTGGGCGTGGGGCGCTGCCAGCGCGATTACCGATGAACCGGAAATCTTCCAGCGCTACTTATCGGCCCCCACCGCAACGCCACCGGCATTAATAAATGAGGTCACAAAAGAACAGCGCTGATTAGCATAGCCTGGCTTGCTTACCTACGCTTAGAAGCCATAAATCCAGCCTGATGGATCGCCGCTCAACGCGACCGTCAACGAGGAGAGTGGGATGAGTGATACGGACCTCGGTACGTTAGATGTGCAAACCCTCAAGCAGCTCTTCGAAACACGCCAAGCATCCCCCTTAGACGCTACCCGTGCCGCTCTGGCGCGCATTGATCGTTTTAACGACACAGTTAACGCCTATGTTTACGTTGATCCAGAAGGTGCAGAGCAAGCCGCGAAAGCCTCGGCTCGGCGATGGGGGCAAGGTAAACCGCTCAGCCCCATTGATGGTATTCCAGTATCGATGAAGGATTTAACCGAGGTGGCAGGTATGCCCTGCCGTTCGGGTTCATTAACCTCATCCACAGCGCTGTGCGACACCGATGCGCCACCTGCGCGAATGCTTCGCGAAGCCGGCGCCATCATTCTCGGCAAAACCAATACGCCCGAATTTGGTTGGAAAGCCGTCACCGATAACCGCGTTTTTGGTGCCACCCAGAACCCCTGGGATACGCGTCTTACCCCCGGCGGTTCATCAGGCGGCGCCGCGGCGGCCGCGGCACTCAATATGGGGGTGTTGCATCAGGGAGGTGACTCAGGTGGCTCTATCCGCATTCCCGCCGCCTTCACCGGCGTTTTCGGCTTTAAGCCCACCTTCGGTTGGACACCTCAGTGGCCGCCAGCCAAGGAACCGAGCCTTTCACATCTGGGCCCGTTAACGCGTTCGGTACGCGATGCGGTCAGCATGCTCAATGTGATGGGCCGCTACGACTACCGCGATCCCTACGCGACCCGGGGTCAGCCTGACTGCTGGGGGGCCGACCTCGACAAGGGCCTTGAGGGTTTACGCATTGGCTATTCGGCTAACCTGGGCTATGCCAACGTTGATCCCCAAATCGCCAGCCGGGTAAAAGAAGCCGCCCAGAAGATGGAAGCATTGGGTGCCGAAATCGTCGAAGTGGACCCCGGATTCTCATCGCCGCTGGATACCTTTCGTAAGATTTGGTTCACCGCCTCGCTGGACCAGTGGCGACAGATGAATCAAGCGCAGCGCGAACAGCTGGACCCCGGCATGGTAGCCAATGCCCGCGAAGCCGAAGCATGGTCCGCGCTTGACCTTTTTCGGGCACTCTCGAACAGGGCCTTGCTGACCCAGCGGCTCGAACATTTTAACCAGCAGTATCACCTGATTATGACCCCATCAGTGGCCGTCTTGCCGTTTGAGGTCAACCAGGAAGTTCCTCCGGGCCGCCATATGCGCGACTGGGAAGAGTGGGCTCCCTTCTCTTATCCTTTCAACCTCAGCCAGCAACCCGCCGCCTCGGTGCCCTGCGGGTTCACTGACAACGGGCTGCCGGTGGGTTTTCAACTAGCGGGCGGTAAGTTCGATGACGTCCGGGTACTCCGCGCCTGCCATGCCTTCATGGAAGCACATCCGCCGCGCTTTCCAACAGTTCCCAACCCTTCTCAGTACGCATAGGCAAGTAGGGCATCTTACATGGTGGCTATACGATCCTGGTCTCTGACACCAGACATGCGCACCATCGCCAAGGCTTCATCCAAGCTTTCCACTTCTTCAACCTTTACCAGCTCGCTGTCTAGCGTGACCGGCTCCCCCACTCGCTCGGAAAGCAGTTTTTCAAGCGCAGCGACATCGATATTTTCATCCAGAGGCTGCATGTCAATATCACTGCTTGTCTGGCTGGGTAGATAGATCGTGCCGTTAGAGAAATCCACAGCGTAGGCGATCACGCCCGGCACGATAAAGAAAAGCAGCCCAACGCCATTGGCCACGGCTATGGCAGGGTCAATATCGCCGCCCAACTGGCCTTTGCGTTCTGGATGAAAAATTGTCCCGCAGCCGCTAATAGCAATTACTGCTGCGCCGATGACGGCCCCTTTTAACCAATGATTGACTGTGCGTTGCATGCAGGTCTCCCCGTTAATAATCGTTTTATGTAGGGTTAAAACGCGATGAGTTTAGCATACCCAACTATAACGTCAGCGCTCTTCGAGTCGGACAGTTTTGCCGCCTTACTCGCTTGGCCTTACAATGCCCACACGAACGATAACGGGTCCACCCCTTCACCAAGGAATGCTCTCGCCCATGCGCGCCAGCCAACTACTCATTGCCACCTTAAAAGAAACCCCGGCAGATGCCGAGGTGATCAGCCACCAACTCATGCTGCGCGCGGGCATGATCCGCCGCCTCACTTCGGGTCTGTACACCTGGTTGCCGATGGGGTTGCGCACGCTGCGTAAAGTGGAAACCATCGTACGTGAGGAGATGAATCGCGCCGGTGCCCAAGAAGTGTTGATGCCCGCCGTGCAACCCGCAGAGCTGTGGCAGGAGTCAGGTCGTTGGGAACAGTACGGTCCTGAGCTTTTACGCCTAAAAGATCGCCACGCACGCGATTACTGTGTCGGCCCGACCCACGAAGAGGTGATTACCGACCTGGTACGTAAAGAGATCGCCAGCTACAAACAGCTGCCGGTCAATTTCTACCAGATTCAGACCAAGTTCCGAGACGAGATTCGTCCGCGCTTTGGAGTGATGCGCTCGCGGGAATTCATCATGAAAGATGCCTATTCGTTTCACCTGGACGAGGCCTCTTTAAAAGACACCTACCAGGCGATGTACGATGCCTACACGCGTATCTTTACCCGCCTGGGTCTAGACTTCCGGCCGGTGATTGCTGACAACGGCTCGATTGGCGGTACGGGCTCGCATGAATTCCACGTGCTGGCCGACTCAGGGGAAGACGATATTGTCTTCTCCAACGCCTCGGACTACGCCGCCAACATCGAGAAAGCTGAAGCCTTGCCGGCGCCGCTGGGCAGCGATGCGACCCGGGCCGCGCCCCAGGAAGACATGCGACTGGTCGATACCCCCGATGCCAAAACCATCGCGGCACTGGTCCAGCAGTTCGGCCTGGCCATCGAGAAGACCGTTAAAACCCTGATCGTCAAGGGTACGGATGATGATCTGATCGCCTTACTGGTGCGCGGCGACCACGAACTCAATGAAGTCAAAGCGGAAAACCTGCCCCAGGTGGCGAGCCCGCTGACTATGGCCACTGAAGAGGAAATTCGCGCGGCCATTGGCGCAGGCCCCGGCTCGCTTGGCCCGGTAGGACTGAAGCTGCCGATCATTATCGACCGCAGCGTCGCCCTGATGAGCGACTTCGGCGCCGGCGCCAACATTGAAGACAAGCACTACTTCGGCATCAACTGGGAGCGCGATGCGCCACTACCGACCATCGCCGACCTGCGTAACGTGGTCGAGGGCGACCCGTCTCCCGACGGTCACGGCACGCTTTCGATCAAACGCGGCATTGAAGTCGGCCACGTGTTCCAACTCGGCAAGAAGTACTCCGAGGCCATGAACGCCAACGTCCTGGGTGATAACGGCAAGACCAGCCACCCCTGGATGGGTTGCTACGGTATTGGTGTTACCCGTGTGGTTGCCGCCGCCATCGAGCAGAACCACGACGAGGCTGGGATTATCTGGCCCAATGCCCTGGCGCCTTTCCACGTTGCCCTGGTGCCGATGAACGCGCACAAATCACAACGCGTACGTGAAGAGTCCGAGCGCCTCTACCAAGCGCTTAGCAATGCAGGGCTTGATGTGTTGCTGGATGACCGCGATACGCGCCCGGGCGTTAAATTTGCTGATCTGGAGCTGATGGGCGTACCGCATCGCCTGGTCATTGGCGACCGCAGCCTGGACAACGGCGAGCTGGAGTACAAGGGCCGCCGGGACAGCGACGCCACCATGGTACCGGCCGAGCAGATTATTGAGTTCCTACGTGAAAAGGCCGGCCTTGCGCCCACCACCCCGTAACAGCCCCACCTGCCGCGCCAAGGCAGCGAGTGCCCTGGCGCGACAGCTAATGGCGGGCTATTTGGCCGCCAGCGCCTTTTTGCTTATTCCGGTAACGCAGGCCGAGTCGCTGCCTACGTCACTTCGCCCTACATTGGCCGATACCCACCAGCGCCAACAAACACCTCAACAACAGTGGCTGATGCGCCAATGGCGTAAGCGCATGGATACACCATTGTCCACGTTCATCAACGACCCAGCCAAGCGCCGAGAGCTATTAACCCAGATATATCAAGAAGCCCGCCTTGCCGGACTGCCGCCCGAGGTGGTGCTGGCCTTAATCCATGTAGAAAGCGCATTCAGCGTTGACGCCGTGTCGTCGGCTGGGGCCGTGGGGTTGATGCAGATCATGCCGTTTTGGGTAGAAGAGTTGGGCTTGCCAATGGATGACCTGAGCCAGCCAACGCGTAACCTGCGCTACGGCTGTACCATTCTGGCCCACTACCTCGCCGTAGAGCAGGGTGACTTCACCCGAGCGCTGGCACGATACAACGGCAGTTTAGGCGAAACCTGGTATCCCGAGCGGGTCCTGCATACCTGGCGTGATCACTGGCGTTAAAATGGAAAACTTAAAAAATGCAGTGCGTTAGCACCCTGCAAAGTGCAAATTGACAGTGTCAGCAACAATCGGAGATAACATCTGAGCCAGACGCTTTATCGGCAGCAGCCATAGCAATGGCGTCCGAATAGTTAACGATGATTCAGCTGCACCATTTCCTAAATTAATTTAATCTTCAACGGCTATTAACTCGTTAAACTATCGAGCGTTAGTGGCCTGACAGGCTTAATCCGGGTCGGTCTCACGGGGATGATGTTTGGCGTTTTCCTGGGTTTCGAGGCCACTTTTCAATTCATGGGTCAAAGGGTCGTAATTGGGTCTCAACTCGTCCTTGATCGTGCCGCTCCACAGGTGCGTCCCTACAAAATAGCCTGCCCTGCCAATCACATGGGCAGCAACGGGAGCGGTCATCATGATGAAGAAGATTACCCCAAAGGCGCGTGCGACCACCGCCACCTCGGCGAAGTGCAGGGCCACCGCCAGCATGATCAGAGTAGCGCCCAGGGTCGCCGCCTTGGTGGTGGCATGCATGCGCGTCAGCAGGTCAGGCATGCGCACCAGACCCAGAGCGGCCAGGAACATGAAGATGGAGCCAACCAGTATCAGCCCGCCCTTGATCAGTTCAATCATCGCGGGGCCCTCCTTGTTCCAGGAAGCGCGCGAAGCCGATGGCCGCCATGAAGGCCATCAGCGCCATGACGATGGCCACGTCCAGCAGGCTGGGCACGTTGGTGGCGATGGCCACCAGGCCGATGGTGCCGACCAAGATCGACGAGAAGAGCTCGAGAGCCACCACCCGGTCGGGCAGGCTGGGGCCCTTGAACAGGCGCACGAAGGCTAGGCACAAGGCAATACACATAAGCGCCAGGCTCAGTTGAATGACAGTCGACACGGCTCACCTCCTCTCAATGGCAATCTCAGCAGAACGCTCAATGGAACAGCTCCAGGGCCCGGCGCTCGAGCTCGGCCAGGCCGCGGCGCAGCTCATCCTCGTCGTCGAGAAACATGGCGTGGATGTAGAGCACCCGGCGGTCGTCGGAGACGTCCAGGCTCAAGGTTCCCGGCGTCAACGAGATGAGGTTGGCGACGAAGGCGATCTCGAACTCGCTGCTCGCCTTGAGCGGCATGGCGATCACACCCGGCTTCATGTACCAGGGCGGCGTGATAATATCGAAGGCCACCTTGAAGTTGGCCAGCACCAATTCCTTGAGGAAGAAGCCGATGAACAGAATCAGCCGCGGCAGGCGCTGGGCATGGCCGGCCAGGGCCGGCACCTGGGGCTGGATCAACGCCAGCACCAGATAGCCGAAAAGCAGGCCCGCAAGCAGGTTGCCTCCGCTGAAGTCGCCGGTAAGCACCACCCAGGCGAAACCCAGCAGCAGGTTCCAGGCAGCACCGATCATGGTATCACCTCCTCGCCTTCGCCCAGCACCGCCTCGATGTAGCGAGACGGATCGAGCAGCTCGGTCGCCGAGGCCTCGGCCAGGGAATAGATGGGTTCAGCGTTTAGACCGATGAGCAGCGTGCACAGCGCCAGCCCCACTACCGGCGCAGTCATCAGCCACATCTCACGCTGGCCAACCGGCGGATAGGGATCGACCTCGCCTTCCTCCGGGGCATCCTTCCAGAACACTTCGACCCAAATCTTGATCATCGAATAGAGGGTCAGCAAGCCGACCAACAAGGCGATGAAAGTCACGCCCCAGGCTTCGGCCTCGACGCCCGCGCGGATGACGATGAACTTGGCGAAGAAGCCGGACAACGGCGGCACCCCGGCAAGCGATAAGGCCGGGATCAGGAACAGCACGGCCAGCCAGGGATGGCTGCGATACAGCCCCCCCAATTGCTTGAGCTGGTAGGTCCCGCGCAAGCGACGCACAATACCGCTGACCAAGAAGAGGTTAGTCTTCACAATGATGTGGTGCATGATGTAGAAGACCCCGCCGATGATCGCCAAGGGCGTGAACAACGCAAGGCCCAGGATCATGTAGCCAATCTGGCTGACGATGTGGAACGACAGAATGCGCCGGAACTCGTACTGGGCTGCCGCGCCGAGCACCCCGGAGAGCATGGTCAGCCCCGCACCCCATAGCAGTATCTCATGGGTATAGCCGGGGTTCTGGTTAAAGATCAGCGTGAACACCCGGTACAGCGCGTAAACCCCCACCTTGGTGAGCAACCCGGCGAACAGCGCCGAGACCGCCACCGGCGGCGTATGGTAGGAGGCCGGCAGCCAGAAGAACAGCGGGAAAGCCGCCGCCTTGATGCCGAAAGCGACCATGAACATCATCGCCAGTACATCAATCATGCCAGTATCTTCCAGCGTGGCGAGGCGCCGGGCGATGTCCGCCATGTTGAGGGTGCCGACCATACCGTAGAGCAGGCCCACGGCAACCAGGAAGATCACCGAGGAAAGCAGATTGAGGGTCACGTACTTGATCGCGCCCTCCATCTGCGCCTTCTCGCTACCGAGGATCAGCAGCGCGAAGGAAGCCACCAGCATCACTTCGAACCAGACGTAGAGGTTAAAGATGTCGCCGGTGAGGAAAGCACCGGCCACTCCAGCCAACAGCAGATGCATCAGCGGAAAGTAGCCATAGGCCTCGTGGCCTCGACTGGTAGTGGCTAGGGAATAAAGCGCCACAGCGAAGCCGATGATGCCGGTGAGCAACACCATGATGGCGCCCAACAGATCGGCCACCAGGCTAATGCCGAAGGGTGCCTGCCAATCGCCCATGTGCATCACCAGGATGCCGTCGCGATTCACCGTGGCGAGCAACCAAATGGCGGTGAGCAGCAGGCTACCGGTACCGACCACGGCGACGAAGCGTTGCATGCCGCGGGAACGCCAGAACATCAGCGAAACGGCACCAGCCAACAACGGGATCAGGATTGGCAGCGCGATCTGAGGCATCACGTGTCGGTATCCTTCATCTTATCGAGGTCATCGGCGCGAACGATCTCCCAGGCACGCCGCACCAGTACCACCGCGAAAGACAGCACGCCGAAGGCAATAACGATGGCGGTGAGCACCAAGGCCTGGGGCAGCGGGTCGGCGACCGCCCCCTCGGGGGCGCTCATGCCCAGGGGCACCAGCGGCGGCGCCCCGCGGGTCATCCCTGCGGTGACGAAAATCAACAGGTTGGCGGCGTTGGAGAGCAACATCAGGCCGATCACCAGCTTGACGATGGAACGGCGCAGCATCATGTAGATGGCGGCGGCGAACAGGATGCCAATGGTCACAGCCATCAAGGGTTCCATGTTACCTCCTCCTTGTCGGGTTTATCCTCGTGGTCGGTCTTGGTCAGGGCGGTGATAGCGGTGAGCACCGAGCCCAGCACCACCAAGTAGACACCGATGTCGAAGATCAGCGGCGTCGAAGCCTTGAAGTCGATAATCGGGATGGTCCACCACTGGGAGGTAAAGAAGGGATCGCCGACCCACCAGGCAGGCAATGTCGATAGCACCCCTAAAAGCAGGCCCATGCCGATCAGATCACGCGGCGAGACCTTGAGCATGGCGTGCATCGCCCGAGGCCCGAAGGCAAAGAGGTAGAGCGCGAAGGCCCCCGACGCCACCAGGCCGGCGATGAATCCGCCTCCCGGCTCGTCATGGCCACGCAGCAGCAGGAACAGCGAGAACAGCAACTGCAACGGCAGCAGCAGCCGCGCGGCGACGCTGAGGATCAGGGTGCCCGGTCTAATCATCGTATCTCTCCGGCGGGGCCGAGGGCTTGGCGTCGTATTCCACGGCGTGAAAGCGCATCATGGCATAGACCCCGATGGCCGCGAGGGCCAACACGAACATCTCCCCCAGGGTGTCCAGCGCCCGGAAGTCCACCAGGATGACGTTGACGATGTTGTGGCCATGGCCCAACGGCTGGCTGTTCTCCACCATGTAGTCAGAGATCCTCGGCAGCCGCTCGCCGCCCAGCACCGAGAGCATCAGCAAGGTGACCATGGTGCCCATCAGGCAGGCCACCACCAAATCTCGTAGGCGCTCCAGCGTGGTGGAAAAAGTGGCGAAGCGCGGCAGGCGAAATAGCACCAAGACCAGCAGAATGACCGTCAGGGTCTCCACCAGCAGTTGAGTGATAGCCAGGTCCGGCGCGCTAAACAGCACGAAGGTCAGGGCGATGGAAAAGCCCATGATGCCCACCGCGGCCACCGCGGCCAGGCGAGAGCGCATAACACAGGCCGCCACCGCCCCGGCCACCATCAGGCCAGCCGTCACCACCTCATGGAAATAGGCGTCCACCGAGAAGGGAAAACTTGGCGAGTGTCGGAAGAACAGCGCATGTCCCACCAGGCCCAACAGTACTAGCAGCGTCATCACTAGATAGTTGCGGATATAGCCGTTCTGCAGTATCCGCGTCTGCCATTCTGCGACCGACACCAGGCCACGCATCATGGCCTCATAGCCGGCTTCCGGGCCCCGGGCCATGAGCGGATCCAGCCGTGCCAGGACGGCGCGCACCCAATCCCAGCGGCGGAATACCAGAATACCCAGGGCGAGGCTGACTAGTGACAGCACCAACGGAAGATTAACCCCGTGCCACAGTGCCAGATGCGCCGACACTTCGCTGGCACTGACCCCAGAGGCGGTGGCCGATACCAAGTCGTCCAGCAGGCTCGGGGCCAGGCCGAAAACCAGCGACAGCCCGGCCAACAGCGCCGGCCCGACAAGCATGCCCAGGGGTGGGTCATGGGGCGCGTTGGGCGTCTCGCGACGCTCTCCGGCAAAGGGGCGCAGCACCACGATGGCCGCCACTGCAAGCGTCAGGAAGGCCGCTGTGAAGGCCAACAGCAGGATCACCCAGCGCCACGCCTCGGCCTCAAGCACCGACTCGAACATTAATTCCTTGCCCAGGAAGCCAAGCAACGGCGGCAGGCCCGCCAGGGACACTGCCGCCACCGCGGCGACCACGGCGGTGCGCGGCATTAACTGGCGCAGGCCCCCCATGGCGGTAACGTCCTTGGTGCCGGTCTCGTGGTCGAGGATGCCGGCGACCATGAACAGCGCGCCCTTGTAGAGCGAGTGGGCAAGCAGGAAAACCACGAAGGCGGTCAGGGCGTACTCGGTGCCGATGCCCAGCAGCATGGTCAGCGTGCCCAGCGCCATCACCGTGGAATAGGCCAGCAACTTCTTGATATTGGTGTGCTGGATGGCCAGGAAGGCCCCAGTGGCCATGGTCAGCGCACCCACCAGCGACAGGGTGATCACCCAGGGCTCGGTGCCGCCCAGCGAGGGATGCAGGCGCGCCAGCAGGTAGACGCCCGCCTTGACCATGGTCGCCGAGTGCAGATAGGCGGAGACCGGCGTGGGCGCCGCCATGGCATTGGGCAACCAGAAATGGAAAGGGAACTGGGCCGACTTGGTGAAAGCGCCCAGCAATATGCAGACCAGCAGCGGCGCGTAGAGGGCATGTTCGCGCAGCGCCTCCCCTTGGGTGTTGAGCTCAACGAGTGACCAGCTATCGCCAGCCACCCCCAGCATGGCAAAGCCGGCAAGCAGCGCCAGCCCCCCGCCCGCAGTAACGAACAGTCCCTGCAATGCCGATTTTCTGGCCTCCGGGTCGGTGTGGTTGAACCCGATCAGCAGGTAAGACGTGATACTGGTGAGCTCCCAGAAGACGAACAGCGTCACCAGGTTGTCGGCCAGCACCAGGCCGAGCATCGACATCATAAAGGCGGTGATAATCACCAGGAAACGGGCAAGATCGCGATGGCCGCGCAGGTACTCCCCCGCGTAGACCAGCACCAAGGCGCCGATCACGGTGATCAGCATGGCAAACAGCCAAGACAGCCCGTCGATGAAGAAGGTCAGGCTGATGTCGAGCCCCGGCACCCATGCCCACTCCAGCAGCAGCGACTCGCCGGCCAGTATCTCGGGTGCCAGGCCCAGCAACCAGACGGCCAGAAAGGCGGGATACGCCGCCATCACACGTGCCGTGTGGCCACCGAACCAGCGATGCAACAGCGGGGCTATCGCCGCCAGCAAAAATCCCATCAATAAGGCAAGTTGCATCCGGCGGTATCTCCTGTGTCATCGCCCCAGGTTTACAGAGCAAACTGTAAACCAGTCAGCGCTGGCTAGCCAATCAACGGTTGCTAAAGCACTTTGCGATCTTCTACCTTGCTGGGTTCGGTGCCCGGCGGCAGTGGATGGCCTTTGGCAAGCTCTGCCCGAGTCGCCTCGCGTATGGTCAACACCTTAACCTGATAGCGCAACGTGTGGCCTGCCAGCGGGTGATTGGTATCCACGGTCACGCTGTCTCCGTCTACGTTGAGCACGGTAACGACCTGGGGTCCGGCTTCACCTTCGGTTTGAAAACGGTCGCCAACGCTAAGCTCGGCGCTGCCAAACGAGGCCCGGCTTACCGTTTGCACCAACGCCTCGCTATAAACCCCGTAAGCGTCCGCCGGGGCAAGCGTCACGCCAAGCTCGGCGCCTGCTTCCTGGCCTTCCAAAGCCTGCTCAAGCCCCGGCAAAATATTGTCGTGACCGTGCAAATACTCAAGCGGTTTATCCCGCGCCTGGGAATCATCCAGCAGTTGCTCGCCACCATCGCTCAGAACGTCTTTCAAACGATAATGCAGGGTGACCACCCGCTGGGCTGAAATCGACATACAAAACTCCTCTCCGGTAAGCTGTTAGCTGTGTGTCCAAGCGTGGGCATAGCTTATCATTAGGCCGTTGTCACCGTCTTACCCAGGAGTCGCACTGTATGCCCATCCCTACTCCCCAGCGCAGTTGGCGCGCTGCTCTGGCGATTTATCTGCGCGCACCGGTTATTACCATGTTGTTTTTGGGATTCTCTGCCGGGCTGCCCTTTTTATTGGTGTTCTCCACGCTCTCCGCCTGGTTACGCAGCGATGGCGTAGAGGTGGCGGCGATTGGCTTTTTTGCCTGGATCGGGATGCTTTATTCGATCAAGTTTTTCTGGTCCCCAGTGGTCGACCGTTTAGCCCTGCCAGTGCTAACCCGCCATTTCGGCCAACGACGCGGCTGGATGTTGTTGGCCCAGGGAATGATTGCCGCTGGTCTCATTGGTCTAGCAGGCTTAAGCCCCGCAGGTAACCTGGGCTGGGTAGCCGCATTTGCACTACTCGTCGCTTTTGGGTCAGCCACCCAGGACATTGCCATCGACGCCTTCCGCATTGAATCTGCCGACGATGATATTCAGGCAGCGATGGCCTCAACGTATATTATTGGCTACCGCGGCGGGTTGATTGCCGCCGGGGCGCTGGCGCTTTATGTCGCCTCAGCCGTATCGTGGCAGGTGGCTTACCTCACCATGGCGGCACTGGTTGGCGTTGGCGTGATCACGGTACTGATACGTCCAGAACCCAAACGCACCTCGTTAGCCGTGCAGTTAATTCACGAGCCCAAAGTTCGTGCCTTTATCCGCGCCAGCCGCGGCCAACCCAAACTCCTTCGCCGCGTGGGTGCCTGGGTGATCGGCGCGATTGTCTGCCCGTTCACCGACTTTTTCACCCGCTATGGCGTTAAAGCGCTGTGGTTGCTGGTTTTCATCGGTGTATTTCGGATCAGCGACTTGGCCATGGCCTCGATGGCCAACCCGCTATATATCGACCTAGGATTTTCGCTGGAAACCATTGCCAACGTCACTAACGTCTTTGGTATTGCAATGAGCATTACCGGGGGCATACTCGGCGGCTTGCTGGTGGCGCGGTATGGCATTGGCCCGCTGCTGATCTTCGGCGCGGGGATTGTGATGGTCACTAACCTATTGTTCGCGGCCCTGGCGCTGATCGGTAATCAGTTGCCCATGCTGGTACTCACGATTACCGGCGATAACCTGGCCAACGGCTTGGCCAGCGCGGTGTTTATCGCGTTTCTTTCCAGCCTCACCTCACGGGCCTACACCGCTACCCAGTACGCGCTTTTTTCCTCATTAATGACGCTACCCGGTAAGTTTCTCAGCGGTTTTGGCGGAATAGTGGTCAGCGCCCAGGGGTATGCCAGCTTTTTTGTCGTGGCCACCCTGCTAGGCCTGCCGGCCATTGCGTTGGCTATCTGGATCAACCGCGACAAGCAGATAGTGCCCGCACCTCAAACTGCCGCCCGCTAACGCTCAGCGACTCTTGGGACGATGAGCGTCGAGCCAGTCCAACGCTCCCTGCGTGGTACGCCATTGATCACGCATTAGCGTGCGATACTGCCACGCTTCGGCACGCGAGCCAGGGTCAACCTGGCCATCCGCATAGGGCATGACAGGCCGGGGATTCTCGGCACAAATCATCTCTAACGCATGGCGGTTATGGGCGATCACCTCGCTTAGAGAACGCTCTGCCGCCTCGTGGTCAGCCAGCCGATAAAGCGCCAATGTGCGGCCCATGAGCAGCCCTAGTATCTGCGAGCCATCGTCAACAGGTTGCTCGGACAGGGCCAGCGCCTCTTCGTTGCGGTCATCACGCAATAACTGATCCAGCACCAGTTCGCGCAAGCCAAGGCTATCCTCCTGGTCAATCGCCAGGAGTTCTTCGGCAAGTTCACGTGAATGCTGGCGAGCACCTCGCTCCATGCCGACAACCAGGGCCAAGCCGGTGCGCAACAGCATGGCATTATCGGCATCGTCCCAGCGCAGGCTGCCCTCTCCTTCAGCACGCGCTTGGGCCAGCCAACGTGACAGGCGATTGGCCAGCGGGGCGAGTAAGCTGGGGGCCATCCAAGGCAGACTGCCAAAGCGGCTGGTAAGCGCCATCGTTAAGTCCTGCACCACTTGCGGGGCATCAAGCCATTCGGGGTGCGCGCAAAGCGCCGACATCCATTCCACCGCGTTACCCCAGGGGTCATCACGAAACCCCAAGGCGATATCTTCATCGACCAGCACCTTAAATTGCTCGTGCCAGGCGGCAAACAGGGTTTGTTCGCGAGCGCTGGTGTGATACTGCAAATGCCCCGTGTCAGCCTCCGTGTTGATGGCAATCTTCGGCGCGACGGGTAACGCAGCGAGCAATGCCTGCAACGAAATTAGCGGCGTTGCCAGGTCTTCTTCGGCGCTGAGCAGCTGATCCGCCAGTGTGGCGCCTGGGTTATCCGCCAATGCCGCCAGGAAGTCCAACTGCTCATCGTCGAGATCACCCTGCCGGACCAAGCGGCGATACCAGAAGTTGGCGCGCTCTTTGGCTTCCCGCTCGTGGCCTTCGTGAAGCAACAGCATGGCTTCGATATACGCCAGCGTGGGTGAGTCCGGCAGCGCTTGCTGAGCTTTGACGAACGCCCCCCGGGCGCTGTCCAGATCGTCGTTATCCAAGTGCATAAGACACAGACGCTCAAGCGCTACGCCTCTTAGAAAAATCGGCCCGCGCTCCAGGACGTCATCCAGCAGGTCGGCGCGCTTGCGGGTAAAACCGCGTTCTTGATAGATATCCAGCAGAATTTCAAACGCGGGCTCCGCCTGCTCGGGTAGTCGCGACCAATCACTGCCATCGAACAGCGATTCAAGAATCTGCATGGCGCGGCCGCTTTGACCACTTTCAGCGGCTATCAACCCGGCTTCCAATAGCGCTTGCGGAAGCGCTCGCTGGCTGTTTAACGCCGCTTTTAGCGTTGCGCCTTTCCATTCGCGCAGCGACAGCATCCACATCATTTGTTCGGGGATTTCAGTGGGAAACTCGACCTGCGAGCAGCACTGCTTGAACTTGCGCCCGGAATCGCACCAGCAGGGCTCGTTGCGGCCCGGCGTGGCCAGGGGTTCACAGGCGAAATCCAGCCGCTCCAGCGGAGTTTGGGACCACAAAATGGGGGCAAGCGCCTGAGCGGTTGCCAGGTCATCATTAAAAAACCCAGCACCCTCGGCACGTACCCAGGTCATAAAATCGGGATAGTGTTCTTGTTGCCTAATTGCCGCGAGTGCCCCGGAGGCAAATCCCAGCAGCTGATCGACCCATACCGCCAGCATTGCCGTCTCCACTTATTAAAAGACCATGTTCAAAAGCGACATAGTTTAGCATGACCAAGAGGGTGCACGCAGACCGGATTGGCGACATAGTGAGGGGCTGTTAGAGTGCGGCGTATTAACTGAACCGCACCGCGTTTAAATCAGCAGAGCAATGCCATGAACGAACTGACCTTCACTATCTGTCAAGGCCACGCGATAGCGCCAAACTTGCAGGCACTTGCCCGGCTACGCATTGAGGTGTTTCGTGACTTCCCCTACCTTTACGACGGCGATCTCGGCTACGAGGCGGACTACCTAGGCCGCTACGCGGATAATCCCGCTAGCCTTTTCGTCCTGGCCTTCGACGGTGACACGCTGGTAGGGGCGGCCACAGGGCAACCCTTAGCAGATGAAGTCGATGATTTTCGCCGCCCGTTTGAGTCTAACGGCATCGCCCCCAAGCGGGTGTTTTACTACGGCGAATCGGTGCTGCTTCACGACTACCGCGGCCGCGGTATCGGCAAGCGCTTTATGGCGGAGCGCGAAGCGCATGCCCAGCAGCAGGGTTTTGATATAGCGGCTTTTTGCGCCGTTGAGCGGCCAAGCGGCCACCCTCTGGAACCAGCCGACTACCGTCCGCTGCACGGTTTTTGGCATGCCCAGGGTTACCAACGCCACGGCGAGCTGACGACCACTTTCGCCTGGAAAGATATCGGCGAAGACGCAGAGAGCCACAAGACAATGGTGTTCTGGCTGAAAACGCTGGTTTAAATCTTGCGTGCCCATTCAAGTAATGGGGTCGTCCGTGAGTGCATATTCAACCGCGCCTGCAAACGCACCAAATTCCAGTAGTGGCCGTTAAGCGCTCTGGAAAGCAACAGCGTATCGGCGGGAGGCTGCAGCCGATCCATGGCACCCCATACCTTGGGCGTCAGCTCACGAAGACGGCGGTGAACCCGCACGTCGCTGAAATCCTGCTCGCCGGGCGCAAACAGCGGGGCCACGCATTCGGCAGATTCGCGATAAAGCGACAGCGGCGCGCCCTGCCCTTGTCGCCCCCCCATCTTTATCAGCGCCTCGTCCATTGCCATAGGATCGTGAGCAAGCGTCGCATCGAGTAGCAGCATCATGGCCTTCAGACGCGCCTCCGGCACCGGGATCACCGCGCCAAAGTCATAAATCACCAGCCGCCCCTGCTCATCGGCAGCAAAGTTACCCGCGTGAGGATCAGCGTGGAGTTCGCCGTGGGTAAACAGCTCTTCGGTAATCCAGTCTGCCAGCGCCACGGCGACTCTTTGACGAGTGTCATCGTCAACGCTTTCCAACTCACGCAGCGGCGTCCCCCCACAAATCGCATCGCCAGCACATGCTGGCCGGAAAGCTCGAACAGCGGCTCGGGAATCACTAAGCGTTCATCATGCTGATAGCGCTCGCGGTAGCGGGCCATGGCGTCTGCTTCAGCGCGATAGTCAAGCTCGTCACGAAGCCCCGAGGCCAACTCTTCAAACAGCGCATCAAGGCGGGCCTGGGGCACCTTGAACCAACGCCCCAACCCCATGATGCGTCTTACCTGCTTTAAATCGCTTTCCAGTACGTCGGACAGACCGGGGTATTGCACCTTAAGCACCACTGTTTCGCCGGCCTGGGTTACGGCTTTATGCACCTGCCCCATGGAGGCACTGGCAAAGGGCCGCTCTTCAATCTCGCGAAAATGTGACTCAAGATCGCCGTACTGCATCACCAGCGCCTCGCGAATGCGTGGCCAGGGCATGGGCTCGGCTTGACGCTGCAAGCGTGAAAGCTCATCGGCAAGATCCGGCGGCAGCAGGTCGTCCCACTGGGACATAATCTGCGCCAGCTTCATGGCCGGGCCCTTCAGCTCGGAAAGCCCTTCAAATAGCGCTTCGCCCAATGCTCGCCAGTCTGCCTGGCCGCCCAAGCGGGTTTTGAGCAGCGCACCGCCGGTGCGCGCGCCCAGGCCCATTAAACGTCGTGTTCTACCGCGATCTCGCATCTAAGTCGCCTCGTTGACCATCTGCTAGACAGCTTACGCAATCCCAATATTTTATACAAAAACTATACACAAGAATGCCAGCGCAACACTTTAACCACCCTCTAACTCCGCTCTGGGCTCTGCTACCATAGGCATTCGCTAATACCGCTAAGGGCAGCCGCATGCGCTTGATTATCGCTGAAAAACCCAGTCTTGCCCGGGCGATTGCCGAGGCGCTTCCCGGTAATGCCAAGCGCCAAGACGGCGCAATTAACTGCGGTGATACCATCGTGACTTGGTGTTTAGGCCATCTGCTAGAGCAGGCGGCACCGGAGGCCTACGACCCCGCCGACAAACAGTGGCGCCTGGATCGCCTGCCTATTGTGCCCACCACTTGGCAACTGGCACCACGCTCCAAAGCCCGTGGCCAGTTAGCGGTTATTCGTAAGCTGATCAAACAGGCAAGTGAGGTTGTTCACGCCGGTGACCCGGACCGAGAAGGCCAGTTGCTCGTTCAAGAAGTGATTGAACATCTCAAGTACCGGGGTCCGGTGCAGCGGCTGCTAATTAGTGACCTTAACCGCCCGGCGGTTAGCCGGGCACTGTCGAAATTACGCCCCAACACGGAGTTTCAGCCGCTTTTTCAAGCGGCCCAAGCGCGTTCGCGCGCTGACTGGCTCTACGGCATTAACTTAACACGCGCCTGGACGCTTACCGGCCGCCAAGCGGGGCACGACGGTGTGCTTTCCGTTGGCCGCGTACAAACCCCGGTATTGGGGCTGATCGTGCGTCGCGACAACGCTATTCGCGACTTTGTGCCCCACCCGTTCTACCCGCTATGGGTTGATCTCAAGGTGGCCCAAGGCCAGCTACGCGCCTGGTGGGCACCCAAGGAGCATCAGCCGCTGGATGACCAGGGCCGCTTGATTGACCGCACACCTGCCGATGCCCTGGCGGCACAGTTACCCAACGCCCACGGCACGCTGACGCAGCTTGATCAACAAGAAAAGCGCCAGGCACCGCCGCTACCCTACTCGCTTTCCGCGCTGCAGGTAGACGCCGCCCGCCGCCACGGGCTTTCCGCGCAGATGGTGCTGGATATTTGCCAGCGGCTTTACGAGCAACACAAGCTAATTACCTACCCGCGCTCCGACTGCCGCTACCTCCCCGAAGAGCATCTAACACTTGCCCAGCGTAGCCTGAGCGGCGCCTGCCAAAACGATGAAGCGCTGCAGCAGTGGCTTAAGGGCGCGGATTTCTCGCTACGCTCCAAGGCGTGGAACGATAAGCAAGTCGGCGCACATCATGCGCTTGCCCCCACCGGCAAACCGGCGGATTTCAGCCAGCTTTCCGCCACCGAAGGCCATGTGTTTCGGCTTGTAGTTCGCAACGTGATGGCGCAGTTTTACCGCCCGCTGCGCACCTTTGAAGTCAAAGCGGAGTTTACGCTGCTTAACGAGGCCTTCCGCGCTCGTGGCCAGAGCATTCTTGACCCTGGCTGGAAGCCATTATTCACCACCCGAGAAGACACTCCGCCACTACCTCCGCTGACTCAAGGCGAGCCTTGCCAGGCGCTGGCCGCTGGCGTTGAGGAGCGCGAAACCCGCCCACCAGAACCGTTCACCGATGCAAGCCTGATCAAAGCCATGATGAACATCGGCCGCTACGTGGACGACGCGGAAGTACGCCGTACGCTACGCGATACCGATGGCCTGGGTACCGAAGCCACCCGCGCCGGCATTATCGAAACCCTAGTACAGCGCGGCTATTTGGTGCGCAAGCAAAAGGCCCTGCGCGCCACCAAACTCGGCACCGCACTCATCGCCGCCCTGCCCAGCGCCGTCAGCACGCCGGAGCGCACCGCGCTATGGGAGCAGCGCCTGCGCGCGATTTCCGAACAGCAGGACGACCCTGACGCATTTCAGCAGGCATTGCTGGATGACCTGCGTGGCCTACTTAGGCACAGCGACGCGGGCAGATTACGCCACAGCCTGCAGACAGCACCGGGTGAAACCGGTGGCCCGGCTAAGCATGCAGGCACTAACAACAAACAAAGAGGAAATGTGAAACGTAAACCTGCCAAACAACGCTGATGGTGCTTGTAGCCCCTTTTCTCGCCTGATGTCAGGCACGTTTCCCATAGGAAGCCAGGATATCTAATTACCGCCAATCACGCAGACAACAAGCCAAGCAACTCCGATAAAGCCCCCGCTTGAATCAGTGATAGCAATCAGACAAACTGTCACCAGATACCAATAAGTGGTGACGATTTGTCTGACTATGACATCGCCCGATCTTCCCGGGCGCACCTCCAAACCCTGTTCCGCCAGCAAGGCGGCCAGCTGCGTTTGAGTGAGGCGCTGGCTCAGGGCATCAGCCGATACCAGTTCTATCAGCTCCGAGATGAAGGGCTGATAGAGCCTGTCAGCCGTGGCCTTTACCGGCTGGCGGAGCTGCCACCTATCGAAAACCCGGATCTAGTCGCCGCTGTCACGCGCTTTCCCCAAGCAGTGCTATGCCTAATTTCCGCTCTCGATTGGCACGGCATTACCACGCAAATCCCCCATAAAGTTCATCTCGCAGTGGAGCGGGACGCTCGCCTACCGGCTCTAGATTACCCACCAGTGGTCGGTTACCGTTTCTCCGGGCGGGCATTCAGCGAAGGTATTGAGCACGCAAAGGTGGATGGTAATACGCTGCAGGTCTACAACCCGGAGAAGACACTGGCTGACTGCTTCAAGTTCCGCAACCGCATCGGCATGGATGTAGTACTGGAAGCCCTGGAATTCTACCGCACGCGTAAAACCTTCAGGCCGGGCAAGCTAATGGAATACGCCAGAATCTGCCGCATCTCCAAGGTCATGGCTCCTTATGTAGAAGCCAAGCTGTGAATACAGTCCGCACATTATGAAAGGAGTCCATAGTGGCCAAAAACATCACGGCCTCTGTCCGCCAGAAATTGCTGAATAAATCCCGGGAAGAAAAGCGTCCCTTTCAGGAGTTACTGCAGTACTACGCCATGGAGCGTTTTCTTTACCGGCTTAGCCAATCGACTCATAAACGCTGCTTTACGCTTAAGGGGGCCCTACTGCTTTGGGCGATGCAAGGGCCGGATATTCGGCCGACACGGGATATCGATATGCTTGGCCAAACAAGCAATAACTCCGAGGCAATTCTAATTAAGGTGCGTGATGTTATCGCCACGGAGGTTGTTAATGACGGTTTGCTTTTTGACCCAAACACGCTGAAAGCGGAAGCCATTACCGAAGACGCCGACTATCAGGGACTTAGAGTGACGTTTATGGGCCTCCTCGGCAATGCCAAGATCCCCATGCAACTGGATACAGGCAGGCCAATGGCTAGTTTTTCCAAAGACAACATCGAACAGTAGAGTTCGCTGCAAATAAACGAAAATAGGTCATTGGTCGACTCGTGTAAAACGATTGGTACATTATCCCTATCAAGCCAACGTCAAGACAGAGTGTCTAAATTGCGACAATAGTCGTTTGCCACCATCAAGTATCTGAATCATCGTCATCATCCCCCGGGTGTGAAGACTTTTTCTTGCTGATTGGGCGTGAAAAGAAAGGCACCACATAAAGCACTACCCAGGCCAGCAACGTGCACAAAACGGCTGTCTGCTCGCGACCCATGCCTACGGCTATTCCAATAGCGGCGGTTAGCCAAACCCCAGCCGCCGTGGTAAGCCCTGACGTACCTTTTTCATCTTTACGGGTGATGATGGTGCCGGCACAAAGGAAGCCAATGCCCGCAATAACGCCTTGGATGACCCGACTCATTTCTGCATCAGAAATGCCCGCTTGTTCAGGAATAAAGATAAATAAAGCAGCCCCCATGCAGACCAGCATATGGGTGCGTATTCCAGCAGCCTTGCCTCGCTGCTCTCGCTCGAGCCCCAATAGACCACCAAGAACGGCCGCCAGCAGCAACCGAACCACCACAATGACGAATTCACTCAGGTCATTAAAATCCGAAAACTCGGAGACTATGATGTTACTGATCTCTTGCATTTTTTTGCTCCTTTGCGTTCAGCCTGATGCCCATAATACCCACACGTCAGTGCGATAACGTCGCTAGCACTCCAGGCAATGCTATTACCCACTCTCGAATAGCCAAAATTGTCGGATCGTGCTCGCGGCTTTCTGGGTAAACCAGAAAGAACGGTTTACCTTCAAATTCTGGGCCGAATGGTTGCACTAGGCGCCCCTCCTCCAACTCATCCTTGATCAACTGACGGCTCATTAGCGCCACGCCCTGCTCACCGACGGCGGCTGAAATAGCATGGGTTTCGTCAGAAAAAACCAGACCGGCACTCACATCCAGCCCAGGAACCTTTGCCAACTTCTGCCAAACAGCCCAATCCAGTGGAGAAGATACAGCGCCTGCATTACGAAAATGAATCAACGGATGTAAGGGCAGTTGCGTTGCATCGTGCAATCCAAGGTGTGGACTGCAGGTTGGAATGAAAGTGTTATCAAACAGCTTCTCTGCGATAAGCCCCGGCCAGCGACCATCACCATAACGAATAGCAATATCTGCGGTTACTCCATCTAGCGCTACCGGCTCATGAGAGGCATGAATACGCAGATCAATATCTGGATGAGAGTCGCGCAGCAAACATACCCAGGGCAGCAACCAGCGCACTGCAACGGCTGGCGTCGTCGAAAGTGTGGCCGTTTGGCGAATGGGCACTGCGCTCAGTTGCTCAACAACATGACTGATGCTATCAAACGCGGTTTCCAGCACCTGCAGTAGCTCACGCCCCTGGGGCGTCAGCGCCAACTGGCGGGGTTTACGTACAAACAAGGCAACGCCCAGCGTCTCTTCAAGCCCCCGGATCTGGTGACTGATGGCGGTCGCTGTTACCGACAACTCCTGAGCAGCCTGCTTGGCACTTTCATGACGGGCCGCCGCTTCAAAAGCGCGAAGCGCCGAGAGTGAAGGTAAACGCCGATGGTTCATGAATGAATTCACCTCATCTATAAGCGAAAGTAAAGGTCGTTTGTCGCTCATATAGCCGAGCGCTAACCTGTGTTTGTCGTTAATTACAGATGAGTTTAACTCTTCGCACAAGGAGAACTTTCATGACACACATACTGCAAATAGATGCCAGCGCTCGCCCTGGCTTTGCCGGCACCGACGAACATGGCTCGCACAGTCGCAATCTCACTCGTCAGTTTGTCAGTCAGTGGCAATCAGGCCGACCACAAGACACCGTCACTTATCGAGACATAGGCCAAAACCCACCGTCTTTTATTAACCACGACTGGATTGCCTCATCTTTTACGCCTGAAGAGCAGCGAGAAACCTGGATGAGGGATACGCTGGCAGAAAGCGATCAGTTGGTTGATGAGTTGATTGCAGCGGATATTTTGGTGATCGGTACGCCACTTTATAATTTCGGTATGCCAGCCGCCCTTAAGGCGTGGGTCGATCAGGTGGTGCGACCCGGCAGGACGGTGGATATCGATGAAAGCAACCCGACCGACCCTTATGTGCCAAAGCTCGCCGACCGGCCAAGGCATGCGGTTATTCTCACGGCGAGAGGCGGCATAGGCTTTGACCCCGGCGGTGAAATGGCCCATATGAACCACCTGGAGCCAAACCTGACCACAGCGCTTGAGTTTATCGGCATTACCCGTATCCACACCATTGCGATCGAAGGTCAGGAAGCAGGCGGCGAGCTACTTAAAGCGTCTGTTGCAGAGGCAGCACACAAAATTGAAGCTTTGGTCAATGAAATGCAGGAAGCGCTTGAAGCCACTCCAATCCACGAACCCGTCTAAATACAGAAGATAAGCACCTTCTCGTAAACAGCCGTTATTGTTAAGTGCGGAGATCGCTAGCTCAGGATGTCCGCACCTTTATGCCCTTCAGGCACGCCTTGGACTAACAGCACATCACCTTCGGTATGGCGGGTGCGAAATGGTCGGATCGCTTTATAAGCAGCCGAGTCATACCAGCCTTGCGCTTGTTCCATTGATGGAAACTCAATGACAACCATATCGCCAGCCCAAGCTCCTTCAAGCGGCGTGTATGGCCCACCATGCACGATGTATTTACCCGCGAAAGGAGCGAGCGTTGCATCGATACCCTCTAAATATTGTTTAATCTCGGGATCGAACCGGGTTTCTCGAATGAGAGCAACTGCATAGGCGGGCATCATCACCTCCCCTTGGTTATACGGAAATAGTTTCTTGAGTAGTGAAAGCCTAGAACAAAACTCGAGCAACGAACCTACTTGGCACTGGCCGCTAGCCGCGCGCCTAAAGCGACGAACAGCGCCCCTAAACTTCTGTCCATCCATAAACCCACGCGTGGTTTTCTGTTCAGCCAAGCACCCAGTTTTGCACCCGCCATCACCAACGGAGGTTCTACGAGCGCCGCCACCACAATAATCAGGCTGCCATGTAATAAAAGCTGCGCCTGGGCAGGGCCTGCGCCTTCCACGATAAATTGCGGCAAGAAAGCCAGGAAGAAGACGGCCACTTTGGGATTTAATGCTGACACCAGCATCCCCTGCCAGTAAACCGAAGATAGGCGCTTGTGGCGCTGCTTTTCCGCTGCAATAAATTGATCGCCCCGTGACAGCAGCATTTTTATGCCGAGCCAAATCAGATAGGCCGCGCCAACCCATTTAACAATTGAAAAAGCCAATGCGGAGGTTGCCAGTATGGCTGAAAGCCCTATGGCGGCCATCACTACATGCAGCGCCGCTCCCGTCCAAATACCCAGCATAGCGGCAACCCCATGCTGACGCCCGCTGCGTAATGTTTGCCCTAATATGTAGGCAATATCCGGCCCTGGTGAAAGATTTAGAAGCACAGCCGCAGATAAAAACGTCATCCAGTGATACAGCGAGTAATCAAACATCGTTACGTTCCTTTATTTCTCGACTGCCAATATATGAATAGAGTCAAAATCTAGAAAAATCGCTATGCCAGAACATTGCCTCGCTACAGCGGCTTATCGACAATTTCCAATGCTTTGCGAATAAAATCTCCCTTAGCTGCCGTATAAGCTTCTCTATCTGACGCAAATTCCGCCGCCCACAGGCGCTTCTTTTTCTCATATTGCTGCGCCAGCTCAGCATCAACGCGCAGTCTATTGCGAAAAGCCAATCGGCGATGCCACTCGTCGCTGCCATATACCATCAGATGCAGGTGATGCGTCCTACGGCCCTCAGCCCATCGCATTAACCAACGCCGCCCCACCAAAGAAGCGTTGTACTCCATGGATGTGGCATAGTTGGCACTGCATAAAGGCTCCATTAAGTCATCGGCCCGGGACATTGAGTCTACGCCCGCTAGAATATCGATTATTGGCTTAGCCGAAAGCCCGGGTACCGCGGTACTACCGATATGTTCTATCGCCAAAAACTCGCCTGGAAACAAGTCAAGCAGTCGGTCACGCTCCTGATCGAACAGAGTTGGCCACGAAGCGTCATATGTGCACAGCATGACCTTCTCATGAATCGCTCGGTTTAAAGACGCGGCTTCATCCATGAGCTTAATTCCCCCTGCGTCGCGAATTTCTGCTTACGATTCATCTGCTAATAGTGGCGGCATGGGGCAGTCGAGAATATCTGCCATAGCACGAAACAACTCGGCCTCAGCAGGGCGAATTTGCCCACTATGCTCAATGCAGCGCGCCATGGCTTGTAGCAACGCGGGCTTCTGCATGGGCTTTAAACGCCGCAAGCGTTCAACCGCTAAACTTAGCGCACGCATATCGCTTACATCGTCAGTGGCAGCTAATGCGAACGGCAGCTCGTTTTCAGCAGCATTGAGCGCGGCACTGATCTCTTCTGGGTCATGCTGACCGGCGGCAGCCAGCACTGTAAGGAGCAACTGACACTCTCGCTGCAAATCGTTCAATTGCAGGTTTGCGGGTTTGTTATCCTGTTCGTTCAAGTTGTTCAGTAACAGCTGATACAGCGTCCACTCCAACAGGCTGACATGACCATCCGCCTCAATCAGCCGTTCCATACAGAAGCGAAAGTGCTGGGCCTGCTCTGTCGAAAGCGACTGTAACGCTGGCAGCACCAACTCGATCAGCGGTAAGCGTAACTCTACCTCTAATCTCTGTATTTCAGGACCATAGTCCATCAGCACTCGGTAAACATCCGGCAGCGCAATTTGTTGCAGCGCCTCTAGCTGATGCTCACGCTCCTCCTGGTCCTCGCTAAGCAGCAGCGCATAGATGATGGCACGCGCTGCGTAGGGCTCATGGACAGCAGTTTTAATCCGACTTGGCAATGCGTGTAACGTTGACTGGGCCTTTTCGATGTGGCGTTGGTCGGGCTGCCCCATAGCAGTAATCGCGGTTTGCGCAGAAGCGCCGGTCAAAACCGCGGCCAGCGTTTCCGCGTTACGCCCGGGGCTTGCGTGCGCCACCTTTTCACCTGAATCAGGTATTTCGCGCTCTTCAGGTTTTTCGTGCTCGGCCTGCTGCCCAAGCAAGGCAGCCTCAAAGCGACCATCCCAGCCAGGCATGACCCGCTCAATGCGGTCCTTTAACGGCGGGTGGGTAGCCATCATTTGAGTAAACCCCAGCCGCACACCCTGACCAAAGAAAAGGTGGCTGAATTCCGCTGCTTGAGCGGCCTGCAGGTTAGAGCCTTGCGCATGCGCGCCGATCTTCACCAGCGCATTACCTATCCCTTGGGGGTTGCGGGTAAACTGCACCGCAGAGGCATCTGCGAGATATTCGCGCTGACGGCTGACGGCTGATTTGATCACATTGCCAAAGAAGGTCCCTGCGTAACCGATCAGCATTAGCACCCCTCCCAGTGCTAAAATGACCGCCCCTGAGTTGTCGCGTTTGCCACCGCCAATCCGCCGAAAACGCATGCTGCGCAGTATGGTACCGCCCAATAGACCAATCACCAGAATGCCATGCAGCACACTGATTAGACGCATATTCAGCCGCATATCGCCATGCAGAATATGGCTAAACTCATGGGCCACGACGCCCTGTAGCTCTTCCCTGGTCAGGTTGCGAATGGCGCCACGTGTGATACCGATCACGGCATTACTGGGCCGATGACCTGCGGCGAAGGCATTGATGCTCTCTTCCTCCAATACAAAAACGGAGGGCACTGATGTGCCTGAGGCAATGGCCATCTCTTCAACCACATTGAGAATACGCCGCTCGTCTGCATCGCGGGTATTTAGGTTGATCTCGCGTCCGCCAAGTGCTTCCGCTACCGCTCGGCCACCACGACGTAATTGATGTTGTTTGAATAGACCGCCCAGCACCACCACGACTAGCACGGCAATCGCCACACCCGCCACAAGTTCAATCGATAGCGCTGATAACATTCCCTGCGCATCTAGATTAGTTTGCCCTGCCGATTGGCCCCCATCCATCAATTGGAGTGTGATAGCAATCGCCAGCGTTGCCACGATAATCAGGGTCAGCACCGCCAAAACGAACAGTACTACCAAACGCCCGGTTTTGCGCCGAGCTTGATCTTGAGCAGTAAAAAAATCCATGTCTCGCCTTCCCTGATTAAAAACTTAGAACGACACCGTCGGCGCTGCTTGAATCTCGGCGCTGTCTTCGAACTCTAACAGGGAAGCATCTTCACCATGCCCAAACAGGCCGGCTACCGCCACCGGGGGAAAACTTTGCCGATAGGTGTTGTATTGCATCACCGCGTCATTGAATGCCTGTCGTGCAAAGGCCACCTTGTTTTCAGTGCTGGTGAGCTCTTCTGACAATTGCTGCATGTTTTCTGAGGCTTTCAAATCCGGATAGGCCTCCATCACCACGTTGAGACGCCCCATCGCCTGCGAAAGCGCACCCTCAGCACCTCCCAGGTCAGCAATGGCCTTAGCGCTGCCAGGGTTTTCAGAGGCAGCCTTAAGCCCGGATACTGCGGTATTACGGGCTTCAGTTACCGCCTGCAACGTTTCCCGCTCGTGGCTTAGGTAACCCTTGGCGGTCTCTACGAGGTTAGGAATCAGGTCGTGGCGTCGCTTGAGTTGCACTTCAATTTGAGCAAAGGCGTTCTCAAAGCGGTTTTTCAGCGAAACAAGTCGGTTATAGATACCGATGACGTAAAACGCGATAACGGCAAGTATCGCGACGATGATGATAAGAGTAATCGCCATGGTCTTTCCTTGTAGTAGGCTGTTGGGAATAAGAAAAAGAGTACCATCTAAGCGGTTTCCGTGTATTAGCGTAGGCATTTATGAAGCCGAACTAACCCCACAGCGTTGCCAAAAACTGCCCATTCCCGACAGGGACTGTGCAGGCAGTGACATGCGCATCTCCCGATACCAGCGCTATAAAGGGCCTCATCTCGTCAGCGTGGGAAGTAGCGTTATCGACCACGAGAAGACCTCCCTTTTTCAGTACACGCTTGATGGTTGGCCACCAGCGCTCATACTCAGAGCGTTTGGAATCTAGGAAAATCAAATCAGCGTTGGCGTCTAGCATGCTGTCAAGCAGGCCGCCCGCCTCCCCGCGAAGTTGGGTAATAGCATCAGAAAGCCCTGAACGCTCAAAATTTTTGGCCGCCAATTCAAGCTTGAACTCGGATTGTTCAATCGTCGTGACGTGCCCGCCTACCTTTTGCGCCGCTTGCGCCAGCCATAAGGTGGAATACCCGTTGGAGGTGCCAATCTCCAGCACACGTTGCGCATTGGTTGCTTGGATTAGCACCGCAAGAAACTCCCCGGTATCGCGGGTAATATTTAGCATTCGCCGTGGGCGGTCGGCGATGGCGGCATCGTTTTCCTGACCAAATTGCTCTAATTCTGCTAACAGCGCCTGTAATGACTCGTCCAAACCACCCTCCTTTCACCCAGTTCTTGGCAAATAGTCAACGGTATTACCAGGTCTCTTCAGAGCCCGGCGGCCCCACATCAATCTGCATATCAGGGGCAATATCCACCACCCCTTTGACCCTTTTCAGCCGCTCAGCCGTGATCTCATCTGCCGACCCGGTAATACACCCGATTTCCTCGAGGATCTCCTTAACGGTCAACCCCTCCTCACTAAGGCGTGTGGCGATGTCATTGATCGATTGATCGTTAGAAATCGTAATTATCCATAGCGCTATTTTCGGCATCGATCATCCTCTCTTAGGGCGCTTGTACCAATCCGGCACCGATGCGGGATTCACGCGATGGCAGCGCTTGCACCGACGCCACCAACTGTTGCCACAGCTTCATCCCGCGCAGTGACGAGTCAGACTGCGCCCAAAGAGCCGCGCAGCCTGCCACGTGAGGCGCTGCCATACTGGTGCCGCTAATCGTTTTATGACGACTCGGCCGTGGCCAGGAAGAAAAAATATCCCGCCCCGGCGCGGCAATCTCGATTTTGCCATGGTTGGAAAAACGGGAAGGCTTCAGGTTCTCATCGAGAGACGCCACGGACATAACGGTAGGCGAGTTGGCGGGCGAGCCAGTGCGTGCAGAGGCATTGCCTGCGGCGGCGATAATCAGGCAGCCATTACGCAGCGCCGCCTCGCCAGCATGGGTGTAGGCGGCCTGTACCGGGCTCTGACTGCCGAGCGACATTGAGATCACTTCGCAGCGCTGGGCAATCGCCCAGTTCAAGCCTGCAAGTACGCCCGCCCCTGTGCTGCTGCCGGAGTTGGTCAATACCTTGCCAACGAATACCTGCGCCTCATACGCAATACCATAACGCTGGGTGTTTCCATCGGGCACCTTTGGGCCGCAGGCGGTGCCGATACAGTGCGTTCCGTGTCCATTGATATCCTGAACCGGCTCCCCGACGAATGAGCGCGTAACGAACTCCCGGTCAGCGAAATCCGGGTGGCCAAGATCCATCCCGGTATCAAGCACAGCCACCTTAATACCTGCGCCAGTGCAGCTACTTTGCGGCACCTTGCACTGGGCCAACCCCCACGTCACCTCCATCTCTTCTGCTACACGCGCTTCGTCGCTTTCGTCATGATCAAGATCAACCCCGAGATCGCGAGCGATGACACTCGCTGCCCGCAGAAAGCCCCGCAGGTACTCCGAGTTTTTAGAGTCATAGTTCTTAGAATCAGAGCTGTCTGAAAACGCAAAATACTCAGGCTCGATAATTTCTATCGGGCCTTCCGCGGAGATCTCATCAAAAACACTCATGCCATGCTGCTGTAGGGCATCACCACCAACGAGCGCGACGCCAAGCTCCGGGAATACCATCGCCTCGGCATCCCCGGCGTCTTCCAGGCTGACCGCCTGATCGGCAAAGTCACGGGCATCGGCCACCCGAAAGTTTTGTGCCTTCAGCGCCTTGACGCCCTCTTCCACTCGCCCTTCGCGGTAGCTGATCAGGAAGCGCCCCGTTTCGAGGCAACTGCCGCCACGCTCCATTGCCGCCAGCAGGAGTTTCTCGGTGCTGCAGGAAACCGAGTTGAGTGACTCACTCAGACCCGAAGATGCACCGCTGCCGCTACCTTTCGGTTTTTTAGCCATCGTCGACCTCCTTTTCATTTGGCTTTAAAACGTTGCTGTTCAGGCGCTTAGCCATAAAACTTCACATAGCTATACAGACACCCGGTCATTTCAGCTTAACGCAGCTAATGAACTTCGCCAGATGAGTGTCTGGCCATGCAGGCGTTAAGCTAAATGCAAAGCAATACTGGTCGTCCAGCCAGCTAACTAAAGGTAGGCAACGGGGTACTTGCGACTATTGATGAGATACGGGTTCAATACGCTCCTCATCGCGCAGCGTGAGCACTTCGAAGCCAGAGGATGTGACCGCAACCGTATGCTCCCACTGAGCAGACAATTTCTTGTCGCTGGTCACTACCGTCCATCCATCCTTCTTGGTTTTAATCTTGGCCTTTCCCTGGTTAATCATGGGTTCGATGGTAAACACCATGCCTTCTTTTAAAACCAACCCTTTGCCTCTCTGCCCATAATGCAGCACCTGAGGCTCTTCATGCATTTCCCGGCCAATGCCGTGGCCGCAATACTCCCGGACAATGGAATAACCGTGCTTTTCAGCATGGTGCTGGATCGCATGGCCGACATCGCCCAGTGTTGCGCCTGGCCTAACCGCTTGTATGCCTTTCCATAGGGCCTCGTAGGTTTTATCGACCAAGCGCTTTGCATAGGGTTTTACATCGCCGATAAGGTACATCTTGCTGGAATCGGCAATAAATCCGCCCTTCTCAAGGGTAATGTCGACATTGACGATATCGCCTGACTTAAGCGTTTGCTTTTCCGATGGTATGCCGTGACAAACCACATGGTTGACTGACGCATTCAGCACAAATTGATAATCGTATTGTCCCTTGCTCGCCGGGCGTGCCTGCAAATCATCCACGATATAGCGTTCGGCCCAATGATTGATATCCATGGTGGATACGCCGGGCACTATGTGCTTGTCCAGATAGCTGAAAACCAAAGCGAGTAGGCGCCCGGCTTCACGCATTACACGCAGTTCCTGTTCACTTTTCAGGATCACACTAGGCACCGACAACCTTCCTTACATCCACATCGGCTTGTTTCATTTGCTCGCGCATAATCTCAGAGAACGTCATGGTTGGGTTGGCCTCGGCGAGCATGCCTATTTTGATCCAATACTCGGCTTGCGCATTGATAGAGCGCACCATGACGGCGCTCGCTTTGCGAATATCTTCATGCAACTGATCATTGATCTTAACGATACCCATGACACCACCCAATATATGAAGTGAATATATTATATATACGAATCGTATATTGGCTATCTTCTGCTGGCAAGGCTATGAGGCAACGTTGACCAGTGGCACAAACGCAAGGATCTCCTCGCGCAGTTTCTGCTTTGGCTGTTCTAGCGAAGCGCGCCATTGGCTGCACTCCTGCTTCTGCTGCGAGTCATTATCGGAACTGGCGCAGAAAGCATCCAACCAGGCTTGGCGAGTACACAAATCTTGAAAGTCACCGAGCAGGCGCTGGCGATGCTTCAATTCAGATAGAAAGGGTTTGGGCGTCTCCGGATTCAGGTCGGCAAGATAGCGGATGCGCTTTAAACCTTTACGAAGCTCATGCAAGGCAGTATCAGAGGCGTCGGACGAGAGTGCCGCCAGATCGTCATCATGGCGGGCGATACGTTTATCCAGTACTGCTTTGATACGCTTTGGCGTGAGCTTAGACAGCGCCTTCTTAACCTCATCGGAGGCAATAAACGCCTGCCAGTTCTGCAACTGCTCGGCATATTCAGGTGCTCTCAACAGCTGGCATACCGCGTTATGCTGCTCCGCACGGCAAGCCTGAAGCCATTGTTGAAGGTCCTTACGAGTATTGGCGGAAAGCGGCGGTGAGAGATTGCCCAGATCCTCCAAAAACACGTCCAGATCGCGAAGGTCACTGGTCGCCCGGGCACGGTGCTTGAGCGCCTTGAGCTGCTTCTTGAGCCCCGGCACCTTGGTAACGGAACGCAGGGATTCGCCCACCGCCCGGCTGCGACGCAGGTTTACCCGGTACTGGTGCAGAAACTCGGGATCCTCCCCCGCGATGACCCCGGGCTCCAGCGCCTTGATCATCCAGCACTGGTGCGCAAGCATGGCGCGGGTTCGTGTCGCCATATCGTTTTTAGGGTCAGGCGACTTGGGCGCCCGACGCTTGAACAGCGGATAACTCGCGGCTTCCGGGCTAAGGCTCCCCACCAGCGTCGCGCCGCCCTGCTCCATGGCCGACCAGGGCGTTTGCGGCAGCGTGAAATGCAGCACGCTGGCGGTGGACAGCTTCGTCGGCGAGGCTTTATCGAGCCAACGGGCAAGCTCCACCAGCGCCGGATTATGGCCGATTATCAATACCCGCTCGGCTCCCTCCGGCAGCGCCTTCAGCCAGGCCAGCAGTGCGTCGCCCTCAAAGGTGTAAAGGGCTTCATCGAAGTGCACTTGGTTCGCCATGGGGCGGTCAGGCAGCCGCCCGGCAATTTCGTCGAACGTCGCCCGTGTGCGCGCCGACGTGCTGACGTAAACCTCGCCTTCCAACGCTTGCCAGCGCTGCAGCACCGGCGCCATCGCCGCGGCCTGGCGTTTTCCTCGCTTGCGCAAAGGCCTTTGGTGGTCGGCCATATCGCCGCTGGGCTGTTTGGCCTTGGCGTGGCGCATCACGAATAGGTGGCGCATGTCTTGACTCCCTATCGCGACTTGATAAAGGTAGTCTAGTACACACCCTAGCGCGGACGAACACGCCGATGGGGCCGCACCACCCACCAGCTCGCCAGCACCAAGCCACCAAACACGCTGTAACCCACCACAAACACCCATTCCGGCGCGCTGTAGTAAAGCAGGCTGTGTAGCCAATGCTGAATAAACGACCCGGTATAAGTAGCCGCGCCCGCTTCGGCTCTAAGCGCCATTTCCCAGGTGGTCAGCGGGCAGACGGCGCCCAACCAGGATTGCATCACCACATAACCAATGGCACATAGATGAACGATACGGAACACTCTATTGCGCACCCAACGCCATTTCAGAAAATACCCTGCGAATACGGCGAACAGGCCGAGCACAACGAAGGCCACAAACAGCACGTGAATAATTAACATGGCGTCGGCTAAAAGCAGCAATAGCCACTGTTCGGACATCATCATTCACCTCGGCGTGGCTTATCTGTCTGCAAAGCTTGCCCACTGACGTTTCAAGCCCGTAACGGCAGCGCTGCGCCAATGGCCATGAACACTCCCCCGCAAACGCGATTAAACCCTCGCCCGGCCCGTTCTAACCAATGCCGAATACGGCTAGCGGCGCTTGCCAGAATGAACTCTGCCAAAAATTCCGTCATCACAAAGGTCGCCGCCATAATGACAAACTGGTGCACTAGGCTGTTTTGCGGGTCAAGGAATTGCGGTAAGAAGGCGCTAAAGAACAGCAACACTTTGGGATTGGTAATCGACGCAAGCGCCCCCTGGCGAAAAAGCGACCAACCACTGGTCACCATTTCGTCAGGATGCGCTGTCGTGGAAATTGGCGGTGAGCGCCATACCTGAATGCCAAGCCAAACGAGATACGCGCCCCCTACCCACTTCAGAATGGAAAGCCACATAACCGACGACTTGATCAGTGCCCCAATACCAAACATGCAAAGGGCGATAACGATGACAAAGCCTATTGCGCCGCCTGAAATAGTAAACAGCGTCTTGCGACTTCCGTGAAGCACCCCATGCGTCAGCGCGAGAAGCCCATTGGGACCTGGCGACAGCGACAAGCCGACACAGCTGACGAGATAGATAAACCACATATCGAACTGCATTGAATCTCTCCTGGATGCCCGCTGACACGCGCCCACAAAATACCAGCGACCGCTGCCTGCTATGGGGCAATCCTTACACAACTAGCCGATGAAATGCACTTTTCGACAGCGCGGCTGCGACTGGCTTATGCGTCGCTCGTTGTGTTCCTGTGCATCTCGGGAGAGCGTACACTCTCTACAAACCGGTTTACCGGAGAGCTCCACCAGCTGGCCTCAGGGTTCTGAGCCAAACCACAGAGGATGGCACTATGGCTCAATCAAAGCGGTTCACCCTGGACAGGCTGCGCTTTGCTTTCAGTCGGCTGAACGAGCGTCTGTGGGTCAAGCCACTGATGCTTTGCGTGCTTTCTATTGGTGGCACCTTCATCGCCATGCTCGCTGACGATATGGGGCTATCTAGTGTGCTGCCCGATATCACCCTGGAGTCTGTCGAATCGCTACTGACCATCATGGCGTCCAGCATGCTGGTGATTGCGACATTTGCGGTGGGGTCCATGGTGGCCGCCTACGCCTCTGCCAGCACCGGGGCCACTCCCCGCTCCATACCGCTGGTTATCGCCGATGACGTCACCCAGAACGCATTGTCTGCGTTTATTGGCGCCTTCATTTTCAGTATTGTGTCCCTTATAACCCTCAAGAACGACATGTTTGACGCTGCAGGCCGGTTTGCCATCTTCGCTCTGACGCTTTTGGTGTTTGCCATTGTCATCATCACGTTCGTTCGCTGGGTGGACAGAATCGCCCGGCTGGGCAAAGTGTTGAATACCCGACGTCACCCCCTGATTGAGTAGCGCTACACTTTAGAGTCCGATCCTATGGGTAAGGAGATTGGACATGAAGAAGCGTTTCAGCGAAGAACAGATCATTGGCTTCTTGGCCGAAGCCGAAGCGGGACTGCCCATCAAAGAGCTATGCCGTCGGCACGGTTTCTCAGAAGCCAGTTACTATCTATGGCGGAGCAAGTTTGGCGGCATGAGCGTCCCCGATGCCAAGCGACTCAAAGAACTCGAAGCCGAAAATGGACGCTTGAAAAAGCTGCTCGCGGAGTCGCTACTGGAGATGGAGGTCACTCGCGAGGCGCTGAGAAAAAAGTGGTGAGCGCCCCGGCACGCCGAGACGTGGTGCGCTTTATGGTGTCACGTGGCCTGAGTGAGCGCAGAGCGCTCCGTGTCATTCGTATGAGTGCCAGTGCATTGCGCTACCAGCCAGCCCCTGACCGCAATGAGACATTGCGTGAACGCATTGTTGCCTTGGCACACCGGCATCGTCGCTATGGCGCTGGCATGATCTACCTGAAGCTGCGTCAGGCCGGAGAGCCGGTCAATCACAAGCGTGTTGAGCGTCTGTATGCGGAAGCTCGCTTGCAGGTGAAGCGTCGCAAGCGCAAGAAGGTTCCCATGTCTGAGCGAAAGCCACTTGGTCGCCCTGGGGGTGCCAATCAGGTCTGGTCAATGGATTTTGTGTTTGACCGGACGGCAGACGGACGAGTGATAAAGAGCCTCACGGTTGTCGATGACGCCACCCATGAAGCCGTGGCGATCGTGCCTGAACGTGCCATTAGCGGACTGTTTTTAACACGTATTCTGGATCACCTGGCCCTACAACGTGGCCGACCGAGCGCCATTCGTACGGATAATGGAAAGGAGTTCTGTGGGCGCGCCATGCTGTCATGGGCGCATCTACGTGGCGTTGCCCTGTTTTTAATCGAACCTGGAAAACCCAACCAAAACGCCTACATCGAATCGTTCAATGGGCGCTTTCGAGATGAATGCCTAAATGAGCATTGGTTCACCAGCCTTCAACACGCCCAGGTTGTCATCGAGGCATGGCGGCGGGAGTACAACGAAGAAAGACCGAAGAAGAGTCTTGGAGGGCTGACACCGTCAGCCTATGCCGAGCAACTGGTGGTAAAACACGATAAAGTTATTTCTGACTCTAAACCCGGGTGCTACTGAAGATGGGGTGACGTCGTACCATTGAGAAAGCGGAAAAAGCCGCAGGCGACGCACTGAACCGTCGCCGACATGCGCCTTCGCTCGGCGCTTTGACAGCTTCCCCGCATCAGGCTGCTCACAAGGGCGTCCATGTGTGTTCTTCAAAAGTGGGCTATGTCCAGCATATCGACCTGGAAACATTACAATCCTGCGCTGAAGCGCACGACTGCCGCGTGACGGTAGCGGCTCTGCCGGGCACCTTTGTGCATACGCACTTCCCGCTGCTTTCCATCGTGGGCGACACTCAACCAGGCACGACGCTTGAGACCGAGGCGTTCTCCAGCGCCTTCACGATTGGCTCAAGCCGTACCTTTGAAGATGATCCACGTTTCGGGCTTCTTGCGTTGTCCGAAATTGCCGACAAAGCGCTGTCGCCGGGCATCAATGATCCGGGAACCGCGATCAACGTCATTGGCACACTGGTGCGACTGTTTACACTTTGGCAGTCCCCCATTGATAAAGACGAATTACAGGCGATCACCTATGACCGTATATCAGTTCCAGAACTGGTGATCGACGATCTGTTTGACGATGCCTTTACAGCCATTGCCCGTGACGGCGCGGGTACGATTGAGGTTTCAATTCGATTGCAGAAAGCGCTGTGTGCGTTGGCCGCGGCAGATGACCAGGCGATGGCGACGGCCGCCAAAAAACATTCAAGGAGGGCACTGGCCCGTTCAGAAAGCGTCATGTCGCTTCAGGATGATATCGATGCGGTGCGCAAAACTGCTGAGTTTTCGGCTGTGTAAAAGCAGAACAACAGTTTATCCGTGTTATCGGATGTGCCATAAAAAAATCTACACAACCGCTATTCCATAACGGAATCTTTATCGCTGCTCATAGCTTTGTTTGTCTCCTACGCGGGCCACAGAGCAAAGATATAAGCTCCGTAAAGAAAGAGAAGCAAACCACCCTCAAGTCGATGAAGAAGCCGCCCCGTATAGAGTAAGGGAATTAGTATGACTGTGAACACAATCATTGTCGCATAATCCAGTGTCGATATACCTGCCGCGCTTAACGGTGAGATAAGCGATGATAGACCCAGTATCCCAAGAATATTGAATATATTTGAACCAACAATATTGCCTATCGCGATATCGGGTTGCTTACGGAAAGCAGCAACAATAGAGGTAGCCAATTCCGGCATGCTGGTGCCTGCAGCCACAATAGTTAGCCCAATAACTGCATCACTTACCCCGAAGTCCTTGGCCAAGTTGATGGAATGCTCCACCAGCAGACTAGACCCAATCACCAGCACTGCAAGACCGCCTAAGATGAATAAAATATCTACTATCCAATGCCGCGAAACTACTGGTGTTAACGGATCGCTCGGGGTAGCAATAGTGGTTGTTTCTTTGCGAGCCAGGACAACATTCACCCAGGTGTACGCGACAATTCCCACGAATAGTAGTCCGCCCTCAAAACGACCTAGCGCCTGATCCAATAGGAAAAATACCAATATAAGGGCCACCCCGAGGGCAATGGGTGCGTCTATTTTAATGATTTTCCGATGAACAGGAATCGGACATACCAGAGCCGTTAGACCGAGAATAAAAGCGATATTAAAGATATTCGAACCCACTACGTTCCCAACTGCGATATCACCTTGCTGCGAAAGACCCGCTTTGACGCTTACGACCAATTCTGGCGAACTGGTACCAAACGCTACAACCGTCAGTCCCACTATCAAGGGGCTTAGCCCAGCTCGCAACGCCAGTGTAGTGCTTCCTCTGACAAGCCCCTCGGCACCAACGAAGAGCAGCACAAGTGAAAAGACAATAAATACATAGTCAGTGATCATCTTTTTACCTATCCGCTTGAACAAATATTATTTATGTATGCTCGACGACTACGAACAGTCATAACTTTATGCTGCACGCTAGCGGTCTAGTCACTAGAAACGTATAAATTTATTAAAATTCAGCGTAAAAATGCCAATCAGCGCTTGTGCTTCATGATACTGATAAAAAGGCTACTGTTGTTGATGCCATAGCCGATCAGCGTCAAGCAGCGACTTTTAACAACCTTAGCACAACGTAAGCATGATTTGAGTCATTCATTGACCTCTACTCGATGGAGTATCATGCAATAAACGGCTCTACTTGCATCGATCTATGGCACGCACACAATGCGTCGCACCAAAGCTTCGCTGATTTACAGCCGCACGATAAATTTGAGAGCGATGCAACTGCTCCTGGATCATACGAAGCTTGAAAGCCCTGTCAGATACCTTGGGATAGAGGTAGATGATGCTTTGGAAATGGCAGAGCAGACGGAAGTTTGATGTCGTCAAATAACAGTCTAAACGAGGCTGCCTTTATTCGGCCAAGAGCGAAGTTCAGCCTGCTGGATAACTATTGCCAATCCCTCAACCTATTCCACTCCCTTGTGGCACATTACCACCCGGTTCCTACCGCCACGCTTACCATCGTAAAGCATCTGATCCGCTCGCGTGATTAGGGATTCGAGGTCGACTTCCTCAGCGTTTGCTACAGCGATACCGATAGTTACGCTTGGGCATAGCACCCCCATTTCTTCCTTTAACGGCAGCTCTGCCACCTCCTTTTTCAAGCGCTCCGCCACAACCTGAGCGTCATCAGGGCCGGTATTCGGAAGGGCCACCACAAATTCTTCACCTCCGAAACGCCCTATCACATCCGTGGGGCGGAGCGATTGCGCACAAACCTCCGCAATCTTGGCTAAAACCCAGTCGCCGTGACTGTGGCCCCAGGTATCGTTGATTCTCTTAAAATGGTCCACATCGATCATGAAAAACCCAAACGGCACCTTTTCCAATTGTGATCGCTGTAATAGCGCTTCGGCCAGGCTCATGAAATGGCCGCGATTATTAAGCCCCGTCAGCGCATCCCGCTCGGCGACCACCCGAAGCTGCTCTTCCAGCGATCTCCGATGCGCGATTTCCTTGTGAAGTTGGTGGTTTTGATCACGCTCTTCATGAAGCAATGCATACTGCTTGCGCTGCAGGCTTTCCAATCGCAGCAAGGCACAGAACCCCACTACATTGGTCATAATCAATAACAGCGCTATGCGAACCGTCCCTACTGATCCAATCTGCGCAAACAGCACGGCAGCGATCATAAAACCAATATTCAAATAGAGGCTGGCAAACGTTACGACGGTCAGCAGATTGGGAATCAGAAGATAGAATGCGATGGTGGCGACCACAACCGCTGTTACCTGAGTAGGGAGGCTCTCAGGGCGCAAAGGAACAATCAAAATGATACCCGTCGCCAGTATCCATAGCGGCAAAGCGTGCAACCAGACTCGGTATGTGCGCCCTTCCCAGCGCCTAATCGCAAAGGCCACCAGAAGGCACATGCTCACCACCACAATGCGCATGGCCAGCAGCAGATAAAACTCCCGGGTGAGGCCCAGCAAGTAATAGTCTGAAATCGCAAACATGCCAAAAACTAATGCCGCGATGCTCAAGGCAAGGCTGTACTCAAACCTCACGCTTTCCAGGATAGACCGGCGATACATCAACTCGCTGCCGACATCGCAAAACTGGCCCGTTAGCCAATGCACCTGATACCGCTTATCTTGTAACGACAAAGCCACAAACTCCCTGAGTAACGCGGCAATTTCTTATTGTTCAGCAAGCAGCAAGGGCCGCCAATCTGATTGGCTCGCTGGAGTAACAATGTAGGTGATCATACGCGCCTAATTTCTACATACGATACACTGCAAAAGCCGAATGCGCGTGGGCCAGTTTTGCACATTTTACCCACCGGTCAATGATGCGCGCTACTATCCTTTGGCACTGATGAGAGTGCTTTTTTGGGGCGCGATTTTACGGTGATAGTACAGAAAGCTAGCGGCCAGAAGCGGGCTTTTAGACGACACTGATATAACGCCAGTTATAAGCGGCCGAGTGAATGAGGTCCGGCACACGTAGTGCGCGGGCTTCATGGTTTTTATACTCATTGAGCTCAATTTTCTGCACCTTATTGAGCTTTAGGAAATGCTCTAACATCATATTGTGCCCCGATGCCGATAATTGAACTTTCCGGTATTTTTTTGGGTTTAGCTTCTTTCCGGAACTTCACGTCGATGAGTGCGCGAACGGGTAGAGAATCTGGTGAGTTAAACGACATCCCGCCCCATTGGAGCCGGAATGCCGTTATGTTACATCATTCGGTTTCCAGCGCGTCTATAGGCTCTTCAAAAGCGATAAACAATACACAGTCTTCGTCGGAACGACAGTGCGTGACATGAGCCAGTTTGGGCGGGCCATAAGCGTAAGTACCCGGTCTCAGAATCACCGGCTCCTGCCCGTCGTAATCTACCTCCATTTCACCGGCGACCAACACCATACGCTCAGCGGAGTGATGCCAGTGATGGTCGGCAGTGGTTTTAGCGGGGAGCCGGAAGAAAACGTCGGCATTATGGTCTTCCGGATCGCCCTGCAGAACAGCCAGACCACAGCCTTCGGGCATAAATTCTGGACAGGGGCCCCATTGAAGCTCCTCGTCGTCAAGGTTCCATATAAAGGCCCGATCGTCAGCATACGATGGTATTGTGACCAGCAGTGGGCCAGCGAACAACAGGGAGAATAGAGCCCTCAGAATGGTTACTTTGGTCTGAATAAACATGATTTTTCTCCGTTTAGTTAGTTCCGATATGTGCGGTACATCGTCGACCGACACTTCAGCCTATATGTGAACGATTTCCTCCTTGAGCGAATAGGCAATACCCAGAACTTCGTTGCAGACCGGGCCGGAATATTCCATCTCGTTCATCGCCTGCATGATGTCGTCAATCACGGCCAGGTATTCGGCCGCGCTTACGTTCATCCCGGTGTGAGTTTCAATCATCGACCGACCGGTGTATTCCACGGGTCCGCCAGTACCGGCCGCAATGAACTCTTTGACTTTCTCACGCGCATGGTCAATTGCCTCTTCATCGAGCACCCAATATCGTGGACCGACAATGTCACTCTCGAGGTGAAGTTCGACGATCCGGTTTACGAGTTTGTCAATACCGTTGAGACCGCCGAGTCTGTCGAAAAGGGTGTCACTCATGTCAAGATACTCCCTGTTGAATAAGTTTTCGGTTAGATGCGCCTTGCACCTACGCATAAATGCGTGACAATCCTTGTTACAACCACAACAAGAGGGTTGAGCGATGACGGAAGGGGAACTGACGCGGATTCGGGCTGCCCTCGACGCTGGCGACTATGTGCAGGCCCAGAAGCTACTAACGAGACTGTCAGAACCACCATCAGCCGCGCCACCCACTGCCGAGCTTTTGGAGCTGCGGGCCCAAGCGGCTTACGGTGCCGGTGATCTGGAGGAAACGCTGGCAGCGTACGCTGAGCTCTACCACCTGCACCTTGAAAACGACCGCACCCGGGAAGCGGCATTCGCGGCAGTTATGGTGGGCATGTACCTGATGATGGACACGGGCCTGATGGCCACCGTGCGCGCCTGGCTGTCCCGGGCGGAATGCCTGGTGAAAGACGCGCCCGACAACCCGGTCTGGGCCTGGATCGCCGCGGTGCGGACCTACGAACGGTTGATGTGTGGCGACATGCCGGGGACTGGGCAATGGGCGCAACAGGCCATGGACGGAGGACAAAGGCACGGGCTGGCCGCACCCTCGATCATTGGACAGGTGGCCTTCGCCAGGGTCCGCATCCACGACGGCTACCTGGATGAAGGGCTGAGCGCGCTGGATGACGTTGCAGTGGAACTGAGCGCGGGCAACCTCGACCCCCTCACCTCGGGGCAGATGTGGTGCGAGCTTATCTGCGCGATGCAGTGGATCGGTCAGTACGACCGCGCCGAGGAATGGACCGAAGCCATGGAACGGTGGCGCCAAGGGGCAGCGTTTGGAGGCCTCCACGGCCGCTGCCGGGTTCACCGGGCGGAGATCATGCGCCTGAGGGGCCCGTGCGATGCCGCCGAGCAGGAGGCATTGCAGGCCTGCGAAGAGCTGCGCCCCTGGATGCGGCGGGAATTCGGTTGGCCATTGACCGAACTTGGCAACGCGCGGCTTCGCAAGGGCGATTTCGCGGGTGCTGAGGAGTCGTATCTGGCGGCCCACCAGAATGCCTGGCTCCCCCAACCGGGGCTTGCCTTGCTGCGGTTGGCCCAAGGACGAGTCGACGAAGCTTCTGCGATGATCGAAAGCGCGCTCGAGCACCCATTTGATATCCCGTCGAAGGAGCGCCCGCCTTCCGGAGGGTTGCAACGGGCCCCCTTGCGCGAGGCCCAGGTGGTCATAGCGCTGGCGGCTGGCGACGGCGACACGGCTCGCACTGCCGCAGCCGACCTTAAGGATATCGCCCGGACTTACCAGAGCCGCACATTACAAAACTCGGCGCTCGCCGCCCAGGGGCGGTTGGCGCTGCACGACGGGCAGAAATGCCAAGCGATTGAGCTTCTGAGCCAGGCCATGATGGAGTGGATCTCGCTGCGAATGCCGTTCGAAGCCGCGAATCTACGCGTCGAGCTCGCTTCGGCACACCGCGCGGCAGGTAACGACAGAACCGCCGATCTGGAACTCGACGCCGCTTGCCGAGCGCTGGAGGAGCTCAACGCCACGACCTGGGCAAAACTGGCTCGCGAACACCGGCCGGTGACACCCTCGCGGCAGGCTACGGAACCCGAGCATTGTGTTTTTTGCCGCGAAGGGGATATGCGAACGGTGACTTTCGGAGGCCCTACCGTCCGCTTGAAAGATCTCAAGGGCATGCGGTACCTGGAGCGCTTACTGGCGGAGCCCGGCCGGGAATTTCATGTCCTCGACCTGGTCGAGGTGGAACGTGGGGCGCTTCCCGTCGGCTTGTCCGCAGGTGGCGCACCCCGGATTGATGCCCAATGCGGACTGGAGGTGTTCGACTCCAAAGCTCGCGAGGCCTACCGGCAGCGCCTTGCCGAGACGGAAGAGGACATCGCGGAAGCCGAGGCGAACAACGATTTTCACCGAGCGCAACTCGCACGCGCCGATCGTGAATTTCTCGTCGACGAGCTGTGCCGCGGTGTCGGCCTGAACGGTCGGGCTCGTACCGTCGGTGACGGCGTAGAGCGCGCGCGCACCAGCGCCACCCGCTCGCTGCGCTACGCCCTCAATCGGATCACGCAACATCATTCAAGCCTCGGCGCGCACCTGGAGCGGACGCTACGCACCGGCACCTACTTCGTCTACCAGCCCGACCCTCGTGCGCCGGTGGACTGGAAAATCTGACAACTCCTGACCCTGCCTGGTTTCTGGGTCAGCGCTTATGCCAATAACGTTTTGGTTAACCGGCGCCTACACCGAACTTGCCCGGCTTTGCCGCCGTGTAGCTTTCTGGGGTAACGCCTTGCACCCGACTTCAAAACGATTGCCGATTTCCGCAAGTATACGGGTGTCTAGAATACTCGGAGCAATTCCCTATTAGCAGTAGCCATACAGTTGAATACGGCAACAGCCAACTGATTTATGAGTTTTCACACAGCCTCGGCCTTAAGCTCCCGTTTCATGTCTTCGGTGCTTCAGTGGCAACGTGCGAAGCGTTCCGGACCCGTTGAGTGGCACGAATGTAACCAGAAGCCAAGTTTTTACCATCTACATGGAGGTCACAAAAATTAACCGGCAAGCCCATGCCCTGGAACAAACTGGGTGAGTCTTGTAAATGAAAATGGAGGTGTGGCTCACTGCTATGGCCGCTGTGTCCACACTGACCAATGCGCTCTCCCCGCTTAACCTGGTCACCAGTGCGCACACAGATGCTGCCTTTAATTAGGTGGGCGTACAACGCAAATTCGCCTTCGGCATGCTGGATAATCACGTGGCTTCCAGCAAAATGCCGTGCTGTAAAATCACTAAATCCCCAACCGACAAACGGCGCGTCAGAAACGCGATTCTCGACGCCCACGACACGTCCATCGGCCGCTGCCAATATATCCTGACTATAACAATAATACTGTTCTAATCGCATACCGCTCCCCGAGTGGCGACAAAACGTTGGATCAGCTTTCACGAGGTCCAGAGCAAACCGTTGCCCCAGAAGCTCCCATGAATGCGAACTCTTCGGGCTATACCCTCCGTTGAAGACAAGCCATTCCCCATGAACGGGAAGGTGATATCTCGATTTGGTTTTATAGTTCACACCGCTTTCGCCGGTCCGCTTCTCTCTTTTCTCCAGTCGCGCATTGCCGATCATTTGGCGAATGATCTGCACCAGTTGAAATGGATTAAAAATGCTTAAGATGTTGGTGATCCAAAAGACGCACAAGAAAAGACATCCACCGAACGTAGGCCCCAATCGCCGAAACGGCCCCGATAGAGGCCAACTGGAACGGTCAGGTGCGGTGTCGTGTGGAAAAGAACGTTGCTTTCTAAATCGATGCTGCCACTGCAGAATCGCGTATAGAATTAGATAAATCGCGACCACCACAACACCGGCAACCTCCAGCGGGGAAAACAGCTGAATCGAGGTGACGACTACGAAGGTGAGTGCAAGTGCGATCAGTATGTTTTTCATTCTAGCATTTGGAGGCGTGATCTTACCCAGCGACATTGTCAACCTAAGCGGAGATTATGACGCCCTGTGCCGATTGTTGAAAAGCCTTTGACGTGAACTCGTGACTGCGCCGCACAATGCCAATTTGCAAATGAGGATGGGATGACGTCGAGGCGTGCTGATATTCCACTAACGACAAGGACGGGCAGCTTATCTTGCTAACGTCTACGCTTAACCTACAATGTGTTCCGCGCGCTAGCAGCCTGACCCGTACTCATTGGCGCGTTTTGATTACCACCAATGTGTGTTGTGAATATTGGCCCTCAAGCCGCCTGATCAACCGAGGCAGCCACACGCTCGTGACCAAGGGGCTCGACCTCAAGCGAGCAAGCAGGCATGGTAGGTATTATTATTCACCATGAGCGAACCAATAAGAGGTTACGTCAATGCCGCACTGTCTAAAGCAAAGCCTATGTATGATGGGACTATTATCGATCTTGATGTTGTCTCCCAACGCCTTCAGCCAACAAGAACCTGGGACGGCTTCCGATGATGATGTCACCACCGAGTCATTCCAGGACTGGGAGGTCCGTTGCCAGCGTAATGGCGAAGGCCCAAGCCCTTGTGCGATGGCGCAATTGATCACTCAACCTGACAGCGACCAGCCCTTGATGCAAGTAATTCTCGACTACCCACCCGAGGCCGATGACCCTGTGATGAGCTTCTTCGTGCCGCTAGGGGTACGTCTAGCCCCGGGCATGCAAATGAGCGTGGATGACGGTGAGCCGATCCAGTTCCCCTATCAGGTCTGCCAGGAGCAAGGGTGCCGTGCCGACGCCCCCATTGAGTCGTCGATGTTGCAGGAACTCCGCAGTGGCACTACGGCAACCCTCAGCATGATTGGTCCACAGGGTGACCGCATGGACCTGGATATTTCGCTGGCCGGCTTTACCGACGCCAGTAATCGCATCGCTCCCTGAGCCTAGGGGCCTTTCCCGACAAAGCCGGCCCACAGGGGCCGGCAAGTCTACTCAGTCGTTATCAACACGAATCGCTACTACGAAATGCACCCGTTTATGACGTACCAATGGAAAAGCCACTTCAAGCGAGCAGCCCTACCAACAGACGCGACGCGTGCTTTTGCGATTGGCGCTTTATGGGGTAGCGCTTAGCAGTTCAGAAAAAGTGGCAGGTAGTAATTCATCGATATAGCTGTCGTTGAACTCGACTAGCCGCGCCAACGCTTCGGGGTCTGGCAACGTTACTTGGTGGCGGTCGCGGATCACGAGCCCCTCTTCGCGCAGCATCGAGAAGGTCCGACTCACGTGTACCGGGCTCATCCCCAGCGCGTCGCCGATCAACTCCTGAGTGAGCGGCATGAGAAAGCCATTGTCCTCCACGGCCCCAATCCGCTTGAGTCGCAGATAGATTTCGTAGAGAAAGTGAGCCAGCTGCTCGTGGGCGGTATACTTGCCGAGGTAGATCAGGCGCTCTGAAAGCAGCGCCTGCTGACGCATCGCGGTGGCCATGATGCCAACAGCCAGGTTTGAACGCCCAAAGAGTTCAAAAAGCTGCTGATAGGAAAACGGGTAGATCACACCTTCATTAATCATCGACGCACTTGCCAAGCGGCGGGTGAAGCCAAAATCGCGAATACCGATGATATCCCCGGGGAGGTAGAACTTGAGGATCTGCTTCGAACCATTTTTCAAGTTGCGATAGGAGTATGCCCAGCCATCCTTGACCACACAGAACAGATCAGCATCCCCATTTTCCAGCCATAGTACCTCGCTGGCTGACATGCGCCGAGGGCTAAGCTCAAGTCCCAGCAACAACGCCTTGTCTTCAGGAGACAAGGCACCTTGGCGACTAAGGCCCCGCATGACGACGGTATCGAGGAGAGCCACTCTATTACCTCTCAGGCAAATGATTTTTTCACATTATTCTAATACACATGCCTAGACTGCCCACTTAACATAGGTTATGGATAACCAGTATTATCAGTCAGTTGGGTGGGTTCTTGCTGGGCGCTGCGCGCCATGACTGGCGCACAACCAAGACGCCCCCGGATTTCCGGGGGCGTAGGTGTTGCTAGGTTCTCAATTTTCCGAGAGTGTTAGAAGCTCTCATTGAGGACCGCTTCCGGGAAGTGGCGACGCAACATCCGGTTCTGGAAGTCGTCCACGAAGCGGCTGTTGATGATGATGATGAACCGCTCGAAGGGAACCTCGCTGTCGAGCTGTTCGATCCCATCGACACTGTGGAATAGCCGGTCATCGCGCAGATGAAGGATATCACCCGGATCCAGGGTGATATCGACCAAGGGTTGCGTGCCGGCCTTGTCTGCGAAGAGGTGGTTTTCACCCCCCGCCACGTTTTCCCGATTGATGACCAGAATACTCAGGGCCTTGCAGCCATCGGCATGAATTCCCTGGCCCTGAAGGGGATCGATGTTGCCTTCTCCACGGACCCCGGTGATCTGCATCAGGATGGGTTCGTGCGCACCGATACTCCACAGCCTTGCCCAGGCGCGAACGAAGGCCTTCACATCGGGGCGTGCCATGAATTCCCGAGTCAGCGGATCATAGTACCGCAGGCGATCCGCCATGCTTTCCGCGTCGTTGAAGGCCCCTCCCTGGGCCATGGGGCATTGGCCCATATCCTCGACATCTCCCTGATCATTCAGGGCGAGCCATGACATCCGCTTCCATCGCTGGTTAACGTAGGGATCGCGCGGCAGGTCAGCGGTAAACCCCTGCCAGGCGGTCAGATCGATTCGATCCCGAATATCGGTTTTCGCCCAATCCTGATGCCTCAGCGCCTCGGTCACTCCCGGATGCCAATAATCGGCGAGTGAATCGGCAAGCATGGAGGTGAGGTCGAAACCGTGCTTGAGAGTATCGAGTTTCATGTTGGTATTCTCCTGTTAACTGGGCGGAATTGCCCGGTGTTGCCGGTGTAAACACCGCGGTCAACAGGATTAAAATGAAAAGATTTGCAACGATATGTCAAAGAAATGTACTAAAAAAGAGTGATTTTTTTAAAAACAGGATCAGACCGTTGATAACGTATATATGTAGGTTCTCCTGCAAATAGGTGTAGGATAATCACAACAAAGTTGCCTATTGTTGCCATTATGATGGCTCTTGACAGTGTGTTTTCTTTAAGTGAATCCCATGACTGCCAGCGATTCCCGACATCACAGAGATTCGGAACGCCTGAAGAAGAACCGCAGGAAGTTTTCCGCTGCGCTCGCGTTGGAGGTGTCAAAGACACCTCCAACTGATGGCATCGATTCGCATGATGCCAGCAGGGAAGAAGTCGCGTTAGTACGCCGCCAGTATCTGGAGAGTGAACAGCGATTCCGCGCCCTGCTGGAGAGTCTGCCAAAGGTGGCGGTTCAGGGGTATGATCGCGATCGGCGAGTGATTTACTGGAATGAGGGTAGCACTCGTCTCTATGGCTATACCGCTGAGGAAGCCCAGGGACAGTTACTGGAAGATCTGATCATTCCTGCCTTCATGCGTGACGAGATGATCCAGGCGCATAGAGCCTGGATCAATGAAGGCATCGATATACCCGCCGATGAACTCGAGCTCAAGCATAAAACGGGTGAACTGGTATCGGTCTTTTCGCAGCATCTGATGCTCAATGAGCATACCGACGCACCCTTGATGTTCTGCGTGGATGTCGATCTTTCCGACCAAAAGCGCGCCCACCGTGACCTGGAATTCGCCACCCGTTTCGACAGGCTCACCCATCTCCCTAACCGCCAGACCTTCGAGGTCGACCTGGACAGTCTGTTGGATTCCTGTCGGCGCCAGGGCAATGGCCTGGCAACCATCTACCTGGACCTCGATCACTTCGTCGAGATCAATGATGCCCTTGGCTATGATCAGGGCGATCGCCTGCTCATTGAGCTGACGCGGCGGCTGAGAGAGTGCCAGCGAATCACTGACCTGGTGTCCCGTGTTTCTAGCGATGAATTCGTACTGGCCTTTCCCGGCGTCCACTTGGCCCCCGATGTCAGACGGGTCGTTCGTCATGTCCAGAATGTCTTCCGGGAACCTTTCGTCCTGGATGGCCGGGAGCGTCACGTCACGGCCAGCCTGGGGGTGGCGCTCTTTCCCGAGAATGGTGAATCGTCACGCGAATTGATCCGTAATGCCGATGTTGCCAAGAATCGTGCCAAGCTGGAGGGCCGGGGTGCTGTACGTTTCTTCGAACAGAAGCTCCATGATGAGCTGGTTCGCCAGCACTATCTCTCGGCGCGACTCGAGGAAGCCCTGGATAACGGTGAATTCTCCCTCCACTACCAGCCCCAGGTCTCGGCGGCCAGTGGGCGAATAGAGAATCTCGAGGCCTTGCTACGCTGGCAGCCTGCCGAGGGCCCGCCGATCTCGCCTGGCGAGTTTATCCCGCTGGCCGAGCGCTCCGGTGTGATCCATCGGCTGGGCGACTGGGTCATCGAAGAGGCTTGCCGCCAGCAGGTGGAATGGCGCGCCAAGGGATTTCATGAGCACCGCATCGACATCAATGTCTCGGGTCGTCAACTGGTGCGCCCCGATGCCCTGAAGAGCTTCGAGGACACGCTGCAGCGTCACGGCTTAGGCCCGCGGGATATCGGCATCGAATTGACCGAGAATGTCCTGATCGAAGCCGACGAGCCCCTCCTCGAGGACCTGCGGCGCCTCTATCATCGCGGTATTCGCATTGCGATCGACGACTTCGGGACCGGTTATTCTTCCCTGAGCTATCTCAAGCACTTTCCAGTCACCGCTCTGAAGATCGATCGCTCCTTCATCCATGACGCTCCCACCCAGCCCAAGGATAGGGCCATCATGGAGGGAGCCATCTTCATCGGTCATCGGTTGGGGTTGGAGGTAGTGGCCGAGGGCGTCGAGAACGCCGAACAGTTGTCATTGCTTCGCGAAATGCATTGCGACCTCATCCAGGGGTTCTTCTTCTACCGTCCGATGCCTGCCAAGGAAATCGACCGCCTGCTGGGCGGTTTCGTGCCTGGTCACGAGGGGCTGTCGAGCTGAGCCTCGTCGTGATTTGACGTACAACCCCCGGGGTTGCCATACCCTGGAGACCTTGCCCTCTTCATCGGCCCGTCCAGTTCGAAATTACCGAGCAGACTCTCATCGCTATTATCGGCTAGATATAGCTGGCTCAGCTCCGAAGCGAAGACCTCCTGTTTCCCAGCCGAATCAATAGCGCAAAGCATCTTTCAACGCGCCAATATGCCCGTATTGTGAAAGGCTGGGTCACCGCAATAGGTCTAGATGCGTCGCACAAAAGCTCGTTGATATACCGTCGCACGAAAAACCTGAAGACAGTGCAACTGCCCCTGGGTAACACAAAGCTGGAAAGCACTGTCAGGTATCTAGGGATAGAGGTAGATGACGCGTTGGAAATCGCAGAACAGACTGAAGTTTGATGCGGATGAACGACGGCCTATTCGGGCCGTCGTTGTCCGGCCAAGAGCGGTCTTTTAGATGTCACTGATGTTATGCTTTAACGCCTAAGCAGAGGCGCCAGCTCCGCTAGCGTCCTGCTGCCTTGATTTGTTATGTGCTTTCAATTCGTCGATGAAAGATTCCCATAACTCAACACACTCCCTTGCCAACTCCAGTGCATCAAGAATTTCTGTGTTGCTCACAATAGTATATTTACACTTCATGACTTCACCACCTCCACTGTCAGTAAGCCAAGTCGATGTACGCCTTTCTCTCCCCGAAATATGCGGTTGGCGTTCAGTGCGCATGGAGCGTGTGAGCTTGCAGTGCTTGGAACCATTGGCCAAGTCGGCACACACCTTCAGAGCTTTATGCTGATCAATATACAGATCAACTTGCTTTGCAGTTATGCCCAATGTGTTCAGGTAAATAATCCAGTCCCTGATGTGATAGCAATGAATGAAGAAAGAAACAACATCGTCATCATACGCATCCTTATCATGGCCTGTGGAGGAGAAAACGCCCTCATAAAACCCCTCGACACGCGATAGATATCTCTTCGCTCTTTCAAATTGTTCCAATGCTGAACTCCCTGAGCACATAACGCGAAGCTTTGCGGCAATTTTGGAGCCGCGCAGCGGTGGAAAAATTGTCCGGCAACAGCGGCTGGTTAAATTGTTACCGCTCACCCTTCAGCTCGTGCCATACCCGAAGAATGATGATGGCACTGACATGTACTGAATAACGGACAACGTGCTTCCCAAAAACCATGTCGCGGATCGAATCAGGTAGCGGTGCAATTTCAACCGGTATCCCCATTTTGGGGAAGTCTGGTAACAATTCGATTTCGCCTACCAGCTCTGCGGCTATCCTGGCTGCCGCTGAGGGATTATAGACTGCGATGAACTCCCTGAGGCGCTTCAAATCTTCAATGGCGTCATCCGTGTAAACCAGTTTCACTTACCTGACCTCGGTGCATCCTGCTCGTTTTCGGTTCCCCAGCTATTGAGCCAACGATGTACCTCGCTGGCATCAACTACTTTCCCTTGGGCGGCTGACTCCATTGCCTCTAGCGTTTGCTTCCAACGCTCTTGCTCAAGCTGTTGTTTTTCGATGTATTCCGAAAGCGCTTGGTTAATCACCCAGCCTTTGCTCCGGTGGAGCCTGCTGGCGATTGCCTCCAGGTGCTGTTCAACTTCTGCCTGAAGGCGAACTGTAGTGACACTCATGGCCGTACCCTCGGATTAGGTGACTACAATGTATTACACCATAGTCGGCGAGGGGGGCTGCAAAAATTTAACGCCAATATTCAGCAGCGGCCTTTGCGCAGCGAAGCGGAGAAAAGGCTGTCAGGTGGAGGCCCGCCAGGGCCGTAACGAACTGGAATGACTGGTTAAATGTGTTCACCTGGCGGCGATGCCACAATGGACGCACACCAATCTGGTCTTATAGAGCTTTCGAATGAACCACAACCCCAGAGCCCAAACGACCATAGTGATTAAATCGCTGGCTCCACTCTTGGCGTAGAAAATCATAAATAGAATGCAGCCAATGAAATAAGACAGGTGGGACAAAGCAACAACGGCATTTCTGAGATTAAGCGGTAATACCCATCGAGTTGCCCCGTTACAATTGTGGCAAAGGTATGGGCTATTTTCTTCAGCTTTCCCTAGAAGCACTGATTAACCTCTTTGCTACATTTAACGCTGAAATAAGCGGCGGCCCTTGAGGGGCGTCCGGTGGAGGCCGTAGGCCGGAACGAACTTAATTGACTGGTTAAAAGTCTCCATCGCTGCCTCCTGTTGAGTCCGCGCCGCCCGAATGGGTTGTTTCATCTCTGTTTTCTTGGACGGATGATAAAACTGCACCAAGGAAAATGTAGTTCAATAATGGAACGCCCGGTTTCTTACGCTGGCACACGAAATCATCACCGAGTGCCGCAACGGTAATACCAGGTCCAATTAGCGGAACTAGCCATACGAACAGATAGATGGTTCGCTTCTGACCAACCTCAAGTAAGTCTGATCGCGAAACATGGTACGTCACGAATGCTGCTGAGTAGATGATGAGCACCGCTAGGGTGAATAGTAGAGTGAGGCCGAACTTTTCCATAGTTATCCCTAACTTTTAACGCCGCTCAGCACGCGCGGTTACGGAATGGAGACGTAGCCGCACGTGACTGGCATGGTTAAGTAGCGGTTGCACGCTGCCACCTTTTTGCTTGTTTTAGTGACCGATGACGCAGAGCTTGAGTGTCGTTTTTTGACGCTGATATTTTCAGCAGTTGGTCACAAATTTCAGCATCTATTGGGAAACCTGATTCGATCCAAGTCACTGCCTTGTCTGCCCAGTGTCGCGAATCAAAGTCTAAGGCGTACGCAACCATATTCAAAAGGTTTGTTCCGCTTATCTTCGTACCTTTGATTTCCTCAATCACTTGCGGATATGCATACTCAAGCAAAGCCAACAACGCAATTAGCCTTCCAGCTTCAGCCCAGCGATGCTCAATTTCTTCGATGGTTGCCATAGCTACTTAACGCCCGGCTTAGCGGCGCACGAGGCAAACGCGTAGTGCGTCCGGGCCGCGCTTTTTGCGGCCGAACTACAGCCGATTGTTAAGCGATGCACGATTTAACAAACATCCCCCCGAAACGAGTTATTTCAACACCCCCTTTGTCTATGTGGACGCTGCTGCCCTCTTCTTTCATAACTTCCTCAATAACTGTTCGAATTTCCGGGTGATTTTGAATCTCTTCATAGATCGTATCGTCTGCCAGATGGGAGTGCTTTATTACGACCACTAGACCCATTCGCTCGAGATTTTCTATTGAAGGCATTGATCGCCATGGTTCTTCGAAGCCTGCATAATGGCCCAGAAGAGAAACGTTTCTGCTAATGTACTTCAGTCCTTTTGACCCTTCTTTGCTGATCGCAATGTCTATTACTGGTACAGGGGACCGTTTTCGAAGCTCCTTCAGAAGCCGTGCATCCAAGCTATTCATCGATCTAATAAGATCGACGAAAGACGGATGAACGTCATCTTTCTTGTCAGCGTTTACCGAGTTGGCAAGTAGCTCAGCGAACATCTCGCGCAGACTTTCTTCCTGAGCAGTGTACTTTAAGGCTTCTATTGCCGGACCTGCGACGTGTGGGTTGGGAGTTACGATCTTTTCCGGCGAGACCCCAATCAACTTCTCTGATACACGCTCGTTCATCCATACTGCTATTTGCTCAGCCCCCCATACAAGGCCCCTGATGGGCAACAGGGCGGCGTTTACAGCTTGCCCTACTGTTGTGAGTGCTTTGCCAGCCTCGTCAACTGCTCCCTTCATTCCAGACTGATAGGTGTGCGAGCTTTCTATCTTGTCTATGTTTTCGATAAATGTTTTTGGATCAGTCATGGTAATCCTCAGACCGCTTAACGCCCGCAGCACGCGCGGCTTTGTAGTGAAGGCGAAGCCACAACGAAAAAGCCGTCGCTGTGCCTGCGATTGTTAAGTCACTCACTTTTTGAGTCCGGCAAATGAATGTGGTTATGTATTTCAACCTTCAGGTTCTTATTGTTGCCGGATATCTCCACGCCGTTAATTTTGATATTTTTTTCTTTCTTACTTCTCTTTATGCGATCGTATAGCCAAGACGAAAATAGGCTTAGCGCGATGGTGCTACCCGAGCTAATAACGAATGTGGCGACCTGATTGGCTGCGGCCATCAATTCAGGATCTGCACCATCAAAAGTGGCGATTCTACGCCCAATATTCAGCCCATCTATATCCAGTGATTGCAAATCTTTCGCCAACTCAACATCCTCTGTCCTTATTTCGATTCGGCTCATAAAGGTTACTTCCTAAACTTAACAGGTATTAGACTGCCTATATTATGATTGAATGAACGCACTGGCACTTTTTCCCGACAAATACAGCCTGCCAGATTCTCCCAAGCCTATGACCCTTAAAACTATAAATTTCCATTAGGCTGTATAACCAAAATTCGCGCTCCTGCTGCATTTCCAAGAATAGCCACTCGGGGTCGTTAGCTGCCTTTTCTCATTACCAGCACCTGACCAATTTCATACTAAACTTAGCCTAGCACGAGCTACTTAAGCAGGCTGAGCTGTGTAAGCATTATTTTCAACGTTGCACCGATTTGTTTAGTAGGGCTAATAAACGACAAGCCCTCTCAGGTTTCAGTCAAGATCCCGCTTAAGCCAATGCGTGGGCGCTAGCCAGCGTCTGGGCCATACCTTTAAGCATCAGCCTAATGGAGCGGCTGGGGCCGACAATGGCTATTGGCCTATCGCCGTAAAAGCTGGCCGGCTCGCTAACGGCAAGCAACCGCTAGCGACTGCCTCTTTTGATCTTATACATATGGCTATCTGCATGGCTTAGCAGGGTTTCGGCGTCTTCTCCGTCGGCGGGATAACAGGCGACGCCGATGCTGCAGGTTGGCATTTGCACTTCACCGAACTCAGCACTTAGCGGCTGGTTGATGACAGTGAGTATCTGCTCCATCTTTTCTGTAGCAGCTTGCGCTGACTGAATCTCCGTTAATAGAACTGTGAATTCATCACCGCCTATCCGGGCTACGTTATCTGTCTCCCTTACACAGCCTTCCAACCGTCTGGCTATCGTGCAGAGGATCCGGTCGCCCATCGCATGTCCATGGATATCATTGATGCTCTTAAAGTCATTAATGTCCAAAAAAAGCAACGCCAGTCTGTTCTGATGTCGATGGGCTGCGCGCAAGCCTGAGTCTAGTCGATCATAGAATAGCGCTCGGTTAGCTAGTTTTGTCAGCGGGTCGTGAAGGGCGAGGTGACGCAATTCCTCCTCGGCCTGCATAAGGTCGGTAACGTTGCGCGCCACCCCGATCCGCACGCCCTCCTCCTCGTACCAGCGGGCAGACCACAGTATGTGGACGACTCCACCGTCTTTACGTATATAACGGTTGCGGAAATCAATGTGGGGCTTACCACTCATCACACGAGTAATGGAGTCCCGCGTAGCCGCTAAATCGTCAGGGTGCATGTAGTTGATGATTTGGGTGTCGATCAACTCGTGCGGAAGGTAACCGAGCAGTGACTCGCAGGCGTCACTCACAAAGATGATCTGGTTGTCTTTATCCACCACGAATACGGTGTCTAGCATCAAGTGAATCAGTTTTGGATAGAGCGCTTGCAGGTCAACGGCCATAGGTTGGGGTAATCCGGTTAGCATTCCTCGACTATAGAGCAATCGCGAAGAGGAAATACATGATTCTGTTCACTTTGGGTCGTTAACTGACTAGACCCAACTTTCAAAACGAGCCCATAAACCCTCGCAGGATATTCCTTTATCAATGCTCACGCGCTGACAACGTCGCCAGTGGCCTTCTGCACTCCATCTGCATAACGAAAGGCTAACTCCTCAACCACCTTAGCACCTGAGCATCGGCTCTGCCCTTTACTCTGCGATTTTTTCATGGGAAGCGTTGTTGCAAAATATCATGTTAATCATGAACTCCACAGCGCTTAAGGCCTTTGATAGCCAAGTCGCCGATATCACGCTTGGCGCTGGCCTTCAATCGACTGCGTAGTGTCATTGTGCCAAGATCATGATGAATCATTGACCCGCAGCAAGAGGAGCGCCAAACCACCATGCCTGAGGATTCCTTCTGGTTGGAGCTGTTGAGCAACCGTCTGGTGAGCTCGATTGCGCTCGTGGCGATTCTTATAACGCTGCGCATCCTTGCCGTGCGCGTCATCCGCGGGCGAGAAGAGATTTTGTCCGATTACCGTCGCGCCTGGCTGGCCAGGATCCGCAACGTTGCCGTCATCCTTACCTTACTCGGTCTGGCGTTGATCTGGCTGCCTTCCCTGCACGCCTTTGCGCTGTCCATCACCGCCTTCGCCGTGGCCTTGGTGATCGCAACCAAGGAGCTGATTCTGTGTTTGTCGGGCACCGTGCTGCGTATCGTCAACCAGCCGTTCGAGATTGGCGACTGGGTCGAAATCGGCGACCTGCGCGGCCAGGTGGTCGACGAAACCATGCTGGCGACGACCCTGCAGGAAATTGGTGGCGCGGTGGGACGTTTTGAATACTCCGGCAAGACCATCGTGGTGCCCAACAGCATTTTCCTGACCACGCCGATCCAGAATCAGAACTTCTTCAAGAAGTGGGTGTATCTTGAAGTCTGCGTCGTTTTAGAGCCCAACGTGGATATGCGATCCGAACTGCCGGCTCTTGAGGAGGAGGTGGCATCGCTTCATGCCCCGCATTCCGAATTGGCCCAACGCTACAGCGAGGTGATCAGAAAACGCAGCGGTATCGACATCGCCGACCCCCAACCCCGCGTGACCCTTGCCACCACGGACATCGGCAAGCAGCGCATTGGCGTCACGCTTTTCTGCCCCACGCCCAGCGCCTTTGAAATGGAACGCGCCATCAACGACGCCGTGCTGCGCCGTTATTGGCAGTTGCGCACAACAGCGAACGCCCCGGCACACGCGTGACCAGAAATTGCCTGCCTTCATTTGTTAGCAATGAACACGGTAAGCTTGGCAGCGACACCGCTGCTGAGCAACGATCTCAATGACAACATCCCACTGGATACTCGGCCCTGGCGCCATTGGCCGCCTGTTGGCCCATTCGCTCTCGCCCATGGCGGCGGTCACGCTGATTGGTCGTCGGGCGCTGGCTGAACAACAATGGCTCACCACGCCGGAAGGCGAACAAAAGTCGCAGCTTCTTAACACGTTTACGGTGGCCCAACTGGCTTCTGAAACGCATGCGCCACCTGCCTTTGTGCATATCACCACCAAAGCCATGGCGGCTGAAGCGGCGCTTGAAAGCATTTCAGAGGTCATCCCCTCGACTACCCCGCAGGTGCTATGGCAAAACGGTTTTTTGGCTCAGCCGCGGATTACCCAGGTATGGCCGGGTCCGGTGCTCTGTGCCACCACTTCTGAAGGCGCTTATTTAACCGGCGACGATGGCGTGGTGCATGCGGGGCGCGGGGCGACGTTTATTGGCGATTTGAATAACCAGCACGGTGCTCTGGCGGAAGCGCTGGCGCAGACGTTAACCCAGGCGGGGTTTGCCGCGACGGCAGTGGACGATATTCGAAGCCGCCTGTGGCAGAAGCTGGCGGTGAACGCGGCAATTAACCCACTTGTCGCGCTGCATGGGGTGCGCAACGGCGAGTTGCGTGAAGCAGCGTATGCAGGCCGGGTGAAAGCCATAGTGAAGGAAGTCGCGGCGATCATGCAGGCTGAAGGGATTCAGCCACCGAATGGTGGCCATGGCGAAGACGCATGGCGAGCGCTGGTCTTGCAAGTGGTGGAGAACACCGCCAATAACAAGGCCTCGATGTTGCAGGATGTGGAAGCCAGGCGCCCCACCGAGCGCGAGGCAATTTTGGGGCCGTTGATCGAAAGCGCGCAACACCACGGCCTGCCGTATGGCGTTCTTCAGGCGCTTGATGATGACATCGCCGCGCTGGAAGCGGGTTATTCAGAATCGGCTACCTGAACTAGTGAGCCTTCGGCTCACGCCACCGGAATCATTACCACCTTGCGGAAGCTGGGGCGTTCGGTGAGCGCTTGATACCAACGCTCCAAATGCGGGCGTGGCTGCCAGCTAAGGCCGCAGTTGAGCAAGTTATAGACCGACGGCGCAATCGCAATATCCCCCAGACCAAACGCTTCGCCAGAGAACCAGCGCTGGGTAGATAGCGCATCATCCATCATGCTAAACAACCCTTCACAGACCTTAAGGGACGCTTCAATGGCCGCATTGTCACGCTGTTCCGGTGGCGTTCTGACATAGCCCGCTAAAATAGCGCGATGCGTGGGCGAAAGCGCGCCAATCGACCAGTCCATCCATTTTTCTGCTTGGGCGCGTTGGGCGGGTTCCTCAATCCAGAACTTATCCTCGCCGTACTGGGCCGCTAGGTAACGGATGATGGTGTTGGATTCCCACAGCAGGCTGTCGGTGGCATCGTCACGAAATAACGGCACTAGCCCATTTGGGTTCATGGCTAGGTATTCCGGTGTGTTATTTACCCCGTGATGCAGCCCGGCCTGTATCTGCTCGTAGGGCAATGCCAGCTCATCCAGCACCCAGCGGACTTTCTTGACGTTGGTGGAAGTATCGCGCCCCCAGAGTGTGATCATGGCCGTTCCTTTAAGCGTTAGTCTCGTTGTCCTGATAAAACCGCATCAAGCTTGAAAAGTCGAGTTTGCCGTTACCGCCTGCTTTATGGAAGGTAAATAGCGAACGAGCGGCGGACCCCATGGGCACGGGCGAGGCGCTTAGCTGGCTGACATCCATGGCAAGCCCCAAATCTTTGATCATCAAATCGACCTGGAAACCGCCTTGATAGTCTTTCGACGCAGGCGCATTTTCCATTACCCCTGGGTAGGGGTTATACACATTCAGCGCCCAGTTGCCGCCGGAGCTTTGTTTCATAATTTCTGACAGCACCGCCGGGTCTAGGCCGTTCTTGACACCCATGTTGATGGCTTCACAGGTGCCCGCCATCAGTATCGACAGCAGCATGTTGTTGCACACCTTGGCGATTTGCCCGGCGCCGTGGTCGCCGGCGTGGAAGATGTTTTTGCCCATAGCGTCCAGTACCGGTTTGGCCTGTTCGAACTGGGCTTCACTGCCGCCGACGATAAACGTCAGTGTACCTGCCTGGGCGCCACCTACGCCGCCAGATACCGGCGCATCGACAAAGCCGATGCCCTTTTCCGCCCCGATGGCGGCTACGCTTCGGGCCGTATCGGCATCGATGGTGGAGCAGTCGATTACGATGGCGCTTGATTTAATAACGTCAAACAGCGGTGCGTCGCCTTCGGCGTAAAGGCCCATCACATGCTTGCCTGCAGGCAGCATGGAGATCACAACGTCGGCATCTGCCACGGCGTCCTGGGCGGAGTTTGCCACTTCGCAGCCCTGGGATTTTGCGGTGGCAAGCGCGCTGGCTGAAAGGTCAAAAGCACGTACCTTAAAGCCTCCCTTGACCAGGTTAGCGGCCATCGGGCCACCCATATTGCCTAGACCGATAAATGCGACAGTTTTCATGGCGATTGTCCTTGTTATAAGTAAGCTAAAGGTCAGTAAAAATTAGTGAAGATCGTCGAGCGGGTTATTCGCCCACGGCGGTGTTAGCAGTTCATCAATGAAAGATGCCTCCACCATGGCCACATCGGGGTAGGTCCAGTTCGGCTTGCCATCTTTATCCACCAGCAGGGCACGCACGCCTTCGGGGAATTCTCGGTGGCGACAACACTGCACCGAAAGTGCCAGCTCAGCCTGGAACACTTCGGCCAATGACATGTACTTAGCGCGCTTGAGCTGTTCGTCAATCAGCTTGATGGACACCGGGCTACCGTGGGCCAGTGTTTTTTGCGCTTTGCCAAACCACTTGTCGTCGCTTTTAACACCGGCTATGGCGGCAACAATTTGCTCGACGGTGTCGTGGTCCATCAGCTCGCGGATCAGCGGCGAGAATTTATACACCGGCGCTTCCAACTCTTCGAAAACAGGTCGTGAGGCGTGCTCAAGCTCGCGCAGAATACGATTAACCACCCCATGGGTATCGGTCTGCTCACCTTCGCCCCAAGCGGCGTCGGTTAACTTTTGCGCCAGCGCATCGCGCTGGTGGCTGGCAATGGCTCGGTCAGCAAGGCCCAGATGAACAGCATCCGGTGCGTTGATTTGGCTGCCGGTCATGGCAAGAAACCGGCCGGTGCCGTTGGGCAAACGGTTCAGAAACCAGCTGGCGCCCACATCCGGGTAAAGCCCAATGGTGACCTCGGGCATCGCCAGGCGCGAGGTTTCGGTCACCACCCGGTGGCTGCTTGCGCTAAGCAGGCCCATGCCGCCGCCCATGACAATACCGTTACCCCAGCAAATCACCGGCTTTGGGTAGGTGTGCAGGGCGTAATCCAAACGGTACTCGTGGTTAAAAAAACGCTCCGGAAAGTCGGGGTCGCCCTCACCTTTTATGGCTTTATATAGGTTGACCACATCGCCACCGGCGCAAAAGGCTTTTTCCCCTACGCTATCGAGCAGCACGGCAACCACGCGCTCATCGTCCTGCCAGTCAGCTAAGCGGGGCAGCATTTCGTCGATCATTTCCAGGGTCAGGGCATTCAGCGAACGCTCAGCATTGAGGGTTATTTCTGCAATGACGTGACCGTCCTGGGTGGGGTGTTCGGTAAACAGTACGCTACTCATCTAACCATCCTTATTTCGGGCAATCACCATAACGATAAGATCCACACGGCAGCGCTACAGCTCGGCAGCCCCCTCCGCCAGCACTCGGCGTGAAATGATCAGGCGCATGATCTCATTGGTGCCTTCAAGAATACGATGCACGCGGGTATCGCGTACAAAGCGTTCCATCGGGTATTCCTTGATATAGCCGTTACCGCCATATAACTGTAGCGCTTCGTCGCACACCTTAAAGCCTACATCGGTGGCGAAACGCTTGGCCATGGCGCAATAGGTGATCGCATCGGCATCGCCCGCATCCAGCTTAGTGGCCGCTAAGCGCACTAGCTGACGCGCAGCGACCAGCTCGGTGACCATATCGGCCAGGCGGAACTGGAGCGCCTGAAAGTCCGCCAGGCGCTTGCCAAACTGCTTGCGCTCCAACATATAGGCCCGCGCCTCGTTGATGGCCTGCTGAGCCGTACCAATCGAGCAGGTGGCAATGTTGATTCGTCCACCGTCCAGGCCTTTCATAGCGATTTTAAAACCATCGCCTTCCTTACCCAGCAGTTGGCTCGCTGGCACGCGTACGTCTTCGAAGGTGATCATGCGGGTTGGTTGGCTATTCCAGCCCATTTTGGCTTCTTTGCGCCCGTAACTTATGCCGTCAGCATTGGCCTCCACCACAAAGGCGGAAACGCCACCTGCACCCTCTCCCCCGGTGCGCGCCATTACGATCAACACATCGGTGCTGCCCGCGCCGGAAATGAACATTTTGCTGCCGGTCAGCAGGTAGTCATTTCCATCGCGCTTGGCGGTGGTTTTTAACGAAGCCGCGTCGGAGCCAGAGTTGGGCTCGGTGAGGCAGTAAGAGCCAAGCAGCTCGCCGCTGGCGAGCTTTTCACCCCACTGCCCAACGGCGTCAGGCGTGCCAAAGTCTGCAAGCATCCAAGTGACCATATTATGGATGGTTAGGTACGCAGTGGTTGAGGTGCAGCCCATGGAGAGCTGCTCGAAGATGATGCTGGCATCCAACCTGGAAAGGCCAAGCCCGCCGACGCTTTCCGGCGCGTAAAGCGAGCAAAAGCCTAACTCGCCCGCTTTGCGTATCACATCAACGGGGAAAATAGCCTCCTGGTCCCACTCGGCGGCATGGGGGGCCAACTCGTTTTGGGCAAAGGCGCGCGCCATATCGGCAAACGCAACCTGGTCTTCACTTAACTCAAAATTCATAGCGTGTCTCCGCTGAAAGCCGCCCACTTAATCCCAATCGTTTTAAGCGCGCGCTTTCGTTGTTGTGATTGTGTGCTCGAAGCGTGTTGGCCGGTGAAGCCAAAGGGGTTAATTGACGTTTACGTTAACTTATATTTTAAGCCTATCGCAAGCAACTATCTTGCTTCCTCGACCTTTGGCGTAGGCAGATGCTTGGCATAAAAAAAGGGTGCCAAACGGCACCCAACAATGGACAGACTCGGTACGGCTGTATCGATAACACAGCAGAATTTACTTAAAGTTTTTGCGGTACATTTTGCCAAGCTCTCCCACAATACCGCTGCGAAAACTCAGTACGCAGACTACGAAAATAATCCCCAGGATGACGCTCACCCAGTTGCCCAACGGCGACTGAGCAAGGAGATGCTGGAGACTAACTACCAGGCTTGCCCCCATTACCGGGCCTAGCAAGGTACCAACACCGCCCAGCAGCGTCATCAGAATCACTTCGCCCGACATATGCCAATGGGCATCCGTTAGCGAGGCTAGCTGGAACACGACGGTTTTAGTAGAGCCTGCCAATCCCGCAAGCGCCGCCGAGATAACGAAGGCCACCAACTTGTAAGCGTCCACGTTATAGCCAAGCGATACCGCACGCGGCTCGTTTTCGCGAATGGCCTTGAGCACCTGCCCGAAGGGCGAATGCACCGTGCGCTGAATCAACGCAAAGCCAAACACAAAGATCGCCAGCACGAAATAATACATCGCCACGTTATTACGCAGACTAATAAAGCCAAATAGCTCTCCGCGCGGTACGCCGTGAAGGCCATCTTCGCCCCCAGTAAAGGGTGCCTGAACGTAAACAAAGAACATCAGTTGCGCCAGCGCTAACGTCACCATGGCAAAGTAGATACCCTGACGGCGAATCGATAGCACGCCAAACACCAGCCCCAACAGGGTTGCCATTAACGTTCCGGCGAGAATACCCAACTCCGGCGTAAGGCCGGGGTAACTGGCCAGCAAATAGCCGGTCACGTAACCGCCACTGGCTAGAAAGGCCGCATGGCCAAACGATAGCAAGCCCGCATAGCCCAGCAATAAGTTGAACGCGCAGGCAAACAGCGCAAAGCAGAGAATTTTCATCAAAAAGACAGGGTAGGCCACAAAGGGGGCTACCAGCGCTATCGCCACCAGCGCGACAAGGAACAGCGTACGCCGCTGCTTGGCCCGCCGCTGCCGCTCGATGATGACCGAAGGGGCCGTTGCGTGTTGAGATTGCGTCATGGTTTACGCCTCCTTACCGAACAGCCCTGAGGGGCGTAACAGCAGCACTAAGATCATCACCAGGAAGATCACCGTATTGGCCGCCTCGGGGTAATATACTTTGGTTAACCCCTCAATAATGCCCATCGACAACCCCGTAATGATGGCCCCTAAAATCGACCCCATACCGCCAATGACGACGACGGCAAACACCACAATCAAAAGGCTTGAGCCCATGGTGGGCGAAACCGGATAAAGCGGCGCCGCCAAGACGCCAGCAAAAGCCGCCAAGCCGACCCCAAAACCATAGGTCAGCGTAATTAGCAGCGGCACATTAACGCCGAAGGCCTGCATTAACTGGGAGTTTTCAGTCCCGGCCCGCAGGTACGCACCCAATCGAGTGCGCTCGATCATGAACCAGGTGAACAGGCACATAGCCAACGCGGCGACCAGCACCCAGCCGCGATAAACGGGTAAAAACATAAAGCCTAGATTCACCCCGCCTTGTAGCGACTCAGGCATCACATAGCGCGCGCCAGAGACGCCGAAAATATTGACCAGCGTGCCCTCGAATATAAGCGCCAGACCAAAGGTCAACAGCAAACCGTAGAGGTGATCCAGATGGGCAATGCGACGAAGCAGAAAGCGCTCCATCAGCATACCGAAAGCCCCTACCACCAGCGGCACCAAGATAAGTGCCAGCCAATAATTAATACCCAAATAGCGAAAGCCCAGCAGCGCGGCAAACGCACCCAGCATGTATTGCGCTCCGTGGGCAAAGTTGACGATCTTCAATAGGCCGAAGATGACCGCCAGGCCCAGGCTGAGCAGCGCATAGAAGGCCCCATTCACCAGGCCCAGCGTCAACTGCCCCATGAACACGGCCATTGGCACACCGAATATCATCGTCATGGTACGACTCTCCCCGCCATCAACCGGGTAGCAGCCGGTGGCCGCTACCCGAGGGTGGTTGCTTAGTTATTGCGAAGCTTGGCTTTAGTTCTGCACCAGCTTGCACTGGCTCTCAGACAGCGGACGGTAAGCTTCTTCGGCGGGAATGGTGCTGAGGATTTCGTAAAGATCCCACTCACCGGTGGATTCCTCGGGCGTTTTCACCTGAGCGAGGTACATATCGTGAATCATGCGGCCGTCTTCACGAATTTGACCGTTGCGAGCGAAGAAGTCGTTGATCGGTTCCTCGGCCATTTTGGCGCGAATAGTTTCAGGGTCATCAGTCCCTGCCGCTTCAACGGCTTTGAGGTAGTGCATGGTGCTTGAGTAGATACCTGCCTGCACCATGGTCGGCATGCGCTCTTCTTCTTCATAGTAACGCTCTGCCCACTCGCGGGACTCTTCGTCCATATCCCAGTACCAACCGGTGGTCAGTAGCAGGTTTTGGGTGGCTTCAAGCCCCAGTGCATGAACATCGTTGAGGAAGATCAGCAGCCCGGCAAGCTGTTGGCCCGAATCGGTCAAGCCAAACTCGCTAGCGGTGGTAATCGCGTTGACGGTGTCGGAACCGGCATTCGCCAGTCCCACAATCTTGGCACCAGAGCCCTGGGCCTGGAGGATGTAAGAAGAGAAATCATTGGTGGGGAACGGATGGCGCACGCTATCAACAATTTCGCCGCCGCTTTCTTCGACCACCTTGGTAACATCGGCTTCCAGGGCATGGCCAAAGGCGTAGTCCGCGGTTAGCATAAACCAGCTATCGCCGCCCTGCTCGACCACCGCTTTCGCCGTGCCGTTAGCCAGCGGGTAAGTATCGTACACCCAGTGAATATGGTTAGGAGTGCAATGCTCGTTGGTGATGCTGGAAGCGGCAGACCCCGAGACAATACCCAGGCCGTCGTTTTCCTCCAGTACTTTGGTGACGGCAATGGATACCGACGAGGCTACCAGCCCGGCAACCATATCGACGTTATCCTCGTCAACCCACTCACGCACTGCGTTGGCCCCAACGTCGGCACTATTGCGGTCGTCGGCACTAAATATTTCAATGGGGGTACCATTAACACTGCCACCGAAGTCTTCAACCGCCATTTCCAGCGCGGTTAAGCCACCCGGCCCGGCTAGGTCGCGGTAGGTACCCGACATATCAGCCAAGTAGCCAATGCGAATTTCGTCATCGCTCATTTCTGCCTGAGCAGCGGAAGCCATTAGGCTCAAGGCTGCCGCAGCGGCAATACAGGTAGCTAGCGTTTTTTTGTTAAAGGTCATGCTGTTCTCCTGGCTCTTGGGAGCCTTTGTTGTTGTGGTGCAGGCGAAGCATTAAATGCGCTTGGTCAAGCGTTAGCTTGGGCATTAGAGCAAAAAGGTCGTGTCGGTGAGTTATACCCCCAGCATTGAATTTAAATGGTCGCGGCGTGACGGCAGCTCGGCTGCGCTAATTTCCTCTACGATTTGCCCGTGCTCCATAACGAAGTGGCGATCCGCCAGCGGGGCGGCAAAGCGAAAATTTTGCTCCACCAGCACAATGGTCATGCCGCGCGACTTAAGCTGCTTCAATACTTCACCAAGCTTTTGCACTATCACCGGTGCCAAACCTTCGGTAATTTCATCCAGTAACAGCATGCGCGCCCCGGTACGAAGAATGCGCGCCATCGCCAGCATCTGCTGCTCGCCGCCCGACAGTCGCGTGCCTTGGCTTTTGCGACGCTCGTACAAATTGGGGAACATGGCGTAAATGTCATCCAGGCTCATCCCGCCTGAACGCACGGTGGGCGGCAGCAGTAGGTTTTCGTGTACATCAAGGCTGGCAAAGATGCCCCGCTCTTCAGGGCAATAGCCAATACCTAAACGCGGAATATGGTGCGGTTTCATGTGCAGGGTTTCGTTGCCATTGATCACGATGGACCCGGTACGCCGCCCCACCATGTTCATAATTGCTTTTAGCGTCGTGCTACGCCCTGCCCCATTGCGGCCAAGCAAGGTCACCAACTCACCGCGCTTTACGTCAAAATTAACCCCGTGAAGGATGTGCGACTCGCCGTAGAAAGCGTGCATGTCTTGAACACGCAACATTTCCAGAGATTGAGCATCCGGCGAGGCAGTATCGGTATGTGGTGCTTGGGTTTCGGCAGTGTTCATACGGCGACGCCCTCTTTTCCAGGACCCTCTTCTTCTGCGGCATCGCTGCCCATATAGGCTTCGCGGACCAACGGATTGCGGGACACATTATCGTAGTCGCCTTCAGCCAGCACCGCGCCTCGCGCCAGAACGGTAATACGGTCACACAAACGGCTCACCACGCTTAGATTATGCTCGACCATCAATACGGTTCGCCCTTTTGAGACGCGTTTAATCAGCGCCACAATGCGGTCAACATCTTCTGCGCCCATGCCCTGTGTAGGTTCATCCAGCAGCATCATAGTGGGATCAAGCGCCAACGTGGTGGCAATCTCTAGTGCTCGCTTGCGGCCGTAAGGCATCTCTACCGTTAACGTATCGGCATACTCAACAAGCCCGACTTCATCCAACAGCGCCAGCGCCCTTTCATTTAAATGGTCAAGTGATTTGCCCGACTTCCAAAAATGAAAGGACGTGCCCAGCGGCCGCTGAAGCGCTACCCGCACATTCTCAAGCGCTGTCATATGGGCGAACACAGCGGAAATTTGAAACGAGCGCACGAGCCCCAGGCGAGCTATTTCATTGGATTTCATCGAGGTAATCGATTTACCACGGTAGAGAATTTCACCCCGCGTGGGCGGCAAAAATTTGGTCAGCAGGTTGAACACCGTGGTTTTTCCGGCGCCATTAGGGCCAATCAAGGCATGAATGTGCCCCTCTTGTACCTGCAGATTGACATCATCCACCGCCGTAAAACCACGAAACTCCTTGGTCAGCCCTCGTGTTTCGAGGACATGTGCTTTTTGAACATCGTCTGCACACATGAAGTGGTAAGCCTCTTGTTGTTCTTGTGCTGACTCAGAAGGCCCTGACTTACGTTAACGCCGTATTGATCAGTAGCCTCCATACACCAGCCTCTACACTCGGGAGTGGAAATCGTTAGCTGGCAACGCATCCTTACCTGAACGTAAGGTGTAAGTGCAAACTAGCAACCTCTTGCAGGTGATTACAATTACAACTTTGGTCTACGAAAATATACAAAGCTGACAGAAACCTCCAATAATTACTTCAAATTCAGTTAATTACACAAAGTTAATAGCAAACATCGCATTGCAATAATTGCTTTACGTTAACGTAAACTTGTTTTAGCCTCATGGTCAGTGTTCCATAGGGGCATATACTTATTTAAGAGAAAGTCATCATGAGCAAAACCTACTCGATCAGTGAACTAGCCAACGAGTTTGATTTAACCACCCGCAGCATCCGCTTCTATGAAGATCAAGAGTTATTGCACCCGACACGACGCGGACAAACCCGCGTGTACAGCAGTAAAGACCGGGTGCGCCTTAAATTGACCATTCGCGGTAAGCGTCTTGGGTTTTCACTCGCCGAAATCCGCGAGCTATTCGAGCTATGGGATGAAACACGCAGCGGCAGTAAAAAACAGCTGCATTTAATGCTCAGCAAAATAGCCGAACGTCGAGCGGCGCTCGATCAGCAAATGAAAGACATCACCATGGTGCAGCTTGAGCTTGAAAGTGCCGAGATTCGCTGCCGCCAAGCGCTCGAAGAGCTACATCAGAAACAGAGAGAAGAAGAGCAGACGGAATCGTCTGATCAAGCATCGCCCTCTTCGTCCGCGACCACGCACTGACTCAGCCCCATACCGCCAGCACTCTTATCAACACAATGAACAACAGGTGATTGACCATGTTTTCACACTACTCAGAACTGAACTTCGGTCTTGATGACGAACTGAATATGCTGCGCGAGCAGGTCAACGCCTTTGCCTCCAGCGAAATTGCCCCGCGTGCCGCTGAGATCGATCAGTCCAATGAGTTTCCTAATGATTTATGGAAGAAGTTTGGCGATATGGGACTGTTGGGAATTACCGTATCTGAAGAAGACGGCGGCAGCGGCATGGGCTATCTCGCCCACTGTATAGCCATGGAAGAAATTTCCCGGGCCAGCGCATCGGTGGCGCTATCTTATGGCGCGCACTCCAACCTGTGCGTCAACCAAATCAAAATTAACGCTTCTGCCGAGCAAAAAGCCAAATACCTGCCCAAGTTAATCAGTGGCGACCACGTGGGGGCACTTGCCATGTCCGAACCCGGTGCAGGCTCGGATGTGGTCTCTATGCAGCTGCGCGCCAAGCGAGATGGCGATCATTACATTCTCAACGGCAACAAGATGTGGATCACCAACGGCCCGGATGCGGACGTACTGGTGGTGTATGCCAAAACCGATCCAGACGCCGGCTCCAAGGGCATCACTGCCTTTATTATCGAAAAAGGCATGCCCGGCTTCTCTACCGCCCAGAAGCTCGACAAACTCGGCATGCGCGGCTCCAATACCTGCGAGTTGGTGTTCCAGGACTGCGCCGTTCCCGCTGAAAACATACTCGGCGATGAAGGCAAGGGCGTTCGGGTATTGATGAGCGGATTGGATTTTGAGCGCACCGTGCTGGCCGCTGGCCCCATCGGCATTATGCAGGCCGCCATGGACGTGGTGTTGCCCTATATCCATGAGCGCAAACAATTCAATCAGTCGATAGGTGAGTTCCAACTGGTACAGGGCAAAGTGGCCGATATGTACACCACTCTGAACGCCTGCCGCGCCTATTTATACGCGGTCGCGGGCGCCTGTGATCGGGGCCAGACCTCCCGTAAAGACGCAGCCGGCGTAATCCTCTACTGCGCTGAAAAAGCCACCCAGGTGGCACTGGACTCCATTCAGCTACTCGGCGGCAACGGCTATATCAACGAATACCCCACCGGACGCCTGCTGCGCGATGCCAAGCTATATGAAATTGGCGCGGGCACCAGCGAGATTCGGCGCATGCTGATTGGCCGCGAACTGTTTACTGAAAGCAAATAAAGGTCGCGCCATGAGCACTGTGAATAGCCAAGTCAATCCGCGTAGCGATGTGTTTCAAGCCAACGAAGCCTCTATGCTGGGTGAAGTCAACAAACTACGTGCGCTGACCGCCGCCGTCGCCCAGGGCGGCGGTGCCAAAGCCCGCGAGCGTCACGAAAGCCGGGGTAAGCTGTTTGTGCGTGACCGAATCGATCACTTGATCGATGAAGGCTCGCCGTTTCTCGAATTTTCAGCGCTTGCCGCCCACCACGTTTATGAAAGCGAGATACCGGCGGCAGGTGTGGTGACCGGCATTGGCCGCGTTTCCGGCGTCGAGTGCGTGATTGTCGCCAACGATGCCACGGTGAAAGGCGGCACCTACTTCCCACTCACGGTGAAAAAACATATTCGCGCCCAGGAGATCGCCCGTAAACATCGCCTGCCGTGTATCTATTTAGTCGACTCCGGCGGCGCTTTTCTGCCCCGCCAGGATGAAGTCTTCCCCGACCGCGACCACTTCGGGCGCATCTTCTACAACCAGGCGACCATGTCCGCCGAAGGCATTCCGCAAATTGCCGTGGTGATGGGCTCCTGTACCGCGGGCGGCGCTTATGTACCCGCCATGGCGGATGAGTCGATCATCGTTAAGGAGCAGGGCACGATTTTCCTCGGCGGCCCACCCTTGGTAAAAGCCGCCACCGGCGAGAGCATCAGCGCTGAAGACCTGGGGGGCGCCGATGTCCACGCCAAGGTCAGCGGCGTGGCCGACCACTATGCAGAAAACGACGCCCATGCACTTCAACTTGCCCGCGCCTGTGTATCACGGCTGAACTGGCAAAAGCGCGGCAAGCTTGCCATGCAGGCGCCCAAGCCGCCCAAACTCGACCCGTCTGAACTGTATGGCATTGTCGGCACCGACCTTAAAAAGCCTTTTGATGTACGCGAAGTGATTGGCCGCATCGTCGATGACTCCGACTTTGACGAGTTCAAGCGCTACTACGGCGAAACCCTGGTCACCGGCTTTGCCCATATTCACGGCTACCCGGTGGGCATTGTGGCCAACAACGGCGTGCTGTTTTCCGAAAGCGCCGTGAAAGGTGCGCACTTTATCGAGCTATGCGCCCAGCGCAAGATTCCGCTGGTGTTCCTGCAGAACATCACCGGTTTTATGGTCGGTTCCAAGTACGAGCACGAAGGCATTGCCAAGCACGGCGCCAAACTGGTGACTGCCGTGGCCTGCGCCAAGGTGCCCAAATACACCGTGCTAATTGGTGGCAGCTTTGGCGCCGGCAACTACGGCATGTGTGGTCGCGCCTATGACCCCAACCTGCTGTTTATGTGGCCTAACGCGCGCATTTCAGTGATGGGTGGCGAGCAGGCAGCAGGCGTACTTGCGCAGGTAAAACGCGAACAGTACGAGCGCGATGGCAACGAGTGGACGAAAGCCGATGAAGAAGCCTTTAAGCAACCCACCCGCGACCAGTACGAGCACCAGGGCCACCCCTACTACGCCAGCGCCCGACTATGGGACGACGGCGTCATCGACCCGCTGCAAACCCGCGATGTGCTGGGGCTTTCACTAGCCGCCGCGATGAACGCAGACATCGAAGACACACGTTTCGGCGTGTTCCGCATGTAGAGGTTGGACATCATGGCTTATTCAACACTAAGTATCGAAGACAACGTGGCGCGCCTTACGTTAAACCGCCCCGAGGTGCATAACGCCTTTGACGATAGTTTGATCGCTGAGCTAAACGCGCACCTTGACCAGTTGCATACGTTGGCCGAAGCAGGCGATGTGCGCGCGGTAGTGCTGGGGTCAGAAGGCAAAAGCTTCTCAGCGGGTGCCGACCTGAACTGGATGAAGCGCATGGTCGATTACGGCCTGGAAGATAACCTCGCCGACTCCCGCAAGCTTGCCGCCCTCATGCACGGGCTCGATACACTGCCCTGCCCCACGGTTTGCCGCGTTCAAGGGGCTGCCTTTGGCGGCGCGGTGGGCTTGGCTGCCTGCTGCGATATCGTGATCGCCTCAGGAAAAGCCAAATTCTGCCTATCGGAAGTCAACATCGGCCTATCGCCTGCGGTCATCAGCCCCTATGTGCAGCGAGCCCTGGGCGAACGACAGATGCGCCGCTATGCGTTAACCGCCGAAGTCATGGACGCCGAAATAGCCCTCGCGCTGGGCTTAGTCCATATGGTGGTGGAGCACGATAAGCTAGACGACGAAGTGGACATCATGCTGGCAACACTACTAAAAGGCTCCCCTCAGGCCCAGCGCGCCACCAAAGCCTTAATGGCCACGGTGGCTCAAGCGCCTGACAGTGACGACACCCGCGAGCATACCTGCCAGGTGATCGCCAAGCTGCGGGTAAGCCAGGAAGGTCAAGAAGGCTTATCCAGCTTTCTTGAAAAGCGCCGCCCCGCCTGGACAGCGCCGTCCAGTCCTCAACAACATAACAACGCTGCGGAGCCACGCTTATGACGTCTAATCCCACGAAATTCGATACGCTGCTAGTGGCCAACCGAGGCGAAATCGCCTGCCGTGTAATGCGTACCGCGCGCCGCATGGGCTTAAAAACCGTGGCTGTTTACTCTGACGCCGATGCCAGTGCTCGTCACGTGCGCGAAGCCGACGAAGCGATACGCTTAGGCCCCGCCGCCGCGCGGGAAAGCTATCTGAATATCGAGGCGGTCATCGACGCCGCTAAACGTACCGGTAGCGGCGCGATACACCCCGGCTACGGCTTTCTTTCCGAGAATGGCAGCTTTGTAAAGGCGCTTGAACAAGCAGGTATTACCTTTGTGGGCCCGCCCATGGCGGCAATTGCCGCCATGGGCGATAAATCTGCCGCCAAGGTGCGCATGGCCAATGCTGGTGTCCCGCTGGTGCCTGGCTACCACGGTGATGACCAAGGCGACGCTCTGCTTCGTGATGAAGCCGACAAGATCGGCTACCCGGTAATGCTCAAAGCCAGCGCAGGCGGTGGCGGCAAAGGCATGCGCGTGGTCGAATCCACTGACGCCTTCCAAGCCGCGCTAGACGGCTGCCGACGCGAGTCCAAGGCCGCCTTCGGCGACGATCGCATGCTGATAGAGAAGTACCTTGTGCAGCCGCGCCACGTGGAAGTGCAGGTATTCTGCGACCATCAAGGCAACGGCGTCTACTTGTTCGAGCGCGACTGCAGCGTTCAGCGCCGCCATCAAAAAGTCATCGAAGAAGCACCCGCACCGGGTATGACAGCGGACCTGCGCCGCGCCATGGGTGATGCCGCAGTGCGCGCTGCCCAAGAGATCGGCTATGTAGGCGCGGGCACCGTCGAATTTTTGCTAGACGCGGATGGGTCTTTCTACTTTATGGAGATGAACACCCGCCTTCAGGTTGAGCACCCGGTCACCGAGATGATCACCGGGCAGGATCTTGTCGAGTGGCAGCTGCGCGTGGCGATGGGCGAACCGCTACCCTGCACCCAAGACGAACTGACCATTACCGGGCACAGCTTTGAAGCACGTATTTATGCCGAAGACCCGGATCAGGACTTTCTGCCCGCCACTGGACTGCTGACGCGCTTCGCGCTGGATCTAGAGGGTGCCGATTTAAACGCCGATCAGGTTCGATTGGATAGCGGCGTGGAAAGCGGTGATGCCGTGTCGATGCACTACGACCCTATGCTCGCCAAACTGATCGTTCACGGCGTTGACCGCGACGCGGCGCTCGCAACGCTTAATCGTGCCCTGGCGGCGCTGGACGTCCAAGGCGTGGTCACCAACCGCGCCTTCTTAATGCGTTTAGCAACGCATCCCAGCTTTAAAAATGTGGAGTTGGATACGCGCTTTATTGAACGCAATGAAGCCACGCTGTTCGCGCCGAAAACCTATAGCCGGGAAGCCTACGCCAGCGCCGCGCTGATTGGCCTGAACCAACTAGCGCAAGAATGCGAGAGCGACTCGCCCTGGGACCGCCATGATGGCTTCCGCCTGAATGCACCCCACACTATTCGCATTGCACTCTGCGATCCGGCAAGTGCTCAGGCACCGGATAACGACGAGGCCGTGGTGATTGTTGAGGGCAAGCGCAGCAGTGGCGAGTCGCTGTGGAATCTCACCATCGGCGATGAAACGCTTACCGCCAGCCTGCAGCCGCTCACAGGCGATGCCGTCGCGGTCACGCTGAACGGCCACCGCCATCGCCTTCAAGCACGCCGTGATGGTCATATTGTGGTAATGGCCGACCCCAGCGGCGAAACCCGCCTGTTCTGGCGGCGTATCGACGCCATCGATCACGGCCACCACGAAGCAGAATCCACGCTGACGGCACCCATGAACGGCACCGTCGTTGCACTACTCGTTGAGCCCAGCGTGGCCGTTGAGAAAGGCATGCCGCTGATGGTCATGGAAGCCATGAAAATGGAACACACCATGACCGCTCCGGCCGATGGCAGCGTGGCGTCGTTCCACTTCCGGGCCGGTGATACGGTCAGCCAGGGCGATGTCCTGCTCGACTTTGCCCCCAGCGAATAGGAGCTCACCATGGCGCTGCCTACGTCCGTCAAACTGTTTGAAATGGCCCCTCGCGACGGCTTGCAAAATGAGCCGGGTGACCCAGTGCCCACCGCTATTAAAATCGAATTGATTGAGCGGCTTGCCAAGACGGGTATAGCGCACATCGAAGCCGCCAGTTTTGTCTCCCCCAAGTGGGTGCCGCAAATGGGCGATGCCGCTGAGGTAATGGCCGGCATTCAGCGCCATCCAGGAGTGGTTTACTCCGCGCTGACACCTAATATGAAAGGGCTGGAAAACGCTTTAGCGGTTGGTGTTGAAGAAGTCGCGGTGTTCGGCGCGGCCTCCGAAGCGTTTTCGCAGAAGAACATCAACTGCTCCATTGCCGAATCCCTAGCGCGCTTTGCACCAGTACTTGAACGCGCCAAGTCGGCGGGCGTGCCGGTGCGCGGCTATGTGTCTTGCGTGCTGGGCTGCCCCTACGAAGGCGATATTGTGCCGCGCAAGGTGGCCGAGGTGGCCAAAGCACTTTATGACATGGGTTGTTACGAAATCTCGCTGGGCGACACCATTGGCGTTGGCACCCCGCTCGCCGCCAAGCGCATGATCGAGGCGACCCGCCAGCATGTGCCTGTTGAGCATCTCGCTGCCCACTTTCACGACACCTATGGCATGGCGCTGGCAAACCTCTACGCCGTGTTGGAAGAAGGCGTCAGCGTGATTGATGCGGCTACCGCCGGGCTCGGCGGCTGCCCGTACGCCAAGGGCGCGTCAGGCAATGTGGCCACCGAAGACGTGCTCTATCTATTAGCAGGACTCGGCATCGATACCGGCACTGACCTGCAAGCAGTGATTGATACCGGCTATTGGATTACCGGCGAACTGGGGCGCAAACCCAGCTCTAAAGTCGCCCTGGCAAAAGGCCGCGCCAGCTTATAACACACAACAAATAGTCGCTGCCTATCCGCTCGGACAAGACAATAATATTTGGAGAGATACCATGGCATCACCTGCACTTACCCTCCCAAGCTACACCAGCAGCACCGCCGATAGGCCACTGCTGGGCATGACTATTGGCGATAAATTTGATCAGGTCGCTGCGCAGTATCCCGACAACGACGCGTTAATTTCGCTACACCAGAACATCCACTGGAGCTACCGGAAACTTCAGGAAGAGGTTAACCGCTGCGCCCGCGCGCTACTCGCCATCGGCGTTAAAAAAGGCGACCGGGTAGGTATTTGGGCACCCAACTGTAGCGAGTGGACGATCACCCAATTCGCCACCGCTAAAATTGGCGCGATTCTGGTCAATATTAATCCCTCGTACCGTACCCATGAGCTTGAATACGCGCTCAACCAGTCCGGCGCGCGCTTTCTGATAACGGCCGATAGCTTCAAAACGTCGGACTACCGCGGCATGCTGTATGAGCTGGCCCCCGAACTAACAGCCAGCGCCGAGGGCAAGCTTAAGTCACAAAAACTACCCGACCTTGAGTGCGTGATTAACCTAAGCGCCGACAAGCACAACGGCATGTGGCGCTGGGCCGACCTGATGGACGAGGCACACCACGTCAGCCAAACCGACGTTAACGATCTGCAGGCCACGCTGCAGTTTGATGATCCGATCAACATTCAGTACACCTCGGGCACCACGGGCTTTCCCAAGGGCGCCACGCTGTCCCACCACAACATTCTCAATAACGGCTTTTTTGTCGCCGAAAGCATGGGCTTTACCAGCGACGACCGCCTGGTGATTCCCGTACCGCTCTACCACTGCTTCGGCATGGTGATGGGCAACCTGGGCTGTATGACCCATGGCGCAGCGATGATCTACCCAGACGAAGGCTTTGATCCTGGCAAAGTACTTAAGGCGGTACACGAACAAAAAGCCACGGCGCTTTATGGCGTGCCGACCATGTTTATCGCCGAGCTGGATCATCCGGACTTCCCCGGCACTGATCTCTCTTCGCTACGCACCGGTATTATGGCGGGGTCGATCTGCCCGGCGGAAATCATGAAGCAGGTCATCAATAAGATGAACATGAAAGGCGTACAGATCGCCTACGGCATGACGGAAACCAGCCCTGTATCTACCCAAACCGGCGCCGACGACAGCATAGAAAAGCGTGTGTCGACTGTCGGCCGTACCCAGCCGCACCTGGAAACCAAAATTGTCGACCCAGGCAACGGTGGGGTTCTGCCCCGCGGTGAAATTGGCGAATTGTGCACCCGCGGCTACAGCGTGATGCTCAAATACTGGAACAACGATCAAGCCACCGCCGAGGCCATTGACGAGGCGGGCTGGATGCATACTGGTGACTTGGCCACCATGGATGAAGAAGGCTACGTTCAGATCGTCGGGCGTATCAAGGACATGGTGATTCGCGGCGGTGAAAACGTTTACCCCAAAGAGATCGAGGAGTTTCTCTACGCTCACCCGGCCATTTCAGAGGTGCAGGTCACTGGCGTGCCGGACAAAAAATACGGTGAAGAGTTAATTGCCTGGGTCAAACTCAACGCTACTGCCGACGACATCACAGGCGAAGAACTGCGCGAATACTGCAAAGGCAAGATCACCCACTTCAAGATTCCGCGCTACTTCAAATTCGTCGATGAATTCCCAATGACCGTCACTGGCAAAATCCAGAAATTTAAAATGCGTGAAATTTCCATTCAGGAGCTGGGGCTGGACGACTAGCCACAAGAGCACCCAGCACGCTGGCCCCGTCGGCGTGCTTGGGCTAGCGGAGGAGCATCAACCATGGCTTTCCACTCGCCCCTCGTGGCGCATTATCAGCAGGCGCTGCGTGATCGCGAGGTGTTGGACCAAATCCGTGCTCACTATCCTGACGGCCCAACGCTGCGCCAGCTTGCTCCCCTCGACCAGTTGCATATTGGCGGTATGGCGGCTTCCGCCAAACTGCTCAACCTGATCGACCCCAGTGAGCCGACCCGTGTGCTGGATATAGGCGCGGGGCTAGGCGGGTTAATGCGCCAGGGTGCGGCCCTTGGCTATCACATGGTGGGTCTTGATCTTACCCATCGTTTTAACGTCCTCAACCAATCGCTGAGCGCCCTGGTAGAAAACCCAGACACCCCGCCACTTGCTTGGATCACCGCTGACGCCTGCGCGCTCCCCTTTACAGCGGGGTGTTTCGATGCCGTGGTGTTTCAACACAGCTTGCTCAACATGCCCGACGCGGCCAGGGTGATTGGCGAGTGTCACCGCGTGCTAAGCTCTCAAGGCCAATTAGTGATGCATGAAGTGGTTAGTGGTCCTAACGTGGCGGATCTTATCTACCCCGTGCCATGGGCAACCTCGGCCGCGCATTCTCATCTACTTACCCAAGAGACATTAGTCCAACTGCTCACGTCGAAAGGCTTTCACATTCAACACCTCGACGACTGGAGCGATACCGCCCTTGAGTGGCGCCAGCGCCAGCGCCAAAAAGAGCAGACCCCACGCCAGGCAGTGCTTTCCCCTCAGTGGGTCTTTGGCGAGCGTTTCATGGCAATGGGCCAGCATCTGGTCGAGAATCTGGTCAGCGGCGCAATTAAATTGGTAGAAATCAAGGCCAGTTGCTATTCTCAATAGATCTGCCTTTACTGGACGCCTCCAGGTATACAAAAATGCCAATAAAACGCTTGGCAAGCACCCTACTCTGTTGCGTCGTGCCCTACGCTAGCGCCTATGCTGACGAATATTCGGCTGCGTTGGCGTACACGTCACCGCAAAGCGAGCTGATGCAACTTGATAACGGCGTTATCCTCGAAGGCAGCGACCTCACCAGTATCGATAGTTATACCAGCGGTTTTCGCTTAACGGCGGGATTTAGTCCTTGGCAGCTCCCCCAGGTCGATATTGGCGCTGAACTGGCCTACCGCGAGAGTGAAGAAGTCTCCATTTCATCCAGTATTAGCCCATTGATTATGGATACCCTCAGTTTGGGCGGCGCCGTGGTAGCCGGTTTGCGCATGGGGGCATTCAGCGTGTACGCCAAATCAGGGCTAACTGAGTGGCGTGGCGAAAGTTACCGTCCATTGCAAGATATCGATGAGAGTGGCACCGCGCTCTTACAGGGGTTTGGTGCCACCGTCACCATTGATCGTCTTGTCAGCCGTCTTGAATACGAACGCATCGACGCCCCCACCCTCGACCACCTCAGCATGCTCAGCGCTTCGCTACATCTGCCGTTTTAACGACTCTCACTACAGCCTACTTCACGTTCTCGTGATTACCAATTGCTCTGTAAGCGATCTCTTACGCGTGTAAGAGATCGCTGTGACTTGCCCTAAATGGGTTGTGCTTCGCTTCTGGCTCGCTATTCTGACCGTTTCTCATTAGCAGTTGACGATCCAGGGAGCGGCATTATGTCTGACAGGATGGGGGCGGATAAGACAGGCCTGCAATTCACCCTGACGCTACCTGGCGTTGACGACATCGCGGTGATCGACTTCACCCACCGCGAAGCGCTCTCCCAACCTTTCGAGCTGGCGCTTAACCTGGCCAGCCGCGACGGCAGCTTGGACGCGGCTGAGCTGCTGGATCGTGAATCGTCATTAACCATCTGGCAGGACGGCGAACCGCTGCGCCGGGTACACGGCATTGTTAGCGAGTTTGGCCGCGGCGACCGCGGCCACCGGCGTACCTTCTACTCATTGGTGTTACGCCCGGCACTGTGGCGGCTTTCCCTGCGCCACAACTCTCGCATCTTCCAGAAGGTCGACCCGCTCACCATCATCAACACCCTCTGCGATGAGCGCGGCATCCGCGACGTGGCCTTTGCGATCACCCGCGAGCTTGCCGAGCGCGAATACTGCGTGCAGTACCGCGAGACGGATCTCGCCTTTATCGAGCGCCTGGCCGCCGAAGAGGGGCTGTTTTATTTTCATGAGTTCGAGGATAGTGACGGCGGCGCCCATCGGCTGATCTTCGCCGACGACCCGCAGCTACTCACTAGCCTAGGCGAGCTCAGCTATCACAGCCGTGCCGGTGGCACCGCTCCCATGCGCCATGTGCGCAAACTCAGCCATACCGCCCGGGTGGCGAGTTCGTCCGCCACGCTCAAGGATTACAGCTTCAAGAACCCCGCCTATGCGCAACTCCACGACCACCTGGGCCGCGACGTTGAGCAGCACGGCCAGCAAGTGGACTACGAACACTACGACTACCCCGGCCGCTACAAGCAGGACGCCTCCGGCGAGCCCTTTACCCGCATCCGCCTGGAACAACTGCGCCGCGAGGCGATTACTGCCAGCGCGGAAAGCGACCTGCCAGAACTGGCCCCCGGCCTGCGCTTTAGCCTGACCGACCACGACACCGACAGCCTCAACCGCGATTGGCAGGCGATTGAAGTACGTCATGTCGGCGAGCAGCCCCAGGCGCTGGAAGAAGACGGCATCACTCAAAGTGATTCTGCCGGGATGACCCGCTACCACAATCAGGTCACGCTGATCCCCGGTGATGCCCCCTGGCGAGCAACGCCTAATCCCAAACCCCGCGTCGATGGCCCCCAGGTTGCCTTTGTGGTTGGCCCGGAAGGCGAAGAGATTCACTGCGACGAGCACGGCCGGGTCAAGGTCCAGTTCCCCTGGGATCGCTACGCAGAGCCAAATGACACGGCTAGCTGCTGGGTGCGGGTTGCCCAGGGCTGGGCGGGCGGCGGCTATGGCAGCATCGCCATTCCGCGCATTGGCCACGAAGTGATTGTCTCGTTTCTGGAGGGTGACCCAGATCAGCCGCTGGTTACCGGGCGTACCTATCACGCCGTCAACACCGCGCCTTACCCGCTGCCCGAGCACAAAACCCGCACGGTACTACGCACCCAAAGCCACAAGGCCGAAGGCTTCAACGAACTGCGCTTTGAAGACGAAGCGGGCGAAGAACAGATCTGGCTCCACGCCCAGAAAGACCTGGAGCTACTGACGCTTAACGACCGCACCGAAGAGATCCAGCACGACAGCCACCTCAAGGTGCATAACGACCGCATCAGCGAAATCGATAACGACGATCACCACACAGTGCATCACAATCGCCACACGAAGGTAGATGGCGACGACCACCTGATGATCGACGGCACCCGTCATGAAAAAATCGGCCAGGCTCAGCTGCTGGAAGCCGGGCAAGAAATTCATCACAAAGCGGGCATGAAGGTGGTGATCGAAGCAGGCGCGGAAATCACCCTAAAAGCAGGTGGCAGCTTCCTGAAAATCGACCCCAGTGGCGTCACCATTGTTGGCCCGCAGGTCAAGATCAACTCCGGCGGCAGCCCAGCCTCGGGCAGCGGGCAAGCGGCGCAGGCGCCGCAGTTGCCGGAGGAGGTGGAGGCTGAGAGCCATCAAGTCGTTGCACCCATCAACCGCCCTGCTCAGCTTAAAAGCTTACTCAAAGCGCCCGCTAGCTGTGAGATTTGTGAAGATCAGCATCAAGGAACCCGATAAATGGAACATGTTCGGGAGGCGACGCACGCGCTAATAGATGGCGTGCGTTATCCAGAGGCTTTTAAGCGTCTCTATAGCCGAGACGACCTTGATGAGATTGAGCCGGTGTATTTAACGACACGCTGGGCTTCACTGGCCGAGCAGGGGCCCATACTGGTGCGGTTAAGGGGCACTAGTCTTGCCAATGAAGCCAGCGTCTGTGGCGAAGAAGCGCTTTACCGCTCGCTCTCGCTGTTGAGTAGTTCGGCGAGTACGGCATCGCTAGGCGAGCATCTACGCCAATGCGTCACATTTAAAGGTGAAGGTGGTCAGGAGAAACTACTGCGCTTCGCTGACCCACTTGTTACCCGCCACTGGTTAGCGAGTTATGAAAAGGCCCCGTTGAGGGCACTAATGGGCCCCATTGATCGCTGGTGGGTAGCGGACTGGGCGCCTAATTGGGAAGCATCACGCCCGCTAAAATGGCAATCGTTTAGAGCGGATGCCAGCCTTGAAGTGCCTGAGGCAGAGCAAACGCCCGACTTGCCTCCTTTTGGGCGCCATCAGTTTACCGCCCTGGATGCCGTGGTCCGCTGGCAGCTCAAGGAACGACTGACGAATTACCTTAGCGAGCATGCGATCACAGCGTGGGAACATCTTCCTATCAACGAGCGTGGTCAATGGCTTGACGACCGCTTAGACGATGCCATCGCGTGGGGAGTCAGCACGGAACGCCAGGTCGCCATCTGGGTGGAGCTCAGCTTGAACTGGGGCGAAGACTATATGACCGCGAGCGATGGCTTGTATGCCGATTGGGCACGGCATTCGCCTAACGACGCTCGCCTCTCCCGGCAAGATCAGCTTTATGCATTGGATGCTTGGAGCCGCACCCCGGCCGCTAACGCCCCTCAAAGCGCGCAGAGTCACGCATCACTTTCCCAAGAACCACTATTTATAGACGAGGAAGCCGATGGCTAACACGGATGCTCAAGCGCAGGCACGCGATGCCGCCTTTGATGAAACGCCCCTTGGTGGCGGTGTCTGCCCACTGTTTATCGACATCGATATTTTCCCCGTGCGTTACGCCATTGACGAGGCGCCCACCGAGGCAGATGCGCCAGCGCCACACCCGATTGACGATGATTGGCAGGGGCCAGATTACCCTTCACTCGAAACCCGCGACTACACGCTTCGACAACTGCGAGACGGCTGGCTCTATGTCTGGGTGGAGGAAGAGGGAGAGCAACGACTTGACGAATACCGCGTGGAAGGCGCTACGTTCAGCGGTGCCTCCCACCTCACTTACTCGACGTGCACGTCGCTGGCGTTGGCTTACTCATCGGTACAGTGGACCGAGCGTATTCGCGAGCACATGCTGGAAAATGCAGAAGTACGTCAGCGTTTGATGCGCCCCCTTGACCCGATGGCAGCATTGAACGCCACCGCAGACGGAACGTCATTCACTGCCCACGTAGGCCCTTTAACCCAACTCGCCAAGCACGTGGCGGATATCACGCCTAATGGGGCGGCCGATGGTTTTACCACCACCACGGTCTCGACCATTGAGCGGGATAATGATGCCGAAAACAGCTTAGTCGAAGATGACAGCCTCTACGAGCTGCTCAAGGTCAAACCTGAAATCACCCAGGACAGCGTGCTAGCAGACGTTGAGAAACACGACGAAGCACTCTTTATAGCCCTTGATGACGATTTAGGGATCGTTAACGATCTACACATGGCACTGGCCGGGCGCGAAATGGAGCTTGAGGCTTTTCTGGATGAACATGGACATCGATTAGAGATGGCCTCGGTCACGCAACTGTTATGCGGCCCTGACGATAGCGAATTACCCGAAGACGTACGCGATGATCCAGAACGGCATCGGCAGGCCCAGGAACTGCTTCAGCAGCGGTTGGAAGCCCTAGAGGCCCAGGAACTGTCTAGCGCCGTTAACCGCGGCTCTCCCTTTGGGCAGCAGGGCTCCACCCTAGAGCGCCATCATGAAGAACGGCTTGATACGATCGATTCCAATTTAGCCGCCCTGGGGATCGAGCCGCCAAGCCGAGAGGACCTGGAGGCTTGGAGAAGCAAACGTCCATGGCGTGATGATGTATATCATGACGAGGCTGTCGATTTTCTTACCACTTACGAACCCAAGCGAGAACGGTTACGTGGCCATGTGCATGCCAGCCTCAACGATATTATCGTCTGGCTTGAACGGTTACCGGCTCAAGCGGAAGAACTCTTTTATGACAACTGTGATGAGGCGCAAAGCCAGTGTCTGCTGGAGTTAGTCGCTTTGATCGCCGAAGTCATCGGAGCCAGTGAAACGGGCCGTGAATGGCTAACCCGCACCTTGCGTGAGCGCGCTACGCTGGTGGGCACCGGCCCCTACAACTTTTCACCAGTGTTGGCACAAGCTCTGGATCAAGTGGCGGCCCAGTGGCTGGCAGCCGGTGACCCAGATGATCAGGCAATCGCCATCGAACTGAGTGATGCGCTGAACCTTGGTAATGTGGCCGTTAACCTTGACACTGTCCTGGGCTACGAACATGTTCAACAGTCGGCCGTTTTTCAAGCGTTGGCGACGCCTGTCAAAGAGGCTTTCTCTGTACTCAAGCAAGTCGCCGCCGGAGCGGGCAAGGCGAGTTGGCAATCCATTGCTTATCATGCGCTTCCTACCGCTGGGGCGGGTGCCCAAGTCGCCTCGCAGCAGTTAGTCAGAAACCTCTCGATCACCATGGTGGTGGCCTTCGTCCATCCTGATAATGACGGCCTTTATTTAGAACAACACGACGCCGCACGCGCACAGCACCGCCGCTGGCGACGTGACATGCAGCGCTTATCGCAGTCCAAGGCACTTCTCAAGGGCAGGTTAAGCTTGCCTATGTCACCTAGGGGGCGTGCCAATATCCATCGAGAAATCACTCACCTTGAACAGGAGCAGCGTTTGCTAGCGCTAAACGAACCCAAGCGCTTCACCGCAGGGGGTGGTAGCCAAGCAAGCGCAGGCGTGCTGGCTGACCTTGGGTTTGGTGAACTGCGCGAACAACACCAGCAGCGGTTTGGCAGGGCCACGGCGAACGCAGCCGCCGCGCGGCAGCGCATGCAGCGCTGGATAAATGCCCGTGGCATCGGTGGGCTACCGTTATTGATAGCGGCGATTAACCTAGCCAATGTGACCAATACCCTGCTTGATGCGGAAAAAGATGGCGTCGACCGCGAAGAGATGACCACCCTGGCTAGTCAGGCAAGTTACGCCACCTCTGCTGTGATGTCGCTTTGGGTCATGCCCTATTGGCAGCGGCATGCTAATCAAACGGCGTTTTTATCCGAGAGCACAAGAAAGTTGACTAGTGTTGGCATTAAGCGCTGGAAGAATGTGGGTAACACGGGGGCGCAAAAAATTGCTGCGAAACTTGCAAGTCGTGTTGCCGGTTTAGCCGCTTTTGCGGCGATTGGGGCAGGAGTGGAGACTTGGCAGATAGCTCAACAGTATGGCAACGCTTCGGGTGATGATGAGCGAGTAGCCCTTATCGCGAAGGGCTTAACAACTACGGGAATGACTATTGTTGGGGGAGTTCAACTATTTGGTGCAGCCGCTAGCCGCTGGTTTGCCTTTGGCTGGATAATGGCACCCTGGGCAGGGTGGGCGATGCTGATACTCAGCGTCGGCTACTTGGTGTTCTCTGGATTGGCAGAGCATTACCGTCGTGAGGGAGTGCGTCTCTGGCTCTATCAAAGCACCTGGGGTAAAGCCAATAAGTGGACAGGAAGTGATGATGATAACAGTGCAGAACTGCGCGCCTTGAATGAGGCGCTGCTTGAACCTTCACTCAAGTTAACACCCGTTACTACCCTGGGAGCAGAGTTTGACACCTCCCGCACGTCCTCACCGTATTCTCCTGGTAAACGCGTTCCCATCATACAAGGCTACTGGGTGCAGTTGGCCCTGCCTACCAGCCTAGCGGGCGAAACCGTTACTATCTCGGAGCGATTGGTCGCAGGCTCTTGGGCCCCCTCGGATAGCTATCAAACGACACCACCATCGGAAGTGCCCCTGCATCTTCAAGAGTCTGTTTCTTATAACCCAGACGATCCGCTACGGATATGGCAGGCCTGGTTATCGGCGGATCAACTTCCCAAAGGCCAGCCATTCCTGATGGAAGTCATCTATGACAAAGCGATCTACAGCGATAGCCAGGGGGCGTTGCGCTTTCCCTTCTATGAAAAAGAGCTCAGCCATAAGAGTGATGTTGTAGAGATCGATAAGCGTTATCAATACACAGATAGCTCAGCGACCCTACCTTTAACACTACCGACTACCTGATTGATAAAAGAGAGCATTCACCATGTGGTTTATTCAACCTAAGCGGGACTATGTAGCAGAAATGCCCTGGAGACATGCTGATGAACCAGCGGTGATGGCGTGGCAGATACGTACTCGGGACTACTATACGTTTCCAGCCAATATTATTCTGTTAATAATGTCCTGCATCTCTTTGATGCTGGGGCTTTGGTTTGCATTTGGGTGGGGGGTTGAATCTATTGTTAGTAAAATGCTTTTGTGCGGGGGGGTTTTCTCATTTGGTGTACTTATTACTATGAGCATGACCCACCAAACGGCGATCATTGTTTATCGTTTAACCGATAAGCGCATCGAGGTATTTTCCTGGAAACCACAGATCGACTCGGTTAAGCCGGTAATGAAATGGACGGCCATTATTTCCGGGGTGGTGGTGCTGTTTCTGGTATTAGTGAGCCCTAACTTGATAATTGCGGCGATTGGCCCTGTTAGTATTGTCATTATGGCTGCGTTGATGGGGAACTCTAAAGACTATCAGTCGATGGCTAGAAATGAACTTCACTATGAGTTTGATTGGGGGAGTACAAAAAAATTATACTTTTACAAAAAGCGTAATATCATTGGGCTCAATATTCATTGGCATAATCCTGATGTGGATAAATTGGTCACTGAAGATATACGGCCAGTATTCTGCAATAAGGAAAACCTAGAAGACTGCCTAGCATATTTTACCAAACGGCTACCAGATGTGCCTGTTTTAGAAGAGTCCTTTGATGTGCATCACTAATAAATACTATTGAAGCGAGTATGCTGTCTGGCTTGGAAAGCCAGTTGTGATCAATGCCTAATTAATTATCGGTAGCGGGCATTTTGGGCCCCTACGGGTAGTGCTCAAACGTCGTAGTCATCGGAAGTGCCCCTGCAGCTACAAGAGTCTGTTTCTTATGCTGCAGATGACCCGCTACGAGTATGGCAGGCCTGGTTATCGGCGGAACAACTTCCCAAAGGTCAGCCGTTCTTAATGGAAGTCATCTATGACGAAGCGATCTATAGCGATAGCCAAGGGGCGTTGCGCTTTCCCTTCTTCGAAAAAGAGCCCAGCCATAAGAGTGATGTTGTAGAGATCGATAAGCGTTATCAATACTCAGATAGCTCAGCGACCCTATCTCTGACACTACCGACTACCTGATTGATCAAAGAGAGCATTCACCATGTGGTTTATTCAACCCAAGCGGGATTACGTTGCCGAAATGCCCTGGAAGCATGACGATGAACCAGCGGTGATGACGTGGCAGATTCGTGCACGTGATTACAATACGTTTATTGCCAATATTTTATTTTGTATAAATTTTATTATTTCACTCGCAGTAGGGTTTGCAATTTTCTCTTTTAATGAACCTGGTATATCCTCATTTTTATTAGGAGCTGGGGGAGGGGGATTTGTCTTGCTAATTAGCATGAGCATGACCCACCAAACGGCGATCATTGTTTATCGTTTAACCGATAAGCGCATCGAGGTATTTTCCTGGAAACCGCAGATCGATTCGGTCAAACCGGTGATGAAATGGACGGCCATTATTTCCGGTTTGGGGGTGTTGTGTTTGGTGTTTATTAATCCTGATTTCATTATTGCCGCGATTGGCCCTATTGGCATTGGCGTGATGGCGGCGTTGATGGGGAATTCTAAAGACTACCAGTCGATGGTGCGCAATGAAGAATACCATGAGATAGATTGGCCAAATGCAGAAGATATTGCTGTTTGGAGAAAGCGCTGTCTGATTGGCCTGCGTTTTACTTGGTATAATGAAGATGGTTCACATTACTCTGTTTACAGCAAAGTTTATTGTCATAAAAAAGATTTTGAGAAGTGTCTAGATATATTTAAGCAGCGTCTCCCGAATACGCCCTATCGTGAAGGAAAGCTTGTTGTGCATTCGCATTTTGCGACGCTGCCGGAATAAGCACTGATGACGTGGTGAGTTCACCTAAGACCAGAAAGTAAAATAGGACTTGCTATGTCGCTCATGCTTTCACCTTTCCTTTCTATCAGTCAACTCCCAGCCAAGGGTAGATCGAGATCGATAAACGCTACCGTCACACGGACAACTCAGCAAGCTTGCCTCTGACGTTACCGACTGCCTGATTGATAAAAGAGAGTATTCACCATGTGGTTTATTCAACCCAAGCGAGACTATGTAGCAGAAATGCCCTGGAAACATGCCGATGAACCAGCGGTGATGGCGTGGCAGATTCGTGCACGTGATTACAATACGTTCATTGCCAATATCCTTTTTTTTATTATGTTTTTTATAACTTCAGGTGTTGGCTTACTTTTGTTTTTTGTAGAAGCTACACTACTCGCTTCGGTCCTAGGTGGGGGTGGGATATTTATTTTTGGTGTGCTCATTACCATGAGCATGACCCACCAAACGGCCATTATCGTGTATCGTTTAACCGATAAGCGCATCGAGGTATTTTCCTGGAAACCACAGATCGACTCAGTCAAGCCGGTAATGAAATGGACGGCTATTATTTCCGGTGTGGGGGTGTTGTTTTTGGTATTTATTAATCCTGATTTTATTATTGCAGCGATTGGCCCTATTGGCATTGGCGTGATGGCGGCGTTGATGGGGAATTCTAAAGACTACCAGTCGATGGTGCGCAATGAAGAATACCATGAGATAGATTGGCCAAATGCAGAAGATATTGCTGTTTGGAGAAAGCGCTGTCTGATTGGCCTGCGTTTTACTTGGTATAATGAAGATGGTTCACATTACTCTGTTTACAGCAAAGTTTATTGTCATAAAAAAGATTTCGAGAAGTGCCTAGATATATTTAAGCAGCGCCTTCCGAATACGCCCTATCGTGAAGGAAAGCTTGTTGTGCATTCGCATTTTGCGACGCTGCCGGAATAAGCACTGATGGCGTGGTGAGTTCACCTAAGACCAGAAATAAAATAGGACTTGCTATGTCGCTCATGCTTTCACCTTTCCTTTCTGTCAGTCAACTCCCAGCCAAGGAAATATCGAGATCGATAAACGCTACCGTCATACAGAAAACTCAGCAAACTTACCCCTGACGTTACCGACTGCCTGATTGATAAAAGAGAGCATTCACCATGTGGTTTATTCAACCTAAGCGGGACTATGTAGCAGAGATGCCCTGGAAGTATGCCGATGAACCAGCAGTGATGGCATGGCAGATACGTACTCGGGACTACTATACGTTTCCAGCCAATATCATTCTGTTAATAATGTCCTGCATCTCTATGATGTTGGGGCTTTGGTTTGCATTTGGGTGGGGGATTGAATCTACTGTTAGTAAAATGCTTTTGTGCGGAGGAGTTTTCTCATTTGGTGTACTTATCACTATGAGCATGACCCACCAAACGGCGATCATTGTTTACCGTTTAACCGAAAAACACATCGAAGTTTTTTCCTGGAAACCACAGATCGATTCGGTCAAACCGGTAATGAAATGGACGGCCATTATTTCCGGGGTGGGGGTGCTGTTTCTGGTATTAGTGAACCCTAACTTGATAATTGCGGCGATTGGCCCTGTTAGTATTGGCGTGATGGCGGCGCTGATGGGTAATTCTAAAGGCTATCACTCGATGGCTCGCAATCAGATGGAAGATAATGTTGCTTGGCGGGATGCGCAGAATATCTATGCTTACCCAAAGAGAAGTATCATTGGTTTGAACTTATACTGGCAGCATCCTGAGACTGGGAAAGAGATGAAAAATTTCGTTAAAGCCATATTCATCCCTAAAGAAAAATATGGCGATGTTTTGAGCTTTTTTCAAAAAGAGCTTCCCCACACCCCCGTTATCGAAGGAAAATTTGATGTGTACCATGTTTGAACACGAGACACTTGCTTGGCAGAACATGGAGTACCGACAACTAACCCAGACCCAACGATATCAGATTCAAGCTTGTATAAGAGCACATCGTCGACCCCACCCTTGATCATCTCGATATGCTCAGCGCCTCATTGCATTTACCGTTTTAACGACTTTTCGAGCTATCTGGCGGGGTCCAGATCGGTACATCTTCGCGCTTGGGTTCGGGCCAGTCTTGCTGCATGGCGCTGTTCAACGCTTCTTCCAGCTTCATGAACAGCTCCCCATAGCGAGGGCTGAAGTTGATGCCTTCTTCGATCTCTTTCCAGGCGTCAAACAGTTCGTCCTCGTGGGCGTCCTCGTTCTGCACGAACGTCCAGGTCATCTGCTTCGCGCGCATAGGGTGAACTCCCATGGCCGTCAGCGCATGCCCGCCCAGCTCCAGTGCGGAGTGGTAGGTTTCACTGACGACATCATCGGCCCCAGCCTCACGAAGCTGATAGCCGTGGCCGCGATCATATCCCCGTGCTAACACCCATACGTTGGGATAGTACTGCTTTACATGCTTCACCATATGCACGGCGCGATCACGATCATCAATCGCAACAACCAATAGGCGGGCGCTTTTAATACCTGCCATTTCGAGTAGGTCAGAGCGGCTGGCGTCGCCAAAATAGCTTTTAATGCCAATTTTTCGCAGGATCTCGATTTGCTCGATTTCGTGGTCAAGCGCGACGATGGGGATATTATTGGCCCGCAGCAGACGGCAAATAATTTGTCCAAACCGCCCTACTCCAGCCACGATAACCGGCGCCTGCTCTTCGATAGCATCGGCGTCACGTTCATCGTTTTTAACACTGCTATAACGCGGCAGTACTAACCGGTCGTAGGCAATAAATAGCAGCGGCGTTAAGAACATCGATAACGCCACGACAAGCGAGAGGATCTGAGCAATATCAGTGGGAATAACGCTGTTTTGTACGCTGTAGGTGAGTAGTACAAAACCAAACTCACCGGCCTGGGCAAGGCTTAGCGTAAATAGCCAACCATTGCTGCCACGCACCCGAAACAGCAACGCCAAGCCGAGCAGAATGGCCGCCTTGACGGCAATCACCAGAGCGCCAAGGGCCAGCACCGTGCCCCACTGCGAGGCCAGTACCCGAAAGTCGATCCCCGCACCGACGGTGATAAAGAACAGGCCCAGCAGAAGCCCCTTGAACGGCTCGATATTGGCTTCGATTTCATGCTTGAACTCGCTGTTGGCCAGCACGATACCGGCCAGAAACGCGCCCAGCGCCGGGGAAAGATTTACCAGGCTCATGAGGGCGGCAATGCCGATGACCAGCATCAGCGCCGTGGCCGTAAACACCTCACGCAGGCCTGAGCCCAGCACATAGCGAAACAGTTTCGGGCCGAGGTAGTAACCGCCGGCAATCACGCTGCCGATCGCCGCGACCACCACCAGGGCATGCGCCCAGCCGGGCAAGTGCGCCACCAGGCTTATGCTCGCGTGACTCGCTTGATCGCCACCGCCCCCCACCAACTCGGGTAGCGCCAGCAGGGGAATCAACGCCAGCATGGGAATGACCGCGATATCCTGGAACAGCAACACGGAGAAGGCGCTCCGGCCGCCCTCGGTTTTTTCTAGGCCTTTTTCACTCAGGGTTTGCAGCACAATCGCCGTCGAGGACAGCGCGAACAGCAAGCCGATAGCCAGCGACGTTTGCCAGGTAAGCCCCAGCCACCAGGCAATGGCGGTCCCCGCGGCGGTGGTCAGCGTCACCTGTAGCCCGCCCAGGCCGACCAGCCGCACGCGCATCGCCCAGAGGCCTTTCGGGTCGAGCTCCAAACCCACCAGAAACAGCATCATCACCACGCCAAATTCGGCAAAGTGCTGGATCGTGGTGGTTTCCTGGCCCACCAGGCCGAGTATCGGGCCAATGACCACGCCGGCCATCAGGTAGCCGAGCACCGAGCCAAGCCCGTAGCGTTTTGCCAGAGGGACGGCAATCACCGCCGCCACAAGATAAATAAACGCCTGGATAAAGTACGCGGTCATCTGGGTTCCTTATATTTTTTCGAATAGCTTGACTTCACTGAGCAATCAGGTAGCGTACTAGTACGCTAGTACGACATATATCACTTGGTGTCACACGATGTATTCAAAATATGCGCTCAAATGATGATTACCAGGCCGAACTGATTGGGTATTTGCTCGCCATTGATTCCCCCGATGCAATGGACAAGGCGCTCGCCAGCCTGTTAACGCCTGCAGAATATCAAGAAATCAGTAAACGCCTGCAGATTTTTAGGTTGCTACGCGAGGGTGTGCCCCACCGCAAAATCGCCGAGACCCTAGGCGTGGGGATCGCCACGGTGTCGCGTGGCTCACGCGCCTTAACCACGTTGCCTTCTTTACGACCCTCTTCACGGAATGATCAGCTATGACGACTGCCGATACGCAAGACGCAAAAGGCCCAAAGCCCTTTACGCTGCCGCGCAAGCCTCACTACGTTACCCTGGCGGCAGACTGCGACTTTTTTGCCTTGTTTCAAAAAATCGAGCGGCAATTCGATACCTGCTACATGCTGGAGTCGCTTGGCGAGGACAGCCACATGGCGCGCCACTCGATTATCGGTTTTGACCCCGAATACACGCTTTACGCCAACGGCCACACGCTGACGATCGAAGACCGCGATGGAAATGCCAGCCACTACCCAAGCGATAACCCTTATGAGTTGCTGCGCAGCCTGATACCCCAGAATATTATTTCGCGTAAGTATGCGGGCGGTTTGAGCGGCTATCTGGGCTACGATGCGATGCAGTATTTCGAGCCTTCGCTAACGCTAAAGGCCAGCAACGACTTCGATACGTTCCGGTTTGGGCTCTATAAAGATGGCCTGATTCTCGACAAGATGACCGGAGAGGTCATCTATTTCTACTATGACAATAGCCGCTATGCGTTTCTGCAAACACTGATCGACGCTGACGACACGCCGCCTGGCCCGCTGCACATCACCGCCCTGGGCGATACCATGAGCCAGGATGAGCACGCCGAGGCTGTGGCCAAGGTGAAACAGGACATCATCGACGGCAAAGTATTTCAGTGCGAAGTCGGCTTTAAAAAACGCTTCCACATCAAGGGCGACACCCTCGCGCTGTACGACCAGCTACGTACCATCAACCCTTCACCGCAGATGTACTGCGTCAAGTTTGGCGATCAGAAGCTGATTGGCGCAAGCCCAGAGTTGCTGTTTCGCCTGCGCCAGGGCGAAATGGAAACCTTTCCGCTAGCGGGCACCACCACCCGGGGTCAAACACCGCAGGAAGACACTCAGTTAGCCCGCGCGCTGCTCAATGACCCTAAAGAGATCGCCGAGCACAATATGATCGTCGACCTGCACCGCAATGATATTGGTCGCGTGGCGCAATTTGGCACGGTCAAAGTACGCAGCCTGATGGATATCAAGCGTTTTAGCCATGTGCAGCATATCTCCAGCGAGATCGTCGGCATTATTGCTGAAGGCGAGGATATGTTCAGCGCCCTGGCCAGCAACTTCCCGGCGGGCACCCTCACCGGCGCGCCGAAAATCGAGGCGATGAAAATTATCGACGATCTGGAAAATGACGGGCGTGGCCCCTACGGCGGCGCGGTAGGCCAGTTCTCGTTCAACGGCGACTGCACCTTTGCCATCCCCATTCGCACGGTGTTTGTGAATGGTGAGAATGCCTATGTGCAAACCTGTGGCGGCAACGTGTTTGATAGTAACGCCGCCGATGAATACGAAGAAATCCGCCGCAAATTTGCCGGCACCCGCAAAGCCCTTGCTCCTTTTATGAGTACGCATATGGACACGGAGAGCCCCGCATGAAGGTGCTGATTATTGATAACTACGACTCCTTCACCTATAACCTTTACCAGTTTATCGGTGAGATTCTGGCCACGGAGAAGAATCTCGGCAGGGTGCCTCACTTTGAGATACTCGTTAAACGCAATAACCAGATCGATTTCAAAGCAATAGAGGCCATGGCGCCGGATCGCATTATTATCTCCCCCGGCCCCGGCTCGCCGGATGATCCGCGCTACTTTGGCGTGTGTGCCGAGGTAATTGAAAAGCTTGGCAAGACCATTCCGCTACTGGGGGTTTGCCTGGGCATGCAGGGCATTGTGCACGTGTTCGGCGGCAAGGTAATCAAAGCGCCGCTACCCATGCACGGTAAGATCAGCCCAATTAACCACAACAACCATTCGGTATTTAACGGCGTACCGGACCAGCTTGAAGTGATGCGCTATCACTCGCTGATTGCCGATGCAGCGACTCTGCCCGAGTGTCTGGAAGTAACCGCCACCGTGGGCGCTCTGGCGGCTGACAACTTTGAACAGCGCAGCCGCTGGCAAGCGCTCGGCGAGTTTGAGCTGATGGGCGTGAAGCACCGCGACTACCCGATTCACGGTATTCAGTTTCACCCGGAGTCGTTTGCCACCGAAGGCGGCAAGGAGCTGATCGCTAATTTTCTGTTTGCCTATGACGTCTAACGTCCGAACGACTACTTTCGGCGCGCAGAGGCCTTCCCTTTCATAGGCTTGTTTCTGCCAGCAACGCCCTTGCCAGGCTTGCCTCGCCCCGCGGCTTTCTTGCCAGAAGGCATACCACTCGACTTGCCCTTAAGCGCTGGTTTACCGCCAGCGCTTTTGGGTTTGGCCCGCCCCGAACCGGTGGCACTGCGTTTCGCTGCGCCTTTACCTAACGCTTTTTCACCGGGTTTACCGCCCTTTCCTGGCCTAGCAGCGGCACTTTTTCGCGTTTTTTTCTGGCCGCTAGAACGCTTTGCAGTAGGTGGCGGCGCGGGCTTAGCCTCTGAACTTGCTGTTAACGCCTCAATCGTTGCGATCTCTTTCGGCGTTAAGTCTCGCCAGTCGCCTAACGCCAATCCCTGCAGCGATACATTCATGATGCGCGTGCGGATAAGCTGGGTAACGTCATAGCCGAAGTAATCGCACATGCGGCGAATCTGGCGGTTCAGGCCCTGCACCAGCGTAATGGTGAACTCGAACGTGGATACCTTCTCCACATGGCACTTTTTAGTAACCTGACCAAGAATCGGTACCCCGCTTTGCATCCCTTGAATAAAGTCATCAGTGATCGGTTTGTTGACCGTTACCCGATATTCTTTTTCGTGCTGATTATTGGCACGCAGGATTTTATTCACCAAGTCGCCGTTATTGGTGAGCAATATCAGCCCCTGGGAGTCTTTATCCAGCCGACCAATGGGAAAAATACGCGTGCCGTGTTTTACAAAATCGACAATGTTGTCTTTCTCGCTCGACTCGGTGGTGCTGACAATGCCCACCGGTTTATTGAGCGCAATGAGGACCAAATCCTCCTCTTCCTGCGGCTCGATATCCTGGCCGTTCACTTTGACCCGATCGCCCGCCACCACCTGATCACCCGTGGTCGCCCGGCGGCCGTTAATCCAGACGTTGCCCTGTTCCACAAAGCGGTCGGCCTCCCGCCGCGAGCACAGGCCGCTCTCACTAATGTATTTATTGATGCGGGTAGATTTTCGTAACGACATAGAACGCCATGTGGCTAAAAGGGATAAATGCAGCGTTAAAAACTTAGAAAGACGAACCGGGCTGCTTCAGGAACGCCAGTTCCTCATCGGTAGACGTTCGCCCCAGTAGCGCATTGCGGTGCGGGTAACGGCCAAAACGGTCGATAATGGCTTTGTGACGCACTTCATAATCTAGGTTGTTCTCCAACCCCGGCTGGTTATAAAGCGCCATTGCCCGCTCGTGAATCACCGCCGACTCGCTATGCATATAGGGCATATACAGAAACACCCGTTGATTGCTGGAAAGCTCTGCGTCGGCGCCAGCGGCCACCGCTTCCTGAGCAAGCGCCAGCGCCAACGCATCGGTGGCAAAGGCGCGGGCATCGTCGCGGTAGATATTACGCGAGAACTGATCCAGCACAATGATCTCCGCGAGCCGCCCTTGGGGCGTTTGCCGCCAAGCGTAGCACTCGCAGGCGGCCGCTTGAGCATGCAGAGCGCCGAACCGCTCGAGGATCGCCTGATCCATCATAGGGTCTTTTTTAAACCACTGAACAGGCGTTAATTCCTCAAACCAGAAATCAAGTACCGCTTGAGCATCCGACTTCATTGACGCCTCCTTGTCGTAATAAACGCTGTGGAAATAAAAAACTTAACCTGTATTGCGCAAACCGGCGGCAATGCCCGCCATGGTGACCATCAGTGCTCGTGAGAGATCGGCACTGATCGCCCCATCGGCATCGCGATTACGCTGCAGTAGCTCTGCCTGAAGACCATGGAGCGGGTCGATGTAGGGATTGCGAACATCAATCGCCTGGCGAATTAGCGGGGTATTTTCCAGCAGCTCTTGCTGCTGCAATATATCCAGCACGGCTTCCTCCAGCCGTGCAAAGCGTTCGCGTAGCTGTTTACCTAACGCTTTGAGGGAGGGCTCGTCCACCAGACGGTGCTCGTAGTAGGCCGAAATCGCCACGTCGGCCTTGGCCAGCAGCATCTCCAGCATGTCCAGGTAGGTACCAAAGAACGGCCATTCATTGCGCATTTCCTGCAGCACCTCGCGACCGCCAGGCTGTTCTAAGCGACGCGAGAACGCTTCGCCACTGCCCAGCCACGCCGGCAGCATTAGGCGAATTTGCGTCCAGGCGAAAATCCATGGGATCGCACGCAGCGTTTCCACCCCGCCGTCCTGGCGGCGTTTGGTGGGCCGCGACCCAAGCGGCAGCCTGCCCAGCGCGCCTTCCGGCGTGACCGCCCGGAAGTACGGCACAAAGTCAGGGTCTTCGCGCACCACCCCTACATAAGCGGCGTGGGCGACCTTGGAAAGCTGGTCCATCTCCTCGCGCCACTGAGGCTCGGGCGCTCTCGGCGGCAGCAGCGTTGCTTCCAGCACGGCGCAGGCATAAATCTCCATTGAGCGTAGGGCAATATCCGGCTGGCCAAACTTGAAACGAATCATCTCGCCCTGCTCGGTCACCCTGAGGCTGCCGTTTACCGAGCCCGGCGGCTGGGAGAGAATCGCCGCATGCGCGGGGCCGCCGCCACGCCCGACGGTACCGCCACGGCCATGAAATAGCGTTAAATCAACCCCATGGCGTTCACATACATTGACCAACGACTCCTGGGCCCGGTACTGCGCCCAGGCCGCCGCCAACTGGCCGGCGTCCTTGGCCGAGTCCGAATAACCAATCATCACTTCCTGGCCGTTGCGCATCAGCTTGCGATAGCCCGGCAGCGCCAGCAGCTGGTCGATCACATCGCCCGCGTGGTCAAGGTCGTTAAGGGTTTCAAACAGTGGCGCAATCGGCAACGTCACGTTGCCGCTGGCTTCTTTCATTAACAGCGCCACGGTGAGCACGTCAGACGGTTCAGCGGCCATGGAGATGATATAGGTGCCCAACGCTTCGGCATGTTCCTGTGCGATCACCTTGAAGGTATCAAGCACCTCGCGGGATTCCGCCGAACACTCCCAACGGCGGGGAATCAGCGGGCGCCGCGAGGCAAACTCGGCAAGCAAAAACTCCTGACGTTGGGTTTCATCCCACTCGCGATAGCGGCCAAGGTTCAGCGCATCCGTTAGTTCTTCCATTACCTGGGCATGGCGACTGGCTTCCTGGCGCAGGTCGAGCTTGGTCAGCGTGACGCCAAAAACCGCGACCCGGCGTAGTGTATCCAGCAGCGCACCGTTGGCGATGGTATCCAGGCCCACATCGCACAGCGAGCGGTAGCAGGCCAGCAAGGGCGCATATAGCTGGTCACGAGTCTCGATGATCGCGCCGCCGTCATAGTTTCGACCTTCAAGCTCGGCCTTGGCCCAGTCGCGGGTGGACTCCATCTTTGCCAGCAAGCGCTTCAGCACTTCGCGATAGGGCTCGGCCACATCGCCTGCCTCAGCCTTGAGGGCGCTATTGGCTTTCCACATGGAGAGCTCGGTCTTGAGCTGTTCAAGGTCGCGCAGGTAAAGGTCCGCCGCCATCCAACGACCTAACAAAAGCACTTCTTTGGTGACCTTTGCCGTGACGTTCGGGTTGCCATCCCGGTCGCCGCCCATCCAGGACGCATAGCGAATGGGCGCGGCATCCAGCGGCAAGCGCTCGCCTGCGGTATCCAGCAGCAGGTTGTCCAGATCCCGGTGAAAATCGGGGACCGCTTGCCACAGTGAGTTTTCGATAACCGCAAACCCCCACTTGGCCTCATCCACGGGTGTCGGGCGCTCGTGGCGAATTTCGTCGGTATGCCACGCCTGGCTGATCAACTCCTCAAGCCGCCCTTGGGCACGGGTGCCGCGCTCGGGGTAGTCTTCAGAGCCTTCAATGGCCGTCAGGCAGTCGTCGATGGCATCGTACTTTTGAATCAGCGTACGGCGAATGACTTCAGTCGGGTGCGCGGTGAGCACCAGCTCAACGCGCATATTGGCCAGTGTTTCGACCAACTTGCGCGGCGAGTTACCCGCCAGCTCGGCGCGTTTGAGCAGCTCGCCAAGCACCGGCTGCGAGCCCGGCTTATAGTCTTCAACGCGGCGAAAGCGTGCCCGATAGTGCTGCTCGGCGATATTGGCGAGATTTAGAAACTGGTTAAAGGCGCGGGTGACGGGCAGTAAATCCTGCTCGGGCAGTTGGCGCAAATATTCGATCAAATTGCGTTGCTGTAGCGAATCACCCTGCCGACCCTGCTTAGCGTGGGCACGAATGGTTTCAATTTTATCGACAAAGGATTGGCCTAGATCATCGGCAATGGTTCGCCCCAGGCTGTCGCCCAGGATACGCACGTTATCGCGTAGCGATTCGTGTAAGTCATGGCTCATAGCGTGGCCTCCTTGCAGGGGTCGCGGAAACGATTAATCAATGGGTTTCTTCGGCTTTGGCCGCCAACCAGTGAATTTCCATCTCGTCTAGAGAGGCATCCGCTAATGGCTGCCCAGCCGCTGCCAGCTCACGCTCGACAAAACGGAAGCGACGTTCAAATTTGGCATTGGTGTTGCGCAGGCACTGCTCGGGGTTGGCCCCAAGTGTGCGGGCTAAATTAGTGACGGCAAACAATAGGTCGCCGACTTCTTCCTGGGCGTGAACGTTATCGCCAGCGGCGAGGGCTTCTTCAACTTCATCAAGCTCCTCACGGATTTTGGCCAGCACGCCCTGCGAATCAGGCCAATCAAACCCGACCCGAGCCGCGCGCTTGGAAAGCTTGGCCGCACGGCTAAGCGCAGGCAAGGTGCGCGGCACGTCATCAAGCACCGAGGGCACTTGATGGTTGGATCGCTCGGCGCGCTCATCAGCCTTTAATGCCTCCCAGCGGCGATTGACCTGCTGGGTTTGCACGTCGTCGGCGCTGACGCCCGGCGGGCGGCGCGATTCCAGAGTGCCGTCGGGGAACACATGCGGGTGACGGCGGAGCATTTTCGCGGTCAACGTATCGACGATATCGTGAAAGTCGAAACGCTGCTCTTCCGCTGCAAACTGGGCGTAATAAACCACCTGAAACAGCAGGTCGCCCAGTTCGCCGGGCAGCTCGTCAAAGGCGCGCCGTTCGATGGCGTCGGCCACTTCGTAGGCTTCTTCAAGGGTATGGGGGACGATACTGTCCCAGTCTTGCTTGATATCCCAAGGGCAACCTTGCTCGCGGTCACGCAGCACGTGCATCAGGGTAAGCAAATCATCCAGCGAGTAACGCATTAGGCCCCTCCCCTACGCGTGGTTTTCTCGGGGTCGGTGTCGCGCAGGCGACGGACTTCGGTCACATTGGGCAGTTGTTGAATACGCGAGAAAAGACGCCCCAGCGCTTCCAAGCCATCGACTTCCAGGGTGATGCGCAGCCGCGCAATACCTTCGTCAGTGTCGGTCAGCGTATTCACCGCCAGCACGTTGACTTTTTCATTGCCCAGCAGGCCCGTGACATCGCGCAGCAGGCCCGAGCGGTCCCAGGCCTGGATCTCAATGGTCACAGGGTAGCGCGTCTCGGCGCGTTCGCCCCATTCCACCTCAATAATGCGTTGGGGTTCATCGAGACGCAACTGCAGGATATTGCTGCAGTCCTGGCGGTGCACGGTGACGCCACGCCCTTGGGTAATAAAGCCGACGATGGGCTCGCCGGGCACCGGCCGACAGCAGTTGGCCATGCTGGTTTTCAGGTTGCCGACGCCGAGCACGGTAATATCGCTTTTAGTCGCCTTGCTGGACTGACGCTTGGGCTTGGCCAACAGTCGGTCGAGCTGCTCCTGATCATCGGTTTCCCCAAATAGCTGCTGGGCCTGGTGAAGCACTTGCCCAATGCGCAAGTCGCCCGCCCCCAGCGCGGCGTACATATCATCCGCCGTCTGGTAGTTAACCGATTTAGCCAGTTTGGGCAGGTCGAGTCCATCGACATCCAAGCGGCGCATTTCGCGTTCAAACAGCGCACGCCCCTCGTCAAGATTCTGATCGCGGGCCTGGTACTTGAACCAGGCTTGGATCTTCGCCCGAGCGCGGGAGGTGCGTACATAGCCCAGGCTGGGGTTCAGCCAGTCACGACTTGGCCCGCCTTTTGTCGCGGTCAGAATCTCAACCTGCTGGCCGGTTTTTAGCTTATAGGTGAGTGGCACGATACGGCCGTTGATTTTGGCTCCCCGGCAACGGTGGCCGATCTCGGTATGCACGCGGTAAGCAAAATCAATCGGCGTGGCGATCCGGGGTAAATCGATGACGTGGCCGTCGGGCGTAAACACATAGATGCGGTCCGGAGCGACGTCGCTGGACAGCCCTTCGCGCAGGTCACCAAAGCCGCCAACCTCGTCCTGCCACTCCAGCACTTGGCGCAGCCAGGCAATTTTTTCCTCGTAGCTACGACTCTTGGCGTTGGTGTCGTGGCCTTTGTAGCGCCAGTGGGCACAGACACCCAGCTCGGCTTCGTCGTGCATCGCAAAAGTACGAATCTGGATTTCCAGGACTTTATTTTCCGGCCCCATGACGGCGGTATGCAGTGACTGGTAGCCGTTTTTCTTGGGGTTGGCGATGTAGTCGTCAAACTCGTTGGGCACGTGGTGCCATCGGGAATGGACAATCCCCAAGACGGTGTAGCAGTCGGCCACTTCAGGCACCAGAATGCGCACGGCGCGCACGTCATGAACCTGGGAGAAATCAATCCGCTTGCGCTTCATTTTGCGCCAGATCGAATAGATGTGCTTGGCGCGCCCGTCTACATCGTAATGGTGGATATTCTGAGCTTCCATCAAGCCTTTGATGGTTTCCACCACATCGTGGATATAGCGATCACGGTCCAGGCGTTTTTCGGCCAGCAGCTTGGCAATCGCTTTGTATTCGTCTTCATGAAGGTAGCGGAACGATAGGTCTTCAAGCTCCCACTTGATTTGCCCAATACCCAGACGGTGCGCCAGCGGCGCGTATATATCGGCCACTTCCCGGGCGACCTGGAGGCATTTCTCCCGCGGCGCATCCTTGACCTGGCGCAGCGCACAGGTGCGCTCGGCAATTTTAATCAGCGCAACGCGTACGTCCCCCACCATGTTGACCAGCATTTTGCGCAGGTTTTCCTGCTGGTTGTGCTGGCCCATGCCGTGGTTGGGGGCCAACGGATAGCTAATTGCCGCCATCTGCAGGACGCCATCGATCAAGTTGGCGACTTCGCCACCAAACCGTTTGGTAACGGTCTCCAGGCTCAACAGACCTTCACGCACCGCACGGTAGAGGACCGCCGCCTCCAACGTCGACTGGTCAAGCTTGAGCTCACCTAAAATGTCGGCCATCTCCAGGCCCATGCGAAAGCTGGAACCCGGCGTCAGCCAAACGCGATGCGACCTTGGTGCGTCTAGCTCCAGGGTTTGGGCAAGCTCGCAGGCCTGTTGTAAACGTTCAGGTTCGGGAAGACGCACATCTTCTTGCAGGCGCGTTAACCATTGTTTTAGGTCCACCGTTCCGCTGTTGGTTAGCGGCTGGTCTTCACGCACTTTTACCATGACGATATCTCATCCATTCGAGGCAACGGTTTTCTAAACCGCTGCCGAGGCTAACTGCGTTTACGCACACCCCGTGTGTTCAAACAGCATCAGCGTTTCCATATGAGCAGTGTGCATGAACATATCCGCCACTGCGACTTGCTTAATGCGGTAACCTGCATGCACAAGGTGTGCCGCATCGCGGGCAAGCGTTGCAGGATCACAGGAAATATAGACCACCTTGGGGACCGGGTAGCGTGCCAATCCCTGACAAATGACTTCCGCGCCGCTTCGCGGTGGGTCGACCACGAGAGCATCGAGATCAGCCTGCGCCTGGAGCAATGAGGCGACGGTATCCGGATCACTTAAATCGGCCTGCTGGCCCGTCACATTCAGTCGATTTCTGTGCGCGTTATCGGCAAGTCGTTCGATCATGGCAGGGCTGCCTTCCACGGCATGCACCAAAGCTCCAGACGCCGCTAACGGAAGGCTGAAGTTACCAATACCGGCAAACAAATCCATTAGCCGCTGGCCTGGTGAGGGCATTAGCCAGCGCATGACGGTCGTGACCATTTGCTGGTTAACCGCGGCGTTGACCTGCAAAAAATCGCCCGGCTCGAAATTTATTGTTAACGGCCTATTATCAGGCGTTTTGAGCGTCTCTTCGAACACCGGTGGCGCACCATGCCAGTGCAATACCGGCGACTCACGCCCTAGCCAAGTGCCTAGTACGACCTGATATTGATCGGCAAATACCTGCCATCGCTCAGCATCAGCCGCATTGGCTTTCAATTGACGAACCAGCACGACCTGCTGTGTGGCCGTTGACAGCAGTTCGATATGCCCGACCTGGCGCGGTGCTTCAAGTGTTGCCAACAGCGTACGTAAGGGCGCTATGAGGGTTTGTAGCGCATCCACCAGCACTACGCAGCGTTCAATATCGATCAGCCGGTGGGAATGTGCGGCACGAAAGCCTAACCGCGGTTGGCCGTCACTATCGACCTTGACCCCCAAACGAGCGCGCCGACGATACCCTTGCACATCGCTGTACAACGCCTCAATCGCGCCGATGGCGATGCCTTGGCGGGCCAACAAATCGCGCACGGCTTCGGCTTTATGGGCACGTTGCGACACTATGTCCAGATGCTGTAAATCGCAGCCGCCACATTGGCCAAAATGCGGGCATGGTGGCGTAACGCGTTGGGCTGATGGGCTCAGCAGTTTTTTGACGTGGGCTTCGTCGTAACGCTTGCGAGTCAGGTGAACGGCCACTTCAACATGCTCACCGGGCAGCGCTTGGTCGATAAACACCGTTTTGCCCGCACTGTTATGGGCAACCCCTCGTCCATCGTGGGCTAAGCGCTCCACCACCAGCTCAGTTGCGTCGTGCAGCGTTTGATTGGGCGTCTTGCTCGTTTGTTGGCGTGCCAATCCTGAATGCCCTGAGGCAGGACGCGGTGGCCGCCGTTTACCCAACATGGCCATCTATACCTCCGGGGCAAATAAGCCCGTGGAGAGGTAGCGGTCTCCGCGGTCGCAGACAATAAACACGATGACCGCATTCTCGGCTTGTTCGGCGATACGCAGCGCTCCCGCCAGACTCCCCCCGGATGAGACGCCCGCAAAGACACCCTCTTCACGCGCCAGACGCCGCATGTGCTCTTCGGCTTCGTGCTGCGCAATATCCAGCGTGACATCTACGCGCGGCGCTTCAAAAATGGCCGGCAAATATTCCTGCGGCCAGCGCCGAATACCCGGAATGCTCGCCCCATCAGCGGGTTGCAGGCCGACGATCTGAATCGCTGGGTTTTGCTCTTTCAGATAGCGCGACACCCCCATGATTGTGCCCGTCGTTCCCATGGAACTGACAAAGTGGGTCATTTCACCGCCCGTTTGTCGCCACACTTCTGGCCCGGTTGTGCGGTAGTGAGCCAGCGGGTTATCCGGATTGGCAAACTGGTTGAGCGGCTTACCCTCACCCCGCGCAATCATGCCATCGGCAATATCCCGCGCCTCTTCCATGCCGCCTTCTTTACTCGCCGACACCAGCTTAGCCCCGAATGCCGCCATTGCCTGCTTGCGTTCTTCGGAAGCACTTTCAGGCATCACCAACACCATCCTATAGCCTTTGATGGCGGCAGCCATGGCCAGGGCAATGCCGGTATTGCCCGACGTGGCTTCGATCAGCGTATCGCCGGGAGCGATGTCACCCCGCGCTTCTGCTTCACTGAGCATCGACAACGCTGGCCGGTCTTTCACCGACCCCGCTGGGTTGTTGCCTTCGAGTTTCGCCAGGAGGGTATTGTTGCGCCCCGCGCTAATACGTTTCAGACGTACCAGCGGCGTATTGCCAATTACCTCTTCTAACGTGGGATAATCCATCGCATCGATTCCTTATCGTGACCGTTACCCTGCATTATATCGGTGCTACCGTACACTGGACAGGTTACCCTCTTGAATCTCAGCAGGCTGCTTTCATGTCTTTGAACACACGACTTCTTTTTGCGCTGCTTGGCCTACCGCTCGTGGTTTATGCCTGCATGGCGGTGCTGCTCGTCGTGCAAAACGACCATAAATCCCGGGCGCTTTTGGAAGAACGGATTGTCAGCGCCAGCGAATACATTGCCCCAAGCATGGCAGAGGCGCTGGCGGACACCGACATTGACCAGCTAGAGACCCACGCCTCACAGTTCCTCGAACAGGAAGGCGTTAACGCCGTTAGCGTGTTTGATGATCAAAATAGCCGCCTGCTGGTACGTGGACGCACCACCGACGCATCGCCAACCTCGTCACCACCTGACACCACGCGGCTCTCAACTACCGATGACGTGTGGCGCTTGCAAGTGCCCCTTGAGATCGCCGCAATGGATAATGCAGCCGCCCCACGGGTGGGTTGGCTGGAAGCCACGATAGATACTCAGTCGCTTAACCTTGCCCGCTATCAATTGATTGCCAGTTTAAGCCTGGGGGGAATGCTCCTCGGGCTTTGCCTGTTTTTGATTGCCTTTGCCATTAGCCGCTATGTCACACGTCCCATTGAAGAAGCTAGTCATGCTCTATATCGCCTGTCGCGGAGCGATTATGAGCAAACGGCTACGCCCCATAACGCCATTGAACTCGACCAACTAGCCAAACAAATCAATGCACTGGCCAGCCATCTACAGCGTGCCCAACACGATATGCAAGCGCAAATCGAACAGGCGACCAGCGAACTTCAAGAATCAATGGAAACCATCGAAGAACAGAATATCAAGCTCGACCTTGCTCACCGCAGCGCGGTGCGCGCCAATACGGTCAAGTCCGAATTTCTGGCCAATATGAGTCATGAAATCCGTACTCCGCTTAATGGTATCATCGGCTTTTGTCGACTGCTCGGCCGCTCGTCCCTCGATGAACGCCAACGCGATTGGCTGCAACACGTGCACCGTGCCTGCGATAACCTGCTGATGCTGGTCAATGATGTCCTGGATTTCTCCAAGCTGGAAGCTAACCGCTTAACTCTGGAAGAAGCCGATATCGACATCGTCACGTTAGTGGACGAAATTCTTGGCCTTCACGCCCCCGAGGCCCAGCGCAAGCACCTTCATCTGGTCGCTATGGTTTACGATGATGTGCCGACACCGCTATGCGGCGACCCACTCAGACTCCACCAAGTGCTCAATAACCTGATCAGTAATGCCCTAAAGTTCACCCACCAGGGCGATGTCGTGGTGAGGGTCATGCTGGAACACTACGCGGGTAAGCATGTCGTGCTGAATATAAGCGTGAGCGATACGGGCATCGGCCTGAGCGAAGACCACCAGCAACAGCTGTTCAGCGCCTTTTCCCAAGCCGAGCCCAGTCACCCTCGCCAGTTTGGCGGCAGCGGACTCGGTTTAACCATATGCCGTCAGCTCATTCAACGCATGGGCGGGGAAATTAGCGTTGAGAGCGAGCTAGACAAAGGCGCGACATTCTCATTCACCCTTCCCCTCCAGGCGCCAAACGCTGACGAACGCCGCCCGGAGTTACACCTTGACGGCCCAATCATTCGCGTGCACGAGCCACACACCACGACGCGTCATGTGCTTGAGCATTTACTGGAACGCTGGGGAGCGATTCCCGTTGCGCTTTCAAGCGACGCGACCAGTGACTTATTGCTGATCAGTCTTGATCAGGATGATTTACAAAACACTGCCCTTGCTCAGTGGCAGGCGCTTATCAGCGCTGCGGGGTGCCCTGCACTGGTCCTGGTGAACGGTTCCAGCTTTGACCTACCCCAGCTCGACTTCCCCTTCAAAGGTGAATTGCTCTGTAAGCCATTCACCCGCGCGCAATTGGTTGCCTCGCTGACCCATTTATTGGTGCCGGTCGGCGAGGCACGGCCTCAACCCAGCGCGCCCCTTCCGGCATTACCCGCCGCCGATGAGGGGTATCGGTTATTAGTCGTCGATGACAACACCTCAAACCGGCAACTGCTCAGTGCTTTATTGGAAGCACCTGGGCGGCATATCAGCCTGGCGGAAAGTGGTCAAAAAGCGCTTGAGATAGGCCGTGACCACACCTTTGACATGGTGTTTATGGATATACGCATGCCGGGAATGGATGGGCTACAAACGACCCAAGCGCTACGACGCATTAATGCCGCCTGGAGTCGTTGCCCAATTGTCGCGGTAACCGCCCACGCCCTGAACAGCGAGCGACAACGCTGGTTAGCAGAAGGGCTGGACGACGTGATTATCAAACCGATTGACGAGCATGAATTGGGGCAGTTGCTAAGCCGCTTTCTGGGCATCCCCCCCCCGGAAGGGTCTTCCCCGCAGCCAAAGAAGGTATCGCCTAGCGCTGCAGCCGCTACGCTACCGGTGATCGACCTTACGCTGGGCGCCCGCTTAGCGGGAGGCAAAGAGGATTTAGCGCGAGCCCAATTAAGGCGGCTGATCGATAACCTGCCCGCCACCCGAGCTGAAATGGACGCCGCTTTTCAACAACGCGATCTGGAAGCCCTGCTGGACAGCGTTCACGGCTTGAATGGTGCAAGCCGCTACTGCGGCGCGCCCGAGTTGGCGCTGATAGTCGAGACGTTGGAAACCCGATTGCGTACCAGCGGGCTAGACCATGTAGATACGTTAATTGATGATCTTTACCACGCCATGGACAAACTCATCGCCCAGCGCAGTTCGTTAGGGTAAGCGGGGACTTAGCGTTCTAAAACCACAAAAGCGATGGCATAGTCGTCTTCATCACTGAGGGTAATATGCATGGTAGTCACTCCGGCGACCGCCGCCTTTTCAGCGGCAGTCCCGTGAAGCTCAAGAAACGGCTTGCCCAACTCGTCGTTGTGCACTTGAATATCGCGCCACTGCAGCCCGTGGCGCAACCCCAAACCTAGCGCTTTCACAAACGCCTCTTTAGCCGCAAACCGCTTGGCAAGAAACGCAGTGGGCTGCGATTTTTGCTGCCAAACGGCGTGTTCGTCGGGCCCTAATATACGCAGCGCAAAGCGCGGCCCGTGGCGCTGTAACGCCCGAGCAAAGCGCTCAACCCGCGCAATATCAGAGCCAATACCGACAATCACGCGCTAGTGTCCGCAGCAGCCGCTATGGGAAGCGTCATGCCGATGATCGTGGTCGTGGTCGTGGTCGTGGTCGTGTGCATCCAACGCCGCCATAAGTCCGGCTTCCTGGCCCGCTATAATCAGCCGCTTCATCTCTTGAACGGCTTCTTTTAGGCCAACAAAAAGCGCACGGGCGATAATCGCGTGGCCAATATTCAATTCATTAACCCCAGGCAACGCCGCAATGGCTTCCACATTATGGTAATGCAAACCATGACCGGCATTGACCACTAACCCTAGTGAAACCGCGTGTGTTGCGGCCGCCGTCAACCGCTGGTACTCCGCCATTGCCATCTCGCTACCGGGGCGCGCTTCAGCATAAGCCCCGGTGTGTAATTCGATGACGGGGGCTCCAGCACGCTGGGCGGCATCAATTTGCTCATCGTCGGGGTCGATAAATAACGACACCTCGCAACCGGCGGCGGCAAGGCGTTGGCAGGCGCTGGCAATGGCGTCAAAGCCGCCGACCACATCCAGACCACCTTCGGTGGTCAGCTCTTCGCGTTTTTCGGGAACAAGGCACACGTGGGCAGGCTGAATCTCTTCGGCTAGCGTCAGCATCTCTTCGGTGACGGCCATTTCAAGATTCATACGCGTATTGAGCACTTCAGCAAGCAGCTTTACATCGCGCAGTTGAATATGACGGCGGTCTTCGCGCAAATGCACAGTGATGCCGTCGGCCCCGGCCTCCTCAGTTATCAGCGCCGCCTGAACCGGATCCGGATAGCGCGTACCACGCGCTTGGCGAAGAGTGGCGATATGGTCGATGTTGACCCCGAGCAGTATCCGAGGTGGATGCATAATGGCCTCCGGTGATAAAAAAGTGACAGCCTAGCGTTGACGACGTTTGGCGAGGTCGTGCATTAATTCGCGGGAGCGTAACGCCGTCGTACCAAGATGTGGCGCCAGTGCAGCGCGCATAATGGCTTTTAAGGCGTTGGCTAAAGCGGGTTCCTGCCAGTCATGGTGGTCAATATAGCGCAGAGTACGACCATCCAGCCCCTTGGCTGCCGGAATAAACGCGCGGCTCGATGCATCAAAGCGATACAGTGCTTGAGGGTCGAGTGCGCCACCATCGGGCGTACAGAAGCGCGGTGTAGCGTCCAAAACCTCCAGCAGCGACCACTCGTAACGCCGCAGAGCGAGCGCGCGGGCAGCGGGCACCGGCAGCGCTTCAAGCAAGGCCGTATAAAAAGCAAAGACGTCCCCAGCAGGAAGTTCCAACGGCAGCAGGCGCGTGGCGATTTCATTGGCATAAAACCCACACAACAGGCCCTCGCCAGCCAGCAGCGCCGTCTGCCCACGGGACTCCATCAGCGTCAGGCGTTTGAGTTCACGTTCGCCTCGCCACGTCACCAACAGCGGTGTAAACGGCTGCAGACGCTGACGCGACTTTGACGATGGTCGCTGACCGCCTTGAGCCACCGCGCGAATCCGACCATGATGCAGCGTAAGAAGATCCACCAGCGCACTGGTTTCTCGGTAGGGCCTGCGGTGCAGCAAGAAGGCCGGCTCCGCTGACATTGCCCTGCTCAATCGAGATCGTAGCCCAGGCTTTTAAGCGCGCGCTCATCGTCCGACCAGCCCCGTTTCACCTTCACCCACAGGTTAAGCATAATTTTGGTGCCCAACGCCCGCTCCATATCCAAGCGTGCCTCACGACCGATGCTTTTGATTCGCTCGCCGTTCTCGCCGATCAGAATGACTTTTTGCCCCTGACGCTCGACTAGAATCAGCGCGCTGATATGTGTAACGCGTTCAGTTTCGCGAAACTCTTCGATTTCCACGGTCATCTGGTAGGGCAACTCGTCGCCCAACTGGCGCATGACTTTTTCGCGCACCAGCTCTGCTGCCATAAACCGCAGACTTTTATCGGTAATTTGGTCTTCAGGGAAATAGTGAACGCTCTCGGGCAGATGCTTGGCGACTTCTTCTTCCAGCGTTTCTACCTGAGTCCCATGTTTAGCAGAAATAGGCACGATGGCGGCAAACTCGCGACGGGCTCCCACGTCGGCCAGCCAAGGCAGCAAATCGCCTTTGTCATTTAGCCGATCCACCTTATTAACCGCTAATACCACCGGTGCCTTAACGTGCTCAAGCCTTTTGAGCACCGCTTGGTCCTCATCTGTCCAGCGGGTGCGGTCAATAATAAACACCACGCAGTCTACGTCACGCAATGCCTGGGTCGCTGCCTGGTTCATAAACCGATTGATCGCTTTATTGCGATCTTTCGACATGATGTGCATGCCAGGCGTATCGACATAAATAAACTGGGCGTCCGCCTCCGTTTTAATTCCCATCACCTGATGGCGCGTGGTCTGAGGCCGCCGGGAGGTAATTGAAATCTTTTGCCCCAAGATACGGTTCATCAACGTGGACTTGCCGACATTGGGGCGACCGACAATCGCAACGAATCCACAGGTTTGGCTCATGCATTGTCTCCAGGACGTTTTTCAAGGTAGGCAAGCGCTTCTTCGGCCGCCTGCTGCTCTGCGTGGCGGCGGCTCGGACCTTTACCCGTAGTGTGTTCAGTTAACAAATCGATATAGCACTCTACGGTAAACATCTGCGCATGCGCTTCTCCCTTAACGCTCACTACTTCATAACGCGGCAGCGCAGCTTGTCGGGACTGGAGAAATTCTTGCAGCCGCGTTTTCGGGTCTTTTTGAGTATCTTGCAGCGAGATGTTCGCTAGCCGTTCGGCGTACCATGCCAGAACGCGCTCACGAACCGCGTCCATGCCCGCATCTAAATAGATAGCACCAATCACCGCTTCAACCGCATCCGCTAAAATCGATTCCCGGCGATGACCGCCGCTTTTCATTTCGCCTGAGCCTAACCGTAAGCACTCACCAAATGTCATTTCTCTAGCCAGTTCAGCAAGCGTTTGCCCTTTCACCAGACGCGCCCGCAGTCGGGAAAGCTGCCCTTCTCGCGCCTGGGGAAAACGCTGGTAAAGCGCTTCAGCAATCACGAAGTTGACGATTGAGTCACCTAAAAATTCCAGGCGTTCATTGTTACGACCGCCATAGCTGCGGTGGGTCATGGCCAGTTCTATCAGCGTGGCATCGCCGAACGTATGGCCGATGCGTCGGCAAAAAGCGGTTAACGAAGTACTCACAGGGCCCCTACGTCGTTGACGTTGACTAAAAAATAATGACTATACATAACGGTTGGCCTTATCACTCAATGCGGCGCACGTCGGTAAAGCTTGGCAGCCCACCGTCCCAGTGCATCCATACGGCAAAGGCGCGCCCGACAATATTTTCCTCAGGCACAAACCCCCAGTAGCGGCTGTCGTTGGAGTGATCACGGTTGTCACCCATGGTGAAGTAGTGGCCTTCAGGCACTTCAACTTCACGCATTTGCGGCCCAGAATCCCGGGGATTGTTATAAATATAGTGTTCAATTTCACCTAAACGCTCTTCAAGCAATAGCTGCTGAGAAACATCTTCTTCCATCAGCTCTTTGGGCACCGCTTCGCCGTTGACATAAAGCTGCTTGTCTTCATAACGAATACGGTCGCCGGGCAGCCCGACTACGCGCTTAATGAAGTTAACCGAAGGCTCTTCGGGAAAACGAAACACCATTACATCGCCACGTTCAGGGTCATCGACCTCAAGAAAGCGTGTATTGATGACCGGCAAACGTAGCCCGTAGGCAAATTTGTTGACCAGTATGAAATCACCCACTTCAAGCGTTGGCCGCATTGAGCCAGAGGGAATTTGAAACGGCTCGACGACAAAGCTACGCACCACCAGCACTACCAGCAATACCGGAAAGAAAGAGCGTGAGTAATCGACGGGCCACGGCTCTTTAAGCAGCTTGTCACGCGTCGCCTGATCGAGTCCCTCTACGGTATTCGCATCGGCGTGGGCAACCCGCTCACGCCGTTTGGGGCGTAACCAGACCACATCGAGCAAATAGATAACGCCAGAAAGCGCGACGGCAAGTACCAGCAGTAATGCAAAATCCATGGGTGGAAGTCGTCCCTAATCGTTAACCTTGAGTACAGCAAGGAAGGCATCCTGGGGGATTTCCACCCGACCGACCTGCTTCATACGTTTCTTACCAGCTTTCTGTTTCTCTAGCAGTTTTTTCTTACGGCTGACATCACCGCCATAACATTTAGCGGTCACGTTCTTGCGCAGCGCCTTGACGGTGGAGCGAGCCACTACCTGGCCACCAATAGCCGCCTGGATCGCGACATCAAACATTTGCCGGGGGATTAACTCTTTCATTTTCTCCACCAGCAGGCGGCCACGCGTGTGAGCGTGATCACGGTGAATAATCACTGCTAGGGCATCTACTTTATCACCGTTAATCAACACGTCCAGGCGAACTAACTGGGCTGCCTCAAAGCGTTCAAAATTATATTCAAGCGAGGCATAGCCACGTGAAATAGACTTCAGTCGATCAAAGAAGTCCATCACGACTTCAGACATGGGTAATTCGTAAGTCAACTGGATCTGATTGCCGAGAAACTGCATATCCAACTGAGTGCCACGGCGTTGTTCACACTCGGCAATTACATTGCCGACGAATTCCTGGGGCACGAGGATGCTGGCTCGCACCACTGGCTCGCGCATGTGCTCGACATCTGCCATATCAGGCAGTTTGGAGGGGTTCGAGACGTAGTTGAGATCGCCATTTTTCATGGCCAGCTCATAGACCACGGTCGGCGCGGTGGTCAGCAAGTCTAGGTCGTATTCGCGCTCCAGGCGTTCTTGAATGATCTCCATGTGAAGCGTGCCCAGAAAGCCCACGCGAAAACCAAAGCCCAGCGCATCTGAGTTTTCGGGCTCGTATTCAAGCGACGCATCGTTAAGCGCCAGCTTCTCGAGCGCATCGCGGAATTCTTCGTAGTCATCGGCACTGACCGGGAACATACCCGCATATACTTGAGGTTTGACCTTCTGAAAGCCTGGCAGTCGCGGCACATCGGGCGTTTTAGTGTGGGTAATCGTATCCCCCACCGGCGCACCGTGGATGTCTTTAATACCCGCCACAATGAAACCAACTTCTCCCGCGCGTAAGATATTGGTCTGTTTGCGCAGCGGCGTAAAAATCCCGACTTCTGTGGAGTTCCAGTCCCGCCCGGTGGAATTGATGCGGATCTTATCGCCTTTGCGCAGCGTACCGTCGAACAGGCGGACTAAAGAGACGACACCCAAGTAGTTATCGAACCAAGAATCGATAATAAGCGCTTGCAAAGGGGCGTCAGGGTCACCTTTCGGGGGAGGGATATCACGCACTAAGCGCTCTAACAGCGCGTCGATGCCAATCCCGCTTTTCGCTGAGACTTGGCAGGCATCGGTGGCATCAATGCCAATAATCTCTTCGATTTCCTGAGCTACCCGGTCGGGATCCGCTTGGGGCAAATCGATTTTATTGAGCACCGGTAATACTTCCAGGCCCTGCTCGACGGCGGTATAACAGTTGGCCACTGACTGTGCTTCAACGCCCTGGGCAGCGTCCACAACCAATAGGGCGCCTTCGCAGGCATATAGCGAGCGCGACACTTCATAAGAAAAATCCACGTGCCCAGGCGTGTCGATGAAGTTGAGTTGATATACCTGGCCGTCAGGGGCGGTATAGTCCAACGTCACCGATTGCGCTTTAATGGTAATGCCACGCTCGCGCTCGATATCCATGGAATCAAGCACTTGTTCTTTCAATTCACGCTCAGTTAAACCACCGCAGGTTTGAATTAACCGGTCTGAAAGCGTGGACTTGCCGTGATCGATATGGGCAATGATCGAGAAGTTACGTATATGTGTTAGCTTGCTTGGGTTTTCGCTGGTCATTGGCCGTTTTTAATCCGCTTGGAGTACGCACTCAGGCAAGACAAACCATCAGTCCTTGCGGTGCGCATCAAAATTTGTAGCCATTGTACCGTTACGACGGTCTTGGTGCTATGTACAAAAATCAGGGCAAAAAAACGGCAGCCCACCGATGTTGACGGCGGACTGCCTGACGGAGAAACGCTAATTCAATTATTCAAAACGCAGCGCTACGAAAAGCGAGCGGCCATCGCGATAGAGACGCAAGGGTATCGCTCGATCAGTGGGCAACTCTTCAACGATGCGGCGCAACTCTTCGGGTGACGATAAGCTGCGATGATCCAAACTAACCAGCACATCGCCTGCGCGAAGACCAGCGCGAGCCGCCACGCTGTCGGGCTCAACTTCACGCACTATTACGCCACCTTGCAGATCAAGCTGCTCTTGGGTTTCCTGGTCTATTTCAGCAACCGAAACACCAAGGCGCACTTGGCTATCGCTAGATGATGAAGCGGGCGCCCCTTCGGCATCAGGCCAACTACCTAGCTCTACGGCTTCACTACGTTCTTCACCATCACGCATTAGCCGTAGATCCACTTCATCTCCCGGCGCCACCCGGCCAATCAGACGCGGTAGGCTGCTCGAGCGATCCACGGTTTCACCGTTAACTTCCAGGATGACATCACCAGCTTTAAGACCGCCTTTTGCTGCGGGGCCATCAGGATCCAAATCGGCGATCAACGCGCCTTCAGCCTCTTCCATGCCAAATGATTCAGCCAAATCACGCGACACCGGCTGAATCATGACTCCCAACCAGCCACGGTTAACGTGTCCATCTTCGCGAAGCTGATCGGCCACATCCAACGCAACGTTAATCGGGATGGCGAATGAAACTCCCATAAACCCACCGCTACGCGTAAAAATCTGCGAGTTAATACCGATGACCTCGCCATCGAGGTTAAACAATGGACCACCTGAATTACCCGGATTGATCGCCACATCGGTTTGGATGAACGGCACATAGGCATCGCGCGGGAGCGTTCTATTAATCGCGCTGACAATACCCGCCGTCACCGAATGATCAAAGCCAAATGGCGAGCCTATGGCGGCGACCCATTCACCTACACGAAGCTCATCCGAATCTCCCAGATTCAAGGTGGGTAGAGCATCCGCATCGACCTTAAGCAGTGCTACATCGGTTTGTGGGTCACTGCCGATTAGCTCAGCGGTTAACTCGCGCCGATCGTTCAAACGAACGAGAATTTCATCGGCGTCCTGCACCACGTGCGCGTTGGTCATCACGTAGCCATCTTCGCTAATAATGAAACCAGAGCCCAGTGATTGACGCTCTTCGCTGCGCCCCTGCCCCCCTCCTGGCGGCGCGGGGAAGCTATCGCCAAAGAAGTGACGAAAAATCTCCGGCATTTCCTGACCACCGAAGTTATCAAAGGAGGGCCCGCCGCGCTGCACCGTTCGGCTGGTAGAAATATTCACCACCCCGGGAGCGGCGTCCTCAACGAGGTCGGTAAAATCCGGCAGGTTTTGTGCTTGGGCGCTTTGCGCCACAAAGAGCAGCAATACAAAACACATCCACAACGCAGAGGGAAAGTTTAAGCGCTTCATGCAAGAGCTCCTACTGAAAACACCATCAAGCCAATCAATGCAGCTCACCGTGAGCCACCGATCAAGATGCATCAGCCAACCGCGGACGGAAGTGCTCCGCACGCCGACCTAACGCGTATTTAAGGCCTATCATGCCACTAATCAAGACGCTGAAGAAAAGACTCGGTGCAAGCCACATCTCATCGCTGAGCGTGCCAAATAACCCAGCGATAGCCAAGGCCATTAAGAGCGGCAATCCGTAGACCAGCCACGCTAAACGTGTCATGGAAGCCTTAAGCATCACCAACGTTACCTCGCTATTCAGTGCCAGCTCGTCATCATTGTCGCGCGGCAGCCGCGTATCTACCGACACCTGCCAGGCAGGTCGGCGTTCAAGCAGCCCTGCCCCACAGCCTTGACCTTTAGCACATTGCATGCAGCCAGGCGAGGCCGCGACTTCGACGATAACTCCATGCGCGTGGTAGCCCACGACTCGTCCTTGGCGCTTAATAAATGCTTCATTTGATGCTACCGACACAACATTGACTCCCACACTGCTTCTTAAGAGCGCTGATTAAGTGGTTAACAACCGTTGTATTGTTTACGACCATAAAAAATGGACGTTGAAATAGAGGGCACCTCTTTCCAACGTCCATTTGTATAATTGTCCTATCGCTAACTAGCCGGGCTGATCAGCGTTGCCCCAAAGGCTCTGTAGCACCGGATGAATGCATCAAAGGTGACCATTGATCGTTTTGGCCCCCTGCCGAACCTTGAGTCTGCTGCTCAAGATAAGACTGCAGCATGCGAAGTTGCTCAACATCGATATTAGTACCCTGCTGAGCCGATACGCTTTGCTGCTGACCTGAACCGGAGAAGCCGCCTTCACTAACGTTCATCAGGCCATTTCCCGATCCTTGCCCACTCATCCTAAAAGGGGTTTGCTCGAACATGGGCATTTCGCCCTGCTGAGTGCCTGCTGATTGGCTATTGGTAACAGACGGTGTGGACGCGAGGTTTACCGGCTGCACCTGATTAGATGTCGTCGATTCGGAGCTTGAAGCCACTCCACCCCCCTGCTGCGACTGTGACGTTCCACTGCTATTGCCGAAGAACTGCACGCCGGTGAGCACCATCAGCGATACCGCCGCTGCAACGCCTGCCCCGCGCACAAATGACACATTACCCGTACGGCTATGTGCAGTCGCATCGTCCAGCGCTGGAGCGGGCTCATCTTGCAAACGAGCCATGACACCAGCAGAGAGGTCAACGCTGACATCCACATCACGTTCACGACGCATCATGCTACGAGCCAAATGATAGCGTCGCCACGTTTCAGCGGCATCGTCATCGTTCGGTAGTGCCTTCAACACTCGGCGCAACTCTAGCTCATCACTTTCACTATCCATCAATATCGAAAGTGATTCCCGTGTGTTTTGACTCATACTTCACACCCTCACACTGTTGAGAAGAAGCGCTAATGGCCATCGTACGTATTGCGTCTACGCTGGCATTCACCGGCAACTTCACTATAGCTTCCCATTGGGAATGTAATGGCTTTGACGGTGATGCCACCAAACAGTTCACGGTCATCCGTAGTTTTTCGCCATCACGCTTTTAACGTACCCCCATTGACCATTAATCTTCTCGACTGTTCCGTGCCGTGGTCACTAAAGGTCGAATATGTTCGTCAACGGCTTCGCGCGCCCTGAAAATACGTGAACGCACCGTGCCCACGGGACACTGCATAACCTGCGCAATATCTTCGTATGCCAGCCCGTCCAACTCGCGCAGCGTAATTGCAGTGCGTAAATCATCCGGTAACTTTTCGATTGCCTCATACACAGCGGCCTCCAACTGATCCCGCGCAATAGCGGCCTCAGGCGACTCGGAATCGGCCAAGCGACCGCTTTGATCGATAATTTCGGCATCGACAATATCCAGGTCGCTACCTGGCGGGCGACGCCCGCGCGACACAAGATGATTTTTTGCGGTATTGATCGCGATTCGATACATCCAGGTGTAAAAAGCACTTTCAGCGCGAAACTTTCCCAGTGCCCGATAGGCTTTTATGAAGGCCTCCTGAGCAACATCGTGGACCTCGGCGTGGTCATGCACGTAGCGCCCAATCAAGCCAATAATTTTGTGCTGATATTTTTTTACCAGCAGATCAAATGCGCGGGTGTCGCCTTTTTGAGCACGCTCAACGAGCTGTTGATCTGTTTCACGAGTGCTCATTCACGCGCCCCCTCTCACTCGGGCAGTGATCACCGAGCACTACTCTTCCTTTTAACCCGATACACTGGGCATTAACAGCAAGCAACATAGCGTTCCTTGGGCATTGGTTAATTATACGGATGACATAAAACGGTACTGTAACGTGATCGCCGATTATTGGCTAAGTGTTACGCGTTCTACACGGCGCATCAAGCGTTTACCCCCTTGCTCAAAACCCAGCGGCTGACTTCATTTATCATTGTTAAGTTCCACAACAATTGATTTTTACTGCGTCGACAAGCGATAGTAGGCGTCTTTAGTCGCCCATTACGCATGCACAGGTAGCACAATGTCAGATCAGCAGGTCAACAACCTTAACGTCCTTGCCCAGGACGTGCTCACTACCCCTGAAGCCCTTAAGCAAGATGTGCCGCTTACCGAAGCTGCCGAGCGCACCGTCATTGAGGGCCGCCACACCATTCAGCGTATCCTGGACGGTAGCGACCCACGCTTATTGATGGTGGTTGGCCCTTGCTCTATTCATGATGTCGACGCCGCCCTGGATTATGCCAGGCGTCTGCGCACCCTCGCCGACCAAGTCAGCGACAGCCTTTACATCGTGATGCGAGTGTATTTCGAAAAACCCCGCACTACGGTGGGCTGGAAAGGTCTCATTAACGATCCTCATCTTAACGACTCCTTTGAAATCGATGAAGGCCTGCATATCGCGCGCAAACTGTTGGTAGATCTTGCCGAGATCGGCTTGCCGCTGGCAACTGAGGCGCTCGACCCGATCTCGCCACAGTACCTGCAGGACTGCATTAGCTGGTCGGCGATTGGCGCCCGCACCACCGAGTCGCAGACCCACCGCGAGATGGCATCAGGCCTCTCTTCGCCTGTGGGCTTCAAAAACGGCACCGATGGCAGCCTGGATGTGGCCATCAATGCCTTACAGTCCGTTGCCCACCCGCACAATTTTCTGGGCATTAACCAGTCAGGCCAAGTTGCCATTATTCGTACCCGTGGCAACGGCTATGGACACGTCGTCCTACGCGGCGGCAACGGCAAACCCAACTATGATAGCGTCAGTGTCGCCTTGGCCGAACAGGAACTCAAAAAAGCCAGCCTTTCCGCCAACATTATGATCGATTGCTCTCACGCCAACTCGAACAAGGACCCTGCACTACAGCCATTGGTCCTCGAAAACGTGACCAACCAGATACTCGAAGGTAATACCTCCATTGTCGGTCTCATGGTGGAATCCAACATTGGCTGGGGCAATCAAAAAGTCCCTACCGATATTAACGAGCTTCAATACGGCGTTTCGATAACCGATGCCTGCATTGATTGGCCAACAACCGTTGAAACGTTTACCCGCATGAATGACAAGCTCGCGCCGGTGCTAAAAAAACGCCGCCGGTCGTAGCTTCCCCTATCGCCCACTGCGACCTGCGCAGTGGGCGAGCGTGAAGTCATAAGGCGATTTCTCGCCGGAAAGGTGGCAACGCATCCAGCAACGCCTGACCGTAGCGACGCGTGATAACGCGCTTATCCAATAGCGTAATAGTGCCTGTATCACTCTCCTTGCGGATCAGCCGACCACAGGCCTGCACCAGCTTGATTGATGCGTCTGGCACACTGATGCGCATAAATGGATTACCGCCCTGACTCTCAATCCACTCGGCGAGCGTTGCTCCCACCGGGTCATCCGGCACCGCAAACGGCAACCGGGTGATGACAACATGCGTAAGATAGTCCCCTGGCAAGTCGATGCCCTCGGCAAAACTCGCCAAGCCGAAAATAATACTGCCTTTACCGCTATCCACCGCCGCGCGATGGCGCTCGATCAACTCGCGCTTGGGCAAGGCGTCTTGGGCCAGTACGCGCTCCTTGACCGATTCGCTCAGCGCTTTCTCGACCCCGCGCAGCTGTGCACGCGATGAGAACAACACCAGCGCCGCCTCACGATCCGCCAGCTTTGTCACGAAATCGACGATGGCTTTTTCGTGGGCTTCTCGATCGCTTGGATCAGTCGCCTCCTTGGGCACGCTTAATACAGCGTTGGCGTAATCAAACGGACTGGGCAGCGCCTGATAACGGTAGCGATTGGCCAGCCCCGCTCGCTCCTGAAGCCGCTCGAAACGCCCCAGCGCCGTGAGCGTGGCAGATGTGACCACAGCGCCATGGCAGCGCCCCCACAAGTGTTTCGCCAAGGTATGCGCGGCGGATACCGGGCTTGCCGAAAATTCAAGTTCCGGCTCTCCCGCGACACGGCTTAGCGTGATCCAGCGCGCGCTAGGCGGCGCATTAGCGGCATCGCGCTCGCTGAACGCCTGCCATAGCGCATGAGCCTCCAGTGCCCGACCGTGAAGCAGCGCCACCAATGGCAGCCAGGCTTCCGCCTGCTCGCGCTCAAGGCCGGTTTGCTTATCCGGGTCGAGGCTTTCGCGCAAAATATCGCTGATACTTTCAAGGCTGCGCGACAGCGTGGCAAACATCACCACCAATTGCTCGGCCTGCTCGTGCAGCGCATCGGGAATTTGGCCCTTTTCAAACCGTGACTGAAGCGTGCTTTCTTCGTCAGCCAACCCATTCGCGCGCCCTGCAAGCTGATGCCCCATGCTGAACACATCGCCCAACGCCGGCTCCAGGGCATGGATAAGCTCGGGCAAACCGGCGAGCAACCGAGCAATCGTCGGTTGGACGGCAAGCCCTTGATGCAGGTCGGTCAAGCTGCTTTTGAGGGTTTTAAGCCAGCGTAAACAGCCATTGATAGCGAAGCGATGAGCAAAATGCGATAGCGCCTTATCGGGCAGATGATGGCCTTCGTCAAACACAAAGATGCAGTCGGCTGGGTCCGGCAAGATGGCCCCGCCGCCCAGCGCCAGATCGGCCAGCACCAAGTCATGGTTGGCCACAATGACGTCGGCGTTTTCCAATTCCCGGCGAGAACGGAAAAACGCACAGGCACCAAAATGGCCGCAGCGTCGCCCGGTACACTGACGATGATCGACGGTCAAACGCCGCCAGTGGGCATCGTCAATCGGATGCGGCCAGTTATCGCGATCGCCTTCCCACTCCCCCTGACCGTAAGCCTCAGCCATATCGCTGGCAATCAGGCTAAAATCACTGCTTTGTGCCTGTAAAGACTGCTCGAACAGCGACAGCGTGGGATTTGGCTCGGTCCCTTCCAACGCTTGATCAAGCCGCGCAACGCATACGTAGCGCCCGCGCCCTTTAGCCAGCGCGTAGCGAAATGCCAAACCGCTATGGTTCGCAAGAGACGGCAGGTCGTGGTTTAGCACCTGCTCCTGAAGCGCGACCGTTGCGGTCGAGACAATCAGTCGCTTGCCACGCGCTTTGGCGATGGGCAGCGAGGCGATTAGATAAGCCAGGGTTTTGCCTGTCCCCGTGCCAGCCTCAAGCACACACACATGACTGTCGCTTGTGCGCTTGCCGTCGCCATCACTTTCGATATCACCCAGCGTGCGGGCAATCTCGGCAATCATCAGCCGCTGACCGTAGCGTGGAGTCAACTCAAGGTTTTCCACCACGCGACGGTAAGCGTCCTGAATTTCGCTTTTAAGGCCAGTATCTAGCATGCGGCTTAGAGCATACCTTCCGGCGGGTGTTCGCAGGGAAGCTTGTCGTTGATATAGCGCTCAATCTCCGGCAGGGAGAAAGCATCTTCTTCACCCACAAAGCTAATTGAAACGCCTTTTGCACCAGCCCGGCCAGTACGCCCAATACGGTGGACATAGTCTTCCGGATCTTCAGGCAGCGTGTAATTGATGACGTGGCTGACGTCTTCAATATGAATGCCGCGGCCCGCTACATCGGTGGCGACAAGCACTTGAATATCGCCTTCACGGAAGCTCTCAAGGGTTTTGATGCGTTGGTTCTGCGGCACATCACCAGACAGCATGGCGGCACTCACGCCGGCCTTTTTAAGCAGGTCGTCAAGTTTGCGCACCAGATCGCGGCGATTGCCAAACACCATCACACGCTCGAAGCTTTCCTGCTCCAACAGCTTGACCAGCAGACGCTGCTTGTCATCGTCAGAAACCATATAAACCCGCTGGTCGATATCGGCCTGGTTCTCCACGGTCACTTCGATCTCAACGTGGGCCGGGTCCATCGTCCATTGACTGGCCAGGTTGAGAATATCCTCGGTGAACGTCGCCGAGAAAAGAAACGTCTGACGCTCTTCTTTCTTGGGCGTGTAGCGGATGATCCGCTTCACGTCGGGAATAAAGCCCATCGACAGCATACGATCGGCTTCATCCAGCACCAGCACTTCCACTTCGGAAAGGTCGATATCACGCTTCTGGTGAAAATCGAGTAGCCGCCCAGGAGTCGCGACTAGGAGATCGATTTTTTTGCCTAGACTATCGCGCTGCTTTTGATAGTCCATCCCGCCCACAACGCTTGCCACGTTGAGCTTGGTAAAGCGGGCAAGGGCCTTGGCATCTTTCTCGATCTGCAGTGCCAACTCGCGGGTAGGGGCAATAATCAGCGCCCGCGGCGCCCCTGGCTTCTGGCCGTCCGGGGTTGGCTCTTCCAGGAAATAGGCCAGCGCTGAGATCAAAAACGCAGCGGTTTTGCCCGTACCGGTTTGTGCCTTGCCGACGATATCACCGCCCAACAACGTGTGGCGCAGCGCCTCTGCCTGAATAGGCGTGCAGTATTCAAACCCTTGGGCATGAATCGCGCGCATTAACGGCAGCGGCAGATCAAAGTCATGAAAGCGCCACTTGCCAGCCACGGCAGGCACCTGAAACTGACGAAGATCCCAGTTCGACTGGCGACGACGCGGTTTCCGACGACGACGTTTTGGCTTACGGTTCTGGGCCGATGCTGTGGTCTGTTCCGACTCGCTCATAGGCTATGTATCTGTCCATTGCTGTGGATGTTAGGCATCTTGACGTGCGCATTGTACCAGGGCTTGGCAATAAGAGCGCGCCCTGCTGTCGAAGGAGGTCGCTAGGCTGCTAGAATAGGCCTATTACCGAACCAAGGAGCGCGATATGACGCGTAAAAAAAAGACCCGTTCGCTGGCGGATAAAGTCACCATCCGTACTGGTCGGCGTAAAGACTTTAAAAAGTGGCGCCATGATAACCCCGATCAAGTGACGTCATCACGTCGCTTTGTGGCTAAAAAACAGCAGCAACGCAAATTGCAGGCGGTGCGTAAGCTGGCTCGCCAGCAGAGTGGCCAGGATATTGCCATTCACCCAGACAAAGATACGGACAACCCGCCGGGAGACCGCTCCTGATGCGCCTTGTTTCATTCAACATTAATGGCATTCGAGCGCGGCTTCATCAGCTACAGGCTCTTATTGATACACAAAAGCCCGATATTATCGGGCTTCAAGAGACCAAAGTACAAGATAGTGAGTTTCCACTCGCCGATGTAGAGGCCATGGGTTACCACGTTTTCTACTACGGGCAGAAAGGACACTATGGCGTCGCGATGCTTTGCCGCCAAAAGCCCCAAGCGGTATTTTACGGTTTCCCAGACGATGAGGAAGACGCTCAGCGTCGCATGATTGGCGTCAAGCTATTGACCGAGGACGGCGATCCCGTCACCGTTTGGAACGGCTATTTCCCCCAAGGGGAAAATGTTACCCATCCCACTAAGTTCCCCCACAAAACGCGCTTTTACCAGCAGTTGGCGCGCCTGCTTAGCGAGCAGCACCACCCTGATGAGCGGGTTGCCGTAATGGGCGACTTCAACATCTCGCCGGAAGACCAGGATATTGGCATCGGTGAAGCCAATCGCAAGCGCTGGCTGCGCGAGGGTAAAACCAGCTTCCAGCCCATCGAGCGGAAGTGGCTTGAAGGCATTAAAGCCTGGGGATTGCATGATAGCTACCGGCTTTGTTATCCAGCGGACGCCGAGTGGTTTAGCTGGTTTGATTATCGCTCCAAAGGCTTTGACCGCGAGCCCAAACGCGGACTACGCATCGACTATATTCTGGTGACCCAGCCGCTGGCCGACTGCGTCACTGCCGCCGGGATCGACTATGCGCTGCGCGGTATGCAACGCCCGTCTGATCACGCACCCACTTGGAGCGACTTTTCACTCACGCTGGCGTCTTCCGATTAGCCAGCGCGCATAACCTCCAGGTAAGGCGGCCATGTTATCGCGACCAGGCTAAGGTGAATGGTGAGGCGACTGCTCAAGCGTCGCCAGCCATTCAGCGGCTTGCTCATCGCCCAATGTATGAGCCCGCGACAGCGCCTTCTCGGCGCGCTCATCCTGCCCCCAGGCAAAGGCTAGTTGACCATATTGCCGCCAGTCGCCGCCATCCTCACTCAACGTCGCTAATGCCTGCCAGGCATCCAGCGCTTGGGTCTTATCCCTTGCCTGATGCCAGGCGTTCGCCAACAAGCGAAGGGTAGCTTCATCCCGCACTACTTCACCTTCTGCAAGCCAGTGCTCAAGATATTCCGCCGCTCTCGCCGGCGTACCGCCCGCCATGTGCAGGCGTATCAGTTGCCACCGGTCATCGTCTTCATCTAGCTTATCCAACTGCCAAGCGGTATCCCACAACGCCGCGGCGACACCCGGTTGGCCAGACTGCTGCGCAAGAGCAGCGGCCTGACGCCAGCTATCAATATCACTCTGTTCGTTGAGCCCGCGTAACAAAAAGTCGAGCGCTTGATCGGTTTGCTGGGTGCGTTGATAGATCGCCAACGCCAATCTGCGCTGGGCTTCATCGGGTTCAGAGGTCTGACTAAGGCTACGCTCAAGCCATTCAGCCGCCTCTTGCCAGCGCTGATCATTAGCTAACCAACGGGTCAGCTTCCAACGCTCTTGCCGTTGGCTACTTGCATCCTGGCCGGCCTGGGACTGCAAGGCGCTGGAAAGCAACTCGGTCGCCCGATCCGCCTGGCCCGCCGCGCGGCGTAACGACGCTTCTTCTCGCAGCCAGCGAGCGGCCTGAGCTTGCTCTTCACCGCTCAGTTCACGTGCTTGTGCCAGCCGGTCAGCCGCAGCACTCGGCTCGTCTTGGCGCGCCAGCGCGTTAGCTGCCAACTGCTGATAAAGCGCACTCGCCCATCGATCAGCATCGTTGCCAGCCCGCAAGCGCTCTGCCTGCTGAGTGGCTTGACTCACCACGCTAGCGTATTGCTGCTCGCGTAGCTGCGTTTGCAAACGGTTCAGGTCGTCAATGACATCGCTGGGCAGCGCAGGACTAGCATGCGCTAGCGACGTCCATAGACCTAGTAAACAGATGCACCACCATAAACGCATGGTCATACCTCAATAAAGTCGTTAGCGCAGTTGAAACTCGATACGCTGGGTGGCGTTGCGCAGCCGATCACTAGGCTCGAATTGCCATTCCCCAATCGCTTCACGGGCCGCATCATCAAATACGCGGCGTGGTTGGGCGTCGGTAACGCGGATCGAAGAACCCTCAACGCTGCCGTCACGACGAATGGTAAACGACACCTCAACATAGCCTTCCATGCCGCGACGCTGGGCACGCGCAGGATATGTCGGATTGACCCGGTTGGTCGGGGCGGCTTCGCCAACATTCACCGGCTCATCGGACTCAGTCGGCTCAGCTTCTGGCGCTGCTTCCCGCTCGGCATCAGAGGGCTCCGCCTCACTTTCTGCCTCCGCTGTCTCTGTCGGCTCTGGTTCCGGTTCCGGTTCCGGCTCAGGTTCGGGCTCCGGCTCTGCTTCGGTCATTTCCGGCAGTTCACTGTCCATTTCCACCGGCTCTTCGGGTGTCTCGGGCAGGTCAACTTCCGGCATCTCGATCGCACTATCAGCCACCGGCGGCGGCTCGGGCGTCGGCATGGGAGCCGAGGGGGCCGGCGTTGCTGCCTGGTTGGTCTCCGGCGGCGGTGTTTCTTCCTGCGGCGCTTCTTCCGGTGCTTCGACCATATCCATGGAGACGGTTTCTTCGGGGGGCTCGACTGGATCCTCCGGTGGTGCAACCAGTAACGCCAGCAGCCAAAACAGACCAATGGCCAACACCCCACCGACGATCAATGATACCGCTTGGCGCATCATTGGCCGCTCCGGTTGGCCGCCACCGCGACTTGGTCTACGCCTGCCTCCTGTAGACGGTCCATGACCTCAATCAGCAGCCCAGTGGTTGACTCACGATCAGCCTGAATAACCACCGAACCATCATCGCTGATCATGCCCGCCACCTCTTCACCCACCCGGTGGGCGTCGATGGCGCGACCATCCACCCAGACCGCACCTTCGGGTGAAACCGCGACCAATACCTGGGCATCAGGCCTGGGGCTCGCGTCACTCGACTCCGGACGGTTTATTTCAATGCCGCTTTCTTTAATAAAGCTGGTGGTGACAATAAAGAAAATCAGCATGATGAACACCACGTCGAGCATGGGCGTGAGGTTCACCTCGTTATTTTCTGCGGCGCTTTCCATCGAACGTCGTCTACGCATCATTTTCCTCCAGTGCCCGCGCCATCCGGTCGTGCAACCGCTGATCTTCGCGTCGAATAATATGTTCCAGGCGGCTAATAAACAGTAGGCCCACCACGGCGATTGCCATGCCGGTCAGGGTGGGCAGCGTTGCTCTCGCCACGCCATCAGCCATTGCCCGCGCCTGGTGCGTATCACTTAACGAAAGGCTATCGAAGACGCCGATCATGCCCGTGACGGTACCCAGAAGGCCGAACAGTGGACATAGCGCGACCAATAGCTTTAACCAGGGCAGCGGGCGACGCAGGCGGACCACAAGATCTTCCGTCCAAACGTTACGCAATGTGCGGGCGCTCCAGCTTTGGTGATCATCTCGCTTGGCCCAGCGTTTAATGAGCTGGCGCCGCGCTCGCCGCCAGGTGATGCGATAGAACCAGAAGCGCTCAATGGCCATGCCAAATACCAGCAGCGCTACCACGGCCAGCACCACCAGCACGACGCCGCCCGCATTCATCAGCCGCTCAACAGGCTCAAGCCAAAGGGGAACTGTGAACATATCAGGTCACCGGTGAGGCATGGGCAGGCTGATGGGCTTCCAAATGGTCCGCCAGCGTTGCGCTTGCCTGCCCTTCAATGACGTGAGTGAGATAGCGGCTACGGCTAGACAGTGCGGTTTGCGCAAACAGCAGCGGCACCGCGGTAATCAGGCCGAGCACAGTGGTTACCAGTGCCTGGCTAATCCCGCCGGCCATAAATTGCGGGTCGCCAGTGCCAAACACCGTGATCGCCTGGAAGGTGACGATCATACCGGTCACCGTCCCCAGCAGTCCTAGCAACGGCGCAATGGCGGCGAGCAGTTTGACAATCGGTTGGCCACGCTCGAGACGGGGTAGCTCGGCCAGCACCGCCTCATCCAGCCTGGCTTCCAGCGCTTCCGGCGTCTGGTGTTTGTCCATCTCTTCAAAGCGCAACAGGACGCGACCAAGGGGGTTGTTCGCCTGCAGCTGGTCGGGATGTTTAAGCTGACGATTCACCCGCTGGCTGGTAACCAGCAGGTACAGGTATTGCAGCATGGCAACCAGCAACCCTATGCCACCCAACGCGACCACGACATAGCCCACGTACCCGCCTTGATGAAAACGCTCCATAAGGGTGGGACGCTGCGCCAAGGCATCGATAACGCTGTCTTGGGTTGGGTCCATCGCGAACACGCGTGTCTCACCCTGATGATAATCCGCCAAATAATCGGCTACTTCTGCCGGGGTGCGGGGCAATACGGCCAAATGCCCTTCATCGTCCTGACGCAGCAGATCAGACTCTGTGAACGCAGCAAAGTCACCCAGCCGCACGATGGTCTGGGTTGAAACTTCGCCATTGGCATCGGCCACCGGGCGCTCCAACCGCTCAGCACTGCCGGTATTTTGCGTGAGCTTCGCCAGGCTATCGACGACATCTTCAAGAACCTCACGCTCCAGAACATCGACATCGCTGAGTCGTGGCGGCAACGCTTCTTCATTCAGGGTCAGCCAACTGTCATCGCCCAAAGCGTTGCGCACCTCGCTGCTATGTTCATTGAGCGCGGCCAGCAGGTTGCTCAACGCCTCACCTTGCTCAGATTGACGCGCGGAGAGGCGCTCCGCCTCCACTGACTGCGCTGTCTCCTGAGCCTGTAACGCTTCGTTGCGCTCCTGCGCGGCTTGCTGACGTGTCCGTGCTTGGTCGAGCGCGTCTTCCAGCGAGGCTTGGTCGTCAAGCAAGTTAATCAAGCGTTGCTGGTCGCGGACCTCAGCGGCTTCGCGGGCTTCACGCAACGACGTGGCGTCTTGCGACTGAGCGCTCGCCAGCGGGCTAATGCTCATCAGCCCCATCAGAAGTGCTACCGCTACGCCACGATAGCTTTTTTTCATGTCGCGTATCATGGCTACTCTCCCTGATCGGCTGAGACGGTGATGGATAGCGGCAACGTTAATAGGTCCGGCGCGCGTTGATCTTCCGCCATACGAAGCCCGTTGCGCACCTGCTGAACCTGCCGCGAACTGAGTGGCTGCCACTCATCGTCCTGGGCATTCCATACACCGCCCTGACGGCCATCGGGGGTCAGGTAGTAAAAACCGATGCGCCCAATGCGCAAGAAGTCCACTTCCAGCTGCTGGTCATCGTCAAGCTGCAAGCGCCCCCGCCAGGTATCCATTTCACGGCCGTAATCCAACTCTGTGCGCCAGATATCGAGCATGCCTTCGATTCGCTCGGCAGGCTCAGCGCCTTCGTCATTTTTCAGCGTTTCAACGCGTGCAAGCCGCTGTTCTTTAAGAAACGGCAGGTCGCGTTCGATCCATTGAGTTAGCTGCGTTTGCATGTTTTGTTCGATATCCGGCAGCGCGGCGCGCGTATCGGCAAGGGTATCAAGCGCGGACGCTAACCGGACCTGACGTTCGGCTTCCTCAGCCAATTGACCCGTTAGCGACGCATTCTGCGACTCAAGCTGCCTTGTTTCGCGCTCACGCTCGCGCAGCTCTTCCAAAGCTGCCCGCGTTTCGTCGTCCGAGTCATCTATCTGCTGCTGAAGTTCGGCTTGAATGCGCTGGGCATCGACACTTTCGCCCGCTTGATCGAGCGTCTCGTCACTTGCCGCTAGCGTGCTGCTGACGAGCATGCACGCTAGCCAGCACCCACCTATGGCAAAGAAAGGCTTGTTCAGCACATCGACTCTCCGTCACTGTTCACCGGCAGTCACACTGCCTTTATATAGGACACTTCAAATATAAGAACGATTTGCGTTTCATATCGACTGCGCATAGCCTACCATCCACAAAATAAATGACAATATTTATCATTAGCGTTTAAATAAATTTAGCTTGCTACCAAACAAAACGGGAGCCGCTAGGGCTCCCGATATCATCAATGTTAGTGATGGGCTAACACCATAATGTCAAACGTGTTTTGCTAATGGACCACGACGTACGCTTTCGTCAGAGGGGCTAGCGGAAGTTGCCAAGCCTCTTCACGGGTCACCCACCTGGCTTCGGCAATTTCAGCAGCGGCCTCGACCGGCTCGTCAATCACCAAACTGAACAAATGCGCTTCCAGCATCACACCCGGCTCATTGGCTGCTGGAGCGGTGTGTACGCCCATGGGGATCAGTTGATCCTGATTAATATGCAGGCCCAGCTCTTCTTTCAGCTCACGGGATAGTGCCTCAAGCGCGGTCTCACCCGCATCAATCTTGCCACCTGGTTGCATATAAATAGACGTATTGTGCTTACGCACCAACAACAAGCGACCATCCGGGTCGCTCACCACGGCAGCCGCTATTTCCAATACGTTAGCTGGGTTGGTTGGCATACTTTCTCCTTGGTGCACTGATAATATCCAATGCTACTCGTACTGTTTCCACCAAGCGAGACAGAGTTTGCAAGCGCCAGTTAAGGATTAGTCGGCTGCAGGCTAGCTCCGGGGCGGCTAACATCGTGCTTTGGATGGCGGAGCCGGTGGAGTTTCTAAAGAAGGCGGCGACTTCAGTCGCCGCTTTTTTGGCATCAAAGTGGTTGCCGGTGCAAAGCACCGGCAACCGAACAGGCTAGGCTTCGCTTAGCATCTGCTTATTTCGCGGATATATCTTGTTCTCGAACTCCCGCATGCATGAGTCCGCAACGGCCCTGAGCTCCCGCTTGAGTCGCTCGGCACCGTTTGCTAATAGCTCAGCATGGCTCGGTGAGTCATCGGTCTTATCCGGCTGCCTGTGACAATGGGCTTCAGCCACTGCCTGCATCGATCGCGTATCAATCACCTTAAGCTTTGCGGAATATGGCACATGGTAGGTTCTCATGGCGAAAGGATAGTAGGAAAAACCCCAGCCCAGGGTTTCAACATCTACCAGCAAGTCGCTAGACGCATAGTCTCTTGACAAGCCTGCCACCCCAGATTCCTTGGTCACAACTCCGTTTTCCTCAACTTGCTCTATACCAAGCCGCTCAGCAAGTGACGCCGCCAAGCCACTGCTTATATGGCCAGCTGGATCCTCGATCTCGTTCTCTTCAACGATGTTATTGCCTGATATCATCATTGCTGCAACACCCACCAGCCCGCCCACCATGGCTTTCCCTGCTGTCATGGCAGCAAAGCTAGGTTTTTCACGACTGGATATTGTGATCGAGGCTGGTGACGTCTGCTCTACCTTAGCGGTATCCATGGGGACTGTTTTGGTGCTAGCACAGCCGACCAACATGAAGCCTAAGATGAATATTGTGATCCCTTTCTACACCTGACACCCCTTTTCTAATTTTCGCAATATGACTTTATACAGCTTCGAAAATTTAACTTTCTGTTGTGGCATTATTACTAATTGGATGACACCACTGGGCCGGTGTGTAGCTTTCCTGACCTTCTTGAGATCTAACTTCCAGGACAAGCAGGTGGGCACTATATCCACGCACGACAACCTCTGTCTTATATTCTTTTCCTGCCTCGGCGACAAAGCATGAATACAAATATCTAGGCGAGCTTCCATAACTATAAAGAGCTTGGACATTTCTTTTTCCAGGCCTCAAGAAAGCCTCAGATGGATATTGGCACCCATTAGTATAAGAAGTCATAAAGCGCGGAGTTGGCCTTCCGTCAATGGCAGAAAAAAGCACAATAGGCTCACCGACCTCACATGACTCCGAAGCACTATTAACATTTCCCCTAAGATATGCACGCTCAGCTGTAGAAAGCTCCCCTTCGTAAGACTTGTAAACACCTATAGACGTACAGCCTTGAAGAAAAAGAAGCGTCATAAAAAGTACAGCCCTTTTCATTATATATTCCCCTGACTTATCCTACCGATTCACCTGCAATACAACGCTTGCCTGGCTCTCCCTGTACAGTCTCTGATCCAGGAACCCCTCCAACCTCTTCCCCAGTTTCCTGATCTTCAAGCCATATCCTCACTCTACTGCCTTGAGTATCATGTCGTATCAGGTAAATATCGCCCCCTTTAGCATCCACCCACACAGGCGTGTATGCTCGATACGTCCCAACATTATATACATATCTTTGATATAATATTCCTATGTAGCGAACACCTGTTGAAACTTTGGCTTCTTTTGTTGTCGAGGTCAGACCTAAGCTGCTTTCAATAAACTCTCCATCAACACACGCGATTACCGGCCCTCCCGGATCCTGGAGACGCTCTTTATATGTCGTAGAAGGAACCATGATTCGAGCAAACTGATCTGGCGGTGTATTCTCAGGCACACCCTCATAGGGTGCAGACACGCACCCCGCAATACCACTGAACAACATTAGCATGCCCCCCACTTTCTTAAGCATCCTGCTTCTCCCCTTCTCTTAACAAAAGAACCAACGTATTTATACTCAGCTATCTACACTTCCTAGTCGCTAGCTGCTTCCGCTAAACTTCTAACGCACTCCCCTCTATCTCCAACAGTAGACCAGGGCCAATCATCAGTTAGCCGGCACATTTAACTGCCAGACCCTATCTGGATGATGAACACAACGATTCCTTTTCGGACAGCCAGTCAAGTTCCACCACGGAAAACGACAAGCGAAAATAAGCCTGCGAGTTCACGCTCATGCTGATGGCGCAGTGCCCTTCGACCGAGTGCAGCATACCAGTCCCGACCAACACCAAAGGGCGCAAGAAATGGCGGAGCAACCTGCAGACTCTTCCGGCTGCCTCTTGGCCGACTGACTGTGAAGAGCAACCGGTAATTCCCTGTTGCACTGCGTCCATTGCACCACTTTCTATATCGCTTAAGCCTCATGGGTATATCGTGTGAGCAATGATTGCCACAAGGCTGTCAGCATCTAGAAACCGTCGTAAGCGCCTAATTGATATAGCTATCGGCCGATTGATCTCAAGCTTTAGGCCTGTTAGCAATTTTGACCTGCCGACGTCGGGAGCACTCGTGCTCCTAGGCGATCAAGAGTCCGATGTCGCCACCGAATCAAAGGGACATCACGCCATTTGGCTATGACGAATTATTGTGCCAAGCCCCAGAACTTCAGTTATAGCAACCAATTATTAAAAATTAAGCCAAGCGCTACATTTAGCACTTGGACCGCCGAATCCAAAGTTACCAATCAATGAACGGGAACGTTTCTCTAAAACGTTTCTCAACGTGTGGGTTCCTATCGAGTTCTTGCAGCGCCACTTCACGTGGCACCGCATCGCTTAAAAAATCATTCCATCGTCTGTACCCAATTCCATCTAGAGCATCACTTTCGGACTCTGTATGCTCCCAAGAAGGATTGAACCCCATTACTGAAAAGGGTTTGAAGTCAAACTTATTCTCGATATCTAAGATATCCCAAAAATATGCAGGAACTTGATCTTGATGCTCGATGACATAATAAAGCCATTGCTTAAATTCGCTGAACTTTAAGACACCTGAAACCAAGCTTGCTTTCGCGAAACCAATATCATCGCTGTCATTTTTCTCAAGTCGAAAGTTACGTGTCATTATTTACCTCCTGACAAAGCTTCACCGCCTATGTGACCTGTTTCTCTATGAACTCTTTCCCTAACGAGTTGCATACACCCTCTGTCTTGATGGTGGTACCAAGTATAATCTGGAATTTTGGCGTTCCCAGATTGAATTGCCTGTAGCTGCTGATCAGTAAATAATGACCTCAATTGAGGGTTATTCTGAATCTGCGCTATAAGGTCTCTTGTCGCTATCCTCATTTGCGCCTGATAACTGGCTGCCTGAAAATCAGCGCCAGGGAGTCGAGTACCGAGGCTGAATGACTGTCAAAAAGAGGTTATTCTCTTATAGCCAGCTACAAAAAAACGGGAGCCGCTAGGGCTCCCGTTTTTTATTAGGTTTTATGCTCAATGATTGTCTAGAAAGCCCAATCATCATCCTCAGTGGCCACAGCCTTGCCGATTACATAGGAAGACCCCGAGCCTGAGAAGAAGTCATGGTTTTCGTCGGCGTTGGGAGATAGCGCCGCCATGATCGTGGGGTCGACATCCGTTTCGCTGCTGGGGAAAAGCGGCTCAAAACCGAGATTCATCAGCGCCTTGTTGGCATTGTAGTGAAGGAACTTCTTGACGTCTTCGGTCAGCCCTACTTCGTCGTACAGCGACTCGGTATAGCGGACTTCGTTATCGTAAAGCTCCAGCAGCAGCTCGTAAGCGTAGTCTTTGACTTCCTGCTGACGCGCCGGTGTTGCCTCAGCCAAGTCCTGCTGGAACTTGTAGCCGATATAATAGCCGTGCACCGCTTCGTCGCGGATGATCAGGCGGATCAGGTCGGCCGTGTTGGTCAATTTGGCGTGGCTGGACCAGTACATCGGTAGGTAGAAGCCGGAGTAAAACAGGAACGACTCCAGGAAGACGCTGGCGACCTTGCGCATTAGCGGGTCGTCTGAGCGATAGCGGCCGAGAATCAGCTCCGATTTCGCCTGCAGCATGGGATTTTCTTCGCTCCAGCGAAAGGCGTCGTCCACATCGCGGGTAGTGCACAGCGTCGAAAAGATCGAGCTGTAGGAGCGCGCGTGGACCGATTCCATAAAGGCAATATTGGTGTAGACCGCTTCTTCATGGGGGGTGCGTGCATCTTCCATAAGTACCGGCGCGCCGACACTGCTCTGGATGGTATCCAGCAGCGTCAACCCGGTAAACACGCGAATGGTCAGCTGCTTTTCTTTGGCCGTCAGCGTATTCCACGACTGGATATCATTGGACAGCGGGACTTTTTCCGGCAGCCAGAAGTTGCTGGTCAGGCGGTTCCACACTTCAAGATCTTTATCGTCCTGAAGGCGGTTCCAGTTAATCGCGTCCACCCGCGATAAACGTTGCATGCTGGTCATATCATCACTCTCTTCGAAGTCGTTATACGCTTACAGCGTGCAGGAAACGCAGCCTTCCACCTCGGTGCCTTCCAGCGCGCTCTGGCGCAGGCGGATGTAATAGAGGGTCTTGATGCCCTTCCGCCAGGCGTAAATCTGCGCCTTGTTGATATCACGCGTCGTCGCGGTATCCGGGAAGAACAGCGTCAGCGAAAGCCCCTGGTCGACGTGCTTGGAGGCTTCGGCGTAGGTGTCGATGATTTTTTCAGGGCCGATTTCGTAGGCGTCCTGAAAGTAATCAAAATTGGCTTCATTGAGGAACGGTGCTGGATAGTAAACCCGCCCCAGCTTGCCTTCCTTGCGAATCTCGATCTTGGCCGCGACCGGGTGAATGCTCGACGTTGAATGGTTGATATAGGAAATAGAGCCCGTCGGCGGCACAGCCTGAAGGTTACGGTTATACAATCCGTGTGCCATGACGCTTTCCTTGAGCGCCTGCCAGTCCTGCTGAGTAGGCAAGGCAATCCCGCTACGCTCAAACAGCTGACGGACTTTTTCGGTCCGCGGCTCCCAGGCCTGATCGGTGTACTGATTGAAGAACTCACCGGACGCGTAGGTAGAGTCGGCAAAGCCCGCAAAGGTATCCCCGTGTTCAATCGCCAAGCGGTTTGACGCCCGCAGCGCGTGGAAGGCCACGCAATAGAAATATAGATTGGTAAAATCGAGGCCTTCATCGGAGCCGTAATAGATATGCTCGCGGGCCAGGAAACCATGCAGGTTCATCTGGCCAAGGCCAATCGCCCGAGACTTGGCATTACCCTCGGCGATGGAGGGCACGCTGCTCAGGTTGCTCATTTCCGACACGGCCGTCAGACCGCGAATGGCCACCTCGACGCTGGTGCCGATATCGCCCGAGTCCATCACCTTGGCAATGTTCATGGACCCCAGATTGCAGGAAATATCCTGGCCGACCTGGCGATAGCCGAGGTCTTCGTCGTAATCCGTCGGCGTGTTCACCTGGAGAATCTCGGAGCACAGGTTGCTCATGTTGATACGCCCGGCGATGGGGTTGGCGCGGTTCACCGTGTCTTCGAACATGATGTACGGATAACCGGACTCGAACTGCAGCTCGGCCAGGGTCTGGAAGAAGGCGCGCGCGTTGATCTTCTGCTTGCGAATGCGCGCATCCGCCACCATCTCATGGTACTTCTCGGTCACGCTGATATCGCCAAACGGCACGCCGTACACCCGCTCGACGTCATAGGGCGAGAACAGGTACATGTCCTCGTTGCGCTTGGCCAGCTCGAAGGTGATGTCCGGGATCGTCACCCCGAGCGAGAGCGTCTTGATACGGATTTTTTCGTCGGCGTTTTCGCGCTTGGTATCCAGGAAGCGCAAAATATCGGGATGGTGGGCATTCAGGTAAACGGCACCGGCCCCCTGGCGCGCGCCAAGCTGGTTGGCGTAGGAAAATGCATCCTCGAGCAGCTTCATGATCGGGATAATGCCCGACGACTGGTTCTCGATGCGCTTGATCGGGGCGCCCGACTCGCGAATGTTGCTGAGCAGGAAGGCAACGCCACCGCCACGCTTGGACAGCTGAAGCGCCGAATTGATGGAGCGGCCAATCGACTCCATATTGTCTTCGATACGCAGCAAAAAGCAGGACACCAGCTCGCCGCGCTGCTGCTTACCGCAGTTCAAAAAAGTGGGGGTCGCCGGCTGGAAACGGCCGCTGATGATTTCATCCACCAACGACTTGGCCAGGGTTTCATCACCCCGCGCCAACGCCAGCGCGACCATGCAAACGCGATCTTCATAGCGCTCCAGGTAGCGCTTGCCGTCAAAGGTCTTCAGCGTATAGCTGGTGTAATACTTGAAGGCGCCCAGGAAACTGGGGAAACGAAACTTATAGGCATAGGCCTGCTCGAACAGCGCTTTTACGAAGGAAAAGTCATACTGCGCAAGCGTCCCCGCTTCGTAGTACTGCTCTTCAACCAGGTAATCAAGCTTCTCTTCGAGCGAGTGGAAAAACACCGTGTTCTGGTTAACGTGCTGCAAAAAATACTGACGCGCGGCTTCGCGGTCTTTATCCAGCTGTAATTCACCGTTGGCACCGTAAAGGTTCAACATCGCGTTCAGCGCATGGTAATCCATTGTGCGACCGTCGGTTGCCGCTGCAGGCCGTTTTGTTTCAGCCGAATTGTTCGTGGCTAAGGTTGTCGTTTCCAAAACTCTTCTACTCCTTTGCGGACCTTGGCGACATCGTCATCAGTGCCAAACAGTTCGAATCGATAAAGCAACGGTACGTGGCATTTTTTCGCAATAATGCGGCCCGCCAAACCGTACGCATCGCCAAAATTGGTGTTACCCGCCGCAATCACCCCGCGTATCAAATGGCGATTGTGCTCGTCATTTAGAAATCGGATCACTGGACCTGGAACCGCCCCTTTTGCCTGACCGCCTCCATAGGTGGGGGTCACCAATATGTAGGGTTGATCAACTTGCGGTATCGCCTCTTCGCGATTGAGCGGTAACCGTTGGGCGGCCAAGCCTAATTTTTCAATAAAACGGTGGGTGTTGCCTGACTTGGTAGAGAAATACACCAGATTGCCGACCATGGAGGAAGTACATCCATTTGCCAGCATGGGTGACTTATGCCAACGCTTGAATGCGGTCTGGACGAAAACCCGACCAATGGTCTTCACCGGCAACGACTACGGGAAGCTGACGATATCCAAGCGCTTCGACTTCTTGTTGGGCACTGGATTCAGCCGTGATATCAATCACGGTGTATTCAAGGCCCTGCTTGTCCAGCGCGCGGTAGGTAGCGGTGCATTGAACGCAGGCGGGCTTGCTATAAATCTGAATTTCCATGGTCATTTCCCTTTTCATAGCGGCATTTTTCGGGTAGGGCATATCTTGTGCCCACCCTCCCTAGAAGATACAACTCATACTATATATAGACCAGTAGAAAATCAATTCAAGCATATGTGGTATTTTTCATCCACAGGATATTGACAGCTAACACCCAACTCTATTCAGTGCTGGGGACAAACAACAAAAAAACCGCCCACTTAAAAGTGGGCGGTTTTTTATAACAAACGCCTTGAATCGGCGTCATACTTGGCGTGCCAGGACGTTAGGCGATGGCCGCTTGATAGCGACGTTCAACGTCTTCCCAGTTCACCACGTTAAAGAAAGCGGACACGTAATCAGGACGCTTATTTTGGTACTTGAGATAGTACGCATGCTCCCAAACATCCAGGCCTAACACTGGTGTGTTGCCGTGCATAAGCGGGCTGTCTTGGTTAAGCGTATTTTCAACGACCAGTTTTTTCTCAGGGGTAACTGAGAGCCAAGCCCAACCACTACCAAAACGGCCAAGGGCTGCTTTCTTGAAAGCTTCCTGGAAGGCTTCAAAACCGCCAAGCTCAGCGTCAATAGCTTTAGCGACGCCACCTTGTGGTTGGCCGCCGCCGTTAGGCGACATCATTTGCCAAAACATAGAGTGGTTGGCATGACCGCCACCGTTATTGATAACGGGCTGACGCTTGTCTTCCGGAACGCGATTCAGGTTAGCCACAAGCTCTTCTACCGGAACGTCTTCAAGCCCAGTGCCTTCAAGCGCAGCATTCAGGTTGGTGACGTAGGTATTGTGGTGACGCGAGTGGTGGATCTCCATGGTCATCGCATCAATGTGCGGTTCAAGCGCATCGTACGCGTAGGGTAATTCAGGAAGTGTATGTGCCATATTGATCATCTCCTTGAGTGGCTTTCGTTGCGTTCAGCAATTCTCGGCTTTAATAACTAGGTATGGTCACCTCTTAGCTTTTTCAACCACCGAGGGGGCTGATTTCGTTTTTGCCCCAGCATTTTAGTCAACTACTAGCAGTTTACCTAATCTAGCCCACACAAAAAAGCCGACTTCTCCAGAAGCCGGCTGTTAAGTTCTATCATTTCAGCAATTTATAGTTTGCTTTCAAGCTCAGGCAGAATCTCAAACAAATCGCCCACCAGGCCGTAGTCGGCCACCTGGAAGATAGGCGCTTCGTCGTCTTTGTTGATGGCGACAATCACCTTAGAGTCCTTCATGCCCGCCAAGTGCTGGATCGCGCCCGAAATACCCACCGCAATATACAGCTCCGGCGCGACGATCTTGCCGGTTTGCCCTACCTGCATGTCGTTGGGCACAAAGCCTGCGTCTACCGCTGCGCGAGACGCGCCAATGGCCGCTCCCAGCTTGTCGGCAATACCATCAAGCAGCTTGAAGTTCTCGCCGTTGCCCATACCGCGGCCGCCAGAAATCACCACCTTGGCGCCGCCAAGCTCCGGGCGGTCCGACTGGGCCAGCTCTTCTTTGACGAAGCTGGATTGGGCGTTCTCAACCACCACGTCAATCACCTCAATCGCAGCGCTGCCGCCCTCGCCCACCGCGTCAAAGCCGGTAGTGCGAACGGTGATGACTTTTAGCGCGTCGTCACTTTTCACCGTGGCGATGGCGTTACCGGCGTAGATGGGCCGCTTGAAGGTATCGGCGCTATCCACGGCGAGCACATCGGAAAGTTGGCTGACGTCTTTCAGCGCCGCTAGACGCGGTAGCACGTTTTTACCCGTGGTGGAGGCGCTAGCCAGTATGTGCGTGTAATCACCCGCCAACTCAAACAATAGCGCGCCTAGCGGCTCGGCGAGCTGGTAGGCATAAACGGCGTTGTCCGCGACGCGCACTTTGTTGACGCCGTCGAGCTTGGCGGCAGCCTCGGCGGCGGCTTGAACGCCTTCGCCCGCAACCAAGACGTCAATGTCGCCACCGATCGCTTTTGCAGCGGCGACCACGTGGGCCGTAGCGCCCGCCAACTGACCTTCATGAAGATCGGCAAGTACCAGAATGCTCATGGAATCTACTCCTTTCAAAGCTCTTTTATGCAAACAATGGGCTCAAAGAACTTTGGCTTCGTTTTTCAGTTTGTCGATCAACTCGTCTACCGAAGCGACTTTGACGCCGCCTTTACGCTCTGCTGGCGATTCCACTTTGAGCAGACTGACCTTGGAGGCGACCTCAATGCCGTAATCGGCAGGGGTTTTGACATCCATCGGCTTCTTCTTGGCCTTCATGATATCCGGCAGCTTGGCGTAGCGTGGCTCGTTGAGACGCAGGTCGGTGGTGATAATGGCAGGCAGCGTCAGCGCGACGGTTTGCAGGCCACCGTCGATTTCCCGCGTCACGTGCACCTTATCGCCGTCTACCGCGACTTCGGAAGCAAAGGTACCCTGAGGCAGGTTGGTCAACGCGGCGAGCATCTGGCCGGTTTGGTTATTGTCAGTGTCGATAGCCTGCTTACCCAGAATGACCATCCCCGGCTGTTCTTCATCGACCACTTTGGCCAGCAGCTTGGCAACCGCCAGCGACTCTGCACGCTCGTCGGTTTCAATATGAATAGCGCGATCCGCGCCCAAAGCCAGTGCGGTACGCAGCTGTTCCTGGGCAGCCTTGGGGCCAACCGTCACTGCGACCACTTCTGTCGCCACGCCCTTCTCTTTCAGGCGCACGGCTTCTTCCACGGCAATTTCGCAGAAGGGGTTCATGGCCATTTTGACGTTGGTAAGATCGACGTCAGAATGATCCGCTTTGACACGAATTTTGACGTTGTAGTCGATGACGCGTTTCACCGCGACAAGTACTTTCATAGGTTCCTCGCTTGGCTTGTGGTAGAGCCGTTAACCCTGGATGGCACCCACTAGGCAGGCACCTTGAGAAGGTTTGGTATCACGTTGCGGCACCTAGGATGGCTGCCAGCATAAAATTCATTCAAGCGTTTGATAGGCGTGCAAATGAAAAACCTTTTTAATTTGCCACAGCCTACCTGCCTGCAACAACAGGGATTGCTTACGGCCTTGGTCGAACCCGTCGAACCGAGATAGGGGTCACCTTTCACAATCGCTAAACGCGAAATCGCCATTTAGCATCGTAGGCGTGACCTGACACAGGTATTATGCCTATCATGAGGGATAACCAGAAGCAAACGACCGTTTAAAATTAAGGCCGTGTTTTTATAAGCTAGTTCCAATAGCTAGTTATTGTAAACGATGGCACTTATGAGAATAAGGAGACAACCAGGTGGATAACGTTGAACGCGATGTGATGGACTTTGACGTGGTCATCGTCGGAGCGGGCCCATCAGGGCTAGCGGCGGCCTGTCGTCTAATGCAACAGGCCAATGACGCGGAACAAGAATTGACCGTCTGCGTGGTTGAAAAAGGCTCGGAAGTCGGCGCGCACATTTTATCCGGCGCGGTATTTGAACCCCGCGCCCTTAACGAGCTGTTTCCTGACTGGCAAGAACGCGGCGCACCGCTCAACACCCCGGCCATCCGTGATGATGTTTATCTGCTAAAAGACGCTGACAAAGCGCAGAAACTGCCCAACGCGCTGGTGCCCAAGAGTATGCATAACACGGGCGGCGACCTTACCCGCTACGTGATTAGCGCAGGTAATTTATGTCGTTGGCTGGCGGAGCAGGCAGAAGCCCTGGGGGTCGAGATATTCCCGGGCTTTGCCGCCCAGGAAGCCATTGTTGAAGACAATGCGGTACGCGGCATCCTGATTGGCGACATGGGCGTTGCCGCAGACGGCACGCCCAAAGATGGCCATATGCCCGGTATGGAACTGCGTGCCAAATATACCCTGTTTGCCGAAGGCGCCCGTGGCCACATTGGCAAGCGCTTGATTGAGGATTTCTCGCTAGACGCCGGTCGCGACCCGCAACACTACGGTATCGGCTTAAAAGAGCTTTGGGATGTGCCAGCCGACAAGCACGAACCCGGCGTTGTTGTGCACGGCTCCGGTTGGCCGCTGGACAAGCATACCCACGGTGGCTGGTTCCTGTACCACGCTGAAAATCAGCAGGTAGTGGTCGGGCTGATCATGGACCTCAGCTATCAAAACCCGTGGCTCTCGCCGTTCGACGAATTCCAGCGCATGAAACATCACCCGGTGCTCAGCCAATACCTGGAAGGCGGCAAACGCGTCGCCTACGGTGCGCGGGCGCTTACCAAAGGCGGCTTCAATTGCTTGCCTAAAATGACGTTCCCGGGCGGCCTGCTTATCGGTTGCGATGCTGGCACGCTCAACTTTGCCAAGATCAAGGGCCTACACACCGCCATGAAGTCGGGCATGGTGGCGGCAGAAAGCGTGTTTGAAGCCCTTCAAGGCGGCGACGAAGGCGCCCAGGAACTGACGAGCTTCAGCGATAAATGGGAGGCCAGCTGGGCGTATCAAGAGCTGAAAGAAAACGCGAGCTTCGGTCCGGCGATACATAAATACGGTACGGTCGGCGGTGGCGCTTACAATTTTGCCAATCAGCTGCTGGGTGGCAAATTGCCTAATGTGCACGATACAACCACCGACCACGGGGCACTCAAGCCCGCCGCCGAATTTGACAAGATCGACTACCCCAAACCCGATGGTAAGTTATCGTTCGATAAGCCTTCGTCCGTGTTCTTATCCAACACTAACCACGAGGAAGATCAGCCGTGCCACTTGCGCCTGGATGATCCCGACCTGCCGATTCGCCACAACCTGCCCAAATACGCAGAGCCCGCTCAGCGCTATTGTCCGGCGGGGGTGTATGAAGTGGTCGAAGACGAAAAGGGTGAGCCGCGCTTTCAGATCAACTTCCAGAATTGCGTCCACTGCAAGACCTGCGACATCAAGGACCCCGCCCAGAACATCACCTGGGTAGCCCCGGAAGGCGGCGGCGGGCCCAACTACCCGAACATGTAGCGCCCGAGTCAGGCAAATCTGTCCGCAGTCCGATACCCCCGCGTCAGCATTCTGGCGCGGGGGTATTGTGTTTTGCTCAGGCCAATCGTTCGATGGGCGCACGACTGGCAATCAACCGTCGGCGCCCCGCTTGATCAAAACGCACGTCGATCACCGGATCACTGGGGTTGCCCTCCACCGTCGCCACCTCGCCCTCACCGAACACGGCATGATGCAGCCGCTGGCCGGGATAGAACGCGTTTGCGTTATATGCCGCTTTAGGCGCTTGAACCTCAGGCGCTGACAGCACGATATCGTCACGGCCCAGTTGAGTGAGATAGCGCTGCACCAGCGCCGGCTCGGTCACTGAGACCGTTGGGGATGGCGGGTTGGGGCTGGTCAAGCATGCTGCCACTTGCATGCTATCCTGCCATGCACTTTCGGCAATAAAGCGGCTGGGGCGATGCGACCCGCCATCATGCAACACCAGCAGCTGTTCTTTTGAGCGCGTAATCGCCACATAAAACAGCCGCCGCTCTTCTTCCAGGCGGTCATCAGTAAGCGGGTTATCCCGGCTATAATAAGGAAAATCTTCTTCATTAACGCCTGCAACAGCGACAAATGGCCATTCGAGCCCCTTGGCGCCATGCACGGTACTCACCAATACACCCGCCGCCTGATTCTCGACGGGGCGCTCTAATAACTCGATAAAGGCATCCGGGTCTTCAACGCTTTGTGCCTGTTCAATGAGCACATCCAGCAAGCGCACGTCTTCTTCGCCTTTATCACGACGCGCTGCAGCGCGCTTTAGGGTTTTCTCGGCCTCGATGGTATCCACAACGTGCTGCAATAGCTTGGCGGGCGGCCAAGCGCTTAGCTGCGGCAGCTCGCACAGTAAGGCCCAACGTTTTTTTAGCGTGCGTCGTTGAATGGGTTTTAAATCGCTAATCACCGGGTCGTGACGCTCTGGCCACGCTTGACGGCTGGCGAGCTGATGCGCCAGGCGCTGCAGGCGCTCGCGGGCCACAAAGGGCGTCGGCTGCGCCAGCAGTAGAGTCAACTGCTCGGGGTTCTGCAGCAAGGCCGGGCGTCGGGAAAGTTTTAAATAACCCGCCAATGCCTGAACCAAAGGCAGGCGGAATACAAACCGGTCTTCCCGAGCCAGCCGAAACGGTATTCCCGCTTGTAATAGCGCCAGCTGGAACGGGACCGACAGCGCCCAACTGCGTACCAACAGACTCACATCGCTTAAAGCCCGACCCTGGGCTTGCCAATCGCTTAACGCATCCAGCAACTGACGACCGCCCTGCCCCACTGCCAAGCGGGTATCGGGGTTTTGCGTCGCCGCCAAACATAACTGATCGGGTCGTCTTTGATTGGCAGCAATCGCATGGTTGGCCGCCAGCGCCAGGGCATGACCATGACGAAATGTAGTTGAAAGGGGGTAATCGGTGGCTTGACCAAAGGTGGCGGTAAAATTCTCCAGCATAGTATCCGGCCGTGCGCCTCGCCACTCGTAGATGCATTGATTGGCATCACCAACCGCCATCACCGACGCCCGGCTACCCGCCAATACCGCCAGCAGTCGCTGCTGGGCCGCGTTAATATCCTGATACTCATCGATAATAACGTGATCCAAGAAGCCTTCTACCCGGCCACGTAACGCGCTGTCAGCTTCTAACACCTGTAACGGGCGATAAAGCAGATCGGCATAGGTCATCACCCTTTCGCTATCCAAGAGTCGCTCGGCTTCGTTGAAAGCGGCGGGGAAATAGTCGGTATCGGGGTCGTAATGAAGGCGCTCGTATAGTGCTTCAGGAGTCAGCATTTCGGCTTTTACCAAGCCGCAAAAATGCGCCAAGGCTTCGAGTCGATCTCCCTCAAGCGCTGCATCGCGCCGCTCAACAGCATCGCTAAGAACGTTCAAGCTGGCTTGGCGAAGCAGGCGTTCCAGTTGCCATTCCGCCGACAACAGCCGCCGCGGAGCCAAGGCGCCCCAGCGACTCAGGCTTTGGGTTAGCCGGTGACCCAGCGAATGGAAGGTGCGTACATCAGGTAGCGCCTGCCCAGGCGGCGCCATGCTGACCAGGCGGCGCTGAAAATCATCCCGTGCGGAACGGTTAAACATCAGCACCAGGATGCGCTTGGGTGGAACACCGCTTGCGAGCAGGTGAAGGACACGCGCTGCCATCGTCGTCGTCTTACCCGCTCCAGCAACGGCCGCGACGCGGGCATGGCCGTGCGCATGGTGAATGACAGCTTGCTGTTCGGCGGTTAACTTCACGACTCCTCTCTGGCCGCTAACCCATCAAGATCACCCGCGTCGAGGTAACCCAAAGGATGCCATTGACCGGCGCTGTAGACACTCAATGCCTGCTGGCCCGTCTCTGCTTCGCGTAGCGAGGCGGCCTCGGCCAGTTGATAATAAACGTGGCGATGCAAGCGGGCAGCGAGCCCGAACCGTACGGCAATTTCCGGCACTCGGTCGCCCTGTGGCGTGTGCGTCAAGGCTAGCGGGTGTTCGTGATCCAGGCGCACAACATCATCAAACTGGGTCGTTAACCACCACGCATCATCGTGAAAATCGGCCTCAACGGCGACCAGCGGCCGATCATCCACCTGAATACGCCAGCGCTCAACAGGCGTCACCAAGCAGTATCCCTCGGCATCATGGCGCAGCAGGGTAGACAGCAGCCGCGCAATGCTTGCACGGGCAAAAGGCTGGCCTTCGTGCCACCAGCCTCCTTGCGCATCGATACGTATATCCATGTCCCCCGACAACGCTGGCTGCCAGTCATTGAGCGGCGGTATGCTAGACGCTCCCTGACGATAATCAAGCAATCGATCTATGTTCATCGTATTATCCCGCCCGTGCCAACTTGCGCTATACGAGGCCCGCGTCTGCCAACGCTTGTTTAACCTGCTCAGGTGCCTCAGGCACTGCGCCACGAAATAGCTGATAGAAATTGGCAGTGGTCTGCATCGCCACTTCATCCACGCTAATATCTCGCGCTTGGGCAATACACTCGGCCACTTCGACTACCCAAGCAGGTTCATTGGGTTTGCCACGGTGTGGCACCGGCGCCAAGTAGGGGCTGTCGGTCTCGATCAATAGCCGGTCAAGGGGTAGCTTGCGTGCCAGCTCACGTAGCGACTCGGCGCTATTGAAGGTGACGATACCCGACAATGAAATATAAAAGCCCAGCCGCACGGCTTCTCGAGCCATTTCAATGTCTTCTGTAAAGCAGTGCAGCACGCCGCCAATACGCGGATCACAGTGTTCGCGCAGTAACGCCAGCGTGTCTTCTTTAGCCTCTCGGGTATGCACCACGACCGGCAATTCGAGTTCCCGAGCCGCCATCAGATGCCTTTTAAAGCGTTCGTGCTGAACCGCCGCCGGCACGCGATCGGCATAATGGTAATCAAGGCCCGTCTCGCCAATGGCCACCGCGCCGAATTGTTCAGCGGCTTCTTGAATATCGCTAACGCTGGGCTCAACCGATGCTTCATGAAGCGGATGCTGACCCGCTGATATCACCACATCCTCGTGTGCCCTGGCAATCTCGGCAAGCGTAGGCATATCCTCGAGCGTCACGGAAATCGCAAGAAACTGATTAACGCCAACGTTACGAGCCGCCGCCAGCGTCGCCGCAAGGCTGCCATTGTGGGTGGTATCGGATAAGCGGTCCAGGTGACAGTGGGAATCAACAAACATGTCGCTCTCAAGGTGGGCATTAAAGAGTAAATGAGGGCGCGGCCTTGTCTAACTGGCCCGCCAATAGGGTTTCAATGCGGTCTCGCACCGTATAATCCTGCGCATTGAAATGGATACCAATTCCGGGCATGCGTCGCCCGCTGACGCCATCGGGAGACACCCAAATAACCTCGCCGCTAAGCGAAAGACGCTCGCTCTCGCCCGGTAGTGTCAGCAGTAAATAAACGGTTTGGCCTAATTCATAAAGGCCGCGCGTAGGGATAAACATGCCACCTCGGTCGAGAAAAGGCATGTAGGCAGACAATAACGTGGGTACATCGGGCACCGTGAGCGAGAGCGCTTTTTGCGTTGCCATAACACCTCATCGATTCGCCAAGCTTAAGAGCGTAGTAAGGCCGACCACCGCACTAGCCACGCTTCTAACACCAACTGCGGATTAGGGTTAGCGCCCACGGCAAGCAATCGGCGTTGCTCGCGGGCATAATCCAGCAGTTTAAACCAATCCCGTACCCGGGCATTTTTCACCGCTTGACGATAAAGCGGGAGTAAATCCGGGTTACGTAAGGAGGCGGTGGTGCCTGACAAGCCCAACCTAATCAGGTCTTCCAGCCAAGCGATACCGTACCATAAAATGGCGTCTATCGCCTGGCGGTCTAATCGCGCGGCTTCCGCCACCGGCTCGCCACCGCGCACCAGCTGCTCGAAACAGTCATGCAATTGGTGGCGTAATGCGCGTGCATCGGGAGCCGCCAGTTCAACCGCGCTTAACGGCAACCCACCCGACACCTGCCACCAAAAGCGGGCCTCGTCTTCGCTTGCCAACTGCTCGGTCAACCAACCAAGGCAGTCGTCTATTGCCACGCTGGGTAGCGTCCACTGTTGACAGCGTGAACGAATGGTCGGCAACACCCTTGATGGCACATCCGCCAGCAAAATAAATAACGTTTGCTGTCCCGGCTCCTCCAAGCTTTTCAACAACGCATTAGAGGCGGCTACGTTCATCGTTTCAGCGGGCGAAATAATGATCACACGATAACCGCCTTGCTGCGCTGTTTGCGAGACGAAGCGATTGACCTCACGGATGGTATCAATACGAATGTGGCGCTTGCCTTCCTCAGGTGAAATACGCAGTAGGTCGGGGTGGGAGCCAGCAGCCAGCAGTTGGCAACTGCGGCAATGGCCACAGGCCTGTTCGCCAGGTGCAGCACACATCGTTCGTTCAATCAGTGTGTCTGCCAAGCGCTGCTTGCCTACACCATGCTCGCCGCTGAACAACAAGGCGTGGGGCATTCGATCGGTGTCGGCAAGACGACATAACTGCTGCCACGCCGCCTGGTGCCATGGCAATACGCCGCTTAATCCCATAGCGAAACTCGCCCAGCCAGGGTGTCGCGGATATCGGACTGAACGGCGGCAAGAGGTTGGTCGGCATTAATCACGGCAAACCTTTCGGGCGATTGTTTCGCCCGTGCTAAGTAGGCGCTTCGTACGGACTGAAAAAAGTCTGCCTGCTCCTGCTCAAACCGGTCTCGCTGAGTATGCTGATCACGCAGCCGCGCTTCCAGACGTTGTTTAGCGGCCTCTTGGGGCATATCCAACAGTAGCGTTACATCGGGAGTGAGGCCCTTCTGAACAAAATCCTCAAGGGCCGCAATCCGTTCTACCGGAATCCCACGGCCACCGCCTTGATACGCGTAGGTGGCATCAGTAAAGCGGTCACACACTACCCAAGCCCCCCGTGCGAGTGCCGGCAGAATTTTCTCGGCCAGGTGCTGGGCCCGGGCGGCGAACATAAGCAGCAACTCAGCATCGGTATGTAGCCACTCATCAGGAGCGGGGTCGAGCAGCAGTTGGCGAATCGCCTCTGCACGTGGCGTACCACCGGGCTCACGAGTGGCGACCACCTCTACCCCCTGGGCTTCCAGCCAGGCCACCACAAACTGCATATTGGTGGATTTACCCACGCCTTCACCGCCTTCTAACGTGATAAAACGACCGCGCTTCGTCATCATTGCCTCTGGTAACGTTGTTAGTCACGATTACGGATATACCGATTCACGGCATTATTATGTTCGCGCAACGTACTCGAAAATTGATGGGTGCCGTCTCCCCGTGAGACAAAATACAACGTATCGCCCGGCAAAGGATTTACCGCGGCTTCCAGCGAGGCCCGCCCCGGCATGGCAATAGGCGTAGGCGGTAGCCCCTCAATCACGTAGGTGTTGTAAGCCGTCGACTGGCGCAGGTCAGCCCGGGTGATCTTCCCCTCGTAGCGAGTTCCCATGCCATAAATAACGGTAGGGTCGGTTTGCAAACGCATGCCGCGCTCCATCCGCCGCTTGAATACGCCCGCAATCTCTCGCCGCTCTTCCGGCGCCCCGGTTTCACGTTCGATCAACGACGCCATAATCAGCGCTTCATAGGGTGAATCAATGGTCAGATCATCGTCACGCTCAGCCCACACCTCTTTAAGCATACGCTCCATGCGGTTGAGCGACTGACGGAGGATATCAACATCACTCATGCCCAGGTGATAGCGATAGGTATCGGGGAAAAACCAGCCTTCAGGATAGGTGCCCTCCCGATCAAGCAATGCCATGACGTCTTCATCGCTCATATCAGCCGTGCGCTGCTCAAGCTTTGGGGCATTTGCAAGTTGCTCGCGCATCTGACGAAACGTCCATCCTTCAGGAATGGTCAGCGGATAAGTGACGACGTCGTTACTGTCGAGCAGCGCCAACAGCTCCATGCCGGTCATACTAGGCTCGAGGAGGTATTCACCGGTGCGCAGGCTGGGCAGTTTTTCTGGCTCCAGCTTACTTAGCACACGAAATGCCCAGGCATCATCAATCACCCCCCGCGCTTCCAGCTCGCTGATTACGCGGCTAAAACCGGCACCCGAGGGGACTTGGTAAAGCACGGGTTCCTCAATCGTCAATGGCGTATTAAGCCGCTGCTGCCAATAGGCATAGCCACCAGCAGTACCGACAACGCCGATGACCACTACCACGGCAAGAGCCGCCAAGATGCGTTTCACTATGAGACCTCAATATTCAATGCGTTAAGGCGTTGCAGGATATCCCATCAACGGGTGCGCCACTGCTTGCAAGGGATCTGGCTTAGTGGGCTCCCAGCGACGTAGGCATTCGCCTTGAGCCGTCCATACGTCATTGACCGGCCACACCCCCTGAACAGAGTTCGCCAGCCAAAGCCGATCCACTGCAGCGACGTCATCCAACGCCAACTGCGCCGGCGTTACTAGCTGCGCATCAATCAATGCGGCACGCAGCGTTCCTGCGACGCCGCAGTGATCCAAGATAGGCGTCATGATGCGCCCCTCCTGCTGCCAAAAAAGATTCATGCTGGTGGCCTCCACCATCCATCCGTGGCAATCGGCCAACAGGCCTTCACGGTAGGCAGGTGTTTGCAACTCCTGGCGAGCCAGCACATTTTCAAGGCGGTTAAGATGTTTAATACCTGCCAAGCAAGGTTGTCGGGCCAGGCGCAGCGAACAGACACGCACGCTGACGCCCTGTGCCCAGGCCGATGGGTCCGGCTGAAAAGGTGTACGGCGGCTGATAAGACGCGGCGCCGCCACGTCGGGAGCCGCATAGCCACGGCCGCCACTACCACGGGTGACGATGATTTTAAGCACCTCCCAAGTAGCCGTGGGCAGCGCTTGCCAAGTGGCCGATAATGCCGCCTCCGAGGGAGGATCGATCGCCAACCGCTGACAACCCAGCTGCAGGCGTTCGACATGCTGCCGCCAAAGTACCGGTTGGCCTTCGCGCAGCAGCACGGTTTCAAATACGCCATCACCATAGGCCAGCCCACGGTCATCAAAAGGTACCCAGGGCTGACTCATAGGAAGTTACACCTTTTTGAATAGCAGTGACCCGTTGGTCCCACCAAAGCCAAAGGAGTTCGACAGCGCGACATCGATAGGCATATCACGGGCAGCGTGAGGCACATAATCGAGTCGGCAGCCTTCCTGAGGCGTATCCAGGTTAATGGTGGGAGGTGCGACCTGGTCGCGAATGGCCAGCACGCTAAACACTGCCTCGACCGCACCCGCGGCACCCAGCAGGTGACCAATCATCGACTTGGTCGAACTGACCGCCACCCGCTGAGCCGCCTGCCCCATAACGCGCTCGACGGCACGGCTTTCGGCTAAATCGCCAGCGGCCGTTGAGGTGCCGTGGGCATTGATATAATCCACCTCGTCAGGATTAATCTGCGCATCCTTGATGGCGTTGCTCATCGACAGCGCGGCACCACTGCCATCTTCAGGCGGCGCCGTCATATGATAAGCGTCATCGCTCATACCAAAACCCGCCAGTTCGGCGTAGATGGTCGCGCCGCGTGCTTTGGCGTGCTCGAGTTCTTCAAGCACCAGCACACCCGCTCCGTCTGACAATACAAAGCCATCACGGTCGGCGTCCCAAGGACGACTAGCGGCTTGGGGGTCGTCATTGCGCGTAGAGAGCGCGCGAGCAGCAGAAAAGCCACCCAGGCCAAGCGGCGTAGTGGCCATTTCTGCTCCGCCACACACCATCACATCAGCATCGCCATAGGCAATGGTGCGTGCGCTATAGCCAATGTTATGAGTGCCTGTTGTGCAGGCCGTGGTGATCGCAATATTGGGCCCTTTAAAGCCATGCTGAATCGCCATATTGCCCGAGATCATATTGATGATGGACCCAGGAACAAAGAAGGGCGAGATACGCCGTGCTCCGCCTTTATTCAGCGCATTGTGGTTGTGCTCGATCATTGGCAGACCGCCAATGCCCGACCCAATGGCTACACCAATGCGATCAGCGTTGGCATCGGTACATTCAATACCTGAATCCTGAATCGCTTGGCCACCCGCCGCCATACCGTACTGAATGAACAGGTCCATCTTGCGGGCGTCTTTGGGGTTCAGATACGGGCTAATATCAAAATCTTTAACCGACCCACCAAAGCGCGTGTTAAAACCGCTGGTATCGAAATGCTCAATCGGCGCAATACCGCTTTGCCCGGCCACAATATTGGCCCACGACGCTTGAACTGTATTTCCAACTGGGGTCACCAGGCCTAACCCAGTTACCACTACCCTTCTTCGTGCCATCAAGTTTCCTCCAGGCATCCATGGTGACTCGACCCTTGTGGGTCATTAGCAGCCGTCAATGTTGTCGCTAGTATAACGGAGATTGAACGTTATATTCAGTGGGACCGCAAAGCAAAAAAAGCCGTCCTACGGAAGGACGGCTTTTTAATGCGGGTAGACATAAAGCCACCTACCCGGGTTCGATGCATCAACTACCCCTTACTGATGGGCGTTAACGTAGTCGATGGCTTCTTGAACCGTAGTGATTTTCTCGGCTTCTTCGTCCGGAATCTCAGTATCGAATTCTTCTTCCAGCGCCATGACGAGCTCAACTGTGTCAAGCGAGTCAGCACCCAGATCTTCAGTAAAAGAAGAACTGTTCTGGATATCTTCTTCTTTAACGTTCAGGCGCTCAGCCACTACTTTCTTTACGCGCTCTTCAATAGTACTCATCAACGTACTCCAGTCATTCACATTAGCCGTTTTGGATAACCAGCTATTTGGGAACCGCAAGCCAAAAGCTGCGGGGTAGTTTATAGACGCCCTTAAGCTGACGCAACCGCCAAACTAAAGGCCATCAACGCATATTCATGCCGCCATTAACGTGCAGCGTCTCTCCGGTGATATATCCTGCCGCATCGCTGGCCAGAAAACCAACCGCAGCAGCAATTTCATCCGCAGAGCCTAAGCGCGCCAACGGAATTTGTTTCAACAGCATCTCGTGCTGCGCTTCCGGCAGCGCTTCGGTCATATCGGTGGCGATAAAGCCCGGCGCCACCGAATTAACCGTAATGGCCCGCGAGGCAACTTCACGGGCTAGCGCCCGGCTAAACCCTTCCATACCGGCCTTAGCCGCCGCATAGTTAGTTTGGCCCAGGTTGCCCATGGTCGCCACTACCGAACTGATCGATACGATACGCCCAAAACGCGCCTTGGTCATCCCCCGCAGACACGCTTTGCTAACCCGGTAGACGGATTTGAGATTGGTGTCCATCACCGAGTCCCACTCGTCCTCTTTCATACGCATCAACAAGTTATCACGGGTAATGCCAGCGTTGTTGATCAAAATTGTCGGTGCGGAAAACCGCTCAGCGATGGTTTTTAAAACGCTGTCGATACTCGCCTGATCGGTCACGTTCAGGCACAAGCCGGCCCCTTCAATACCTTGGGCCGCGAAGTCGGCATCGATTTTTTCAGCACCGGCGTCGGTGGTCGCCGTGCCGACAACAATACGCCCCTGGCGACTCAGCTCGTGAGCGACGGCTCGGCCGATGCCACGGCTCGCCCCTGTGACGAGGGCTACTCTACGTTCTTGGGTCATAAGGTCCTGCCTTTCGCCATGTAAACAAGCAAGGATAGCGGAAACTTACCACTTATCATGCATTATCAGCCAACGCATCGCGGGCTAACTCAAGCGCTGCATCTAAGCTATCGGGATCGTTAACCGCCAAGCTTTTACTGCCGCGCACAATACGCTTATTCAAGCCGGTGAGCACTTTGCCCGGGCCGCACTCAATAAACACATTAGCGCCCTGGGCCGCCATCGCTTCAACGCAAGACGTCCAGCGCACGGGTTGATATAGCTGCTCAATCAAACGGGTGCGCAGCGTGTCAACATCGGCATGCGCCTCAGCATCAACGTTTTGGATGACGGTATAGCGTGGGGGACGTAGTTCAATGTTCTGCATCGCTGCTGCCAAGCGTTCTGCCGCCGGGCGCATGAGATCACAATGTGAAGGGACCGAAACGGGTAGTGGCATCGCACGCTTAGCACCCGCGTCCTGGCAAGCCGCAATCGCCCGCTCTACGGCTGCCTTGCCGCCAGCAATCACTACCTGCCCTGGGGCATTATAGTTAACCGCTGATACCACCTCACCCTGCGCCGCCTTGGCACAGGCAGCCTCCACTGAAGCGTTATCCAGGCCCAAAATAGCGGCCATACCGCCTTCTCCTGCGGGCACCGCTTGCTGCATGGCATCTCCCCGCAGGCGGACTAACTTAACGCCCTCGGCAAACCCAAGCACACCCGCGCACACCATGGCGCTGTATTCACCCAGGCTGTGACCCGCCATGACGGTTGGACGCGGACCTTCCAGCTCTTGCCAGACACGCCATATCGCGATACTGGCAGATAGCAACGCTGGCTGAGTGCATTCGGTAGCGTTTAAAGAGGCTTCTGGCCCCTCTTGAACGACTTTCCACAAATCGTAGCGTAACGCATCCGAAGCTTCCTCAAAGGTCGTTCCCACTACGCTGTAACGTTCGGCAAGCTCACGCAGCATTCCAAGCTGCTGAGAGCCCTGCCCGGGAAAGATGAGGGCAAGGGGTTGAGACATGTCGTTCACCTTTGCTCTTGTAGGCATTTGCTCAATTGAGCGATAGACGCGGTTATGGGCACATCCTGCTACTCGACATAACCCGCTAACGTGCGGTGCAATGACCTGATCATTACACCTATGAATTAGGCGCTACCCATAAAAAGACCAGCATTTGGCAAGCCGCTCAGGCAGGTTATGCTCAACCTCCTGCATAGCGCGGCGAATAGCATAGTAAAAGCCATCTGCATGGGTACCACCGTGGCTTTTCACCACAATACCCTGCAGACCTAACAAGCTGGCACCGTTGTAGCGCACCGGGTCTAGCTCTTGTTTTAAGTGCTTTAACACTGGCTTGGCGATCCAGCTCGCCAAACGCCCTCTTAGGCGTGACGAAAAGACCAGCTGTACGCGCTCGATCAACATACTAGCCAAGCCTTCACTGGCTTTGAGCACGGCGTTGCCCGCAAAGCCATCGCAGACGATCACATCCAGTTCGCCCTGGAAGATATCGCCTCCTTCGGCATAGCCACAATAAGCAAATGGCAAGGTCGCCGCCGAGTCACGCAATAACCTATCGGCCTCACGCACACTGGCGCTGCCTTTGGTTGACTCTGCACCAACGTTCAGCAGCGCCACACGCGGCCGGTCGACGCCATCCATCTGCTGCGCCATTGCCGCCCCCATCAATGCAAACTCGACCAGACGGCTGGCAGGAGAGTCGACATTCGCGCCTAGATCCAGCAAATAGCAGTGGCGACCATGACGCGCAGGGATTGCCGTACTGATAGCCGGTCGCGACATTCCCGCAAGCGTACCCAGCTCACGCCGTGAAAGGGCCACGAGGGCAGCGGTGTTGCCAACGCTCACGCCCGCCTGGGCATCACCTAAGGCTACACAGCGCAGCATCTGCGCCATGCTGGTCGATTGGCCATGGCGCAACGCCCAGGCGGCTGTTGCCGTGGGCGCCATGCTATCAACCACATCGTGAACCGCTAAACGTGACGTTGCCGCAGCCAGAGGCCGCGGCAAACGCAAAAGTTCAGCATCGATCTGCTGATGCGGACCAAACAGAATCAGTTCTAAGCCAGGGGTATCGGTGACGGCCCTGGCAGCCCCTTCAATTAGCGCGCGGGGGCCTTGGTCGCCCCCCATCACATCAATTGCTAGGCGCACATAGCACCCATTCGTTTAGTCGAATCGATAGGTAAAGACGCTTTATGCGTCTACTACCTTACGACCGCGGTAGAAACCATCCGGCGAAACATGGTGACGCAGGTGAGTCGTGCCGGTTTCTTTGTCTTGAGACAGCGTAGGAGCGCTTAGCGCATCGTGGCTGCGACGCATACCGCGCTTGGAACGAGTTTTACGATTCTGCTGAACTGCCATGGGAGTACTCCAGGGTCTGTCGGATTATGGGTGCTTACTTCTTGCCTTTCAGCGTGCTAAGCACCGCGAAAGGATTGGCGGGGGCTGTTTCTTCTTCCCCGCCTTCTGTCTTGCTGACCAGTTGTTCCGCCGAAACGTGGCACTCTGCTTCCTCGTGATATACCACTTGGGGCAGGCTGAGGATTAATTCATCCTCAACGACCGTCAGCAAGTCCAGCTGTTCATGTTCCACCAGCACCGGCTCGTGACTGGCTGGCAGCTCTGCGGCCAAGCTTTCATCAGCGACCATCCCTAACAGAAAGTCGCTGGTGACATCTTGGCTGAGCGGCTCCAGACAACGGCGGCACGGAAGCGCCAACGTTGCTTGCAGGTGACCACGAATTTCACGTCGCCCTTGAGCATCAACACCAAATTCGAGCACGACGAGACAGTCGCCCGATTGGTTACCGGCTTCTTCGGCAAGGCGCGGCAGCTTATTAAGCGCCACCAGGCCTTCGAGTCGTTCGCGGCGGGCTGCAAGCTTATAGGGCTCGACCCGGCTGGGGAGTTGTGAGGTCAACATAGGCGCGCAATGATAGGCACTCCCCATGCTGGTGTCAAAGCTAAGGCCACAATTCTTTGCGGTCGTGGGATAAGATAAGGCGCTGGCTTGGGCACACGGGATACAAACGTCGCCCCTTGAGTCACAAAGACACTTGCCCCAGAAAGGAAAACCGCATGCCTAACGCAACGCCTGAACTGGTATTAGCCTCAAGTTCACGTTCGCGCCGTGAGCTACTCGACCGGCTGCAAATGCCCTATCAATGCTATTCGCCTGACATTGATGAAACACCGCAAAGCGGCGAGACGCCGCACCAGCTAGTGCATCGACTGGCGTTAAGCAAAGCCACTGCGGTGGCGGACCGCTTTGCTCACCACTGCATCATCGGCTCCGACCAGGTGGCCGTCTTTGAGGGCGACATATTGGGCAAACCCCACACTATTGAGCGCGCCGAACATAATTTAAGACGTTTTTCTGGCCAGCGGGTGACCTTTCTTACCGGCTTGGCGCTACTCGATACGCGCCAACATACCCACCAGGCTCACGTGGAACCGTTTGAGGTAGTGTTTAGAAAACTAAGCGACGCAGAAATTCGTGTTTACGTTAACAAAGAGCGCCCCCTCGATAGCGCGGGAAGTTTTCGCATGGAAGGCTTAGGCATTAGTCTTTTCGAACGCCTGGAGGGACGCGACCCGAACGCACTAATAGGCTTACCGCTGATCGCGCTTTGCAACATGCTGCGCCAAGCGGGCCTCGACCCACTTGGCGCTGGCATTGATCAAGGCGCTTGAAAGCGCAGCGGCGAAGGAGACGTATCCACCCCCAGAAGCTGGGCAGCGGTCTGAGTGAAGCGCCGGGTTATACGATCAAACGGATCCAGGCTCGGCGTGTAGTTTTGCCACTCAGCCTCGTCGGCATACTGGCGGGCTACATCATCCATGCTCCCGAGTTGATCAACAAGCCCCAGCGCCTTGGCTTGTTCGCCACTCCATACCAGGCCGCTAAACAAATCGTCGCTATCGCTTAAGCGATCACCGCGCCCTGCTTTTACATCATCAATAAACTGCTGGTGTGTGCTGTTCAACACGCTCTGCCAAAACGCCTCGTCGTCATCGTCAAACGGTTGAAAGGGGTCCAGAAACGCCTTGTTATCGCCTGCCGTCAACACACGCCGCTCAACGCCTACCCGGTCAATGGCTTCTTCTAACCCAAAGCCGGCATATATCACCCCAATCGAACCGACGAGACTCACCGGCGATGCCACGATATCGTCAGCTGCCGCCGCTATGTAATAAGCGCCACTGGCACCAATGTCTTCAATAACGGCCACAATGGGTTTATCGCCCGACTCGCGAAGCCGCATGATTTCCGCAAAAATGCGCTGGGACTGCACAGGACTGCCGCCTGGGCTATTAATATGCAGCACTATTGCTTCGGCGCTATCGGCTTCCCAGGCATTGCGCAACCCTTCGATAATACGCTCGGCATTGGCCGGGGCATCCTCAGCGATCACCCCGTTGACGTCGACTCGGGCAAGGTGTGCTTGGTCCGTGGGCGCTCCCGTCGACGGGGCATAAAACTGGTAAAAGCCTAACCCCAGCGCCACCGCGAGCAAACTAAGCATCAATAAGCGAAAAAATAGCTTCCAGCGACGCGAACGGCGCTGTTCGGCCAAAACACCGCCAATCCAGTGATCCATCATTTCAATTTGCGCTAACCGCTGGCGCTCACGCAGTGTGGCAGCATCGTCGCTGGGCTGCCCTACGTCGCTGCTCCCCTTGGGAGGCACTTCGGGCCCCTGAGTCCAACGATCTTCAGCGTCTTGGTGCCCCGTCGGGGAGGATGTGTCTTGAGACGCATCGCTTCGCGAATCATCATCCTTCATAGTTCATCCGTTCCTCTGTTCATCCATTCTTGGCAATAAGATGGCCACTCATGCTTGTAGCCACGAAAACAGTTCATCGACACTATGCACAATTTTTTCCGGCTGACTGGCAGCAAGGCGCTCAGGCGTGTGGACACCGTAGCTAACGCCAACGCGTGGCATGCCTAGCGCCCGAGCCATTTCCAGGTCGTATTCGGTATCGCCGACCATGATCGCCCGATCAACGGGGACCGATAATTCGTCGAGCAACTCTTGTAGCATTTGCGGATGAGGCTTGGAGCGCGTTTCATCAGCGGTGCGGCTGGCGTGAAACCACTCGAGACTCCCCGTCTCGCTAAAAATCCGGTCGAGCCCCCGGCGGCTTTTACCCGTCGCAACCGCCAACCGCTGCGCTGTGTTTGTACGCAAGCGAGCTATGTGGTCCTCAACACCGCCAAAAAAACGCATCGGCGTAGTATCGACATGGACAAAATGGTGTGAGTAACGTTCGCGTAAGCGCTCTGCTTGGTCAGGCATGATGCCGGGGCAAAGCGTGTCGATAGCTTCGGGCAACCCCAAGCCGATGATATTTTCTATATCCGCCTGCAGAAGCTCCCCCACCCCTGCTTCAATACCCGCCGCCTGCATACACGACACAATACGCGGTACCGAATCCATTAAGGTGCCGTCCCAATCAAAAATAATCAGCTCATAACGCATGAGAAGTCCTTAGCGGCGCAGGCGATTAAGCACGTCTTCCAGCGCTTCGGGTAACGGCGCTTTGACCGTCACCAGACGTCCGTTGGAAGGTTCAGGAAAAGTCAGGGAGCGGGCATGCAAAAACAGCCTACCAACTCCCAACTGCTTGGTGAGCAAGCCGCTTTCGCGATTGGCATACTTGTCATCACCGAGCAGCGCATGGCCTGCATGCGCTGCATGAACGCGAATCTGATGCGTCCGCCCGGTCACCGGTTCAGCTTCGACCAACGTGGCTTTTTCAAATGTTTCCACCACAGAAAAATGCGTGCGCGATACCTTGCCGTTGGGATCTACTCTCACCCTTCGTTCGCCATTGCCAGCATCATAGCGATCCAAACGAGCGCTTTCGTAGGTTTTGCGTGCTGGCCACCGCCCTGCTACCAGCGCCAAGTAGCGCTTATCCATACCGTGCTTTTTAAGTGCTTCGTTCAGGGTAACCAGCGCATCGCGGGATTTGGCCAATAGCAGGCAGCCAGACGTGTCACGATCCAACCGGTGTACCAGCTCTAAAAACGTCAGGTCGTCGCGCACCTGCCGCAGCGCCTCGATCAGGCCGATCTTGACCCCACTACCACCATGCACCGCGAGACCCGACGGTTTATTGAGCACCAGCCAATCGGGGCCTTCCATAATGACACTGCCTAACAGTAGGTCGCGCAGGTTGTCGCTTACCTCTTTGACAGCATCACGAGGCGCCAAGCGAAGTGGCGGTATACGTAATAGGTCCCCGGCTTGAAGACGATAGTCGACTTTGATGCGTTTTTTATTGACCCGCACTTCCCCTTTACGCACGATCCGGTAAATCAAGGCACGCGGTGCTCCCTTCAAGCGTGTCATCAAAAAATTATCGATGCGTTGGCCTGATTGTTCTTGGGCAATTTCCACCCACTGTACTTCACGCCCTTCGGCCATTGCCGCGCACTCCTGCTGATAGGCTAAAAACGGCATTCTACCGTAGACCTAACTCCAATGCGTCAATTGCTGGTCGTTCGCTTTACTGTTATATTCCAAAACGCTTACCGGCTGATGCGGATCAATGATGCCATTGCGTTGTCATTAGGTAATTGAAGGTATCAACCATCATTGGCCAGCGCCTGCCCGACTAACACGCAGGCCGAAGCAAGAGGCGTGGTTCAGTGTACGCATTAACCCACCCTCGACGTAATAAAATGCAGTAACTCTGCCGCCCGTGTTCAAGACGGCAGACAAGATTGAGCCCAACCCTCATCGGTGGGCAATCGCTAAAAACGCCACGTCCTAAGTAGCCACGCTGAAACGTCACAACGCGCTGCCTGCTTAAGACGATAAAGTTCAACGCCGTGCCGATGGTCGGTGTTGGTGAATCTATGAATGCCAGGTGTTGGCGGTGTCAGCAGGGCCGGATGGACGTGACAGCCACCGAAACATGTCCTGCCTCCGCCACGTACTCAACGCCCAATTGGCCAGGTCGGCGATCACGCCTGCCTGGTAAAATGCGTCAGCATCGCTATGCGCCGAGCACAAGCACGCAGCACCCAGAGGTTCGCCACATCACCCCCGAGGTGGTTCGTCGGCACGCTTCGCTATGCGAGACACTATGAAAAGAATGCTGATCAATGCGACCCAGCCTGAAGAGCTGCGCGTCGCTCTGGTTGATGGACAACGGTTGTATGACCTAGATATCGAGTCCGGCGCACGGGAACAGAAAAAAGCCAATATTTACCGTGGTAAAATTACCCGCGTTGAACCCTCACTAGAGGCTGCCTTTGTTGACTTCGGCGCCGAACGTCATGGTTTTCTGCCGTTAAAAGAAATCTCACGGGAATATTTTGTAAAAGATGTTTCCGGCCGTCCGAGCATTAAAGAAGTGCTCAAGGAAGGCCAGGAAGTTATCGTTCAGGTCGATAAAGAAGAGCGCGGCAATAAAGGCGCTGCGTTAACCACCTTTATTAGCCTTGCGGGCCGCTTCCTGGTGCTGATGCCTAATAACCCTCGCGCTGGCGGTATTTCGCGCCGCATCGAGGGTGACGAGCGTAGCCAGTTGAAAGACGCCATGGGCCAGCTTACCGTGCCGGACAAAATGGGGCTGATCGTGCGTACTGCTGGTATCGGGCGAAGCCCTGAAGAACTCCAGTGGGACCTGGACTATCTCGTGCAGGTGTGGGAGTCGATCACGACCGAAGCCGGCAAACGCTCCGCCCCGTTCCTCATTTACCGCGAATCCAACGTGATCATCCGCGCGATGCGTGACTATCTGCGCCAGGACATCGGCGAAGTCCTCATCGACAGTCCGGAGATACATGCTGAAGCGCTGGCGTTTATCCGCCAGGTGATGCCCTCCTATCAGCAAAAGATCAAGCTTTACGCCGATGAGGTGCCGCTGTTCTCGCGCTTCCAGATCGAATCGCAGATCGAAACGGCCTACCAGCGCGAAGTCAAACTGCCGTCGGGCGGCTCAATTGTTATTGACCATACCGAAGCCCTGGTGTCGATCGATATTAACTCGGCTCGGGCGACACGCGGCAGCGATATTGAAGAAACCGCGCTGCAAACCAACTCCGAAGCCGCCGATGAAATCGCGCGCCAGCTGCGTCTGCGCGACATTGGTGGCCTGGTGGTCATCGACTTTATCGATATGGGGCCCGCACGCAATCAGCGCGAAGTTGAAAATCGCATGCGCGATGCCCTGAAGCTTGACCGTGCTCGGGTACAAATCGGGCGTATCTCGCGCTTTGGCCTGATGGAAATGTCTCGCCAGCGCTTACGCCCCTCGCTGGGCGAAACCAGCGGCGTGGTCTGCCCGCGCTGTAACGGCCAGGGCACCATCCGCGATGTACGCTCGCTCTCGCTATCCATCATGCGCCTGATCGAAGAAGAGGCCATGAAAGAGCGCAGCGCTCAAATTCGGGCCATCTTGCCGGTGCCTGTGGCGACGTACCTGCTTAACGAAAAACGTAGCGTGCTGGCCGATATTGAATCTCGCCAGGGCGTTCGCGTCGTGCTGTTGCCTAATCCGGAAATGGATACGCCTCACTACGATGTTCAGCGTCTGCGTGATGATCACATGGACGAAGACGACAGCCAAACGCTGTCTAGCTTTGAGCTGTCCACCGATAGCGATGTTGGCAAAGAACCCGCTCCCAGCTTTGTACCGCCTGCTCTGCGTGCCGAAGCCGCGGTTAAAAGCGTGACTCACAACGCACCCGCTCCTGCATCGTTGCAACACGAACCAACCCCGCAAAGCACTGCGCCTGCCAAAAGCGCTGACGAGGCCAGTATGCTGGGTCGTTTCATGCGTGGATTTGCCAAATTGCTAGGCAGCGATGAGCAGCGCCCGGCTGCAACCGAGCAGGCTCAGACACCGGTAGAGCAACCTGCGCCGCGTAAAACGGCTGATCGCTCATCCTCCGCTCGCAAGGAAGCACAGCCAAGTCGCGAGCGTAACGAGAGTGCTACGGCCAAAAATGAGGCGCAGAGCCCATCACGCGGTGCTAACAACGAAACGGGCGACAAGCGTAACGGCCCCAGCCGGACGCGCAATCGTCGTCGCCATCCCCAACAGGACGATGGCACTAGCACCCAGGGCAACAGCAACAAGCCTAACCGTCAAAAAGATACCGCTTCAGCGAGTTCCGCCAAGGACGCCGACAGCGAGACGACAGACAAAAGCGCGCCCACCAAAGCGCGCCGCGAGTCGAATCGAGACGCACCTCGCAGCACCAACGCCGTTCAAGAGCAAGATAGCGCCAACGCTGATGCATCATCAGCTCAGCAGGATGACGGCAAGCCCAAGCGCACGCGCAATAATCCGCGCCAGCGCTCGCGCAAGCAGGCCATTAATCCGAATGCCGAAGCCGAGCAGATGAAGCTTCAGGCACAAGCGGCCAACACGCCTGGCGAAGCAGAATCCAAGCCCAGCGAAACCCGTGAGGATAATGCAGCAGTTAGTCAACCGACGATGCCAGAGCCAACAACGTCCGCACCCGCTGATGCTGCCGAGGAAAGCCGCACTGAACCTGCAGCCGAGCAACTCGCTGACACTCGGGACGATACGGACAGCGAAGCGTCGGCGACCACTGCAGAACGCCCCGCCGCCTCTGCGGTAAAAGCGCGCAAATCGACGCACCAGCGTCGTCAGCCCAAGGAGTCGTCGCGTCAGGCAACTGACAAAACGTCGTCGACTGAAAACCAAGCCAACCAGACGGCACAGGCTCCTACTGCTGATTCAGCGCCTGAAGAACCCAAGGCAGAAGCGCGCACCTCAGAAGAGCCCAAGGCAGATGAAGCTACATCCCATGAGCCCGAGGTAGAAGCGCCCATGACGCAAACCACCGATGCCCCTCGCGCCGCCACCCAGGCGCCGATGACGGACGACGATGCGTCACCGCATGAGGAGACCGCCGCCGATAAAACCCAGGATAATAATGCGCCTGTAACGGCGACACCTGAAGCGGCAGACGAAGTAGCAGCATCTGAAGACGCTGGCGAAGCGGCCGTGGATACCGACAAGTCCGCCCCCCCCAGTGGCACTTTAGAAGCCTCGTCAACGCCGGCTCCAAGCGACACGTCAGCTGATGCTGATACGTCTCAAGCCAGCGACAAAAACGACGTGGTGGATGAAGCGCTGCCAGCGGATCACGAACGTGTCGCTGACGAGACTAAAACGCCAACTACTGACGACGCCACTGCACAAACGCCCGATCAGCTCGAAGCGACGCCTGCCGATGCGCAAGAACCGGCTACAAACAGCGAAGCCGTGGCCGACGAGGCCGTCAAACCACGTCGTCGTCGCAGTCGTGCGCACAATGATCCACGCGTTCGGCGCAAGCAACAGACGCAGGACGCTAGCACCGACTAATCGCTACGTGCACTGAAACCTAAACGCCCCGCTTATGCGGGGCGTTTTCTTTTGCTCAGGTTGAGATTAGGCCGCTATCAAGCGGGGCTCTGAGGTTAACGTCACTCCAAACTGTTTAGCCACTTGTGCCGCAACGCTATTGGCTAACGCAAGCAAACCCTGGCGATCTCCGCCCCCGAAATGGACGAGCACTAGCGCTTGACGCTCATGAACCGCGAAAGCCCCCTTGCGAAATCCTTTCAAGCCACACTGGTCAATCAACCAACCCGCTGCCAACTTTGTTTGCCCATTACCCTGGGGAAAACAGGGCATATCGGGATAGCGTTGGCGTAGTTGCTCGGCGAACTGATCGGTCACGAACGGGTTTTTGAAAAAACTGCCCGCATTGGCCAGTTCTTTAGGGTCCGGCAACTTCTCACCACGAATAGCACATACGGCGTTTGCCACCGCCAGCGGCGTGGGCGATTCAGGGACGCGCATCGCCAAATCCCCATAGCCGAGCGTCGGCCTGGGCAAACGCGAAAGTTTCAGTACCACTCGAGTAATAATTACGCTTTCCGCGAGTGCACCTTTGAAGATGCTGTCGCGGTAGCCAAACTGGCAAGCATCACAGCTTAACCAGCGCACCTTGCCGGTTGCCCGCTCCACTACTTGCACAGCCGCTAACACATCCGCAAGCTCAACACCGTAGGCGCCTATATTTTGCACTGGAGCCGCACCGCTATCGCCTGGGATCAAGGCAAGGTTTTCGGTGCCCCATAAACCCGACGCCGCCAGCGCCATGACCAGACGGTGCCAATTAACCCCTGCGCCCACATGGGCAAGTAGTTGGCCTCCCTGCGCTTGTACCCACCATTGATTAAGCGATGGCCTGATCACGATGCCACTAAGCCTTGCGGGTAACAGCACATTACTGCCTCCACCCAGCACAGTAATCGACCAGCCTTCATGGCGGGCCACAGCAAGCACCCGCTGCAACTCAGCAAGCGTGCCAGGCGCGGCGTAACGCTCAGCCCTACACGGCAGGCGCAGCGTATTGGCACCACTGAGGTCTACTTCTTGCTGGACGCCCGGTACATTCATCTCAGCGGCCACGCTGGATATGCTCGACCAGCCCTTTAGCAGCGGCTTCCAGCAGGTTTAGCACGTGCTCAAAACCTTCATCGCCGCCGTAGTAGGGGTCCGGCACTTCGTTCTCCGCCATGTCGGCAAAGTCCAGAAACAGCCCGACATGCGCGTTGGCGTGGTCGGGCTTCATGGCTTGCATGGCACGCAGGTTATCGCTATCCATACCCAGTACATAGTCGAAATCCATAAAATCCTGGGGCTTGAGCTGGCGAGCTCTTGAGCCACTGATATCGATACCCCGTTGTTTAGCCGCCGCCTGAGCGCGCAGATCGGGGCTACTGCCCACATGCCAATGCCCCACACCACAGGAGTCGACGCCCACCCGATCCTGCCATCCGGCATGTGCCAATTCACGGCGAAAGATCCCTTCAGCGGTAGGCGACCGGCAGATATTACCCAAGCAAACAAACAGCACTTTCACAGTTCACTCCTTCTGCGACGTTGGCGTTAATAACGCACGCACGCGGGCTAAGTCTTCAGCCGTATCGACCCCTGCCGGGTTTACGTCACAGGCCAAAGCAACCTGAATCGCATGGCCATGTTGGAGAGCGCGCAACTGCTCAAGCTGCTCAAGCTGTTCCAAACTGGAGGCGGGCCATTCGCAGTAGGCGTGGAGAAAGCTGACCCGGTAGGCATAAAGGCCGATATGACGTAGCCACGCATCGGTGTGGAGCACCGTTGGCGGCGCAGAAAATTGCTCACGGTCCCAGGGGATGGGCGCCCTTGAAAAATACAGCGCCCGCCCCTGAAACGAACGAACGACTTTTACGACATTAGGATTAAACAGGGAGTCGATATCGGTAATTGGTTCTGCCAGCGTCGCAATGGACGCCTCACCATCGTCTGCCAAGCGCTCGGCAACCTGATTGATCAGCGCCGGGGGGATTAATGGCTCATCGCCCTGAACATTGACTACCAACGCCGACTCATCCAGCGCCAACTGATCAGCTACTTCAGCCAGCCGGTCGGTCCCAGAAGCATGATCCGGACGCGTCATGACGACTTCGGCGCCGTAAGGCTGCATGGCCGCTTGAATGCGCGCATCGTCGGTAGCCACGACCACACGGCTGGCCCGACTTTGACAGGCACGCCGCCATACATGAGCGATCATCGGTTCGCCTGCAATGTCCAGCAACGGCTTGCCGGGCAATCGACTTGACCCATAGCGAGCGGGGATCACCACGGTAAACGCCAAGGTCATTCATCCCTCTCCTGTGCGACCCGGTGATGGGGGAAGCTTTTCGTCAACGTCCAGCGGGCGGGCAGCTTCGGGCAACATGACCGGGATTCCCTCGTCAATCGAATAGGCCAGACCATCGTAAACACAATGCAACTCCTGGGCCTCACGGTCATACTTCAGTTTGCCTTGACACAGCGGGCAGACCAACATTGCCAGCAGTTCCTTATCCATGAGAGTTTCTCCTGCCTCAGGTAAGTGCTGACAGTTTGTCTGCCAGCCAGTGCTCAAAATCAGGTGGAAGCGATGCTTCCACGTCGAGAACCCAACTATCAGGTGGGGCAAACGCCTGACATTTCACGGCATCCTTGGCGGTCATCACTAGCGGGCGCCCTCTCCACTGGTTCAATAAGACCTCCGTCAACGGCTGGTGATCCGCCAGAGGGTGCCATTCACCTTCCACCCCCAGCGACGCCAACACAGCAAAAAACCGCTGGGGGTTGCCAATGGCCGCCAGACCGTTAACCGGCCCCGTAAACGGCAGCGGCATCAGTGGAAACCGCTGGCCATCATGTATACGCCGCCAAGCACATGGCGTAAGGCGCATGGTGACGGTCTCCACCGGCAGTTCACACGCTGTGTCGCCATTAACGATCACGGCATCGGCACGCTTCAATCGGCTAGACGGTTCGCGTAAAGGGCCTGCCGGTAAGCAGCAACCATTGCCTAACCCACGCGCGCCATCAATGACCACCAACTCAATATCGCGTGCCAGGGCAAGATGCTGCAATCCATCATCGCTGATAATCACGTCACAGCCAGCTTCAACCAGCGCGGCCGCTGCCCGGCCACGCTGCGGGTCAACCATGACCGGAAGCCCTGTTTGCTGGGCGAGCATCAGCGGCTCATCGCCACTTTCAGTCACGGGGGTGGCCGTCGTTACCCGCAGGGGATAGCGCTTGGCACTGCCGCCATAGCCGCGTGACACGATTCCCGGCGACCATCCCTGTGCCACTAGCCGACGCCCAAGCCATGCCACCAACGGCGACTTGCCGGTGCCGCCCAAGGTGATATTACCCACAATGATCACCGGAACGGACACACGCCAGACGGTTCGCTTGCCGCGTTCGTACTGATTTGCTCGACGCTGCATCAGCCATTGATAAAGCCGACCTAGCGGCCGCAACGGCCACAGCCAACGGCTACCCTGATAGGCACCAGCAAGCCAACGCTCAGCAAGCTTCACTGCGGCTCCTGAAACTGCAACTGATGCAGCGCGGCGTAAGCACCGCCTGCCGACAGCAGCGCTTGATGGCTGCCCTGTTCGATGATACGCCCCTGGTCCATCACAATGATTCGGTCGGCGCGTTCAATGGTGGATAACCGATGGGCAATCACCAGGGTCGTGCGCCCTTGGCAAACATCTTCGAGCGCCTTTTGGATATAACGCTCTGACTCGGTATCCAGGGCGGACGTTGCCTCGTCCAGGATTAACAAAGGGGCATCCTTGAAGATTGCCCGCGCAATAGCCAATCGCTGGCGCTGGCCGCCTGACAGCATCACGCCGTTTTCCCCCACCACTGTGGCGTAACCTTTGGGTAGCTGATCAATAAACTCATCGGCATAGGCCGCCTCAGCCGCCGCTTTTACGGCGGAAGGGTCGGGGTTATCCACGCCATACGCAATGTTGTCGGCAATCGTGGCGTTGAACAGCGTGACCTGCTGGGACACCAACGCCATTTGCTGACGCAGGGGACGCAATGCGTACTCTTCAAGCGGCACGTCATCGACGCTAATGCGTCCTTCACTGGGATGGTAAAAACGCGGCAGCAAACTCACCAGAGTCGATTTTCCACTGCCAGAACGCCCCACGATGGCTACCATTTCACCAGGCGCCACTTGCAGGTTGATATCACGCAGGACGAAGGGTTGGTCATCGGCATAACGGAAACTGAGGTTTTCAAGCTTGACGTCGCCCGCCAGCCGTTCGACACGGTACGTGCCGTTATCACTCTCAGGGGCGACATCCAGCAGTCCGAACAGTTCCGACGCCGCGGCGATGCCCTTTTGGATCTCGCTGTTAATTTCCGTCAACTGGCGCACCGGCTTGATCATTAGCGCAGCGGCGGTAATAAACGCGACAAACTCACCCGGTGTCATGCTCGCCATCAACGCCGGGGCCATGGCCAGCCAGACGAGAATGGCCATCGAGATTGCCACCAGAATCAAAATCACCGGCGAACTGATGGCGCGGGTCATAGCTTCTTTCATGCTTTGGCGACGGTTCTCTTCGCTGACGCGTTCGAAGCGCTGTTTTTCATACATCTCAGCGCCGTGGGTGCGTACCACCCGGTGACCCGATAGCGCCTCAGACGCTACGTGGGTCACATCACCCATCGAGTGCTGAATACGTTTGGAAAGCCGCCGGAAACGCTTGCTGGCATAGCTGACCACGCCCGCGATAATCGGGGTGACCCCCAGGAATAGCAGCGTCAGCAGCCAGTTGGTCCAGAACAAGTAGCCCAGCAGACCAATCACGAAGAGTCCCTCGCGCAACAGAATCGTGAAGGCCTTGGTCGCCGCCCCGGCGACCTGCTCCACGTGATAGGTGACCCGCGACACCAGGTGACCACTGGAATGATGGTCAAAAAACATGCCGGGCAAATGGAGCATATGGGCAAAGACGTCACACCGCAGGGTGTGGATCACATAACGCCCCACATAGGCCATGAAATAGGTGCTCAGAAAGGTGCCGATACCCCGCGCGGTAAACATAATAATGACGAATAGCGGCAGAAACAGCCGGAATGAGGCGTCGGGATTTTGGATACCATCAATCAAGCGTTTCATCATTTCGGCCAGCGCCGTACTCGACGCGGCGTAAATGACAAACCCCACCAGCGCCAGGCTAAAGGCTCGCCAATGCGGTTTCACATAGCCTAATAAACGTTTATAGAGGACCCAGCCTGATTCAGTCACACGAGCTCCTAGCAATAGCGTGCAGTGGGGGAAATTCTACCTGATGGCGCACAGCATCAACACCGCTGTCGCGGATTAGCCGTTCGGCGATGGGTATTTATTTCAAGCGGAGCGTCGGGTGAGAGCTTAAGTTGTATCGCTCCGTCATGCGCCGTATTCCATAAACAACTTCCCTGCTCTCGAAAACGCCGCACAACGGCATCGTTAGGATGACCAAAAGGATTGTCTCGTCCGGCACTAAAAATAACATGCCAAGGGTCTGCCGCCCGCACGAATTGCAGCCCCGAACTTGAGGCACTGCCGTGGTGGCCGGCCACCAACGCTGTGATTGGCGGGTCCACATCGCCTATCAAACGCCTTTCGACTTGGCGACTTACATCCCCAGTGATCAACACACGCTGCTGCCCCACTTGAATGGATAGCACGCACGAACGGTCATTTGCCGAGGAATCGGCCTGATCAGCGTTAGGCCACAATACTTGATAGTGAACGCCATCGCGCTGCCACTGATCGCCTCGTTCACAGGATCGGGTCTCCACCGCGAGTGGCTCACTGTTCGGCGCACGCCACTCATCAACTTGATGCTGATCGAGCAGCGCCTGCACGCCGCCGGCATGGTCGGTATCCGCATGGCTAACCAATACCTGATCAAAATGCCTTCCGGGCGGCCATAGCGTTTCCAATGGCATAAACCCTGAGCGATAGCGCGGGCCAGTATCCACTAGCATACGATGATGAGCACTGCGCAGTTCGATCAACTGCCCTTGCCCCACATCGTATACGGTGATGGTTAACTCGCCATTCGAAGGACCTTGCGATACAGGCCAAAAAGGCACCAACATGACCATGATAAGCGAGCCGCGCTTCAACCACGTTGCTGTGCCGGGCAGTCCCCAACATAACGCCGTCAGAAAAAGCCCCAAGGCCCACGGCAAGTGCAAATATCGGGGAGGCTCCCACAGCGGCCAATGTACTACCGCGTGCTCCAGAGCATGGTAGAAGCCACCAAGCCCCTGCTCGAACAACCACCAAGCCGCCGTCGACGCATAAGGCAACGGCGTCAACAACCAACCCAAAAGCGCCAACGGCACCATCACAAGGCTCATAAAGGGCACGGCGACAAGATTAATCAGCGGGGCGGCAGGTGCCACGCGGCCAAACGCAATAAGTACCGCAGCCGCTATGAGTGGGGCTAGCAGTAACTGAGAACGCAGCAATGCCCAACACCATCCGCGCACTCCCTGTGGACGAGCCCGCCCCTGCCAGATGATGATCAGCCAGGCCACCGCTAGAAACGATAGCCACAACCCTGGCCGCCATAAGGCAATGGGATCAACCATTAACACCGCCGCAAGTGCTAACCACCAGCCTTGCCACGGCCCCGGTGCATGACGGCCACTCAACACCCATAACCCGACGACACTCATGATCATGGCGCGCATCGCGGGCGGCGCCATTCCCGCCAAGACCGCATAGCCTACCGCTGACATCCCGGATAGCCACCATGGCCAAGCACGCAAGCGCCAGTTGCCAGGCGTTATTAAACGCGCTGAGCGAGTTGCCAGTAACAACACAAATGACGCCACTAACCCCACGTGCAAGCCAGAGATGACGACCAAATGAGTGGTTCCACTGGCGTTAAGTAATTCCCAGTCCTCCTGGGTAAGCTGATCACCCAATCCAAGCGTAAGTGCCGCTAGCCAGCGCTGGGTTCGCGGTGCCAGCGGTTGCTCTTCTAGCATGGAATGCGCTTGATGCCGCAGCGAGAACGGGGCTGGGGCTAGCCGCTGCGGAGGCGGCTCTTGGCGCACATACCCGGTGGCATGAATACCTTCCCGCCAAAGCCAGTGGGCAAAATCGAAGGCGCCCGGGTTCATAAACCCATTGGGCGGCCGTAACCGCAAGGTCATCCGCCAGCGCTCGCCCGGCTGGGGTGTGGATGCCTCAAGATCATAAGCGCTGACCCGTACCCGTTTGAGACGTTGGCAGTCTGGTCGCTGAGCGGGAGCCACACAGTGGTCCACCTCCAGCAACAAGCGCAAACCTCCGGCAACCTGCTGGGAGTGCGCCACCCGCCCTTCTACTCTGACATCCTCACCAGTAAGCCCCTCCGGCAACTGGCGTGCCCATTGGGACTGGACAGCCACTACCCCCCAACAAACAATCGCTAACCACAGGCAGTAGCGAAAACGCACTGCTGCAAGCATTAGCAGCAAACTAGCTAATATGGTGGTCAAAAGCGTGGTGCTACCGCTTGGCCCAAGCCAGTTACCCAGCGCCCCACCTGTCATTACTGCCAACGCTGCTGGCATGGCAAGCCCAATGCGCATATTGCCCTCCCTGGCTCACGCTTACCCGCGTCTTGCCGTAGCCGAAAGCCTGCCCCTTGTGGATAATGGGCGGCATTCATAGGCAAGAGTGTCTGACATGCCTCGCCGTTTTTTGCAGCGTTACATGCCCAAGCCCGATACCATCAAGCGTCAGCGGTCGCTCCGTTTCATGGCCCCGCTAATCGCCGATCCGGGTTTATGGCAACTAACTCGTCGCAGCGTTGCCAATGCGTTTAGCGTTGGCCTGTTCTGCGCCATGCTGCCCATTCCTTGCCAAATGGTAGCGGCCGCGCTTGGCGCTCGCTTAACTCGTTGCAACCTAGCGCTGGCGGTCGGCCTCGTATGGATCACCAACCCACTAACAATGCCGCTGTTTTTTTACGGTAATTATTGGATTGGCACCTTCTTTCTGGACACACCGGTCCGCGAAGCGCCTTCACGCATCTCAACGCGCTGGCTAGCCGAGCAAATGCACGACCTTATGCCCGCGCTATTACTGGGGTCATTGGTGTCAGCGCTGGTACTGGCAGTGGTGGCCAACGTTGCGGTGCGCCTAATCTGGCGCTGGCACGTTTCTCACCACTGGAAACGCCGCCGCCAAAAACGTCGGCTGCGGCGCGCTAGCATCGAAGCCGAATTTGACGATTAAGGCTGCGCCACGAGTTTACCTGCATCCAACTTCATCACCCGATCTTGATGAGCAGCCAGGCTGATATCGTGGGTAACAATCACGAAGGCACAGGCGCTTTCCTGGGCAAGCTCATCCATCAACGCAAGGATAGTGGCCGCCGTGGTTTGGTCTAAATTACCCGTAGGCTCGTCCATCAAGACAAGGCTTGGGTCGGTGACCAACGCGCGGGCAATCGCCACCCGCTGACGTTCCCCCCCGGATAACTCGCCTGGTTTATGATCAGCCCTGTCTTGCATGCCCACTCGCGACAAAATCTGCATGGCGCGTTGCTCAGCGGTTTTCTTGGCTTGCCCACGAATGATCAACGGCAGTGCGGCATTTTCTACCGCCGTAAACTCCGCCAGCAGGTGGTGAAACTGGTAAACAAACCCGATATAGCGGTTGCGAAACCGCCCCAAAGCGGCCTCATTCAACCCCGATAGGGGCTGGTCGGCGATCACCACGCTACCTTCGCTGGGCCTGTCCAGGCCGCCTAACAGATTCAACAACGTGGTCTTGCCCGACCCCGAGCTACCCACAATGGCCACGCGTTCACCCGCATGCACTTGAAGGTCCAGCGTATCGAGCACGGTTAAATCCTGTGGCCCTTCGTTGTAGGTGCGGGTCAATCCTTGGCAATTGAGCATCACAGGGGCTTGAGTCGATGTCGTTTCAGACATGTTGGCATCCTTATTCATAGCGCAGCACATCCGCAGGTTGGACACGAGCCGCGCGCCAAGCTGGGTATAACGTTGACAAGAAGGTCAACCCAAAGGCAGCCAGCACAATGTCGCGGACATCTTCAAAGTGTAAACGCGACGGCAAATCACTAATGAAATAGACCCCTGCGTCTAAGAACTTAATATTCATAAAGCCTTCAACCCAGCCGATCAGGTCTGAGATCGTCAGGGCCAGCAGCACACCCACCGCCACGCCAAAGGCAATGCCAATCAGGCCAATGGCTAAACCTTGCACGATAAAAATACCCATAATCGAACGTGGGGTGGCACCGATGGTTCGCAATATCGCGATGTCGGCACGCTTGTCAGTGACGACCATGACCAAGGTGGACACAATATTGAAGGCTGCTACGGCGATAATGACGGTCAACAACAGCGCGATCATGCGCTTTTCCATCTGAATCGCTTGGAAAAGGTTGCCCTGGGAGTATGTCCAATCACTGCCGCGATAGCCTGGCCCCAGTTCGTTGAGAATGTCTTGTGTCTCACTACCGGCGACAAACAAGTCATCCAACTCAAGGCGCAGCCCGCCAATGGCATCATTCAGACGCCCTAATTTCTGCATATCCTCAATATTAGCATAGGCTAAATTTGCGTCCAGCTCGGCACCTACGCTGAAGATACCGCTAACGGTAAAGCGCTTAAGGCGAGGAAACACGCCAGCGGGGGTAATAGAAGCCTCAGGAACAAGCAAGGTCACTTGATCGCCCACTTCGACGCCCAATCGTCGGGCCAGCATGGAGCCCAGCACCACGTTCCACTCACCGGGCACCAGGTCACTTAGCTCGCCCTGCTGCATGTGATCGCCAATAATCGACACCTTGTCTTCCCACTCAGGATCAATGCCGTTGACCATTGCCCCTTCGTTGCGTCCGCCAACCGAAAACATGCCCTGCTGTTCCACGTAAGGGGCTACCCCCTCAACACGGTCACGCTCCATGAGCTCTTCGGCTAGCGACTGCCACTCCACCATACCCTCTCGGGCTTCAATTTTGGCGTGCGGCACCATTCCCAATACGCGAGTACGTAGCTCGTGATCAAAACCGTTCATTACCGAAAGAACGAGAATAAGAACGGCCACCCCCAGCATCAATCCGAGCATAGAGGTCAGCGATATAAATGAAATAAAATGGTTTCGGCGTTTAGCGCGCACGTAGCGCAGCCCCACCAGAAAAGGCAAACGATCAAGCATGGCGTCATTCCTTATAAGTCAGCGCTCATGGTACGGTTTTTTTAGCATCCCTGCATGTGTAAACGGGCTTTAGAGACACATCAGTCGCCAGCGTTCCCTTGTCGTGATCAGGACTTGCAACTTTTGACTTGAGCCCCTACATTGCGCCGGTTCGGCAAGCGCTTAGCATGCCTCTTTTCATCTTCGCTGCGAGCGATTATACGTGACGACTTCGACCTATCGTTTATTACCCGAATGGCATCCCCAGGATGGCATTCAACTTACCTGGCCACGCCCGGATGGCGATTGGCAGGCGCTCTTGGAGTGCATTGAAGGCACGCTGGAGCGCATCGTCGTCGCCGTGACACGTTATCAGCGGGTAATCATCAGCGTGCCTGACGCTGCCATACGCGCACGTCTGACAGCAACATTCGATGCCTATGGGGTACCCGAAGGTCAGATACTGTTGCGCGTCGCGCCCACCAACGATACCTGGGCGCGCGATCACGGGCCGATTACCGTCGCCGATGAAGAGGGTAGATTGCAACTGCTGGATTACACTTTTACCGGCTGGGGCGGCAAATTTCCCGCCAACCAAGATAACCGGTTAACGCAGCGGCTTGCTGAGTCAGGCCTATGGAACTGCCCTGTCAGTACCCGCGATCTAGTGCTGGAGGGTGGCGCGATTGAGACAGATGGCGAAGGCACCTTGCTCACCACCGAAGCCTGCCTGCTTAACCCTAACCGCAATCCGCAGATGACGCGGCGCACCCTTGAAGCACAGCTGTATCAGGATATGGGCATTGACCGCGTATTATGGCTAACCCAGGGTTATTTAGAAGGTGACGATACTGACAGCCACATCGATACCCTAGCGCGATTTTGCAACCCCGGAACCATCGCTTATGTACGTTGTGACGACCCGACAGACCCTCACTTCGACGCCCTACAAGCGATGGAGCAGGAATTACAGGCGTTTCGCAAACGTAACGGCGAACCCTATCAGTTGGTCCCGCTACCCTGGCCAAATGCCTGCTATGCTCCAGACGATGGCCGACGACTGCCCGCCACATACGCCAATTTTTTGATTATTAATGGGGCTGTTCTGGTACCCACGTATGGGGATCCCGCCGATGTTATCGCGCTACAAGCCTTGGCGGCGGCCTTTCCTGAGCATACGCTTATTCCCATTGAGTGCAGTCACGTCATTCGTCAGCACGGCAGCCTGCATTGCTTAACCATGCAACTACCCCGCGGTACGCTTGCCGTTGCTCACCCGCCTGATATGGAGTCGTCATGCCAAGTCCTCTAACCGTTGGCGTCGTGCAACAACCTGCTTGGCCCGATAAGGCCAAAAGTTTAGCGGCCAGCGAAGCTGGCATTCGTGAGGCCGTTCAGCGCGGCGCGCAATTGGTCTTACTTCAGGAGCTTCATGCGACGCACTACTTTTGTCAGTATGAAGACCCTGCACTTTTTGATTTGGCAGAGCCACTAGACGGACCAACGGGACAACAGCTTGCCAAGCTGGCCCGTGAGCTGGACATTGTTCTGGTTGGCTCCCTATTTGAACGTCGTGCGCCTGGGCTTTACCACAATACCGCGGTGGTTTACGACCGAGCCCTAGGGCGGGTTGGCCACTACCGCAAAATGCACATTCCCGATGACCCCGGGTTTTACGAAAAATTTTACTTCACCCCAGGCGACCACGACACCGAGCGCGCCGAAGGTTTTACACCCATTGATACCTCCGTGGGCCGTTTGGGCGTATTGGTTTGCTGGGACCAATGGTACCCCGAAGCTGCGCGGCTAATGGCGCTTGCCGGGGCCGACTTACTCCTCTACCCCACGGCGATTGGCTGGGACCCCGGCGATGACGATGCCGAAAAAGCCCGCCAGCAGGACGCATGGACGCTCATTCAGCGCGCCCACGGCGTCGCCAACGGCTTACCCGTGATTGTCGCTAACCGCGTTGGGTTTGAGGCTGACCCTTCTGGCACCGGGGGTGGCATCCAGTTCTGGGGAGGCAGTTTTGTCTGCGGCCCACAAGGAGAACTGCTGGCCAGGGCAGGCGAAACGGCAGAGCAACTGATAGTGGAAATCGATATGGCGCGCAGCGAAAACACTCGGCGCATTTGGCCTTACCTGCGGGACCGGCGCATTGATGCCTACGGCGAATTAACACGCCGTTTCAGAGACTAGCGCTTTACAATGTCTCAACCAACGCAAAACGCCTGCCCGGCTCGCCGGGCAGGCGTTTTTCTATGCCCGCATTACTTCCAGAAATCGCGAATAGAGGCAATGCCCTGTGCGCCGACGGCGCGGGCATGGTTGGCGTCAAAACGGGTCATTCCACCAAGGGCAAACACCGGCATGCCAGCCCGCTCTACCCACTGCTGGAAATCATGCCAGCCCATGGGGGCTACTTCAGGGTGCGACGGCGTAGTACGCAATGGCGACAATGTCACAAAGTCACAGCCCAGAGTGGCGGCCTGCGCCAACTGCTTGGGATCATGGGTCGAAGCCGATAACCATTTGTGTTCTGCGATGGGACGACGCTCTAGCTGCATAAGTCGTTCGCTCGTTAAATGAATACCGTCGGCATCCACCTGGTCGAGTAACGACGGGTCGCCGTTGAGCAGTAACCGTGCACCGACCTCACGGCATAAGGTGAGCGCTCGTTCAGCCCGAGCCACATAGGCCTCGGGTGTTAGCTGCTTAGCACGCAGTTGGACTAAGCGGATGTGATCTTCTTCCAGCGCACGGGTTAACAAGGCCTCGAAACGGGCTTCATCGGCTTCTTCGCCGGTAATCAGGTATTCAGTCGGTAACATGACGGCGCGCAAAATAGGCAGATTGGCCGCCGGGAACGGATAATTGACCAGCTCTTCCATCGGCACCCAACGCACCGCCTGACCTTCACGACCAAACGGCTCGCCGGCAAAAGCATGCACCTGCCATACATCTAGCAATATGTGCTTGTCCGAGTACTCGTGATGCACCCGGATCAGCGGCTGTGCATTGACAATTTCGACACCCAGCTCTTCATGCAGCTCGCGTTTCAAACCTTCTAACCCGGTTTCATAGGGCGCCAGCTTACCGCCTGGAAACTCCCATAACCCACCGTGATCCACGTTTGATGGACGCCTGGCAATTAACACCTGCCGCTGGTCAGCGCTGATAATGGCCGCTGCCGCCACATGAACCCGTCGTTTAACCATGATATTCATTACGTCTTTATCCACTGTGTGCATACCCGCTAGGCAATTGGCGGTGTTATCTTGCTGCATTAACGCTAGCTTTGACGACGAGTGAGCGACAACGGCTCACATTCGCTAGCTACGATAATCGGCGTTGATCGATACATAGTCATGGGAGAGATCCGAGGTCCATACGGTGGCGTTTTCTTGTCCTCGACCCAAGCTGATGCGTATCGTTATCTCGTCTTCAGCCATCACTCTGCTGCCGGCTTCTTCCGTATACCCTTCAGCCCGTCCGCCGTTTTCCACCAGGCGCACGTCGCCTAACTCAACCGTCACCCTCTTTACATCAAACTCATCCACTGGTGCACGGCCAATCGCTGCCAAAATACGGCCCCAGTTAGCATCTGATGCATATAGCGCCGTCTTGACTAACGGGGAGTGAGCCACGGTAAAGGCGACATCGAGTGCCTCCTGGCGCGTATGGGCCTGATCAACCTGCAATGTGACAAACTTGGTCGCGCCTTCGCCATCGCGAATAATCGCCTGCGCCAGCTCCGTCATTACCCGCTGCAAGCCGTTGCGGAATATCTCAATGTGCGCTTCGCTTTCAATCCGCGCGCCCGTGCCGGTGGCTGCCAGCATACAAGCGTCATTGGTTGAGGTATCGCTGTCCACGGTAATACAGTTAAACGACCGGTCGACCGTTTCGCGCAGCAAGCGATCCAGCAATGCTTGCTCAACGCCAGCATCGGTCACCACAAAGCCCAACATGGTTGCCATGTTGGGCTTAATCATCCCCGATCCTTTGGCGATACCGTTGATGACGACCTCGCTGTCTCCCATCGTCAAGGTGACACTCGCCCCCTTGGGACGCGTGTCCGTCGTCAAAATACCTTCAGCCGCATGCTGCCAGGCTTGACTATCAGCCGCCAGGTCTGCAAACGCCACCGGGATGCCGTCCAGCAATCGCGCCATGGGCATCGGCTCCCCAATCACGCCCGTTGAGAACGGCAGCACCGCTGCATCGTTGACACGCGCGTGCTGGGCAAGCGCCGCACAGCAGGTCAACGCATCACGATGACCTGCGTCTCCTGTCCCCGCATTGGCGTTGCCCGTATTGATCAACCAATAGCGAGGCACCTCGCCGTTTTTACCCGCAAGCTGCAAATGAGCCTTGGCCACCGTTACCGGGGCGGCACAAAAGGCGTTACGGGTAAACACTCCCGATACCGTTGACGCTTCGGGAAGTTCAAACACCACGACATCGCGACGGTTCGGCTTTTTAATCCCTGCCATTGCCGAGCCCAAACGCACCCCCTCAAGGGGTGGCATATGGGGAAAAGGCATCGTTCCTACCGCCATATGGCTCTCCTTTGGCGTGGTTCATAGCGCTTAGTTAAGTTTACCGCAGCACTGCTTATATTTTTTACCTGAGCCACACGTGCAGGGATCATTGCGCCCTACTTTGGGCCCTTCACGGCGAACGGGGCGACCATCTGCGCCGGGAGCTTCTTGGGGAGTGTCGCTGTCATCGGTCCCCGGCGATTCTGGCTCATCATGCCGGCTATCAGCGGTAGCTTTTTCGCGTTCTAATGCCTCACGACGCCTTTTCTCAAGTGCTTCCACTTGTTCAGGCTGGCGCACCTGTACATGACTGAGAATCCGCGTTACGTCTGCCTTGATGTTAGTTAGCAACTGCTGGAAGAGTTCAAACGCTTCACGTTTGTATTCCTGCTTAGGATTTTTTTGCGCATAGCCACGGAGATGGATACCGCGGCGCAAATGATCCATAGATTGCAGGTGCTCTTTCCAACGAGTATCCAGCACTTGCAGCATAACCTGCTTTTCAAAGCGGCGAATCAGCGCTTCACCGGCGGCATCCACTTTAGCGGCATAGGCTTCACGGTGCATGGTGTGAAGGCGCTCGCGTAGCTTATCTTCATTAAAGCGCTGGTCCGCCTCGGCCCACTCCACCACCGGCGCATCCAAATTAAACTCCGTTTTTAGATGCGCTTCTAAGCCAGGCAGATCCCACTGCTCGGCGAGGCTTTGCGGCGGTACAAAATCGCTAATACTGTTATCCATGACTTCTTCATGGATGCCTGCAACAGCGTCTGCCACATCATCTGCCGCTAATACATCGTTGCGCTGTTGATAAATAACACGACGCTGATCGTTGGCCACATCATCATATTCGAGTAGCTGTTTACGAATATCGAAGTTGCGTCCCTCGACTTTCTTCTGTGCCCGCTCGACGGCATTGGAGACCATCTTGTGTTCAATGGCTTCGCCCCGCTCCAGCCCAAGCGCTTGCATCAGGCGCTTAACGCGCTCAGAACCGAATAGACGCATCAAGCTGTCTTCAAGGGATAAGAAGAAGCGGGTAGAGCCTGGATCCCCCTGGCGCCCAGCACGACCACGCAGCTGGTTATCAATCCGCCGTGATTCGTGGCGCTCGGAGCCAATTACATGCAAGCCACCAGCTTCCAATACGGCGTCGTGACGCTGCTGCCATTCGGCTTTCAGGGCATCAATTTGCGCTTGGCTGGGCTGTTGTAATTTAGCCACTTCGGCTTCCCAGTTACCGCCTAACACGATATCGGTACCGCGGCCCGCCATGTTGGTGGCGATGGTCACCGCCCCAGGACGCCCTGCCTGGGCAATGATCTCCGCCTCGCTTTGGTGCTGCTTGGCGTTGAGTACGTTAAACGCCAGATTGGCTTCACGCATTAGCCGCGCGATGTACTCCGAGGTTTCAATTGATGCCGTACCTACCAGCACAGGACGACCGGCCTCTGTCTGTTCTTTGACATCCTGGATGATGGCTTCGTACTTTTCCTCCGCACTAAGATAAACCAGATCATTGAGGTCTTTCCGCGTGAGCGGTCGATTGGTGGGGATCACCACGACGTCCAGCCCATAAATCTGGCGGAACTCGAAGGCCTCAGTATCGGCCGTCCCCGTCATCCCCGCGAGTTTTTCGTAGAGGCGGAAGTAGTTCTGAAACGTTGTTGAGGCTAAGGTCTGGCTCTCACGCTGCACCGTGACGCCTTCTTTGGCTTCGACGGCTTGGTGCAAGCCTTCGGACCAACGACGTCCGGGCATCGAACGGCCGGTATGTTCGTCAACGATCACCACCTGACCATCGGAGATCATATAGTCAACGTCAACGTGATAGAGGTGACGCGCACGCAACGCCGAATGCATATGCTGAAGCAAGTTCAGGTTCTGAGCGGCATAGAGGGAGTCATCTTCGCCCAGTAGCCCCTCCTCGCGCATTAGCGCCTCGACCTTGTTATGGCCCTGCTCGGTCAGCTCGACCTGTTTTTGCTTTTCTTCAAGCAAAAAGTCGCCGGTAACTGGTGCGTCCTCGTCTTCGGACACCTCGCCTTTTTCTAGTTGCTGCGATAAACGATCAACTACGTTGTAGAGGTCTGTGTTTTCGTCGACAGCACCAGAGATAATTAACGGCGTACGGGCTTCATCGATAAGGATCGAGTCCACCTCATCCACAATCGCATAGTGAAGGCCTCGCTGGACTTTATCTTCCAGTGAAAAAGCCATGTTATCGCGTAGATAATCGAAGCCAAATTCGTTATTGGTGCCGTAGGTAATATCGCAGTGATACGCATGGCGCTTTTCAGCGCTGGTTTGGCCTGCAAAAATAACCCCGACGGTAAGGCCCAGAAATTCATAAAGCGGGCGCATCCATTCAGCGTCACGACGCGCTAGATAGTCGTTCACCGTGACCACATGCACGCCTTTCGCCGGCAGCGCATTTAAGTAAACCGCCAGCGTGGCCACCAGGGTTTTACCTTCACCCGTTTTCATTTCGGCGATACGCCCACGGTGAAGAGTTATCCCACCCACCATCTGCACGTCAAAGTGGCGCATCCCCATGACACGCTTACTCGCCTCACGCACCACCGCAAAGGCCGTTGGCAGCAAACTGTCCAGGGATTCACCGTCGTCTAATCGCTGACGTAACTTAGCCGTTGTGGCTTGCAGGTCGGCATCGCTTAACGCCTCAAACTCACTTTCTAACGCATTAACATGCTGTACGCTTTTATGCATGCGCTTAACATCGCGGTCATTCTTAGAACCAACGACTTTACGTAATAAATTATTGATCATGTAGTTTCCAACTAGCAGCGAGCGCCCTTTGTCGGGGACACCCCGTTCCATAAAAGAAGAAGGTTGGCTGACTTATCAGCGGTAAAACGGGGGGTAGCACGGCGGGCCACGACGACTGAACACATCGTGTGCAGCAACGAGCACACTTACAAAACACCGAAATACCGCACGCTGCGGTGACAACAAGGTGAAGGGTTTTATCACGACCCACCAGCGTCGCAGAGCGCGCCGCCGGGTTGCCATTAAACGAGTTCGGGCACGCAATACGGAAGGCACCCAAAAACACGCCACTACACTACGCTCACCGCCCCTGAACGCTTCCACATAGGTCAGGTTAGTGGGTAATAGGCAGCCGACCAACAGACCCGCCAGCCACCAACGCGCTAAGCCATGACGGCGCTGACGCCGTGGCAATACCGAGGCAATGTTTAACGCTTGCGACATGCTGTGGACAAGCTCCTGAGCGTGTTAGGCTTTAATGGCCGGGCGATATACTGCATGCTGCCCGAGAGCACCCTTTATGGTGCACTAAGCGATACCTTAGGAATCAAGTGTATGAGTATAAAGGTTAAGCGATCTCAGGCACAGCCCATCGGCCGTCTGATGGGCAAGTCGGGCGATATCGGCAAGCTTATGCGTCTCTCGAAGCTGATCGATCAGGCGCAGCGGCACTTGCAGGCGCATCTTCCCGAGCCCATGCGCGAGCACATTTATGTTGGCGGGTTTCGCGATGGACGATTGACGCTAATCAGCGGACAAGCGCAATGGCTAACGTGGCTACGCTATGAACAAGCACGTCTGCTCAGCCTCATCCATCAACTACCCGGATTCGAAGGCGTTACCGGGTTTACCTTTAAAGTGCGGCCAATTAGAACTATCCAAGCCCCTTTACGCAATACACGCTCGCTGTCTTGTTCGGCGGGTAAAACTCTAGCTGACTGCGCCCAGGACACTAACCACCCCGCGCTCAGGCAAGCATTGGAACGACTGGCCTCGCACGCCCCTAGCTCTCACCATCCTAACGAGCGCAACGATGAATCGACCCACTAAGTATAATATTGACGCGCAAAGCAAAACGCACCGCCGAGGCGGTGCGTTTTCAAAGCTTAAGGCGTGCACAGGCGATTACGCCATAGCAGGTGCCGCGTAGGAAATCGGCGCAACCGCTTTTTCTTCTTCAAAGGTCACGATTTCAAACGCATCCGGCTGAGCCATCAACTCTCGACAAAGCTGGTTGTTCAATGCGTGTCCCGATTTAACGCCGCGGAACTCGCCAATCAGGCTATGACCTAGCTGATACAGATCACCAATGGCATCCAACACCTTGTGCTTGACGAACTCGTCTTCGTAGCGCAGTCCGCCTTCATTGACGATCCGATAGTCATCGACAACGATCGCATTATCAAGACTGCCACCTAATGCTAAATTGTTGGAGCGCAGAAACTCCAGGTCACGCATAAAGCCAAATGTACGGGCACGAGAGACTTCTTTTACGAATGACGTAGTAGAGAAATCTATCTGCGCCTTTTGCTTCTGCTGGTCGAACACCGGGTGATCAAAATCGATGGTGAATGAGACCTTGAAGCCCTGATGAGGCAAGAAAGTCGCCTCTTTGTCATCTTCCGTTACGCTGATGGGTCGCTTGATGCGAATAAATTTCTTGGCCGCCTCCTGCTCCAGAATCCCCGCTGATTGAATCAGGAATACAAATGGGCTGGCGCTACCATCCATGATGGGAACTTCCGGCGCGCTAACATCAACGTAAGCATTATCGATCCCCAGCCCAGCAAAGGCCGACATTAGATGCTCAACTGTCGCCACCTTAACACCCTGATAGCTGAGCGCGGTGCATAGCTTGGTATCTTCAACCAACTCAGCTCGGGCAGGTACATGAACCACTGGGTCAAGATCCGTTCTGACAAACACAATCCCCGTATTGGCGGGTGCCGGACGCAAAGCCAAGTGAACTTTTTTTCCAGAGTGTAAGCCCACTCCGGTGGCGCGAATGACATTTTGTAGGGTGCGTTGTCTGATCATGGGCAGTGGTAGAACTCTAATAACGGGGAAACCGCAAGGGATGAAAGTTATCAAACAGTGTTCACTTTAACAGCAAACGAGGGTTTTAACCAATAAAACTCTCGTTTGCTGGAAGCATGAACCTAATCGCTTGTATCAATCCGCTTGGCGGCGAAGAAACGCAGGGATGTCTAAATAATCGTCAGCATCCGCAGCACGACGTTTTTCAGGGCGCGCAGGAGCACTCTCAGCGGCTTCGGCACGACTGGTCGCCTGCTGGCGCATTACCGTCGGCTGTTGCAGCTTGCGATAATCGGCAGAGGTTTCCGTCGCACGACGAGCCGGTTCACGGGCTGCCGCTTTCGGCTGCCCACCATCCAAACCTGCCGCAACGACCGTTACGCGCAACTCGTCGGACATTTCCATATCGATGGAAGTTCCCACCACAATCGTTGCTTCTTGAGAAGCAAACTCTTGTACGGTGGCGCCTACGTCGTTAAATTCGCCAATCGAGAGATCCGGGCCTGCCGTGATATTGACCAGGATGCCTCGCGCACCATGCAAGTCGATATCTTCCAGCAGCGGGCTGCGGATGGCTTTTTCAGCGGCTTCGCGGGCACGATTTTCGCCAGTGGCACCGCCCGTACCCATCATAGCCATACCCATCTCTGACATTACCGTGCGCACGTCGGCAAAGTCGACGTTGATAATGCCCGGGCTGGTGATTAGCTCGGCAATCCCTTGAACAGCCCCTAGCAGCACGTCGTTGGCTGCGCTAAAAGCGGTCAACAACGTAGCGTTCTTGCCCAGGACAGAGAGCAGCTTTTCGTTGGGTATGGTAATCAACGAGTCAACGTGCTCAGAGAGCTCTTTCATGCCCTCTTCTGCAGCACGCATCCGCTTAGGCCCTTCAAACGGGAAGGGACGCGTTACCACCGCGACCGTCAGAATGCCCAGTTCCTTGGCCACCTGCGCGACCACGGGCGCACCGCCAGTGCCGGTGCCGCCGCCCATACCGGCGGTGATGAACACCATGTCAGCCCCGTTGAGAAGCTCGGCAATACGCTCCCGGTCTTCCATCGCGGCTTGACGGCCGACGTCGGGATTGGCACCCGCGCCCAGCCCTTTGGTGATCTCTCCCCCAAGCTGCAGGACCGTTTTAGCGGACACGCGTTTCAATGCCTGGGCATCGGTGTTGGCGCAGATGAACTCGACGCCTTCGATGTTGCTTTCGACCATGTGATTAACAGCGTTGCCGCCACCGCCGCCAACGCCAACCACTTTGATGACCGCACTGCTCGAGGGTGCGCTATCTACCAATTCGAACATAAGCCCCGTCTCCTGAACCGCGCTTGCGGCCCTGTCAGAAATTTCCTTTGAACCAGCCTTTGATTCTTGCCAGCGCTGCACTGCCATCCTTGACGTCACGCCGGGAGACGTCAGTACGCCCCTTGTGCACAGGGATGACTCCCCGTTGACTTTCTCGACCATGCCCATGGCGGGATTCCTGCAATGCATAATGCAGTAAACCAACGCCCGTTGCATAGATAGGATTGCGTACCACGTCTGACAACCCTTTTACATTTTGCGGACACGCAATGCGAACTGGCATGTGAAAAATCTCTTCTGCCAGTTCACTCACGCCTTCCATGCGTGACGTACCGCCAGTCAGTACCACACCCGCCGCGACCATATCCTCATAGCCGCTGCGCCGCAGCTCGTCTCTGACCAGCGTAAAAAGCTCTTCATAGCGTGGTTCGACTACTTCGGCCAAAGCTTGTCGGGAAAGATCCCGTGCTGGCCGGTCACCCACGCTAGGTACTTTGATCATTTCATCACTTGCCGCTAACTGCGTCAGCGCACAGGCATACTTTACTTTAATTTCTTCAGCGTGCTGAGTCGGCGTTCGCAGCGCCATGGCAATGTCGTTAGTGACTTGATCACCGGCGATAGGAATAACCGCTGTATGGCGAATAGCCCCTTCGGTAAAAATCGCCATGTCGGTGGTTCCCCCACCGATGTCGACCATACAAACACCGAGTTCACGCTCATCTTCAGTCAGCACTGCCATGCTGGACGCCAGTTGCTCAAGAATAATGGCATCCACATCAAGGCCGCAGCGACGCACACATTTTTCAATATTTTGCACCGCGTTAAGCGCGGCCGTCACCAAATGAACCTGGGCTTCAAGCCGGACCCCCGACATCCCCAAAGGTTCGCGAATACCACCCTGGGCGTCAATTGAGAACTCCTGGGGCAGAACATGCAGCACCCGCTGACCTTCAGAAACAGCGCGCGCTCGTGCTGAGTCAATCACACGATCAATATCAGAGGGGGTTACTTCGCGCTCTTTAATCGCCACCACCCCATCGGAGTTCATCGATTTAATATGGCTACCCGCCACACCGACATAGACCGAATGAATATCACACCCCGCCATCAATTCAGCTTCTTCTACTGCACGCTGAATTGACTGAACGGTGGATTCAATATTAATCACCACGCCGCGTTTCATGCCCCGCGAGGGATGCGAGCCAATACCTGCAATTTCAATCCCGCCATCGTCAGTTGGCTGACCGACTATCGCGACGACCTTGGACGTTCCAATGTCCAGCCCGACCACCATGTTGGATGCGTTGGGTGAGCCTGCCATGAGTCGGGAAATCTCCTTGTCGTCTTAAATAAAAACAATTAACGCTCAATGCTACTTGGGCACTAGTTAATAAGAGTGCCAACTTTCGCCTTTGTGACGCTTGGCAATGAGCCAACTTAATCAATGGGATTAACATTTATAAATCCCAATTGGCACATAGTATAGAAACAATTGGCACAATACGACTAGTCAAATATCACAATAGTCGCGATAAAAGCGAAATAAAACCCCAAGCGCGCAGTTTTCACCGACAGCGACTGCTTACTTTACACCTTTAAACACCCTTTCATCCCCTGGTTACTCTTCTTGCACATCAAATTCACTTTCGCCATGCCAAGCTACCGCCACTCCATTGGGATAGCGTAAATCGATATAACGGATTCGTTCGCTTAAACGACTCAATTCGCGCTGCCAGGAAGCACTTAAACGCGCCAGTCGTACTTCATGTTGACGACGCCCCAACATAACCCAAGCGCTATCATTTAACTGTAAGCGCCAAGCACCACGAGGCTCTAAGCGTAGTTGTGTTAAACGTAAATCTAGTCGTGCAAAATGCGGCGTTAATTGATGATAGTAATTTAGCACTTCTTCACTGCTACCCGCTGGCCCTGCCATATCAGGCAATCCTTGAGGCACCCCTAATGGGGCGAACGCAAATGCTTCCCCCTCTTCATTAAGCAAAAAATCGTCATTCCAGCGGGCTACCGGGGTTTGTTCGACCAATTCAAATACCAGCGTGTTAGGCCACTCACGCGTAATGCGTACTTCATGTAACCAGCCAATGCGTAAAGCCTGTCGCCTTATTGCACTCAGATCAGCGGATAGCCACTGACGATCCTCAACGACCGGCGCCAACTGGGTGCGCAAGTAGTCAGCGTCAACATACTGCCAGTCGCCTCGTATAGATACACGCTCAATGGGGCGATCAAGCCACAGCCAAAGCGCCTGCCCCCCCGCCACTAACAGAAGGCCCAACATCAAACCACCCAACCAGGCCTGGCGTTTTTTCATGAGGCACTCTGCTGACCGGCCGTTTTTAATATACGCATGACGAGCTGGTCAAAATCGATACCTGCATATGCCGCTGACTGAGGCACAAGGCTGTGGTCGGTCATGCCCGGCACGGTGTTGACTTCCAGCAGCCAAAAACGCCCCTCATTGTCGTGCATCACATCAACACGCCCCCAGCCCTGCCCACCCACGGCGGCAAAGGCTTGTTGGCAAAGCGTTGCTAAGGCAGCTTCATCATCTTGGCTAAGGCCGCACGGCAAATGGTACTGTGTCGTGTCAGTTAAATACTTGGCTTCATAGTCGTAAAACCCACCTGGGACTTCAACACGAATGGCGGGAAGCACCTGATCGGCCAGCAAACTCACGGTGTATTCGTCACCTTGAATAAATCGCTCCGCCATGACCCGCGCATCGAAACGTGCCGCGTCGTGGTATGCCGCTTCAAGGGCAGCTTGGTCGTCAACGATACTGATGCCTAGCGTCGACCCTTCATGAACAGGTTTAACAATCAATGGCAAACCAAGCTGGGCCACAACTCCCGCCCAATCAGCATGGGCATGCAGCATAATGCTCTCAGGCGTTGGCAATGCAAGGGCATGCCATACTTGCTTGGTACGTTGCTTATCCATGCCTAATGCTGATGCCAATACGCCACTGCCCGTGTAAGGAATGCCCAGCAGCTCAAGCGCGCCTTGCAAGGTGCCATCCTCACCACCACGGCCGTGCAACGCCACAAAAACAGCCGTCGGTGCCAGCTTTTCAAGGCCAGCCAGCCCGCCTTCGCGAAGGTCGTAGCCCTGTACGTTCACGCCCTGCCGCTTGAGGGCCGCGAGAATAGCAGCACCACTTTTTAAAGATACATCGCGCTCGGCAGACTGGCCGCCATACACTACGACGACTCGCTCTAGCGACAAGGGTTGAAAGTTAACTTCGCTCACAGCTCTACCTCATTTAACGCCATCTTTGCTTGCGCTAAGCGCAGCGAGATACCACCTACATCACCCGCGCCCTGGGTAATCAAAATGTCGCCGGGGCGAAGCACGTTGCTTAATAGACTGGGCAATTCGTGTTTATGCTCAACAAACAGCGGGTCGACTTCCCCCCGCTGGCGAATGGAGCCCGCCAAGGTACGCCCTTCTGCGCCGGGAATAACCGCTTCGCCTGCACTGTAAACATCCAACAGCACAAGCGTGTCCACCTGAGATAGTACACGCACAAAATCTTCGTATAAATCACGGGTACGGCTGTAGCGATGGGGCTGATAGAGCATAACAAGACGTCGATCCGGCCAACCTGCGCGGACCGCCTGAATCACCATATCGACTTCCCGCGGATGGTGACCATAGTCGTCGACCAGCATAACCTCTCCACCGGTCGGAGAGGGGTAATGTCCATGCACTTGAAAGCGTCGCCCGACCCCGGCGAAACCTGCCAAACCGCGCATGATAGCCGTATCGCTAACCCCTGCATCGGTGGCCACGACAATCGCCGCCATGGCGTTTAGTGCATTGTGACGCCCTGGCATCGCCAGACGAATGGGTAGAGGCTCAGCTCCCGCTGGACGCAACGCAGTGAAAGAAACTTCGCCGCCATGCTGGGCAAAATCAACAATCCGATAGTCGGCATCCGCATCAAACCCATAGGTGACAAACTGACGTTTTACCTGGTCACTCAGCTCGCGCACATTGGCGTCATCAATACAAAGCACTGCTAGCCCATAGAAAGGCAGGTTATGTAGAAACTCGACAAAGGTGCTTTTAAGGCGGGAAAAATCACCGCCGTAAGTCGCCATGTGGTCTGCGTCAATGTTGGTGACAATAGAGACTAGCGGCTGGAGATGCAGAAAAGACGCATCCGACTCATCGGCCTCGGCCACTAAGTAATCGCCCTCGCCTAACCGCGCGTTAGTACCCGCACTGGTCAACTTACCACCGATAACAAACGTTGGATCAAGGCCACCCTCAGCCAATAGCGTCGCCGTCAAACTCGTCGTTGTGGTTTTGCCATGGGTGCCGGCTACCGCGATACCGTGGCGAAACCGCATCAACTCAGCGAGCATTTCGGCGCGACGAACCACGGGCACCCGATGCTCGTGGGCCCAGCGAATTTCGGGGTTGGTAGGATCAATGGCGGTCGACACCACTACCACATCAGCCCCCGCCACGTGCTCTTCAGCATGGCCAATCGCTATACTCACGCCGCAATGGGTCAAACGCTCGGTGACCGTAGACGGTTTCAAATCACTGCCGCTAACAGCATATCCTTGATTCGCCAACACCTCTGCGATGCCGCACATGCCTGCCCCGCCAATGCCGACAAAATGAATACGGCGAATGCGGCGCATTCCTGGGCCGCCAGTTGTGGCCGGCGAGGCCGCAGCCTTGGTTACAGAATCGGTCACGCAGTATCTCCTTGCGGTATCACAGCCAAACACCCAGCGACCAGCCGTTGCGTCGCCTCTAAGTGCGCGGCTTGGCGGGCGTTAGCGGCCATTGTCGCCAAGGTGTCGGGCGTTAATAGGTTTGCCAGTTCATGGCTTAGGCGCTCGTCAGTCAGTTCAGACTGAACAATGCATAGTGCTGCCTGCGCATCGACAAGCACCTGTGCATTGATCCGCTGATGATCGTCAACGGCAAAGGGAAAAGGCACCAACAGCGCTGGCTTTGCCGCTGCTGCCAGCTCGGCAACGGTCAACGCTCCGGCACGGCAGACGACTAAATCCGCCCAGTCGTAAGCGGCCGCCATATCGTCGATAAAAGGCTCAACGCGTGCCTCTATGCCATGCTTCGCATAAAGCGCTGCAGTATCGCTATCGCGTGCTTTTCCGGCTTGATGCCACACGTCTGGACGCTGAGACAACGGCAGTTTGGCTATCGCTGGAGCCAGACGCTCGTTAAGTGCAACCGCACCCAGCGACCCACCTACGACTAACAACCTGAGACAACGCGCCGACATGGCAGCCTCATCCCGCGGTGTATCGCCCAAAGTGGCGATATCGTCGCGCACCGGATTACCAATCACTTCCGCCCGCTGGCTAAATGCCTGCGGAAAGGCGGCATAGGTTTTCGTCGCCAAGCGTGATAGTACCCGATTGGTCAATCCCGCCACGGCGTTTTGCTCATGAATGACCAGCGGAATAGCTAATGTTTTAGCCGCCAGGCCGCCAGGGCCACTGGCAAAGCCCCCCAGTCCAACCACAACCTGGGGGTTGAAAGTCGCAATAATGCGACGTGACTGGAGCACCGCACGACTCAAATTTAATGGCGCTTTCAGCCAGCCCGCCACGCCGTTGCCGCGGAGCCCTGAAATGGCAATGGTATGCAAGCGGATACCCGCTTCGGGAACCAATCGATTTTCAATACCTTTCGGACTGCCCAGCCACTCAACTTCAATGCCCTGAACCATCAAGGCGCGCGCCAATGATAAGGCAGGTATCACGTGGCCACCGGTCCCTCCCGCCATGATCATTACGCGGCGCGTTGACTGTGTCACATGCAACTCCTTAACCTTAAACTATGAAAGACGTGGCTCGCGACGCGGTCTATAGGGCGTCGAGGCACGCTTGGGATAACGACGCGTTTCAGCATCAGTGCGTAACAACAGCCCGATCATCACGCCCGTCACCAGTAAGCTGGAACCACCGTAGCTCATAAGCGGCAGTGTCAGCCCCTTGGTAGGCAGCAACCCCGAACTGACCGCCATATTGATAAATGCCTGAGCAGCAATAATAAAGCCGATGCCATAGCTGACGTAAGCACCAAATAAATGGCCTGAAAGCTCAGCTCGACGCCCTACCCACATGGCACGAGCAATCAACAGCGTAAATAGCACCACTACCGTAATGGCACCCAGCATCCCCAACTCTTCAGCAACAACCGCAAAAATAAAGTCGGTGTGTGACTCAGGTAGGTAATGCAGCTTCTGCACGCTGTTACCGAGCCCGGTCCCTGTGACGTGGCCACGACCAAAGGCAATCAATGCCTGGGTCAACTGATAACCGGTCGCGAACTGATCGGCCCAAGGGTCTAGAAAACTGGTCCAGCGAGCCAAACGGTAGGGTTCCAGCGCCACCATCATCACGGCACCCGTTGCTAACAGGCTGCCACTGCCGATCAACAGCGTTAGCGAGGCACCCGCCATCATCAGCATGCCAATGACACACACGGTAAATACCACCATGCCGCCAAAGTCTGGGGCTAAAAATAATAGCCCCGCCGGCACGGCCAATACGGCCAACGGCCGCCACATACTAAATGGCTTGCGCCGAAGATCATAAGTAAAGCGCGACATAAAGGCTGCCATGTAGAGAATCAAGCCAACCTTGGCAAACTCAGACACTTGCAGGCTGGGAAGCGGCCCCGGCAGCGCTATCCAGCGTTTACTGCCATTAATCTCCTGACCAATGAAAAGCACCAGCGTTAAGAGTGCGATACTGACTAGCAGGATCAGGCCAGCATTTTGTCGCCACACCTCGAGCGGCACGCATAGCATCAAAACGCAGATCGAGACGGCAAAAACAAGAAAAATGCCGTGCTGCCGCGCATAATGATAACTGTCATCCAATAATCCGATTGAGGCGGAACTTACCATCACCCACCCAAACCCGGCTAAGACCACAGCGATCACAATTAACCAAACATCGCAGGGCATCCCCTGGGTGGACAATGCTTGGCGCAGATCTTGTAGTCGCTTCATGGGGTTGCCTCGCTTTGCTGTGCTTTTTGGGTCACCCAATCACGAAATACATCACCCCTTGCCTGATAATTAGCGAATTGATCCAGGCTAGCGCAGGCGGGGGACAACAGTACGCAATCGCCCGGTTGGGCGAGCGCATACGCCTCTTCCATTGCGTGCGCTAAATCTGGCACCAAGCGGGTCTCGACGTGGCCAGCTAAAGCGTCTTCAAGGCGCAGCGCATCCTGCCCAAAAAGCACAACGCAGCGTGCGGCCCGGCGTAATGGCTCCGCCAAAGGAGCAAAATCAGCCCCTTTGCCCACCCCACCGGCCAGCAATATCAACTGACCTGTCAAACCAGTGCCAATGCCTTCAATAGCGGCGAGAGTAGCGCCCACATTGGTACCCTTAGTGTCATTCACCCACTTCACTCCGTTGAGTTCGGCGATGAATTCGCTGCGGTGAGGCAGACCTTTGAATGCCTTAAGGGCCTCGCACATGGCGGCCGGGTCAAAACCTAACGCATCCCCCATGGCCAGAGCGGCCAGCCCATTAACGTAATGATGCCGTCCCACCATGGCCAGCTGGTCGGCATCAAGCCAGGGGGTCGCCCCTTGCATCAGCATCAAACGTCCCTGCTGGTATGCCAATCCCCAGTCGTTCCCGCTTGGGGGCTGATGACCAAAGCGGGTCAGCTTGGCAGGCGGATGACTGGGGAAGGTCATTGGATCGTCGGCATTCACGATAGCGTGTTGCGCACCGCGGAAAATTCCTTGCTTGGCTTTGCGATAGCCCTGCATATCGCCATGCCGGTCTAGGTGGTCTTCAGATAAATTTAAAAACGCCGCCACCTTCGCTCCAAGGCAGGGCGTTGTTTCAAGCTGAAAACTGGAAAGTTCTAGGATGAATAACTCGGCGTCAGGCTGTTGCGCCAACAGGTCCAACGCGGCGGTGCCGAGATTACCGCCGACGGCGGCGTTGACGCCCGACGCCTGAGCCATCTTGCCGAGCAGGGTCGTCACGCTTGATTTGGCATTTGAGCCGGTGATGGCAGCAATGGGTGCACGTGTTGCGCGCGTAAACAGGGCCATTTCACCTACCAAGCGGGGGTCGCCTGTGCACGGGTTCAGGTGTCCCGCGAGCGGCGCCAATACCGGATGGTGTGGGTCAACGCCGGGGCTAATCACCACCTCTTCCGCTGCCTCAAGGTTCAACACCTCAAGGGGCCCACAATGCACGACCACCTCAGGATGCGCGTCGCGGAACGCTGCAAGCCCAGGCGGTTCCTCGCGGGTGTCGGCCACCATAAAAGGCACGTCCAGTCGCGCCAGGTGGCGGCATATCGCCCGCCCTGAGACCCCCAGCCCCACTACTAACGTCATTCCTGGTGGAACACGAACCATCCCGGCTCCCTCAAGCCAAGCCGACAATGGCTCAGCCGTGTTAAAAATGAAAAATAAAAGGTTTAACGAACTTTGAGTGTTGCCAGCCCCAACAACACCAGCACAACGGTAATAATCCAGAAGCGCACAATAACACGCGGTTCTGGCCAACCTTTCAATTCATAGTGGTGATGCAAAGGAGCCATACGGAAGATACGTCGCCCCGTTAGCTTGTAAGAACCAACTTGTAAAATGACCGAAACGGTCTCCAGCACGAAAATACCGCCCATGATAAACAATACAATTTCCTGCCGGACGATAACGGCAACCACACCTAATGCAGCGCCTAGAGCAAGCGCTCCCACGTCGCCCATAAACACTTGCGCAGGGTAGGTATTGAACCATAAAAAGCCCAGCCCAGCCCCGGCAATGGTGGCGCAGAAAACCGCCAGTTCACCGGTGCCCGCAATAAACGGAATATGCAGATAATTGGCAAACAATGTGTTGCCACTGACATAGGCAAACACAGCCAGCCCCATCGCCACCAGCACGGTTGGCATGATGGCCAACCCATCGAGGCCGTCAGTCAGGTTGACCGCATTGGAGCTCCCCACAATCACCAAGTAGGTTAACAAGATGTAAAAAACGCCCAGCGGTATTGCCACGTCTTTTAACGTAGGTATTAACAAGCTGGTTTCCAGTGAAGAGGCCGCAGTGAAATATAGAATTAACGCCGCGCTCAACCCCACCACCGATTGCCAAAAATATTTCCAGCGTGCGGGCAGTCCTCTGGGATTTTTCTCAACCACTTTGCGGTAATCGTCAACCCAGCCAATAGCGCCAAAACCCAGCGTGACGCCCAGTACGACCCAAACATAGTGATTGGTCAGGTCGCCCCACACCAAGGTGCTGATCGCCATGGCCATCAGAATCATCGCACCGCCCATGGTGGGCGTGCCGGCTTTGGAAAGATGTGACTGCGGCCCGTCATCACGAACAGCTTGACCGATTTGCCCTTCGACCAAGCGCTTTATTACCCACGGCCCCAGCCATAAGCACAAAAATAACGCCGTTAGAGCAGCTAAAATCACCCGCAGCGTTAAATAATTGAAAACCTGAAAGACAGATTGATACTGCGCCAGAAAATTCGCCAAGTGAAGTAACATGAACGGCGTTTACCTTATTTCATCCGTGCGCAGGGCGGTGACAACATGTTCCATGCCTGCGCTGCGCGACCCTTTAACCAACAAACTGGCATTGGGCGGCAACGTATTATGAAGATGACGCACAAGCGTCGCGTGATCATTAAAATGCAATCCACCATCAAAGGCATCGCTGGCTGGCCTTGCGGCTTCACCTAGGGTTAAAAACGTCTCTACCCCCAATTGCGCCGCATAACGGCCAATCTCTGCGTGTAGCTCGCGAGAATCGCTACCCAGCTCACCCATAGCTCCCAACGCACACCAATGCGGCCCCGGCAGACTCACCAGAGTGTCCAATGCCGCTTTGACTGCACCTGGATTGGCGTTGTAAGTGTCATTGAGCACCTTCGCGCCCCGTGGCCCTGGAAGCACACTGAGCCGGTTAGGCAGCGCAGTTAAACACGCTAATCGCTCAATGACCTGCTCTTCCGACACACCCAAGCTGAGTGACGCTGCGGCCGCTGCTAAAGCATTACTGACATTATGTTTGCCAAGCAACGGCAGTTGCACCCGACCAAGGGCTCGCCGTTGATAGTTAAGCGTGAAAGCATAACGCCCTTGAGAGTCACAGGAAAGCGCTTCAGCATAGATATCTGCCGTTGCCTCAACGCTGTAGCTAATGACGCGGCGCGGCGCGGCGCAGGCTGTCCAGTAGGCAAAATACCGATCGTCACGGTTTAAAACCGCCACACCATCAGCCTGCAAGCCACCCAGCACCTCGCCCTTAGCCTGGGCGATTTGCCCCATTCCACCGAACTCGCCAACGTGGGCACCGGTTACATTAGTGATAATCGCGACCTTGGGCTGGGCCAAGCGGGTCGTCCAGGCGATTTCACCCAAATGATTGGCACCTAGTTCGACTACCGCCGCTTGATGGCTAGGCGCAAGCGCCAGCAAGGTTAGCGGGGCGCCAATGTCATTATTGAGGTTGCCTTGGGTGGAGTGAACGGGCCCCAGCGATGCTAAAAGCGTCGCAGTGATGTCTTTTACCGTGGTTTTGCCACTGTTCCCGGTTACCGCCACAAGGGGACCCTGCCAGGCTTGGCGTGCGGCAGCCGCCAACAACCCCAACCCTAAGCGGGTGTCGGAACACACCAACTGAGGCAGCGCGCTATCCACCGGTGCTTCCACCAAGGCAGCAACAGCTCCCGCCTGTTGTGCTTCAGTCAATAAATCATGTCCGTCAAAACGTGGCCCTTTTAGCGCCACAAATAAACCGCCAACCACCATATGGCGCGTGTCGGTGACGATATCTTTTATTGGCATGGTCGCCAAGGCAGGCGGCACTTCAACAGCAAGGGCAGCGGCTACATGACCCAATGTCCAGTCCATCAACGAACTCCCCGGGTCGCCAATGCCGCCTGCACCGCTTCCCCGTCATGATAGGGATAGCGAACGCCTTGAATTTCCTGATAGGGCTCATGCCCTTTCCCCGCGACCAGAATGACATCATCAGGGCTTGCATGACGAACGGCGTAAGCAATTGCCTCGCCCCGCTTTGCTATTTCAAGTGGCTGAGCCTGGTGGCTAAAGCCCGCCAAAATCGCTTGGCGAATACCATCAGCGGGCTCACCACGGGGGTTATCATCGGTCACGATCACGCTATCCGCATGAGTTTCTGCTACACGGGCCATCTCGGCGCGCTTACCGGTATCGCGCTCACCGCCACAGCCAAACACGCACCATAAGCGCCCTGCGTGACTCGCCAGTGCGCGCAGGGCGTTATCAAGTGCATCCGGCGTATGAGCATAGTCCACTACGACGCTGGGGGCGCCCGCTTGACGATAACATTCCATACGTCCTGGAACGGGAGCAAGCGATGCCGCCGCATCAAAAAGCGCCTCCAGAGGCTCGCCTAAGCCGTATAGCGTTGCCATTGCCAACAACACGTTATCCAGATTGAAGCGGCCCATCAGCGACAGCGACAGTGCTTTCTCCCCCTCTGGCGTGGCGATCAAGGCCTGCTGTCCTTGACTATGGGGATGCCAACCCACCACGCGCAGCGTCACCGCCTCGTCCTGGCCCGTCGCCAAAACGCGCACGTGACTATCGCATCCTGCCAACATCAGACGCGCCAGAGAATCATCACCGTTGACAACGGCCAGGGTGAGCTCCGTACGCCGGAACAGTTTGGCCTTAGTCGCTGCATAGGCAGCCATGCTGCCATGATAATCCAAGTGGTCACGGCTCAAATTAGTAAACACACCCGCCGTGATATCAACGCTATCCAGCCTAGATTGATCAAGGGAATGGGACGACACTTCCAACGCCACACGCTTTACGCCCTGGCGAGCCAATTCACCCAGCGCTGCATGCATGGTGAGGGTACCTGGCGTGGTCAAGCCCGTATCGCGCAGCGCACCTAATCGACCGACTCCCAAGGTCCCGATAACCCCCGCGGAGGTCCCCAAGGCATCGCTTAATGCGGCGATGTAATGCGTCACTGAACTCTTTCCATTCGTTCCGGTGACTCCAATCACCTCGGGCCCTTCAGGCAACTGAAAGAGCGCACGGCCAAGCTCGCCTAAACGACGCGTGAGATAGGGCAACTGAAGCACGCGCCCCTGCAGGGTAATATCCCCCTGACTCACATGCGCCAAGACCAAGCCCGCCCCTGCGGCAATGGCATTATCAATAAAATCACGACCATCGAACCGGCCACCGGGGATAGCCACAAACACATCTCCCGGAGTAATTTGCCGGGAGTCACTGGTGATATTAATCCGTTCGGGCAGCGATGGCAGCTCGCTTGGCAACCCGCCCGCGGGCCACACTTTGGCCAGTGCTTGTACCAATTCACTTGGGCTGAGCGTCATGCAATCTCCTTCCCACTAGTCCACCTCATGATCGGGCGGTACATCCAATAATCTGAGTGCGTTACCGGTGACACTTGAGAATACCGGTGCTGCCACTGCTCCACCGTAAAACTCACCTGCTTTCGGGTGGTCAATCATTACCACCGTCACAATGCGCGGATCCGATATCGGGGCAATACCAGCAAATACACTACGATAAGCATCTGTTGCATAACCTCCCTGCCCCGATTTACGTACCGTGCCGGTCTTGCCACCTACGCGATACCCCTCTACCCGGGCTCGGCGACCACCGGAGTAGGCACCTACTGACGTTTCAAGAATGTCAAGCAAATCATTGGCAACATTGGGAGACATTGCCGAGGTTCCCTCGGGAGGCGAAGATAGTCGCAGTAGTGACGGCGGTAATCGCGTGCCATCGTTTGCAATAGCAGTATACGCGCTGGCTAGTTGCACTGCTGATACCGACAACCCGTAGCCATATGAGAGCGCTGCCCGCTCACTACGCGACCAGCGTATCGGGGCAGGCAAATGGCCGTTGCTTTCCCCCGGAAACCCCGTTTCAGCGCTTTGGCCAAAGCCCATTTGATGATATTTTTCCCAAATCGCGTTGTCGTTAAGCTCCAGGGCGAGACGCGACATGCCAATATTGGAGGATTTCTCCAGAATACCCGCCAGATCCAGCTCACCGTAGTTGCGAATATCACGGATTGTGTATTCGTCGATACGCATCCAGCCAGGAGACGTATCGACGACGGTCTCGCTATCAAACCCCTCGCTCTCCAATATCGCCGACATCGCTAATGGCTTCATCACCGAGCCAGGTTCAAATACGTCCACCAGTGCCTGATTACGCAGCCCCCGGGGATCCATGCCGGCCCGATTATTAGGATTGTAAGAGGGCAGATTTGCCATGGCCAGCACCTCACCGCTGCGTGCATCCAGCATCACCACCGAACCGCCGTTTGCCTCGTTTTCGGCAACCGCTGAGCGCAGTTCGCGATAGGCCATATACTGCAGGCGCTGGTCAATCGAGAGAGTCAAATCACCGCCGGGCTGGGCGTCGCGGATAACGTCCAATTCCCTGACTAAGCGCCCTTGGCGATCTTTAATGATGCGACGCTGTCCTGGGTGACCAGCCAAATGAGGCTGGTAGGCAAGCTCGAGACCTTCCTGTCCCACATCATCAACATTGGTAACGCCAAGCAGTTGGGCAGCAACTTCGCCTGCGGGGTAATAGCGCTTGTATTCGCGCTCGGGATACACCCCGGTCGTGCGCAAATCGAGGATGCGCTGGGCGGCTTCTGGCGTCATTTGGCGACGCAGATACATGAATTCACGCTCGCTATAGCGCGCCACGCGGGCCTCAAAATCATCTAGCGACATTCCAAGCGCTTGCGCTAACACAATGCGCTGGATAGGGTCGCTGGGCAATTCCTGAGGATTCGCCCATAGCGTTACAACAGGTGTGGAAATTGCCAGCGGTTCGCCATTGCGGTCGGAAATCATCCCTCGGTGAGCAGGAATAACCTCGTTACGCAGCGTGCGGGCATCGCCCTGGCTTTGCAGAAAGGGGCGATCTATCACTTGAAGCAGCGTAATCCGCCCAATCAGAATGGCGGAGACGATAACGATCGCAAGCAAAATAAAGAAAAACCGCCCACCCGGAAGTGGCGGCGCAACAGGTGGTTGACGTGAGCTGACACCTCGACGCTGAGCACTCATGGCCGAATGACCTCAACATCATTGACGTCTGGAATTCGCATGCCTAAGCGTTGGGTGGCGATTTGTTCGATGCGCGCGGGCGTCGACCAAGCGCCTTCTTCAAGTAGCAGCTGCCCCCATTCGGTATTTAATTGACTCTGCTCCTGCTCTAACCGCTGCAGTTCGGCATATTGGCCACGCGTCGCGTGAGTTGTCGCCACTACGCCAAAAGCCGTTACCAGGCAGGCTACAAAAATCAAACCAAACACCACCGGCCAGGGCCGTAAGCGAAAAGTAAATGGCCACTCAGCTTGTAGGGTGGACAGCCACCGATCAAATTGCTCCATGCTCATGGTTGCATCCGTGGTCACACTCGTTTGCGCGCGGCTCGCATAACCGCGCTGCGGGCACGTGGATTATCGTTCACTTCGCCATCACTTGGACGTTTCCCTTTGCCTAACGCCTCAAGACGACGATTTAATTGATCATCACGAACAGGAACGCCCCGAGGCAAATGGGTATCGCCTCGTACGTGATGCCGGATGAATCGCTTTACGCGGCGATCTTCCAGTGAGTGGAAGCTGATGACCACTAGATGACCACCGGGTGCCAAGGCATCAAGCGCTGCTTCCAAGGCAGCATCCAACTGCTCCAATTCGCCATTTAAATAAATTCGCAGGCCTTGAAACGCCTTGGTCGCAGGATGCCGGCCTTTTTCCCAGGCGGGATGGGCCTGTTTCAGCACTTCGGCCAAATCGACGGTATGCGTAAAAGGCGATTCAACACGGCGTGTGACGACCGCACGTGCTAATCGTTTCGCAAAACGCTCTTCCCCGTAGGTTTTAAATACGTGCGCAATGGTGGCCTCACTGGCGTGGGCAAGAAACTGGGCGGCGCTTTCCCCTTGAGAGGGGTCCATACGCATATCCAGCGGCCCATTGCGCATAAAACTGAAACCACGCTCAGGGTCGTCGAGCTGCGGAGATGAAACGCCTACATCCAATAAAACCCCAGCAAGCTTGCCGTGAACACCTTGTTCACGCGCCACATCGGCCAAGCGGGCAAAGTCGCGCTGGACCATGGTAAAACGTGAATCGGATATCTCCGCTGCAGCCGCCACGGCTTGAGGGTCACGGTCAAGCGCAATCAAGCGCCCCGCCTCGCTCAAGCGCGATAAAATAACCCGTGAATGCCCGCCCCGCCCAAAAGTGCCATCAAGATAAGCACCCTCGGGTTGATGCACGAGAGCATCAACGGCGCCGTCCAGTAGCACGCTGGTATGTTGGAAAGGGGAAATAGCCTGATCCGCGTCAGGTGGCGACATAGTTCACTCACAGCATATTGAGGGGGCGCGCCAAAGCACGCCCCTATGGTTGGGGAGTCGGCCGATAAGCCGGGTTCTGTCGTGGACAGCCATTCCTCTAGGCGCTGCGTTACCCCAGCGCTCAAGCAACCTACCCGGACCCAGCGCGGGCCACGCCATTGGGTCCCTATTTGGTCTTGCTCCGAGTGGGGTTTACCTTGCCACGCACTGTTGCCAGGCGCGCGGTGCGCTCTTACCGCACCCTTTCACCCTTACCGGCCCCGAAGGGCTTAGGCGGTCTACTCTCTGCTGCACTTTCCGTCGGCTCACGCCGCCCAGGCGTTACCTGGCACTCTGCCCTATGGAGCCCGGACTTTCCTCCCCCAACACCTTTTGAGGGGTATTAGCGGCGACTGTCTGGCCAACTCCGGCGGCAAGCATACCAGCGCCCACCGTTCGCCTCAATGCTCGCCTTTCATGCCCTGCAGTCGGGCATACCACGTTTGCTTGCGACCACCAAACAAGCCAGCCGCCACGCTCGCCGCTTGTTTCACTCCAACGCCCTCATTAAGCAGCGTATGCAGCAATATATCAGCCTCGATAGTCTGGTGTTCGCTTTGCGGCAAAGGCGGAGCACCTGCGACTATCACCACGAACTCCCCCCGCGCTTGATTAGGGTCAGCGGCTAACTGCTCCAATAACGATGCAGGCGTACCGTGAAGAAACGTTTCGAAGGTTTTGGTTAACTCGCGAGCCAGCACGACGTCGCGGCCTGCCATCTGCTCGTGAAGGGCCTCAAGGGTATGCACAATACGATGTGGAGATTCGTAAAATACCAGCGTTTCTTCTCGAACCTTCCATGTGTCCAGCGCCTGTCGGCGAGCTCCCGGCTTGGCCGGCAGAAAACCAGCAAACACAAACCGATCGGTGGGCAAGCCCGCCGCAGACAACGCCGTAATTAGCGCACAGGGACCAGGTATCGGCACGATATGGCGATTACGTGCGCGAAGCTCGCGCACCAACACAAACCCTGGATCGCTAATTAGCGGCGTGCCTGCATCACTAATCAGAGCAATATCCTCTCCCGCTGCAAGATAACCGTCTAACGTATCGACCCGCCTCGCTTCATTATGCTCGTGCAAAGACAGCATCGGTTTATTCAGCCCTAAGTGCGACAACAAACGCGCACTATGGCGGGTATCCTCGGCGGCAACACGTGCCACGTCGCCAAGCAGGCGAACCGCACGAATGGATAGGTCATCCAAATTCCCAATCGGCGTGGCAACCACGTACAATGTGCCGGGTGCTATATGTGTCATTGTGACTCCCAATTCGTCAATGGCTTGCTCCACGGTACGCTATGCTTGTGCAGTAGCCGCCAAATCGTTGACAAGCAGCGACGGCGCAAATGAAAACTAAGGAAGGATACATGAAACAGTCATTACGTGGCTTTCTGGCCGCTACGCTCATGGCGCTTCTCATGGCGGGTTGTGCGACACAGTCTCCCAGCGTTGTCGACCGCGAACCCGACCAAGACCCTGGCCAACTGCTCAGCCAAGCGGAAGAACAGGGCCCCGAAGAGGCGGCTAAGACGCGCCTTGAAGCGGTCGACATTTTAGCCCGCCAGGGCGAGCGTGAGGATGCGTTTGACGTCGCCAAGTCTCTCGACGAGCAAGCGTTATCCGAGTCAGACCGGGTACGTTGGGCGCTGGTATTTTCCGAGCTAGCCCGAGCGCTCGACGAGCCCGATAGCGTTTTGCGCGCCACCCAAGTGCTTAACGACGAACTGCCCATGGAGTCGGACCAACAGCGCACGCTTGAAGACCGCCAGCGCTGGGCGCGCGAGGCGCTCGACAAACCTGACCCAGAACGTTTTGCGCTCCCTGAATTAGAAGGCGAGACGATTAACCGCATCGCCGTAGCGCTACCCGAGTCCGGCACGCTTAGCAGCGTAGCCGAAACCATTGCCGACGCCATGCGCCGCCACCACGACATTCAAGATGACGATGTACAGCTGAGCTTTCTAGATGCTTCGGAATACTCGCTCAACGAACTTTATGATCGTGTTGAGCAAATGAACGCGCAGGTTATGATTGGCCCATTAGATAAGGAACAAGTGACCCAGCTTGAACAGCGCGATAGCGTGCCGGTACCAACCCTGGCGCTCAATTACGGCAGCAGCGACCGCAATCAAGCAAAGCGGCTTTTCCAATACGGCCTCTCAGCTGAAGACGAAGCGCGTCAGGCAGCACGCCGCGCATGGCAGGATGGGCACCGTCAAATGTCCCTCATGGTACCAGACAACAACTGGGGGCAGCGCGTTGGCGAAGCCTTCTGGAATGAGTGGCATCGCCAAGGCGGCGATATCAGCAATGCAGTGCGTTACAATCCTGACAACCCAGTATCTGATGCGGTTGAAACAGCCTTAAACGTTCGCGGCGAACGTGCACAGCTTGATGACATTGACGCTCTCTTTTTGCTAGCGCTCCCGGACTACGCGCGCCAAGTTCCGCCCACAATGGATTACTACTACGCGCCAGACCTTCCCGTTTATGCCACGTCTCACTTACATGAAGGTCAACGCCAGACACGTCTTGACCAAGACCTCAATGAAGTGATGTTCATGGATATTCCGTGGCAAATTCCCGATGCCGCTGTGGGTGGCGAAGAAGTCCTGCCGTTCTATGACAGTTACCAGCGCATGCGTGAAGAGTCTGACGCCTCATTATTTCGGTTGATGGCAATGGGGGTCGATGCCTATGAAATCGCCACCCGCCTCTCTGACTTTTCTGAACTTGAAGGCTTTGATGGTAGCACCGGTAGGCTGTTTCTCACCGGCGATGGACGCATTTACCGCGAACTGCCCTGGGCCAAGTTCCAAAACGGCACGCCGTCACCGATTCTGATCCCTGGTTTAATGGGCGATGAAGAAGATACCGACGAGCGCGATGACAACTAGCCCGAAGACGGCGCGAGCACGCGGCCAGGCCATTGAGCAGTTTGCTGCTCAATGGCTGCAGCAACAAGGGCTGCGTTTAATCGCCAGTAATCACCATGTTAAGGGTGGCGAGCTTGACCTGATCATGCAAGATGCGGATATTCTGGTCTTCGTAGAGGTCAAACATCGCAAATCAAGCCGCTATGGGCATCCACTTGAGTCAGTAACGGCTCAAAAACAGCAGCGGCTGATTCGAGCCGCAAGGCTTTACTTAGCCACAATGCGCCACCCATCAGCGTGTCGTTTTGATGTCGTCGCCATCACCGGCACGCCCCCTCAGGTGGAAGTTGAGTGGGTAAAAGCCGCGTTTGACGCCTTTTGAATTCACAACCAGGAAGCCCTAATGGACTTTCAATCACGCATACTGGGCCATTTCAACGCCAGCATTGATACCAAAACCTACGCCAGCGAGGTGCTACCGCCTTTCATCGAGGTCGCCAGCCAAATGATGGTGCAGTGCCTGGTTAGCGAAGGCAAAATTCTCGCCTGCGGTAACGGCGGTAGTGCCGGTGATAGCCAACACTTCTCATCAGAACTACTCAACCGCTTTGAGCGTGAGCGGCCAAGTTTACCCGCGCTGGCATTAACAACGGACACCTCCACGCTAACCTCGATTGCCAATGACTATACGTATAACGAAGTATTTTCGAAACAAATCAGGGCACTAGGACAGCCAGGCGATATTCTTTTGGCGATTTCAACCAGCGGCAATTCAGCTAATATTGTGCAGGCGATACAAGCTGCCCATGATCGCGACATGGCGGTTGTGGCGTTAACCGGCCGGGATGGCGGTGATATGGCATCGCTGCTAGGCCAGGATGACTGCGAAATTCGCGTGCCCGCCACGTCCACGGCCCGCATTCAGGAAGTCCACTTATTGGTCATCCACTGTCTATGCGATTTAATTGATGAGCAACTATTCGGTGGCTAGTCCATCGCCACCGACGATGAAAAGGAACCTACCAATGACGCTACAACTCCCCTCTTTGCGCACGTCTCGCCTATTGATGGCTGCCGCGCTAGGTGCCAGCATTTTGCTTGCAGGCTGCGCGACTAACACTCGGGTTGATTCATCAAACTATGCCCAGCGCAGTGAAGACGTGGCCGCTGTTGACGCCACCATCGAACGGGAAGTGGGCCGCGCGTTAGAGCGCGCCGACGGACGCCTGGGTGATGCACGTATTCGCCCTCATAGTTTCAATGGCATCGTGTTGCTAGTCGGACAAGTGCCCAGCGAAGAACTACGCGAAATGGCCGAAAAAGTCACCTCTGACTTGCGCGGCGTCGACGAGGTGCATAATGAATTGAACGTGGCAGCGCGCTTGCCCTCTACCCAGCGTCTTACCGACACTTGGTTAACTAGCAACGTAGTCAGCCGACTGGCTACCAATGACAGCATCGACTCCTCGAAGCTAAAAGTAACAACGGAAAACGCTAGCGTTTACATCATGGGAATGGTGTCACGCGATGAGGCGGAGCGCATTGTTAACGCTGCCTCTAACGTGGCAGGTGTTCAGCGCATCGTAAAAGTCTTCGAGTATATCGACGATTGAATTGCGCACTGCCATCGAAAGCTAAAAGGCCTCGCCGTTTTACGGCGAGGCCTTTTAATATTATAGCTAACTTAACAAATAGCTAAAAACAGACTACTTCACGACACGCAGTGATGGTTTTTTCTTGCTACTGCTGGGTTTATTTTTGGACTCTTCCTCTGACGCTTCTGCCGACGTATCTTCGGGGGATGACTCGGCGTCAGGCGTTGAATCTGTCACTGTCAACGTTGGCTTGCTGGGAGAAGACGTGTCATCTAACGACTCTTCACCTTCGGGCGAGGCCAATTCCGGCTCGTGTCCGAAAACCATTCCGGCTCCGTTTTCCCGCGCATAAATCGCAATCAGCGCCGGCGTAGGAATCATCACCTGCATAGGCTGACCACCAAAACGCGCGTTGAAGCCAATCGCTTGGTTTTCCATGAACAAGTCTCGCACCGCTGTGGGAGCGACATTCAGCACGATTTGGCCGTTCTGCACAAATTGGCGCGGCACTTCAACACCGGGCTGAGTGGCATCCACGACGAGATGCGGCGTTAGCTCATTGTCTAACAACCATTCGTAAAGCGCTCGGGCGATATAAGGACGGCTCGATTTCATCTAGACTCGCTCCTCCTAGAGACAAGGCCCCGCCACGCGAGGCCCAGGTGGGTTCAAGCACGCATCTCTTTTTCGCGCTCGTTCAACGCGGCCTTAAAAGCCTCGCGCTCAAACACCCGCGACATATAGCTTAATAGCGGCTTTACCTGTTTTTCTGGCAGCTCAATATTCAGCGCCGGCAATCTCCATAGAATCGGCGCCAAGCAGCAGTCCACGAGAGTGAACTCGTCACTCATGAAATACGGCATATCTTCGAAAATAGGTGAAATACCAATCAAGCTCTCGCGCAGTTCTTTGCGTGCTTTTTCAGCGTCTTTTTTCCCACCACTGATAATTTGCTCCACCATCGGACACCATTCGCGCTCAATGCGATGCATCCATAGGCGGCTCTGGGCACGCGCCACGGGATAAACAGGCAGTAACGGCGGATGCGGGAAACGCTCATCCAGGTATTCCATCATGACTTTCGACTCGTAAAGTACCAAGTCGCGGTCAAGCAGCGTCGGCACGCTGTTGTATGGATTCAAGTCGGCGAGCTCGTCGGGCACATTCTCGCCAGAGACATCGACAACGTCGACAGCCACGCCCTTCTCAGCCAGTACAATGCGCACACGATGACTGAAATGATCATCATTACCTGAATAAAAAATCATTGACGACCGTTTGGCCACAACACCCATGAAACCATCCTCGCAACGAATCAATCTTGGATAATAACACGTCCACCCCACCCTTGGGGAAGCCAACGCTCTGCATTACCGACAAGACTAACACGCAAAAAGGCGCACGGACCGGCCGCACGCCCTAGGTTGCCCTTTCCCATCACTTTCAGTGAATGTCGCGCCAGTACTCACGCTTGAGAAAATACGCAATGACGGCAAAAATAAATAAAAATATTAGCACCTTCGGCGCTAATGCCTGTGCTTGAAGTTTGGAGGGCTCGCCCACATAAGCGAGGAAGTTGGTCAGATCATAGACCTCACCTTCAAACTCCTCCGGAGTTAATTCCCCCTGCTCGGTAACCTCTAATGTATTGCAGTCGGCTTCTTCCTCGGAGGCTTCCTCTTCGTTACCCTCTGAGGCACTCTCTTCAGGGCATACCTTTTCTTGCACACCCTGCAAGGGCTCAAGCACGTTAGGCATGGCCACCAGCTCAAATACGGTGTTGTTAACCCCTGTGGGGCGCTCCGGATCCTGGTAAAAACTGAGCAGGTACGAATACAGCCAGTCAGTGCCGTGCAGTCGCGCTGACAACGTCAAATCAGGTGGTGGCGCACCAAACCAGGCCTCGCCGTCATCCTCGCTCATAGCCGTATTCATCTGATCATTGAATGCCATTTCAGGGGAGAAAATAACGTTGTCTTCAATGATATCCTGGGGAATCGCCAAATCCTCGGCAGCACGCGAGAACCGCTGGTATTCAAGCGAATGACACCCCATACAGTAGTTAACGTAAAGCTTCATCCCATTTTGCAGCGACGCCTTGTCTTGCAAGTCAGGCTCCATTGAATGAGGCGCACTCCCCCCCCCAGCAGCCATAACTGAGATGGGGGCCAGCGCGGCGAGCAGTGCGATCAGTGTTTTTTTCATTAGCCAGTCACCCTTTCTGGTACGGGTTTTGTTTTTTCTAACCGCGTATAGATCGGCATCAACAGGAAATAAGCGAAGTAGATCACCGTGCATAATTGGGCCACTAACGTTCGAGTGCCGGTTGAAGGCAACACTCCAAGCACGCCCAGCGTCACAAAGCTTGCCGCAAATAACGCCAGCATCAACTTGGAGATCCAGCCCTTATAGCGAATTGATCGCACGGGGCTGCGGTCCAGCCAAGGCAACACAAACATCACCGCAATAGCGGCGCCCATACACATCACACCCAGGAATTTTGCCTCCAGACCAAAAATCGAGAAAGTGATCGCTCTTAAAATGGCGTAGAAGGGCGTGAAATACCACACGGGGGCGATATGATCAGGCGTTTGCAATGGGTTAGCCGGTTCAAAGTTAGGCGTCTCTATGAAATAACCACCGCCTTCCGGGAAATAAAACACCACCACGCAAAACACAAACAGAAACACCGCCACGCCGACCAGATCTTTCACGGTGTAGTAAGGGTGAAAAGGTATGCCATCCCGAGGGTTACCGGCTTCATCCTTTTTCTGCTTGATATCGATACCGTCTGGGTTATTTGAGCCCACCTCGTGTAGTGCAATAATATGCAGCACAACCAGCGCCAAAATAACAATCGGCAACGCCACCACATGGAGCGCAAAAAAACGATTCAGCGTAATGCCCGAAATCAAGTAGTCACCGCGCACCCACTGCGCCAAATCCGGACCAATCGCCGGGATGGCCGAAAAGAGGGAAATAATCACCTGCGCGCCCCAATACGACATTTGCCCCCAGGGCAACAGGTAGCCCATGAATGCTTCGGCCATCAGCGTCAAATAAATCGCCATGCCGAAAATCCACACTAGCTCGCGGGGCGCCTTGTAGGAGCCATACAGCAAACCGCGAAACATATGCAGATAAATCACCACAAAAAAGGCCGACGCCCCTGTGGTATGCATATAGCGGATCAGCCAGCCCCATTCCACATCACGCATAATGTATTCAATGGAGTCAAAGGCCCCTTCAGCGCTCGGGTTAAAGCTCATGGTCAGCCAAATCCCGGTGAGGATTTGATTGACCAGCACCAACAGCGCAAGAGAACCGAAAAAGTACCAGAAGTTAAAGTTTTTAGGCGCGAAGTAATGAGACAGGTGGTCTTGAAATAGCTGCGTTGCCGGGAAGCGGTCATCCACCCAACGCATCAGGCCACGCAGGGCTTTAGCTTTATTCGGATTACCCATTAGGCCGTCTCCTCATCTTCGCCAACGACAATGATGTTATCGCCTTCAAAACGATAAGGGGGAACTTCCAGGTTGGTCGGTGCGGGAACATTGCTAAAAACACGCCCCGCTAAATCGAAGCGCGAGCCATGACAAGGACAGAAAAAGCCGCCGGGCCAATCGTCGACGCCAACGCCATCTGCGTCAGGCTCAGGACGATAAACAGGCGAACAGCCAAGATGGGTGCAAATACCGATCAGCACGCCAATTTCGGGACGGATTGAGCGCATTTGACCGGCACTATAGGTCGGCTGCAAAGAGGATTCAGAGTCCGGGTCAGCGAGACGATCAACAGCGAAGGCTTCGGTACGCTCGATCATCTCGGGCGTACGATTGATAATCCAGACGGGACGCCCCCTCCACTCGACCGTCATGCGTTGCCCTGGGGCCAATTTCGATACGTCCGCCTGAACAGGCGCCCCTGCCGCTCGCGCTTTTGCACTAGGTTGCCATGCCGACACAAACGGGATTGCGACTCCAACTGCCCCTACCGCGCCGACAACGGTCGTCGCCCCTACAAGGAAACGACGCCGCCCCTTGTTAACGCCGCTATTTGCCATCTCCGGTCTCCCCCACTTTTTCCTCGCCGCACCATTAAGCGCCTGGGCAAGGCTTGCTATTGTTATTTACTTGCTATGCATAAAGTTGGCTGGTCCGCATGCAACGCACGCTTAACATTCCATCATTAACGTACACCTTGTCGAGTTATTGTTGTAGCAAAAAAAAAAACGCCCAGGCCGATGGCCTGAGCGCTTTTCGCAGTGTTGCTGAAGCGTTGATTAACGCTTGGAGAACTGCGGGCGACGACGCGCTTTGCGTAGGCCGACTTTCTTACGTTCTACCTGACGAGCGTCGCGCGTTACATAGCCAGCCGCACGTAATGTAGGACGTAAGTCCTCATTGTAGTCCATTAACGCGCGAGTGATGCCGTGGCGAATAGCACCGGCTTGAGATGAGCCACCGCCGCCTTCAACCGTGACGTAAATGTCGAACTGGTTGACAGTTTCGGTCAGCTCTAGTGGCTGGCGCACAACCATACGACCGGTCACACGACCAAAGTACTGGTCGAGTTCACGATTGTTGACGGTAATTTTGCCGGAGCCCGGCTTCATGAAGACGCGAGCGGTGGAAGTCTTGCGGCGCCCGGTACCGTAATACTGCTGTGTCATGGCGAAGATTTCCTCAGATGTTCAGTTCAAGCGGCTGTTGGGCAGCATGCGGATGCTCGGCACCAGCGTACACTTTTAGCTTTGAGTACATGGCACGGCCTAACGGACCTTTTGGCAGCATGCCTTTAACGGCAGACTCAATGATGCGCTCGGGAGCATGGTCGAGCATTTTATCGAACGTCATGGAGCGCAAACCGCCCGGGTAACCAGTGTGGCGGTAGTAGGTCTTGGCCTTCGCCTTGTTGCCGGTCACTTGGACTTTTTCCGCGTTGATCACCACGATGTAATCGCCGGTATCAACGTGAGGGGTAAATTCGGGCTTGTGCTTACCGCGTAAGCGGCGAGCAATTTCGGTAGCCAGACGACCGAGCGTTTTGTCCGTTGCATCAACAACGTACCAATCGCGCTGGACGGACTGCGGCTTAGCACTGAACGTCTTCATGGATGAAATCACCAGTTAAAATGTATTGGGTGCTACACACCGCCAAGCGGTATTGCACCATCCCTATTTTTTTTGGTTGTAGGTAACGTCCCTACAACGTGTAGCGAGGCGGCATTCTACAGGATGCCGCGAGCCAAGTTAAGCCTTAATGCGGTTGCCGAGCAATTTTCTGGGCGTCTTTTCCATCGACAAGCTCAAGAGGCAGCTATTTAAGGTGAATCATCAGGGCTTATGCGGAAGCGCCAGATACTCATGAGACTGCATTTCCTGCAGCCGTGAAAGCGTGCGCTGATATTCAAAAGTGAGCTTTCCGTCCTGGTAGAGCGATTCCACAGGGGCTTCGGCCGACATCAATACTTTGACGCCGCGGTCATAGAATTCGTCGACCATGTTGATAAAACGCCTTGCCTGGTCATCATCAGCGCCGCGCATTGCGGGCACGTTAGAAACGATAATCGTGTGGAATTCCCGCGCCAGCTCTATATAGTCATTTTGACTTCGCGGCCCATCACACAGCTCGGCAAATTCAAACCAGGCGATATCATCGTGCAATCGGCGGGTCGTCAGCACACGTTGATTGATTTCAAGGGGCGCATTCTCCTCCCCAGGTTGTCCGGCAATCTCACGAAAACTACGCGAAAGCTCTTTCTCGGCTGCCTCATCCAGCGGTGTATGAAAGATTTCAGCGCGTTCCAAAGCTCGCAGGCGATAGTCAACGCCCGAGTCCACATTTACCACACGACAATGGCGATTCAGCAAGTCGATCGCCGGCAGGAAACGTTCGCGCTGCAAGCCATCTCTATACAAGTCGTCAGGCACGATATTCGATGTGGCCACGAGAACAACACCTCGCTCAAAGAGGGCCTCAAGCAGATTCGCCAGTATCATGGCATCGGTAATATCTTTGACGAAAAACTCATCGAAACAAATCACCCGCGCCTCATTGGCGAACTTGCTCGCTACCAACGTCAGGGGATTTTTTTCACCTTTGTAGTGAGTCAATTCGTTATGAACACGCTGCATAAACCGGTGGAAGTGAGTACGCATTTTATCGGCAAATGGCAACGTCTCGTAAAAGGTATCCACCAAGTAAGTCTTACCCCGGCCGACCCCGCCCCAAAAATAAAGCCCTTGGACACTTGGCGTGGCGGGCTCAGATACTGTGTTTCTTTTGCCCAGCAGGCCCGCCACTTTGGCCTTTAGCCCTTTATTGGCAAGAACCGTTTTCGGCACCGTTGATGGCGTCGACAGCAATGCATCGTATAAGCGTTGCAATTGAGCAACCGCCGCTTCCTGGGCAGCGTCATACTCGAAACCTTCGCGCTTAAGGTCTTCCCGATAACGCCCCATTGGCGTTGCCGCTCTATACGCTGGCTCACCACCGGCCGACGTCGCGCTCATCGTTTAACTCTCCCGTTATTTGCAGTTTGAGGTTGCTGAAAAGCACCAGACGAGCTGAAATAAAGCACTAATTATACGTGGTTACGCTTGCCAACGCATGAGCATTGACCCAACCATCATGAAGACGCCTATAATAGCGGTCGACTGTTATACGCGCTGCACGATAAGCAGCGGCAGGCATCAAGGGAGATAAATGTGGAAAGCGAGCCATTAACCTATGCAGCAATAGGCCTTGTGATCGGCTTAATAATCGGTGCAGGATGCTACCGGTTACTGAGTAAAAGCCAGCGTCAACTTGCATCACTGCGCCAGACGCTACTTGAGCGTGAACATCAGGTCGCATCACTCAAAAACGGTGTGAGCAATCAATTATCCAGTGTCCACGAATCACTAGCGGCCATACGTCAAGAAACCGACGAGCTGGAAAAAAAGCTCCACGATGATGCGGGCCAATGGCAGCTAGATAAGTTGACACACCACCCAGCCGAACTCAGCGACCTGCGTCTGACAGCCGATGCAGCCGTTGAAAAACCCAATGAGCCTGCTATGCCTCGCGATTATGCCGATGGAAAAAACGGCACGCTATCCGAAGATTTCGGTCTTAAAGATAAAGACGCTGACGAGGACACGGCAACGCCTCCGCGTTACTGAGATTGGGCCCCTCAGTTGCATTACCGAGGGGCCGAGGCTTCACGCAGGGTTATCAATATCAACAAAGCGGTGTTGTATGGCGTATTCGTCCGCTAACCACTCGCCCAGCGCCTGAACACCATAGCGTTCAGTCGCATGATGCCCTGCCGCCACATAATGAATGCCCATTTCTCTAGCCAAGTGGGTGGTTCGCTCAGAAATCTCTCCGGAGACAAATGCCTGAGCCCCACCTTCATAAGCCGCGCTGATCATGTCTTGCGCACCGCCCGTACACCAGGCAATACGCTCTATGTCGCCCACCTCTGGAGCTTCGATCAACAGGGGCTCACGCTGCAACATTTGGCCTATTTGCTCTGCCAAGGCGGTTGCGGACAGTGGTTTGGCAACACGCCCCGCCCATAGCAGACCCTCTCCAAACTCTCCATCCAAACAGCCTTCAACTTTCCAACCAAGACGCTTGGCAAGCTCCGCGTTGTTACCCAACTCGCTGTGGGCATCTAAAGGCAAGTGATATGCCAACAGATTTATCTCATGATCAAGCAACGTTTTAATACGCTTGTGTTTCATTCCGGTAATGGCGACCGGCTCGTTCTTCCAAAAATAGCCATGGTGAACAATCAGCATATCGGCTTGCCAACGCACCGCCTCGTCAAGCAGTGACTGACAGGCCGTCACGCCGGTCATAACCCGTGTCACCTGCTCACGACCCGCCACTTGAAGGCCGTTAATCGTAAAGTCCTTAAACTGTGAAGCTCGCAACTGATGGTCGCAGGCCGCCACTAATACATCGCGTTGAATCACCGTCACTCCTTTGGATCTGCAAGCACCCATGAGATATAAACCAATAAAGTGTTACCATTTACAAGTGTAAAACTGACGACCGGTCAGTGCTAATATTTAGACGTTTCCCAAGGAATCCCCAATGCGACGCTTTGTGCTGCCTTATGTATGGCCCATCATTACTGGCTTTTTGCTGGCAGCTTTAGTTTTGCTTGCGTTTCCTGAGCGCTTTCCACTGCCTTTTCAAAGCTCGCCGACCCAAATCGTAGAGCCACCGCCCGCCTTAGTGACCACGGCAGATCAAGATACCGACCCTGACCGAGCGGCACCAGACATTCGTCAAGCGGCTCCTTTGGCCCGCAACCAAGGGCCCGCCAGCTATTCTGACGCGGTCAATCAAGCGGCGCCCGCGGTGGTTAATATCTATTCGTCACGCATCGTTGAGCGCGACGAGCACCCACTGATGTCGGACCCGTTCTTCCAGCAGTTTTTCAACGGCGATGATACCACCAGCCACCAACGTATGCTGTCCAGTCTAGGGTCTGGTGTCATCGTCAGCGATGAAGGCTATGTGCTCACCAACCACCATGTGATCAACGGTGCCGACGAAATTCAGGTCGCGCTGCGCGATGGCCGTGAAGTGCTTGCTGAAGTGATCGGCACCGATCCGGAAAGCGACCTAGCCGTACTAAAAATTGACCTGGACGAACTGCCGGTTATTGAGCTGAGCGACTCGACGGATGTAGCCGTTGGCGATGTCACATTAGCCATTGGCAATCCCTTTGGCGTTGGCCAAACCGTGACGATGGGTATTATCAGCGCCACCGGGCGCAGCCACTTAGGCCTAAACGCCTACGAAGATTTTATTCAAACCGATGCGGCCATCAATCCAGGTAATTCAGGGGGGGCATTGATCAATCCAGAGGGCGCCCTGGTGGGTATTAATACCGCTATTTTCTCGCGCTCAGGCGGCTCGCAAGGCATCGGGTTTGCCATTCCAGCCAACCTTGCCCATAGCATTTTAGACGAGTTGGTCACCCAGGGCCGCGTTATCCGTGGATGGCTGGGCATTGAGGCTCAGGCGCTATCTAGGGAACTTGCCGCCTCCTTTGGCCTGCGCACGCCCCAGGGGGTTATTGTCGCGGGCATCGTTGATGGAGGACCAGCAGAAGCGGCGGGACTGGAGCCTGGCGATGTCCTGCTGGCAGTGGATGGCGAGCCGATCCTTGATGCCCGCGAGACCATGAGTGATATTGCCTCGATTGAACCGGGTACCTCGCTGCCGCTAACTATCGTGCGCGATAGCGAACGCATGGAGATGACACTAGAAGTCGGCGAGCGGCCAGTACCGTCGACACTTCCACAGCCCGACGGCACACGCCGAAGCAGCGACTAAAACCAGTTTCAAGACTGGCCGCCCGTCGCGTTAGTCCATCAAGAAGAATGGATACGGTATTCAGCCGAGCGCGCATGGGCAGTTAGCGATTCCCCCCGCGCCAACACGGATGCAATCTCTCCCAGCGCCGAAGCCCCCTGAGCGGAGCAGTGGATCAACGACGAGCGTTTTTGGAAATCATAAACGCCCAGCGGAGAAGAAAAGCGCGCCGTACCCGATGTCGGCAACACATGATTGGGCCCTGCACAGTAATCACCTAGCGCCTCTGCCGTATAGCGGCCCATAAAAATCGCCCCCGCATGACGAATCTCAGACAGCCAGGTTTCAGGGGTTTCCACCGATAGTTCGAGGTGTTCAGGCGCCACGCGATTGATCAACGCGATGGCTTCTTGGGTATCACGACAGTGGATTAGGGCGCCGCGTCGACGCAGCGACTCGCGCACGATGTCTTGCCTTTCCAGGCTGGGCAGTAAACGCTCAATAGCGGCTTCCACATCCGCCAGATGCTCTGCGTCCCAGCTCACTAAGATAGCTTGGGCATCCTCGTCGTGCTCCGCCTGAGAAAACAGGTCCATCGCCAACCAATCAGGGTCGGTCAGGCCATCAGAAACCACCATGATTTCCGAGGGGCCGGCGATCATGTCGATACCCACCTGACCAAACACGGCCCGTTTGGCCGTGGCCACATAGATATTGCCCGGCCCAACGATTTTATCGACCCTTGGTATGCTTTCTGTGCCATAGGCAAGCGCGCCAATCGCCTGGGCACCGCCGATGGTAAACACCTGATCCACACCGGCCACATACGCTGCCGCCAGTACCAGATCGTTAAGTATGCCATCGGGTGTGGGTACCACCATTATGATCTCTTGCACACCCGCCACATGGGCAGGAATCGCATTCATCAATACCGATGAAGGATAGGCTGCCTTGCCGCCCGGCACGTAAATACCCGCTCGGTCAATCGCCGTCACCTGCTGGCCAAGCACCGTACCGTCGGACTCTTCGTATTGCCAAGACGTGGGTTTTTGCCGCTCATGGTAGCGCCGGATTCGCTCGGCGGCACTCGCCAGAGCATCACGCTGCGCGACGGGTAGATGCTCAAAGGCATTGCGCAATTGCTCAGCCGTTAAGCGCAACTCATCCATACGGGTAACCGAAACGCGATCAAAGCGGTTGGTTGCTTCAATCACGGCCGCATCACCATGGCGCTTCACGTTAGTAAGAATGTCGTCAACGCGTGCCTGAACGGCACTGTCTGACACGCCTTCCCAGTCCAACAACGCGTTCAGCTGGGTATCAAATGACTCATCCGTCGTATTGAGTCGTGCTATCGTCGCAGCGGCATTCTCGTTCATAGCAACCTCACGTTAATCGGCGGGCGATATCGTCTTGCGTTCGGCAACGGCACGCTCCAAGCGAGCCAACAGCGGCTTAATACGCGCATGTTTCATCGTCATGGCCGCTTTATTAGCCACCAGACGAGTGCTTATCGATGCAATCAATTCGCGTGGCTCCATACCATTAGCGCGCAGAGTGTTACCGGTATCAACGATATCTACGATTTCATCGGCCAAATTCATCAACGGCGCTAACTCCATCGCACCGTAAAGCTTAATGACCTCAGCCTGGATACCCTGCTCCGCGTAGTAGCGCCGGGCAATATTGACAAACTTGGTCGCTACTCGGCGGCGCGCCAGCCTCGGCGGCTCGCCGGTAACGCCAGCGGTCATCAGTTTGCAACGCGCAATATCCAAATCGAGCGGCTCATAGAGCCCTTCGGCACCGTGCTCAAGTAATACGTCCTTACCGGCGACACCCAGATCGGCAGCCCCCAACTGAACATAGGTCGGCACGTCCGTCGCTCTGATTACGACAAATTTAACGTCGGGCAAATTCGTATCAAACAGCAGCTTGCGGCTTTTGCGGATATCCTCGATAGGGGTGATGCCCGCGTCGGCAAGTAACGGCAAGGTTTCATCCAAAATGCGCCCTTTCGAGAGCGCGACAATTAATTGATTACTCATTTCGTTTGCCAGTGGTTGGGGGCCAGGCTCAGCCAGGGATACGCCGGATGCGCGCACCCAATAGCTGCAACTTTTCCTCAATGCATTCATAGCCACGGTCAATATGATAAATACGATCGACCAAGGTTTCGCCTTCCGCCATCATGGCGGCAATCACTAACGAAGCGGAAGCACGTAAATCCGTTGCCATCACCGGCGCACCAGAAAGCTTATCGACGCCGTTAATCAAGGCGGCATTACCCTCCAGGACGATATCCGCCCCCATGCGATTCAATTCCTGAACGTGCATAAAGCGGTTTTCAAAAATCGTTTCAACAACTCTCGACGCCCCTTCCGCCACCGCGTTCATGGCTACAAACTGGGCCTGCATGTCGGTAGGAAAGGCCGGATACGGCGCTGTACGGATATTCACAGCACGAGGGCGCTTACCGTGCATGTCCAAGGCAATCCAATCATCCCCGGAGGTAATCTCGGCGCCAGCTTCTTCCAGCTTAGCGAGCACGGCTTCGAGGATATCCGCCCGCGTACGCTTTACTTTCACCCGCCCGCCAGTCATGGCCGCTGCCACCAGAAAGGTGCCTGTCTCGATCCGGTCGGGCATGACATCATGATGACAGCCGCTGAGTGTCTCCACCCCTTCGATGGTAATGGTATCGCTGCCGTGACCGCTGATGCGCGCACCCATCTTGATCAGGCACTCAGCCAAATCCACCACTTCGGGCTCGCGGGCGGCGTTTTCAAGCACTGTAACGCCATCAGCCAGCGTAGCGGCCATCAGTAGATTTTCCGTGCCGGTGACCGTCACGGTATCAAAATAAATCGTCGCCCCTTTCAAACGGCCATCCACTCGTGCGCGAATATAGCCCGCTTCAACGCGTATTTCAGCGCCCATGGCCTCCAGCCCACGAATGTGTAAGTCCACGGGCCGCGAACCAATTGCACAACCACCCGGCAATGAAACGTCGGCTTGTCCGAAATGCGCCAGCAAGGGGCCCAGCACCAGAATAGAGGCGCGCATTTTCTTTACCAACTCGTAAGGCGCATGACAGTGAGTCACTTGAGAACCATCTAATTGGATGGTCAGATTCTCACCCATCACCGGCTCAACGCCCATGCGGCCGAGCAGTTCTAGCGTGGTGGTAATGTCCTGCAAGTGCGGCAAATTACCGATAACTACCGGACCTTTGGATAATAAGCTAGCGCAAAGAATGGGCAGTGCCGCGTTTTTCGCACCGCTGGCCCAGACTTCGCCGTCAACCGACCCATTGCCGGTAATAATAAGTTTATCCATAGAATAACCGTTACTGCGCGTTTTCAGCGGCGGTTTGCCACTGTGCTGGCGTGTAGGTTTTGATGCTGATTGCGTGCAAGGCACCCGTGGCGATCTCATCGCTTAACGCGGAATACACCAGCTGCTGGCGCTTGACGGGCGACAACCCTTCAAAGGCATCACCCACTGCAATCACCTGGAAATTACAGCCTTCGCCCTGAATATGGAACTCGCATCCATCGATACGTGATTCGAGCAGGGCTTTCACCTCATGGGGTTGCATAGGTCAGACACTCCTTAAAGGACGTTATATAACGTGGAAGATGGGCATCAAGGGGAGAACATCATAAAGAAAAGCCTGCGGTTTGGCGACGCCCAAGGCTTATTAGACAGGCTTTTCACCCGGCGCGTTAATGAGTGCGTCCAACTCGGCAAGCTCCGCAAGCCGCATAAGCGGTGCTGATAGCGTGATAGATATGACGTTGATGCGATGCTGGTGGCAGATACGTAGCCACTGAAGTAAAACGCTCAAGGCAACGTTACGTGGCGTGTCCACCTCGCTAAAATCAAACGTTATCGCCGCAGGATGATGAGCAGCCAACCAACGCGAGCCCTCGGCAGCAAGCGCAGCTGCCGAGGTAACGTCCACATCGCCCTGCACACTCAAGCCGTCGGCTCGCTGGCAAAGCGATACGTCGCGATCGGTAAAAATCGCCGTCACGCATCGCCCCCTTCTTCCAGTTCGTCGACACCCACATCCGGCGACCACCCATCAATCACCGCGTCATAGTCGCGGTTATTGTCGCGCATGGCCTGATCGAACTGGTTACGGAAGGTAAGCCCCAGGTTGATGCCGTTAACGATGACGTTCACGACGCGCCACTCGCCATCGGATAAACGCAGGCTATAGTTGACTGGGTAGACATCCCCATTCGTGCCGACGACTTCCATAGCGACGCTGGCACGGTCTTCTTCGCGCTGAGGACGCTGATCATCAAGAACGCGAATTTCATCGTAGTCAAAGGTCACTAAGCCACGCGTATACGTATCGATGAGTGTTTGGCGAAAGACATCGACGAAACGGCTGCGCTGTTCCGGTGACGCATTACGGAAATAGCTCCCCATCACGCTGGCACCGATGTAGCGAAAGTCCGCCACTTCCTCGAGGCTTTCGTCCACCTCTTGTTTAAGTTCGTCAAGGTTGTCTTCGTAATACGATTCGCGACCTTCCAACTGCTCCATAAAATCACTGATATTGTCGCGGATCATCGCTTCGGGGGGCTCGGGCTGCGCGCTTGCCGACAGCGGCATCAAGGAGGCAAGTAACGCGGCGGCCAGGGTGAACCCTGTCATTAATGAGTATTTTTTTAACAACATCATTTTCTTCTCCTAGCGACGGCGAACATGTCCCCGTCATTTATCTCGTCTTGAGCGACCCGCCCGCAGCGTGGCAAGCCGTTCGCCATCACAACGATTAATTTAATTACTTGCCATATTGGATATAAATTGCTGGATAAGTTCTTCAAGCACCAGAGCCGATTGGGTATCACGGATCGTATCGCCTTCCTCCAGCATTTCAGGATCGCCTCCCATGCTCAGGCCAACGTATTGCTCGCCGAGCAAACCCGAGGTCAAGATAGACGCGGTGGCATCACGGGAGATCTGCCCTTCCAGCTCACTGTCCAAGCTCAGCGTCACGCGGGCGTCATACCACTCAGTGTCGAGTTCGATCGCTTCAACGTGGCCTACTGTAACACCTGCCATAGACACACGTGCCCGAGGCTTTAATCCGCCAATATTGGAAAAGTTAGCGTCCAACTGATAGGTGTTCGACGCCCCGGAAAGGGTTAACCCGCTAACGCGCAGCCCCAAAAACACCAGCCCCAAAATACCCACTAAAATAAACAGGCCGACGCCAAACTCCATGGTTCTACTTCGCTTCATGAAACTGCTCCACCTAATCAGAGGCCGCCGAACATAACGGCGGTTAATATGAAATCAAGCCCCAGAACCGCAAGCGACGAGTAGACAACGGTACGCGTGGTCGCTCGGGAAATCCCTTCAGAAGTTGGCAGCAAATCGTAACCTTGGAAGACCGCAATCCAAGTCACCACCACCGCAAACACAACACTTTTAATCATGCCGTTGCCAACGTCATTAATAAACGCCACGCTGGCCTGCATGTTGCTCCAGTAAGAGCCCTCGAATACGCCAAGCCACTGAACGCCGACGAGATAACCACCCCAAACGCCGACGACGCTGAACCCAACGGTAAGAATCGGTAGTGCGACAACGCCTGCCCAAAAACGCGGAGCAACCACTCTTCTGAGGGGGTCGACGCCAATCATTTCCATACTGGTTAACTGCTCGGTGGCTTTCATCAAGCCTATTTCAGCGGTTAGCGCCGAGCCCGCGCGGCCGGCAAATAACAGCGCGGCGACCACCGGAGCCAATTCGCGCAACAGCGATAGCGCCACCATCTGCCCAAGCGCATCCTCAGCACCAAAATCAATGAGAATCGTATACCCCTGAAGCGCCAACACCATGCCGATAAACAGGCCTGACACCAGCACAATCGCTAGCGATAATACACCGACAAAGTGCAACTGGCGTATCCAAAGCCGAATGCCCTCTGCCGATGGCACCCCTACCGCCGATTGAGCAAGAAATACCCCAGCGCGCCCCAGCGACTCGACCACGTCACAGCTGCGACGCCCCAATCGAGTAATGCGCGTGGCGACCTGCCCTTGCTTCATCGTCATTTGGCATCTCCCTGAGTCGCCACATCGCCCAACATATCCTGGTAAAAAGCCGGCGCGGGGTAATGAAAGGGGACGGGACCGTCGGGCTCACCGTGTATAAACTGCTTCACCCGAGCATCCTGATTGGCATCGAGTTCTGCTGGTGTTCCATGCGCAACCACATGGCCCTCGGAAATAAAATACAGATAATCGGCAATTGTCAGGGTCTCCTTGATATCGTGGGACACCACCACCGACGTCAGGCTTAATGCCTGGTTGAGGCGTTTAATTAACTGCACAAGCACGCCCATGGAAATAGGATCCTGACCAACAAACGGCTCGTCGTAAAGAATGAGCTCTGGATCAAGCGCCACGGCCCGCGCCAGCGCCACACGTCGGGCCATTCCGCCGGAAAGCTCGGCTGGCGAAAGGTGGCGCGCGCCACGCAAGCCCACAGCTTGAAGTTTGAGCAGCACCAAATCGCGGATCATCGCATCGGGTAGATCCGTATGAACACGCAGCGGAAATGCCACGTTTTCATAAACATCCAGGTCTGAAAACAGCGCGCCGCTTTGAAACAGCATGCCCATGCGCTTGCGCAGGGCGAACAATGCCTTACGCGATAACCGGTGGACATCGTCTCCATCAATCAACACGCGGCCCTGATCGGGTGTAAGCTGGCCTCCGATCAGCTTCAATAAAGTCGTTTTACCGGTACCGCTTGGCCCCATGATTGCCGTCACTTTTCCTCGCGGGATGGTGATATTCACCCCGCGAAAAATCTCGGTATCACCCCGCGAAAAATACAGGTTCTCGACTTCAATAAAAGGCACATCGCTCATGGAACCATCAACTCTCGCGTTAACGTGCGTACTCACTGGCTTCACGCAGCATAAAGAAAACAGTGTTTAAAAACTATTATCGAACATCGTATTCTAACCTTACCTGACGACGACAAGCGAGCCTCTGTTCACCTCACCACAAAACGATGGGGCAAAGTCCACTCAGTCAATGTTATTCTTATCTTCTATTTATTATTTTAACGAGCCACGCTAATACTCATGCCAGAGACAGCTGCTAGCACGCCTTTTCGTCAAAGCGCACTGCGCACGCTAAACATCGAGCAAGCCGCGATCGCAGGTTTGGCCGCCAAACTGGATGCGCATTTCGACCATGCCTGCGAGCTTATCTTGGCCTGCCAAGGACGCGTAGTCGTCACCGGTATGGGAAAATCTGGCCATATTGCGGGTAAGCTCGCGGCTACATTAGCCAGCACCGGATCGCCCGCTTTTTTCGTTCACCCGGGCGAAGCCAGCCACGGCGACCTGGGAATGATCACGCGCAGCGACGTCGTTATAGCGCTCTCTAACTCAGGGGAAACCGCCGAAGTGACCGCCCTGCTGCCGCTACTCAAGCGGCTGGGGACGCCACTAATCAGCATGACGGGGCGCCCCACCTCGACCCTGGCCCAGCATGCGGATGCTCATTTAAATAGCAGCGTGGATCGCGAAGCTTGCCCCCTTGACCTTGCCCCGACAAGCTCAACCACAGCGGCCTTGGCCCTCGGCGACGCCCTCGCGGTGGCGCTTCTGGAAGCGCGTGGTTTTACCGCAGAGGACTTTGCATTGTCGCATCCTGGCGGCAGCCTCGGCCGACGCCTGTTGCTGCGCGTTCGCGACCTTATGCATCAGGGTGAACGTTTACCGCAGGTTGCATTAGGCAGCCCACTACGCGACGCCTTATTGGAAATCACCCGGCAAGGCTTGGGCTTCACCTGCGTGGTGGACCCCAACGGCCAACTAGCCGGCGTCTACACGGATGGCGATTTACGCCGCACGCTGGATAACTTCCACGATTTGCGTGAAGTGCGGGTAGATGACGTCATGACGCGGCCCGGCAAGCGGATATCCCCCGACCTGCTGGCGGCGGAAGCCGTGCGCATCATGGAGGACAACCGCATTACCGCCCTCGCGGTGGTGGATGAACAACAACGCCCAATAGGCGCTCTACATATGCATGACCTGCTCGCCAGCGGCGTCATTTAATTGAATCGACCGGAGGCTCAATGACCCTTTCCACTGACCTACTCGACCGACTGCGTCGCATTCGCTTATTTGCCCTTGATGTTGATGGCGTACTCACCGACGGTCGGCTTTACTTTCAGGCCGATGGCGTGGAAATCAAAGCCTTCCACACCCAAGACGGCCATGGGCTCAAACTACTTAAACGCGCGGGTATTTCAGTCGCCCTGATCACCGGTCGTGACTCACCCATGGTCAGTCAACGCGCCGCTGCGCTGGGCATTCCTCACGTCTACCAAGGCTGCGAGGATAAATTGACCGTGCTGCGCGACCTTTGCCAACGCCTTGGGCTTGAACTGCCTCAAGTAGCGTATTGCGGCGACGACCTACCCGATTTGGCAAGCATCAAGCGAGCGGGGGTCGGGATCACGGTGCCCAACGCACCTGACTACATGCACACCCATGCTGACTGGGTGACAGAGCGCCTGGGCGGCCACGGAGCGGTTCGTGAAGTCTGCGATGCGCTACTCGACGCCCAAGGGCACTGGGGCGCCGTCATCGATACCTACTTACACGGCTGAGGAACTATGTTGAAGCAACTTCGCACGCGCGTGGGACTTGCGCTGATTGTGCTGGCCCTCGGCGGCATGCTGGTATGGCTGGACCCTGGCGGCCCGCAAACTGTCCCCCAGGACCCAGATGCGCGTGCGGAAGAGCCGGGGCATGTCCTACACAATGCCGAGCTCACGCTATTTGACGAACAGGGTAATATCCAGCAGGGGCTGACCACACCCCGCCTGGTACATACCCCTCAATCTGCGACGACCCAGACCGAAACACCCCACGCCACACTTTATGACAGCGAGCGACGCGTGTGGAACGCCACGTCAGAGGTGGGCACGCTTAACACTCGCTCCCAGGAACTGACGCTTTCCGGCAATGCCAAGCTCATAGCACCCGAAGAGGGCTGGCAACTCGATACAGATGTCCTGCACTATGAAGGGAAAAACGCCCATGCATGGAGTGACACCCACGTGCTACTCCAGCAACCGCCCCAGCGAACAACGGCGCAGCGGATGGATGCATGGCTAAACGAGGATGAGGTGAGGCTTGAAGATAACGTTCAAGGCCACCACCCCCCAGAGACGCAACCTGGACAGGAATAAAACATGAAAGCGTTTATCTACACGGCGGTTGCCGCTGCCTGCTTAGTCCCTTTTTATGCGCTGGCGGATAATCACCAGCAACAGCAACCGGTTGAAGTCGAAGCCGATCAGCTTGACCTTGACCAACGTGCCGGTACGGCGGTTTACACCGGCGACGTAGAGGTTCGCCAGGGAGATATGCTGATCAGAGGCGATGAAGTTGAAATCCAACGTAACGAAGAAGGCGAGCTCTCGCGGGCGACGGCACTGGGTGATCGCGCCTATTTACGTCAGCAACCCGAGGACCAAGATGGCCCGATAGAAGGCTGGGGCCGGCGCGTGATTTATCACGTCGCCGAGCGCCGGGTTGAGTTGATTGACCAGGCAGAAATCATTCAACAAGGCGACCGCTTCACCGGCGGACGTTTGGATTATTTCATCGACCGCGAGGTCGTCGAAGCGCGTTCCGATGTTGAGAACCAAGAGCCGCAACGCATCCGCATGACGCTGCAACCCGAAGACTAAGGAGAGCCCGATGGTAGCTGCCGCCGAAAGCGCAACTCGAACGCTACACGCCCGCCATTTGGCAAAAAGCTATAAGCGCCGACGCGTCGTAAAAGATATTAACCTGGACATCTCCCAAGGCAGCATTGTGGGTTTGCTTGGCCCCAACGGCGCGGGTAAAACCACCTCGTTCTATATGATTGTCGGCTTGGTCAAGGCAGATGCAGGCAGCGTCGGCATCGACACCCTTGATCTTTCTCGCGCCCCTATGCACGAGCGCGCCAAGGCAGGCATTGGCTACTTACCTCAAGAAGCGTCGATTTTCCGCAAGCTTTCCGTCGCCGATAACATCATGGCCATTTTGCAGACCCGAAGCGACCTGGACCGCGCCGGACGCGAAGCTCGTCTGGAAACACTGCTAGAGGATTTTCATATCACCCATATCCGCGACAATATGGGCATGAGCCTATCGGGTGGTGAACGGCGGCGCGTCGAAATCGCTAGGTCACTGGCCACTGAGCCTGCATTTATTCTGCTCGATGAACCCTTCGCGGGCGTAGACCCTATTTCAGTGGGCGACATCAAGTCGATTATCCGCGCATTGAAGGACCGGGGCATTGGCGTATTGATCACCGACCACAACGTGCGTGAAACGCTGGATATATGCGACATCGCCTACATTGTCGGCGATGGCCACATTATTGCCAGCGGCACACCAAACGCCATTCTTGACAATCAAGAAGTGCGCGACGTTTACTTAGGCGCTGATTTCCGTCTGTAAAGCTATCAATGGCATATTTATTGCCGGTGGCATGCTTATTGCACTTGCACCAAAACAAAACTCGCACTAGGGTGGATGCTTTCCGATAACCGAATGGTTCTCTGATGGTCATGAAAGCTTCTCTTCAACTGCGAATTGGCACCCAGCTCACCATGACACCTCAGCTGCAGCAGGCAATTGCTCTGCTGCAGCTATCAACGCTCGATTTACGCCAGGAAATTCAGCAAGCGCTGGACGCCAACCCCATGCTTGAGCAGGAGGATGAGTTCAGCGAACAAGCCGCCAGCGAGCCGGAAGAAGCCGAATGGGCAGACAGCATCCCCACAGAGCTCTCCGTCGACAGTGACTGGTCGGATACCTACCAGGACACGGGCAGTACCGGCAGCTCGAGTGGTGAGGGCCCTGACTTTGAACGCCAAGCGGCGGGGCAAAGCCTACACGGCCACCTCCTCTGGCAACTGGCCATGACCGATTTAAGCAGCCGCGAACAGCTGGTTGCCGAGAGCCTGATTGATGCTCTCGATACAAACGGCTACCTCACCCAGCCACTCAACGATATCCGCGAAGGGCTGCGCGCCCAAGGCGTGGAAGGGCTCAGCCAGCGTGAGGTTGAAACCATCTTGTTACGGCTTCAACAGTTTGAGCCCACCGGCGTGTTCGCCCGTGATCTTCGCGAGTGCCTGATGCTACAACTCGCCACGCTACCCGACGATACGCCGTTATTGATTCCCGCGCGGCGTTTGGTGCGCCAGTTTCTGGAAGCCTTGGGCAAAAATGATCAACGTCTACTCAAGCGACGATTAAGTCTCGACGATGCGCAGCTAGACGAGGTCGTCCAGCTCATCCGCAGCCTTGACCCGCGCCCAGGCAGCGCTTATAGCGCCACTGACGACAGCTATGTGATCCCCGATCTAGTGGTTCGCCACGATAACGAAGGCTGGCACCTCGAACTCAATCCAGAGGCGCTGCCTAAGCTCAGGATTCAACCCGACTACGCCAGCCTGATTAAGCGCGCCGACAAAAGTCAGGATAACCAATTCCTCAAAGACCACTTACAGGAAGCCCGCTGGCTGATCAAAAGCCTCTCCAGCCGCAACGACACGCTACTGCGTGTCGGCCGCGAAATCATCACTCGCCAAATCGGCTTTTTAGAGCAGGGCGAAGAAGCCATGAAGCCGCTTATTCTGGCGGATATTGCGGATGCGGTAGAGATGCACGAATCGACGATTTCTCGCGTCACCACCCAGAAATTCATCCATACCCCAAGGGGTATTTTCGAGCTTAAATACTTCTTCTCCAGCCAAATAAGCGGTCAAGACGGTGACAGCCACTCCAGTACGGCGATTCGTGCACGGCTCAAAAAATTAATTCAGGAAGAGCCCTCCGGCAAACCACTGTCGGACAGCCGTTTAGTGACTCTACTTGAAGACGTCGGCATCCACGTGGCACGCCGCACTGTCGCCAAATATCGAGAAGGCATGGGCATTCCCTCATCCAGCGAGCGACGTCGTTTGCGTTAGATAAACGGAAACTCATCACAAGGGCTTTGCTTAACGGCAAAAAGGGTTACAATCGAAGAACAGTCCGATGGATAAGGAGTACGTCAATGCAAGTCAATATCACCGGTCATCATGTGGAACTGACTGACGCCTTGCGTGACTATGTCAACGAAAAGTTGGAACGCGTCGAGCGCCATTACGACAACATTACCACCGTGCAGGTAACGCTTTCGGTTGAAAAAGAGCGCCAACAGGCGGCCTGCACGTTGCACGCAGCAGGTGCTGACTTGCACGCCGAAGCCCTTGATAATGATATGTACGCCGCCATTGACGCCCTAGCGGACAAAATCGATAGGCAACTCGTTAAGCATAAGGAAAAAGCACAAGCCCGCGCCCAAGGCGCAGGCGTGCGTTAATTCAATGACGTTGGCCACTATCCTCCCCCCGGAGCGCGTTCTCTACGATGTGCCTGGGGGCAGCAAAAAACGGGTGCTGGAGTTTTTCAGCACCTTCATCGCGCAAAACATCCCAAGCCTCGATAGCCAGGAAGTATTCAGTCGCTTGATTGGGCGTGAACGCCTGGGCAGCACGGGAATTGGCAACGGTGTGGCGATTCCTCATGCGCGAAGCCCACACTGTGAATCGCCTATCGCGGGCTTTCTCAAACTCAATGAAGCGGTCGACTTCGATGCAATTGACGGCGATCCGGTGGATTTGGTGTTTGTCCTACTTGTGCCCGAAGAAGCGGACGACACGCATTTGGCCTTGCTGGGCCAAGTCGCTTCCATCATGAACGACGCCGACACACGCCAGCAGCTACGCAAAACGGGCAGTCAACGTGAATTGCTGGATCTCATCTCCGCCAAGATACGCGACCAAGCAGCCAGTCAGTAACCCGCTGGCACGTCCGGTGGGTATAGATTGAGTTAACGTCTTAATCTGGCTGGTTACCCACGTCACTTGACCGCAAGCAAGAGAGCCTTCATGCAACTCGTCATTATTAGTGGACGATCCGGGTCAGGCAAATCAATTGCCTTACAGGCGCTGGAAGATTTGGGCTATTACGCCATTGATAATTTGCCAGCCATGCTACTGGACTCGCTGATTGATGAGCTACGCGACCAGGGGGAACGCACCCATCTGGCGGTTAGCATTGATGCGCGCAATCTGCCGGGCGCGCTTGCTAAGCTTCCCAAGCTTCTCGAAGAGCTTCGCCAACGTACCATCAAGTGTCAGATTGTATATCTGACCACCGATGCACGCATTTTGCTGGAGCGCTATTCGGCTACTCGAAGGCGCCACCCGTTAACACGCAATAGTACGCTCACGCTTGAAGAAGCCATTGATCAAGAAGAGCAAACGCTGCACGAAATCCGTGACCTCGCCGATCTCACTATCGATACATCGCGCCTGTCAGTACACGATCTTCGTCGTCGTATCACCGACCAGGTAGCGCATCAGCGACGTGATCAGCTAACGCTGACCTTTGAGTCATTCGGCTATAAGCGCGGTGTGCCGCTCGATGCCGATATCGTTTTCGACGTGCGCTGCCTGCCTAATCCTTACTGGGATCCCTCTCTGCGCTCGTCTACTGGCCGCGATGCCGATATAATTGCGTTTTTAGCTAACTATCCCCTGGTCGATGACATGGCCAGCGATATTCAGGCGTGGCTTGAACGCTGGCTTCCGGCCTACCAAAACAGCCAGCGCAGCTACATGACCGTCGCGATAGGATGTACCGGGGGTCAGCATCGCTCAGTGTATATGGTTGAACAACTGGCGCAGCGCCTCGCCGGACAAGCAGGCGAGGTACAGTTACGCCACCGCGAGCTGGGCTTACAATACACGGTCAACGCGCCGCTTTAGTATTAGTTGCCCTAGCCGTATAGCAAGGGCCATCATCCATTGCGACGACCCTAGCAGCCAAAAGGAATCAGGGTGCCCGAACGTAGACTTACCCTTACAAATCAGCGCGGCCTTCACGCTCGCGCTGCGACCAAACTTGTACAGTGCAGCCAGCAATTTGACGCCAACGTACGTGTCTTAAAGCAGCAGCAGGAAGCCGATGCCGCCAATATCATGGCCCTCTTGATGCTTGCAGCGCCTTGTGGCACGGAGCTATGCATAAGAGCAGAAGGCAATGACGCCGAACAAGCGCTGGATGCGATTCAAGCGCTGTTCGACGCACGTTTCGACGAGGACAAGTAAAGCCCTGCCTGCCTTGCTAAGTTAGCTACCCGCGATAGTCATACCATCAATCAGCCAACTGCCGGAATGGATACTGCCCCGCCGGTCAATGTCATCACCCACGCCAATCAAGCTTGCGTACATACGCTCCAGATTACCGGCAATAGTGAACTCTTCTATGGGGTATTGAATCACGCCTTTCTCGACCCAGAAACCCGCAGCACCGCGTGAGTAGTCGCCGGTCACGCCGTTAATTCCCTGGCCCATTAACTCGGTCACCCAAACGCCAGTGTCCATTTGTTCCAGCAGCGACGCCTGGCTGGTTAACGGCGCGGTAATGCGCATATTGCGTGCGCCGCCAGCGTTACCCGTCGTGGTCATACCCAAGCGCCGGGCGCTGTATGAAGACAGCATGTAACTTGCAATCTTGCCGTGGTCGATAAAACGATTATTGCGCGTTTGCACGCCTTCCCCATCAAACGGGGAGCTAGCCGTCGCCCCGACCTCCATTGGCCGCTCTTCGAGGCTAAACCAATCAGGGAACAGCGGCGTGTTGAGCCGATCACACAGGAAAGAGGCCTGACGGTATAGCGCACCGCCCGCCAGGGCACCCATTAGATGGCCCACCAGACCACTCGCCAGACTGGGGTCGAACAGCACCGGATAAGTCCCCGTAGGCGGTCGTTTGGCCCCCAGCCGACGCAGAGTTCGTCTGGCCGCTTCGCGGCCAACCGCTGCCGGGTCAGATAGCTGATCAGGATCGCGCGCCGAGGTGTAATCCATGTCACGCTGCATACCCTGCGCGTCTTCGGCAATCAGCATGCAAGAAAGCGAATGCCGACTACCTTTCTGGGTACCGATAAAACCGTGGCTGTTGGCATACACGCGCACGCCTTCACCGCTGGACAGCGAGGCGCCGTCTGATTGGGTAATGCCTGCCACCTCGCGACCCGCTTGCTCACAGGTCAATGCCAGTTCAATAGCCTGATCAGTGGTTAACGCCCAAGGATGATGAACGTTTAAATCGGGCAGCTCAGTCGCCATCAACGCCGCATCGGCAAGCCCTGCTGACGGGTCTTCTCCCGTGTAGCGGGCAATCGCCAGGGCTTTTTCGACGGTGGCCTGTAGCGAAGCGTCGCTGGCATCCGTTGAAGAGGCGCTGCCTTTGCGCTGGCCCACGTACACGGTAATCGCAATGCCTTGATCTCGGGAAAGCTCAACGGTTTCAACCTCGCCCTGGCGGACACTGACGCCAATCCCCTGATCCACACTTGCGCCCACCTCAGCGGCATCGGCACCCATCCGTTTGGCCATCGCTAATGCACTTTCAGCACGAAGGATGAGCAGTGCCTGCTGGGCAGATGCATCGAACGCTTGAGCCATACAATCTCCTTAACCACCGACATAGCCGGTAGATCAATATTGAGCATCGCAGCCTGATATAATAAGGCCACGAATTCTGTTTAAGAGAACCCACGATGCCAAAACAACGCCCCGAGCCTATAGACGATGACATGGCAGAGCGCCCCAGCAAGTCCCAGTTAAAGCGCGAAATGCACGCGCTTCAGGCATTGGGGGAAACATTAATCGCCATGCAGCCCGCCGAGCGGGCCCGTTTCCCACTATCCGATGACATGCTGCGCGCCATCGACGAAACCGCTCGCATCCGTTCCCATGAAGGGCGCCGTCGGCATATGCAGTACGTCGGCAAATTAATTCGCAAGGAAGACCTTGCGGCTATTCAGGCCGTATTCGACGGCATCGAACAGGAAAAACAGCAACGCGACCACGCCTTTCATCGACTTGAAAAATGGCGCGACCGATTAATCGATGAAGGCGACCCGGCAACGGAGCAATGGCTCGTTGAGTACCCGGATACCGACCGCCAAACCCTGCGCCAATTAATCCGTAATGCCCAGCGTGAGCGAGAACAAAACAAGCCGCCGGCCAGCGCTCGCAAGCTGTTCAAGTTTTTACGCGATACCGTCCAGCTTTAATCCTGGTTTAAGACTGCGTGCCGCCGACGGTCAGCTCGTCAACTTTCAACGTCGGCTGACCAACGCCGACCGGCACGCCCTGGCCTTCTTTGCCACACACGCCGATGCCGGTATCCAGCGCCATATCATGACCGATCATCGACACCCGGCTCATGGCCTCAGGGCCGTTGCCAATCAACGTCGCGCCTTTCACCGGCGCCGTTACGCGGCCATCTTCAATCAAATAGGCTTCGCTGGCGGAGAACACAAATTTTCCAGAGGTGATGTCGACCTGGCCACCACCAAAGCTCACCGCGTAAATACCCCGCTTGACGCTCTTGATAATATCGCTTGGCTCATCCTGTCCCGCCAGCATGACGGTATTGGTCATTCGCGGCATCGGGATATGGGCAAATGACTCGCGACGGGCATTGCCAGTCGGCGCCATTCCCATTAGACGGGCATTAAGCTTGTCTTGCATGTAGCCGGTCAGGACACCATCTTCGATCAGCGAGGTATATTGCCCCGGCGTGCCTTCGTCATCGACGCTCAGAGAACCACGACCATCGCTTAAGGTAGCGTCGTCCACCACCGTGACGCCTTTTGAGGCCACGCGCTGGCCCATACGGCCTGCAAACGCCGAACTACCCTTACGGTTAAAATCACCTTCTAAACCATGCCCCACGGCTTCATGCAGCAAAATGCCTGGCCATCCGGCACCCAACACCACCGGCATTTGCCCGGCGGGCGCATCGACCGCCTCGAGATTGACCAGCGCTTGGCGTACTGCCTCTTTAGCATAGCGCTCTGAGACCTGCTCATCGCGCAGCCGCGACATGGAATAACGCCCTCCGCCGCCAGCGCTACCGCGCTCCCGGCGGCCGTTTTTAACAGCAATAACACTCACATTGAAGCGCACAAGGGGGCGAATATCGGTTGCCAACGTACCGTCGCTGGCACGCACCAACACTACTTCGTAGGTTCCGGACAGCGATGCACTAACTTGGCTGACGCTGGGATCTGCCGCGCGGGCAGCGCGATCCGCTTCTTTGAGCATGGCGACCTTTTCATCGGCGCTAAGGCCGGCGAGAGGGTCGATGCCGGCGTAGTAAGGCGACGCGGTTACGGGTTTAACGGCCTGCCCGATCAGGCGCTTGCCACTGCGCACAATACCGGACGCGGTACGCCCCGTATCCATCAACGCATCGGCAGTAATCTGGTTGGAGTATGCAAAGCCGGTTTTCTCGCCGGCAAGCGCACGGACGCCGACGCCACCATCAATATTGTAGCTTGCTTCCTTAACTTCGCCGTCTTCCAGTACCCAGCCTTCTTGCCAGGTGCGCTGGAAATACAGGTCGGCGTAGTCCACACCGGCGCCCATGGCGTAGCCCAGGCCAGCGTCAAGGGCGCCAAGGTCTAATCCGCCTGGGGTGAGCAAAATCGAAACGGCGGTTTGTAAATCGTCAGTGTGTGCGGTCATCGAGAACCTTCTAAAGTCACTTGCGGCGAGGCCCACGGCCCCTCCACACGGTAATAAATCGTGGTCGCCTGATCCAAGGCATCGCCAAACATCTGGTCGGCTAAAAACAGCGCGCCGCCCACCACGGGGGCCCCAATAGCGATCGCCGCCATGGGCAAGCCCTGGCTTAGCGGTAATGCGACGCCAAGGCGTTGATCAAGTTCACGGTTCACCAAATCAACGTCGCCACTAAGGGACAGCGTGGCGGCGGGCGCCTCAATTTGCAATGGACCGCGCAGCATAAGCTTACCTTCGGCGATATCCGCCGAGCCATGCACGCGATCAAACGCCGTGCCTTGTCCGGTCACATCGGAAAAATCCAACCGCAAACGGCGTAAGATATTGTCAAAGTTCAACAGCCCCACTAAGCGGGCCGGTGCCGATTCAAGGGTAAGAAAGCGACCATCGCGTATATCGGTGGTCATCTCCCCCCCGGCCTGGGCGAGATCCAACTGCCACGGAGCCCCCGGCCAGGCCAGTGTTGCATCCACCTGGGTGCTCCGGCTACGCATGGCCACCGGCTGGTCGAGATGCTCAAGCGCAGTGGCAATATTACCGCCCTTGATCGCCACTTCCGCACGGGTTTTGCTAGTGGCGGCGCCACCTTCCCAATGCAGCGCACCGGAAGCGGTTAGTTGGCCAAGCGTCAAGCCAACCGGTTCTAGCGAAATACCGTCACCATCAGCTTGCCAGAAGGCTGTCAAAGGACCGATTCGCTTATTGTCGAGCAACATCTCGGACAAGCGTAAGCGGCCATTAGGAACATCGGCTAGCCACGCGGGCAATGCCATTGGTGTTGATGCTTCAGGTGTCGTTGTTTCAACCGACTCCGTCCAGGAAGACGGCATAGACACAATTTGCTGCTCGCTATTGCTTCCAGACACTGCATCAACAATGGGATCTAAAGAGAGCTGAGAGAGCGCAATATCCAAGGGCGTCGCCCCGCTGGGACGGTAATCAACCCGCCCTCGCACCAAATCGCTGTCGAGCATCAGCGACAAGTTGCTATCGTGCAGGTCGCCCTCGGCTGTGCCACCACCCAAGCAATCCTGCTTGTATACCACGCAAGACGTGGTGACACTCAACGAAAGCGGTGGCAACGCTGAGATAGACGCCTCTTCAGCGTCTATCTGGTCGCCGCCCTGAACGATGGGCGATAACGCAGTCTGCCAAGCGTCGATATCTAACCGCTCAACATCGGCTGCCAACTGCCAGCCTGCAGTTTGGCGCCAGCTTTCCGTAGAACGCGATGCCCTACCCAGACGTACATTGCCCGCCAACTCCCCTCCGGCGGACTGGACATGCAAGTCAGCGATGTCAGCCAGACGGCTTTTAATGCGTAGAGGGTCCAGATCCGCCGTTAGTGTCCAGGGCCATGCCTGTTGCGCGCTTTTAGTAAAGGGGGCGGGTAGCTTAATAGCCATGCCTTGCCAGTCGCTTTCCAAGGCCAGTTTAGGCGCTGGCGATAACGTTAACCGCCCTTGCCAGGATGACCGGCCCTCGGCGAGCGCAGCCGCTGCTTCGGAGCTCAAACCTGCCAACCTTAGCAGTCCATCAGACGATGCCTCACCCTGCAGTTCGACACCATCGCCTCGGGTATCAATCGCTGCTTCAATTACGCCGTCCCACAGCTGTCCGTTTAACTGGCCAATCAACGCGTTTTGCTCACCTTGTTGTTGCCAGGTGAGTTGTCCCTGCAGTGCCTCAATACGCGCGGCTAATTCGCCGTAACCCACTTGCATTTCTCTAGGTGCTGCGTTGACTTCCAAGGCGAGGTCATCTTCATTGTCCAGCGACATTGCAAGGGCGATATCGCCGTCGATATCGCCCTGTAAATCAAGCTGCTCAAGACCCGGCAGGTCACTATCGGGGATTGCCGTCAAGAAGGCTAACGCGTTTTGCCCACTCGCCTGCCACTGGCCAGAAAGGTTCAGGGCGTCATCTTGTAGTCGCAGCGCCCCATCCGAGAGCACGACTCCCTGACTTTGTCCGCGCTCCACTTCAGCCATCAGATGGTCGTTTTGCCACTTCAAGCGCCCAGCCAAACCGTCAACTTGCGGCCAGTCAGGTGCAATGGGCAAATAGCCATCACGCAATGTCAGATCAAGGTTGGTGCGCACCTCGTCACTGGCAACATCATCGCCTAAAGGCTGGCTAAGCTTTAGCGCCCCTTGTGTTACATAGCCTCCAACATCGCTCTCCAGCCATTCGCGTAGCTCCGGCTCCAGCACCCTCATCGGCACCCACTGCGCGAGAGGGCGCTCCACTGCGTCGACATCCTGAAAATTGATATCCAGGCCAAAATTTCCTTGCTCCGCATCGGTAACTAATCCAAAGCCACCAGTGACGCGGGCACCGTCCCAAACGAGTGCGATATCGCGACCGCTAACTAATGCCCGAGGGCCATCGTAAACCCACTCGACCTGTCCGGTGGCATGCTGCAATTGCATGGGGGCATCAAATAATTCAGGAAAGTAAAGCGTGCTTTCACGCTGGTTAGCAAACTGTACCCGCCCCCTGAAATCACGCGCCTGCACCCAGGCGTCCAACGGACCACCTCCCGGGGCCTGCTCCCAAGGCAATGCTTCGAGGTTACTGATAGCCGCATCAATGCCCCACTCTCCTTCACGCTGACCAAGGCTCAGACCTTCTACTTGCCCCCGCGGGGCGAGCGTTTGCAACACGCGAGTGACTGACTCGGGCAACAAGATGTAGTCTCGCCAAGCGGCAAGCGACGCCAGCTCAAAGGCGCTAGTACGCAACTGCCAATCGTCCGGCTGGTGGGTCAAATACCAATGCCGGGGGAGCGCAGGACCTTCACTGACGCCCGTCGGCTCCGCCCACTCAACGTTTACTGCATTGCCTGTTAACCAGGCTTCTCCTCCATCACCGTCACGCTGCCACTGCCCTAGGGCTTCTACATCTTTCAACATGGCTCGCTGTACATCATGGCGTAGCGTTAACTGCGGTATATCTACCCCCACCCGGGCCTGATCTAATTGCCCCTTGTACCACTGCCCCCAAAGCTTCGCATCGCCCCCCGCCTGGGTTATTTGCGGTATATACCCGGGGCGTAGCACATCCGCCAGCAGCGCCAGATGGTCGAGTTGAATTTCCACATTCAGTGCAGCGGAAAAGTCTCGATAGCCTTCCTCACCTGGCTCAACTTCCGCCTGCATGTGCGCCATGGGCAACGGTCTGGAGGGCGTATCTTGCGTCTGATCAATGATATTAATACTGCCTTCAAGCAGAGTGCGTTGGTCGTCTCCCCCCAGCAGCAGCGTTGGCGCATGTAAGTCGACGGTATTGCGCTCACCGTGTAGTACGACACGGGTGTCTTCTACGCTCAACCGCTGGCGGAGAAGAATCCCTGTCCAGCGGTCCAGCGCGGCTAAATTGATGGCTGGCCGATCTTCCATTACAGGCAGTTTGGCCGGTGCTGGCCACCGCCATTCTTCACCAAACAGTCGGTAAAGATGAAACTCAGTACCACGGATATCGGCGTCGTTGAAAATAGGCGTGAGCGCTTTGAGCGATGCCCAGACATCGAGTCGTAATTTGGCGTGGTCCAGCTTGAAAAGCGGGTAGCCATTGGGAGTTTGCGCGCTGACATCGCCCACCATGAGTTGGATATCATTGCGCTCAAAGGCTAGCGTCAGCCGTTCGATGTTGACCGGCACGCCTACCCTGGCTTCTAGCAATGCCTCAATACGCGGCGTCAGCGCATCCGCCTGGCTCATCGCCAAACGCAGCAGCAGCAGCACAATTGCCAGTGCCCCTAGCCACCACGCTGTCAACCTCAATGCAGTACGCACCACCGGGTGAATCGTCATGGATTACATCAACACAATGTCATACTGCTCTTGAGAGTAGTGCTGCTCCACTTGAAAGCGTATCGTCTTATTAATGAAGGTTTCCAAATCGGCCACGGCGGCCGACTCTTCATCTAATAAGCGGTCAACGACCGACTGGGAAGCCAACACCATATACGTTTCGGCACTGTAGGCCCGTTCTTCGCGCAGAATCTCACGGAAGATTTCATAGCACACCGTTTCAGGCGTTTTGAGCGTTCCCCGACCGCTACAGGTAGGACACGCCTCACATAGCGTTTGCTCAAGGCTTTCCCGTGTACGCTTACGGGTGAGTTGCACCAAGCCAAGCTCTGTGACCCCGGTACATTTCGTCTTGGCGTGATCGCGCTCCAGGGCCTTTTCAAGTACACGCAATACTTGCCGCTGGTGCTCGACATCTTCCATATCGATAAAGTCGATAATAATGATGCCGCCTAGATTACGCAGCCGCAGTTGTCGCGCTATGGCCGTTGCCGCTTCCAGGTTGGTCTTAAATATAGTTTCTTCCAGGTTGCGATGCCCGACATAGCCCCCGGTGTTGACGTCGATGGTGGTCATCGCCTCCGTGGGGTCAATCACCAAGTAACCACCCGACTTCAACTGTACTTTTCGTCCCAGCGCCTTTTGTATTTCATCTTCGACGCTGTACAGGTCAAATATAGGCCTTTCGCCGGGATAATACTCGATGCGATCCACCGCGTCGGGCATAAACTCCTCTGCAAACTCCACCAACTTGACGAAATTCTCACGGGAATCGATGCGGATTTTTTCGATATCATCGCGCATCACATCCCTTAACGTTCGCATAAATAACGGCAAATCGTCGTAAATGACCGTCGAGGGGGCCGCGGTAATTTTTCGCTCACTAACTTTGCGCCATAGCCGCAGCAAAAAATGCATATCACCGATGAGTTCCTCATCGCCGACACCTTCAGCCGCGGTGCGGACGATAAAACCGCCGACAACGTCTAAGGTTTGTTCGCCAATGCTGCTATCCAGTAATGCTTTCAGCCGCTCGCGCTCACGCTCATCTTCGATTCGCTGTGAAACGCCATGGTGAGGGGAATCGGGCATATAGACGAGATAGCGCGACGGAACTGAGAGATGAGTCGTCAGCCGGGCGCCCTTACTGCCAATGGGGTCTTTGGTGACCTGCACGACCAGCGCCTGACCTTCGTGAAGCAGTTGCCCGATCGTTTGCTGCTCTTCGACCGGCGTGCCGGGCGGCATCACTTCGTGGGCGTGGATAAAGGCAGCACGCTCGAGGCCAATATCAACAAAGGCAGCCTGCATTCCAGGCAGCACACGGACAATTTTGCCTTTGTAGATATTGCCGACAATGCCACGCCGACGAGAGCGCTCGATTAACGCCTCTTGAAGAACGCCATTTTCGACCAGGGCTACGCGGGTCTCCATCGGCGTTAAATTAATCAGAACCTCACCGCTCATGCAAAAATCCTTGTGGGTTTACGCGGGTAAATATCCATCCCATAACGGTACCCCCTGTCGACGCAGCAAGCACGCTGTTTCAAATAATGGCAGCCCCACCACTGCCGAATAGCTGCCTTCAATTCCTGCCACAAACACCGCTGCCATGCCTTGGATGGCATAGCCGCCCGCTTTGCCCTGAGGCTCAGAGGTACGCCAGTAAGCGGCTATCTCAGCGTCACTGATGTTACGCAGTGTCACACGCGTCTCCACACAGCACGTCAAAACGCCCTCTGGCCCTATCACTGCAACACCGGTCAACACCTCGTGTTGTCGTCCTGAAAGCCGCCGCAACATAGCCGCGGCGTGCTGTTCATCCGCGGGTTTGCCTAAAATCTGCCCATCAATGACTACTGCCGTGTCTGAGCCTAATGTAGGCAGAGATGTCATGGGCGTTGCGGCTTGCGCTTTGGCCTCTGCCAAACGCCTCACATAGCGCTCAGCAGGCTCATTCGTTAATGGGGTTTCATCAATATCGCAGGACTGTATCTGTACCGATACGCCTATCGATGCGAGCAAAGACCGCCGCCGCGGCGACGCTGACGCTAGGCATAAAACCGGCGCTGACTCCAACGACATACATGCTCCAACTTGATCACTCAAAAGCACCCTTACAGCTCATCTTGAGACGTATCAAGAACTGGCAAAACGACGCTGTAACGCAGCAAACATGGTCGCAAGCCAAGGCCATAAAACCGCGCTAACCAACGACGAGGTTAAAAATGCCAAATGAATGGAAAAATCACCTACCAGGCTGCGCACCCACTGATTAATCAACTGCACCAACCCCAATAGCACCAGTACTAGCAGCGCTTGTTGGAGCAATGAATAGGCTCGGAACCTGGCATAAACCAACGCGCACAGAAACGCTAACAATGAAAACATGATGGCATGCTGACCTAAGGGCGTTCCCTCGATAAGATCCAGCAGAATGCCCAGCACGAAGCCGTGAAAAACGCCTACTTGATCCGGCTCGCGCATACACCAGTAAATCAGCATCAGTCCCAGCCACTCAGGGCGAAATATCTGCCAGCCGTCGGCCAACGGCATCACCTGCAGACACAGTGCCAACAGCAAGGTCAACCAAATAACCACCAAGGGTGTCACCGGGATGCGGGGCATTAGGGCACCTCCTGAGATAACGATGTATCGTCGGGATTAACTACCTGGTGTGCACTACGTAACGCCTCGACCGAGACCCTTAGGGTGTCGTCCCACTGTTGCTCATCAGGAGACACCTGCGGCGGCGGTGAAAGTAACAGGAAATGACGCGAGCGTTTTAACTGCGCCATGGGCTCCGCTGTCACTTTGGCAAACGGTTGGCCAGGGTCATGTTCCACCTCGGTGACACGGGCAACAGGGTAACCAGGCGGGAATCGCCCAGCCAAGCCTGATGTGGTCAGCACGTCCCCTTCACGAATATCTGCTGTGTTCGGGACATGTAATACGTTCACCCGGCCATAGCGGCCCGCTCCCTGGACGATGAAGCGCAACCCGTTACGATTGACCTGCACTGGCAAGGCATGACTGGCATCAGCCAGCAAAAGCACGCGACTGGAATACGTCGAAACGGCCGTCACCTGACCGACAAGCCCCGTCGCATCAATCACCGGCTGACCCACATAAGCCCCATGACGGTGACCGCGGTCTACCACCATTTGATGGCTGAAGGGATCGTTATCAAGCGACAGCAGCTCGGCGGTCATGTAGGGGATATCACGCTGCTTAGCGGCATCCAGCAAACGTCGCAGTTCGGCGTTTTCCTTGGTGAGATTGGCCATCTGCTGACCGCGATGCGATAGCGTCAAGATTTGTTCACGCAGGCGCCGATTTTCATCGACAAGCGCTTGCTGGTCGGAAAACGCCAGCGACCCCCAATCCAAAAAACGGCTCGGCACTCCGACCACCCATTGGATGGGAGCCACCACCATAGACATCTGGGCGCGCACGTTTTCCATGCGCGTGAAACGCTGGTCGACAAACATCAGCGCACTAGCAATCAGCACGCAAAAAAACAGCCGATATCCCGGTAACGGACCGTGCGAAAACAGCGGCTTGATAGGCAAATCCCCCGCAATTAACCGCTGCGATTAGTCGCTCGACAGCAACTCAAAGGTATGCTGATCGATCATTTCAAGGGCCTTACCTCCGCCTCGAGCCACGCAGGTCAGCGGATCTTCCGCCACAATGACGGGTAGCCCGGTTTCTTCGGCAATCAGCTTGTCAATATCGCGTAGTAGCGCTCCACCACCGGTCAACACCAGCCCACGCTCCGCAATATCAGAAGCCAGCTCGGGAGGCGATTGCTCCAGGGCATTCTTAACCGCCGATACGATAGCACCCAGCGTTTCTTGGAGCGCTTCCAGGATTTCGTGGGAATTGAGTGTGAAGCTACGCGGAATGCCCTCTGCCAAATTACGACCACGCACATCAATCTCGCGCAGTTCGCCGCCGGGGTAAGCGCAACCAATTTCTTCCTTGATGCGCTCGGCGGTGGCTTCGCCAATCAAGCTGCCGTAATGGCGGCGAACATAGGCGATAATCGCCTCGTCGAAACGGTCACCACCGACCCGAATGGATTCGGAGTAGACAATACCGTTTAGCGAAATAATCGCGATTTCGGTTGTCCCACCGCCGATATCTACCACCATAGAGCCTTGTGCTTCCTCCACGGGCAGTCCGGCACCAATCGCGGCCGCCATCGGCTCTTCAATCAGATCCACCCGGCGCGCGCCTGCGCCTTCTGCAGATTCACGAATCGCTCTGCGTTCTACCTGCGTCGCCATATACGGGATGCAGACAAGCACGCGCGGGCTAGGCGTGATAAACGTGCTTTGGTGCACTTTACGGATAAAGTGCTGAAGCATTTGTTCGGTGACGGTAAAGTCGGCAATGACGCCATCTTTCATCGGGCGAATAGCGGTAATGTTACCCGGCGTACGCCCCAACATGCGTTTAGCGTCGGCGCCTACCGCGGCGACGGTGCGCATATTACCGGATTGACGGATAGCAACGACGGACGGCTCATCAAGCACGATGCCACGACCGCGTACGTAAATCAGTGTGTTGGCCGTACCCAAATCGATCGATAGATCGCTGGAAAACAGCCCCCTCAGACGTTTGAACATGGATGTTGTTACCTAGTGCAGACTGGGAACCCTGTGCGGATGCAAACGGTATCACCGCAACCCCCTGGCAGCAAGCACGAGTCTCGCTAAACACTGCCCGTGCGTGCCAAGATGTGGTACCTTTTGCGGTTATTTTCCACGTCTGCAACACAAGACGTTATTTCGATGACTGTCTGTATACCGCGTTACACGGTATATGTTCCATCACCTTCGCGAGGAATTTCCGATCATGGCGCTTGAAGACTCCCATGTGCGCCGGGCCGCCCACTTAGCCCGACTCGCCGTTAGCGATGACCAAGCCAGCGGCTTCGTAGAGGACCTGAGCAGAATTTTGGACATGGTCGACCAACTACAAGGCGTCGATACCGAAGGCGTCGCGCCGCTGGCCCACCCGCTCGATGCCACCCAGCGCCTGCGTGCCGACGAAGTCACCGAATCCAATCAGCGTGACACTTTCCAGCGCTGCGCGCCAGCGGTGGAAAATGGCCTTTATTTGGTGCCCCGCGTGGTTGAGTAATTTATCGCCTGAGCATTAGCGGGCTTTTTTTACCTTTATTTTTCGCTTCGAACGGAGCCCTCAGGTCATGCACGACAAGACACTGACGCAACTCGCCAACTCGTTAGACAGCGGTGAGCTGTCTAGCCGCGAGCTAACCGAGCACTACCTGCAACGCATCCAGCAATACGGCACCACGCTGAACAGCTTTATTACCGTGACTGCCGATCAAGCCCTTGAGCAAGCCGATGCCGCCGACCAGGCGCGTGCCAAGGGAGCGGCGAGCTTGTTAACAGGCCTGCCGTTGGCACTGAAAGATATTTTTTGCACCCAGGGGGTTAAAACCAGCTGCGGCTCCAAGATGCTGGATAACTTTAATGCGCCTTACGATGCGACAGTGGTGGAAAAGCTCAAGGCGGCGGGCACTGTCACGCTCGGCAAGACCAACATGGATGAGTTTGCCATGGGCTCATCCAATGAAAACAGCTACTACGGGCCGGTTAAGAACCCCTGGGATCTCACTGCTGTGCCCGGCGGAAGCTCGGGGGGCAGCGCGGCCGCCGTCGCCGCGGGGCTAACCCCGGCAGCCCTGGGCACCGATACCGGCGGTTCGATCCGTCAACCGGCCGCGTTTTGCGGCATTACCGGCCTCAAGCCCACCTATGGCCGCGTTTCGCGCTATGGAATGATCGCCTACGCCTCAAGCCTTGATCAGGCGGGCCCCATGGCGCGCAGCGCCGAAGACTGCGCGCACCTGCTTAACGTCATGGCCGGTCACGACGTGCGCGACTCCACCAGTGTGGCCCGTGGCGTGCCCGACTACGCGGAAACGCTCAACGCGCCACTTTCCGGGCTAAAAATCGGCCTGCCCAAGGAGTACTTCGGCGATGGCCTGGCCCCCGAGGTCGAAAAAGCCGTCCGTGAAGCGGTCAACGTCTACGAGTCATTGGGCGCCACAGTGCGCGAGGTCAGCCTGCCGCACACCCACTACGCTATTCCCGCCTATTACGTAATCGCTCCTGCCGAAGCGTCCTCCAACCTGTCGCGTTTCGACGGCGTACGCTTCGGCCACCGCTGCGAGAACCCAAGCGACCTGATCGATCTTTACAAGCGTTCGCGGGCCGAAGGATTCGGCGAGGAAGTCCAGCGCCGCATCCTGATCGGTACCCATACGCTGTCAGAAGGCTTCTTTGATGCTTACTACACCAAAGCGCAGAAAGTTCGCCGCCTGATTCGCCAGGACTTCCTGGACGCCTTTGAAGACGTCGATGTACTGATGGGCCCCGCCTCGCCGACGCCGGCCTTCGACCTGGGGGCCAAGAAGGACCCGGTGTCGATGTACCTGCAGGACATCTATACCATCGCGGTGAACCTGGCGGGCATTCCCGGCATCAGCGTACCGGCCGGCTTCGCCGGGGGCCGCCCGATCGGCCTACAAATTCTCGGCACCCACTTCGCCGAGGCCCAACTGTTGAATGTCGCCCACCAGTTCCAGCAAGCCACTGATTGGCACACACAACGTCCTGCTTTTGTCGAGGAGAGCGCCTAATGCAATGGGAAACCGTGATTGGGCTTGAAGTCCACGTTCAGCTCGCCACCCACTCGAAGATTTTTTCCGGCGCCTCAACGGCGTTTGGCGCTGAGCCAAACAGCCAGGCTTGCGCGGTCGACCTCGGTCTACCCGGCGTGCTGCCAGTGCTCAACGAGCAGGCGGTGGCCATGGCGGTGCAGTTTGGTCTGGCGGTGCACGCCGACATCGCTGAAGTATCGGTGTTCGATCGCAAAAACTACTTTTATCCGGATTTGCCCAAGGGCTATCAAACCAGCCAGATGTACCACCCCATCGTCGGTCCCGGCGAGGTGGAGATCACCCTGGACGACGACACCACCAAACGGATTCGCATCCACCATGCGCATCTGGAAGAAGACGCGGGTAAATCGCTGCACGAAGATTTCCACGGCATGACCGGGATTGACTTGAACCGTGCCGGGACACCACTGCTGGAGATCGTTTCCGAGCCGGATATGCGCAGTGCCAAAGAAGCGGCCGCTTACCTGAAAGCGATCCATTCAATTGTTACCTATCTGGGCATTTCCGACGGCAACATGGCCGAAGGCTCGATGCGCTGCGACGTTAACGTCTCGGTACGCCCCAAGGGCCAGGAAGCCTTTGGCACCCGGGCCGAGATCAAAAACGTCAACTCCTTCCGCTTTGTGGAGCGCGCCATTGCCTTTGAAGTTGAGCGTCAGATTGAGCTGATTGAAGACGGCGGCAAGGTGATTCAGGAAACGCGCCTATTCGACCCTGAGCGCGACGAGACGCGCAGCATGCGCACCAAGGAAGAAGCCAACGACTACCGTTACTTCCCCTGCCCTGATTTGCTGCCGGTGGTACTCGACCAGGCCTACCTGGACCATTTGCGCGGCCAACTGCCCGAGCTGCCCGCTGACAAGCGCGAGCGTTTCCAACACGCGCTGGGCTTATCGGCCTACGATGCGGCGGTGCTTTCCGCCAGCCGCGACATGGCAGAATATTTCGAGGAAGTCCATCGCGTGTGTGGCGACGCCAAACAGGCAGCCAACTGGGTGCAGGGCGAGCTATCCGGTGCGCTCAACCGCGAAAGCTTAAACATCACCGACAGCCCGGTCTCGGCCGCACAGCTAGGAGGACTAGTGAAGCGCGTGCTCGACGACACCATCAACGGCAAAGCCGCCAAGCAGGTCTTCCAGGCACTGTGGCACGGTGAGGGCGACAGCGCCGATGCGGTTATCGAGGCCAAGGGCCTGAAGCAGGTGACTGACAGCGGCGCTATCGAAGCGATGATCGACCAGGTGATCGCCGATAACCCCGCCCAGGTCGCGCAGTATCGCGACGCTGAGCCCGAGAAGCGCGGCAAGATGATCGGCTACTTTGTGGGCCAGGTGATGAAGGCTTCGCGAGGCACGGCCAACCCGCAGCAGGTGAACGGCTTGCTAAAGGAAAAGCTCGACGCGCTACTTTAGGTCCAGGTTTTTCATCATAAAAAAACGGCCGCGCTTGCGGCCGTTTTTTGTTACCTCAGCTGACCGGGATGCACAAAGCGTTTCAAGTGGGCACAACCTGACGCCCATACTGGTGCGGTCAACTCGGCAACCCCCGCGGTGGGAAAACCGATACCGCGAGCCGTGTGACCTTCCACCAACATTGCGGCAAGCTCTCCCACCAGCGGCATATGGCTGACCAGAATCAGTTGCTTATCGGTTTGCGTAAGCAGCCACTCAATGACCGCTTCAGGTGCATCGTCCGGGGTAATTAGCGGCAGGGTTTCAACCGGCACCGACAAGGCCTCGCCCAGCCGCGTGGCTGTCTGTTGAGCACGACGATAGGGGCTAGCCAGCAGCCTCGGCGATGACCCAGCCTGCGCCGCTACATACGCCGCCAGCCACTCCGCCATTTTTTCCACTTCACGCTCGCCTTGCAGTGTCAGCCTCCGCTGCTCATCAGGGCGCCCGGGCCCCGCTTCGCCGTGGCGCATGACCCAAAGGCGATATGTAGATGAATTACTCATGCCAACGCCCTGTTTCACGGTGGGCCTGCTTAACGTCTTCACGCGGCAAGATGAACTCAACGTCGCTGCTTTGCTCGCCCATCATTAATGTCTTCGCCATGTCCTGGGCGGGCACGCCATCAAACAGCACGTGATAAAGTCCTTCGGCCAGCGGCATATAGACGCCAATCTCGGCCGCTTTGGTGCAAACGAGTTTGACAGTATTAACACCTTCCGCGACCTGCCCAAGGGCGTCGACGGCTTCATCCAACGAGCGCCCCTCACCAATGGCGTAACCCACGCGATAGTTACGCGACAGATCCGACGAGCAGGTGACAATTAAATCCCCCACCCCGGCAAGACCTAAAAACGTCATGGGGTTAGCTCCCTGGGCAACGGCAAAGCGGCTCATTTCCGCCAACGCCCGGGTCATCAGCATGCTGCGGGTGTTTTCACCCATGCCCAGCGCGGCCGCCATACCCGCGGCAATGGCGTAGATATTTTTCAGCGCTCCACCGAGCTCTACCCCGTGGCGGTCGTTGCTTGCGTAAACGCGGAAATAGCGACAGCCCAACGCTTGCTGAACCCGTGTGCGGGTCAACGCATCCGCACTGGCAATCACCGTGGCGGTCAACTGTTTATCGGCAATTTCCGATGCCAGATTGGGGCCGGCTATTACCCCGATATGCGTAAACCCAGTTTCCTGCTCAAGCACTTGGCTCATCAATAAAAAGCCTTTCTGCTCAATACCTTTCGTCGTACTGACCAGAATCTGCTCGGGTTTCAACCAAGGCTTGGCGGCCTGAACAACGCTGCGAAAGGCCTTTGAAGGAATGGCAATCAATACCAGCTCAGCGTCGTGCAATACCGTTTCAAGATCGGTAGAGGCCTGCACAGCGGGGTTAATGGGATAATTCGGCAGGTAGCGACCGTTACGGCGCTCCCGATTAATTTGCTCCACCAGCGTCTCGTCACGCATCCATTGGCGCACCTGAGCGCCATTATCGGCAGCGATGCTGGCCAGGGCGGTACCAAAACTACCCCCGCCCAGTACGGCGACATGAATCTGCTGCTCAGCCATTGGAATTCCTGGATAGTTGATTAGCGAAACGTTAAGGGTACGACAAAAACAAACGGCCCGCTTGGGACATACCCAAGGGGCCGTTATACCTTAGCGAGCGTATGTTATGCCGCCAATACGCCGTTGAGACGCTTCACATAGGCGGCGGGGTCATCCAGATGACCGCCTTCGGCGATAATCGCCTGATCCAGCAGGATGTGGGCCAAGTCAGCAAATAAGCTATCGTCAGCGTTTTCCAGCCGCGCCACCAGCGAGTGGCTAGGGTTGAGCTCCAGAATCGGCTTCACTTCAGGAAGTGGCTGCCCTGCCGCCTCCATGATACGGCGCATTTGATAACCCATTTCGTGCTCCGGAAGCACCACGCAGGCGGGCGAGTCGGTGAGACGATGGGTGACTTTTACGTCCTGCACGCCTTCGCCAAGAGCTTCCTTGACTCGCTTGACCAGCGACTCCTTGGCCTTGGCGGTTTCTTCCTGCTCTTTTTTCTCGGCTTCATCTTCCACATCGCCAAGGTCGAGCTCGCCTTTAGCCACGTCCGCGAACGATTTACCGTCGAACTCGGTCAGGTGGCTCATCAACCACTCGTCAATGCGGTCAGAAAGCAGCAGCACCTCGATGCCCTTTTTACGGAAGATTTCCAAGTGCGGGCTGTGCTTGGCGGCATTAAAGCTGTCGGCCACCACGTAGTAGATTTTCTGTTGGCCTTCTTTCATACGACCGACATAGTCGGCAAGCGATTGCTCCTGGGCGGCGGTGTCGGTATGCGTTGAGGCAAAGCGCAGTAGGCCAGCGATTTTCTCACGGTTGGCGAAGTCCTCACCTGGCCCCTCTTTAAGCACGCTACCAAAGGTGTTCCAGAAGGTCTGATACTGCTCGCCGTCTTTGGCAAGCTTCTTGAGCATATCCAACGCCCGCTTGGTCAATGCGCCTTTGATCTTGTCGACCTTGGGATCCTGCTGCAGAATCTCGCGGGAAACGTTGAGCGAAAGATCGCGGGTATCCAGCACCCCTTTGATAAAACGCAGGTAAAGCGGCAGGAACTGCTCAGCGTCATCCATGATAAACACACGCTGGACATAAAGCTTCACGCCTCGTGCACCGTCGCGCTCAAACAGATCGAACGGTGCACGACCGGGCACATACAACAGGCTAGTGTATTCAAGCTTGCCTTCTACTTTGTTGTGGCTCCAGGTGAGCGGATCGCTGAAGTCGTGGGCCACATGCTTGTAGAACGCCTTGTATTCGTCATCCGAAATATCGCTCTTGGGGCGTACCCACAGCGCTGTGGCTTCGTTAACGGTCTCCCAGGTAGTGACTTCGCTGCCTTCGATGGGATTGCCGTCATCGTCCTTAGCCGTTTCGGTTTTGGGCATACGCACCGGCACTTCGATATGATCCGAGTACTTGCGCACCAGGTTTTGCAAACGGAAGTCGTCAGCAAATTCCTTGGCGTCGTCTTTCAGGTGAAGCGTAATCTCGGTGCCATGCTGCTCAAGCTCGATATCGGCGACGGTAAACTCGCCCTCACCCTTCGAGCGCCATTCAACACCGGCGCTGGTCTCGTCGCCTGCTTTGCGCGTGCGGACCGTGACGTCGTCGGCGACGATAAAGCTAGAGTAGAAGCCCACCCCGAACTGACCGATCAACTTGGCGTCTTTTTGCTGCTCACCGGATAGCTGTTTGAGGAACTCAGAGGTACCACTGCGTGCGATAGTCCCCAGATTGGAAATGACATCGTCACGGTTCATGCCAATTCCGTTGTCGCGCAGCGTCACCGTGCCCGCTTCGGCATCGTGTTCGATTTCGACCCGCAGTTCGCTATCGCCTTCATAAAGGCCATCGTTATCCAAGGCTGCATAGCGCAGCTTGTCGCAGGCATCGGCGGCATTGGATATCAATTCGCGCAGGAAAATTTCACGGTTGGAGTACAGCGAGTGAATCATCAGATTCAACAGCTGCTTAACTTCCGTTTGAAAGCCAAGAGTTTCTTCGTGGTTCGTATTGGACATGCGCTCAGCCCTCGTTGATCTCGTTGCGTAAAGCGCCTTGCCAGAGCGACAAGGCATAAAATCAGGTGTGAACGAGATATGGGGCTGAGGGATGATTTTTCAAGCGGTAGGAGGCGATGAAGGCGCGGACTCACTTTCGGGGTATTTCCAGGCACGATAGCCGGCAAGCCGCTGGTCAATACGGTTAAGCAACCAACCGACGATCACAACGTCGTCAACCACGCCAATCAAGACAAGAAAATCGGGAATCAAATCAAACGGCAGTACCAGATAAAAAAGCGCCGCCGCCATCAACCCAAAAGCGGACCAAGGCACCGGACGAAAACGCCCCTTGATAACATCGCGGGTCATGGGCAGAAACAATTTCAGGGCACGTACAATGCGTTTGATTGCCCAGGCACGGGATTTAAGTCGACGCATCAACCACCACGTGGATAATGGAGCCATCAGTATTGAATCCTCTCAGGCGTTCGGTTGTCAGAACCTTTCGCGTTAGGATAGTTCATTATACCCAGGTGACCGAACGCCTTATTGAGGATGCATCATGCCCCGCACCGCCCGCGTATTATCAATCGCTTTTATCGCCTGCTTGCCGACGATATCTTGGGCTGCTAGCGACAGTGCGTTACGCGACGCACTTGAGGCCGCACGTGACAAACAATGGAATCGCATTAACATGTCCGCCATTGAGGATCATCCGTTAAGCGGCTATGTCACCTATCATCGGCTACGCGACCAGCTACCCGAGCTATCGCCGGAGACGGTCAATCGCTATATCGACACGCACAGCGATTCACCACTCAGCGACTGGATGCGAGGTCAAGCTATCGACCAATACGGGGAAGCCAAACAATACAGCGATGTGCGTGCGGTGAGCAATGGCGAGCCCACCGGGGCCGCCCGGCAATGTCACTACCACACGGCACATCTTGATAGCGCTCCTCAACAAACAGCGGAAGCTGGCTTACGCCTGTGGCACACGGGTCAATCCCAGCCCAACGCCTGTGACCCATTGTTTAAACGCTTGAGGGCTAATGGCACTATCGATGACGAAGCGATCTGGGAACGCCAGATGCTCGCCTGGCAGGCGGGTAACAGCCGCCTGGCTGACTATCTGGGCAATCAGCTAAGCGGCGCTTGGCAAACCGCCATTGATACTTATGAAACAATAGATAGCGATCCACAGAAACTGCGTGAAGCCCCCACCTGCTTAGGGCCAGAATGCGCTGCTACAGCCAGCTTTTACCAAGCGGCTATGCAGCGTCTCATCCATGAGGACACCTCACAGGCCCTCTCCGTATGGCGCTCTCTGGCTGAGCGATTAAGCCTCCTGCCTAGCGATCAGCGTCTTATCGAAGAAGAACTGGCGTATTATGCGCTGGTGCATGAGGTGCCCAATTCAATGGCGTGGGTCGATAGCGTTTTGCCACACCTGGAAAGCGAGCGCGCCTTTGGGCTGAGGGTTCGCCGTGCCCTCCAGGCACAGCAGTGGGAAGGGGTGCGCCACTGGATCACCCAAATGCCGGCCGAGCAGCAAAAGGATGCCCGATGGCAGTACTGGCTCGCCCGCGCCAGCGAACAGCTAGGCGATCAGACCGCTGCAGAAAGCCATTTCCAGCAAGCCGCTTCACAGCGTAGCTTTTACGGTTTTGCCGCTGCAGAGCGCTTGGGGCAGCCGCTGGCTCTGAATAACGAACGCTTCTATTTTGATGACGCGTCACGGGAACGTATCGCACAACAGCCTGCGGTGCAGCGCACTCAAGCATTAATGCGCATTGGCGAAGATGGATTGGCTAATAGCGAATGGCTGCATGTCGTTCAGCAGGCGTCCACTGAAGAAGCCCGGGCGTTAGCCGATTTTGCCGCCGAACAAGGCTGGCATGCTCGACTGGTTCAAACCACTATTGCAGCAGGCTTATGGGACGCCCTGGAGTGGCGCTTCCCCCAGGCCTATCATGACGAATTCATCCACTGGGGACGTCTCAGCGGGGTTGACCCCTATTTACTAATGGCCATTACCCGTCGTGAAAGTGCCTATAACCCCAATGCGCTGTCTCCTGCCGGTGCCCGCGGGCTAATGCAACTGATGCCAGGTACTGCCTCTCAGGTAAGCCGCCAAATTGGGCTTGAAGACCCTGGCGCCTATGGCGTGCTAGATCCAGAGCTTAATATTCGCTTAGGCAGCACTTATTTGCGCGACAAATTGCAGCGCTACCAGGGCAACCGATTAGCCGCTACCGCCGCCTACAACGCAGGCCCTGGGCGAGTGGATCGCTGGCTAGGGGACTACAGCATTGAGGCTTTTGACCTTTTTGTTGAGCGTATTCCCTACCGTGAAACGCGGGACTATGTGCAGGCCGTGCTGAGCTATCGCGCCATTTTTGAGAGCCTTGCAAACGGCTCAAGTGATGGCGTATCGCTGCTTAGAGATGGCGAAAAGCAGGTGCGTTACAACCGTGCGTTGGTGCTGCGAGATTGATACATACAGCACTCTATTTTTAGGATTTATTCGGTGCCCTGAGCCTCTATGTACGCACTAGACTGGCCGCTGCGAGAGCGCAAGCCGAATTCCCAGCACCACTAATACAGCACCGGTCATGGCATTTAGCGTCTGAGCAAACCGCGCGCTGGCCAGCCATTTTCCGGCGCTGCCAACCATTAGCACTACGCTTATTTGCCAGAGGTTGGCAATTACGAAATGTACGCCCGCCAACCATAACGATTTGACCAGCGCGGGGTCGCTTGGGGCAATGAACTGCGGCAAAAACGCCATATAAAACACCACTGTTTTGGGGTTAAGTACATTAGACAGAAACCCCTCTTTAAGCGGTTGCCAAAGCGGCACAGCGTCGCTCTTGGTCATCATCCCTTTCACCGGCAGTGTTTGACCACGCCTAGCGGCCAGTAAGCTGCCAACCCCCAGCCAAATCAAATAACCCGCCCCAACCAACTTCAATGCATGAAACGCCCAGGCCGATTGCAGCAAAATCAGCGAAATCCCCATTGCTGAGATGGTGGCATGCACAAACAGCCCGCTGCAGATGGCCATACTGGTAGCCACCCCATCACGAAAGCCACCCCGAGCTGTGTTGCGTATTACCAATAGCGTATCGACGCCCGGGGTAATCGACAGCAGGGTAATGGCAATCACAAACGGCACGAACTGCCCGTCAATAAGACTAAAAGGAGTCATAACAACGCACTCATACAGTGAAAATGATTCGTCATATTGATACTGGACGACAGCTTTTTTTACATCTAAAGTGATTTTTGCGGGCACGCAATAGCGTCCCGTTTGATTATTAAGCTCGTTAAGGAAATGGATAATGGCAACTGGCACTGTCAAGTGGTTCAACGATACCAAAGGTTACGGCTTCATCTCTCCTGATGACGGCGGTGACGATTTGTTTGCCCACTTCTCCGAAATTCAAGCTGAAGGTTTTAAGAGCCTGCAAGATGGTCAAAAAGTCAGCTTTGAGGTGACACAGGGTAAAAAAGGCCTTCAGGCTTCCAACATTCGCTTAGCCTAATGGCGCTAATGCATAAGGCCCGCATTGATGCGGGCCTTTTTTGTTCCCTTCGCGCTCTCTTCTCAGATGACTTACTCCTCCTGATCAAGGCTTTCAGGACGCTCCTGTTCAATTGATTCGAATTGGTCATTCAGGCGTTCCTCGGCCTCTTCAAAACGACGTTCAGTATCTTCAATCAGCTCCTCAACGTCGCTGCTACTGGTTTCCTCTTCATTACGCGCCGATTCAGGCAGGCTACTTTCAAACTCCCAGCGCTCGTCCGCTTCTTCTTCACTGAGTGCCTCTCCAGCTACCGGCTCTTGCTGCTCTACTTCTTGAAACTGCTCTTCAAGGCGCTGCTGAGCCTCTTCAAAGCGGCGTTCGGTTTCGGCAATCATATCGTCAACATCAGAGCGGGTCGCCTCGCCCGGCATTGCACCACCTTCGTCTAACACCTCTTCAGGATCAGCGGCCAAAGTATCTTCATCGGCTTCAACGTCTTCGGTTTGTGTCGTGGCGGCTTCTTCCTCGGCCTGCTCACCTTCTAAAGCCTCTGCTCTCTCCAATTCCTCTTCCGCTTGGCGCGATTCAACTGCGTCACTATCTTCTGCACTGCCGTCGGTATCGGAAGCCGCCGCTTCGTCTTCCTCTTCGCTAGCGGCTTCAGCATTAGTGGCCTCTGACTCTACGTCATTTGTGGACGAAGCGGATTCCTCCTGGTTGCCGTTCGACGTTTCGTCGCTATCGCCACAGCCACTGATCACCAGCATGATAGCTGCTAGCACGGGTAGCCAAACGCGGTTAGCCATTAATTTTGTCTCCTCAATGTGTACTCCTCATCGCCTCTATACAATCGGTCAATGATAGGGATTATCGGTTTCAGACCTCTACGACCGACGTCAGTAGCGGACAATTATCGGGCAGTATCACCCGTACCGCCAACGGCACGACTTCGGCGCGAAAGCGTCTATAGTGGCGCGCTTCACCGTCGAGCGTGAGCGGCCAGGGCGGATCTTCGGGTAACGTCGAGACGCTCAACTCATTTACCGACAAATAGCGTACAAAGCGTCCCTCCCTCGGAAAATCCTGCAGTTCGCTGACTAAATCGGGCAACGCCGTCGCGGTGAGGAAGTCTTTCACCACAAGAACATCCAGCAGCCCATCATCTAATTTAGCCTTTGGGGCTAATACCTGACCTCCCCCTGACTGTCGGCCGTTGCCAATCGCCAGCAATAGCAGCGATGCCGATTCTTCTTGGTCGCGCCAGTGTAGCGTGCCACGATAGCAACGATGCCGCCATGCCTTGACGGCTCCCATTAAGGAATAGGCCCCCCCACCTAGCATGCGCTTGAGCATTTTAGGGGTCGACGAGGTAATTTCAGCGCCAAAGCCACCGGTCATCATATTGACGTAATAGCTAGTCTCCGACGTAGTGTCGCCCTCGGCACACAGCTTGACGACATCAATAGGGTAATCGGACAGCGACCACGCCGCTGAGAGTGCTTCTTTCGGCTCCAACGGCAAGCCGACCGAGGTGGCAAAGTCATTTGCACTACCCAGAGGCACAACACCCAACACGGGCCGTTGCGCCTTATCTAGGCGCATCAGCCCGTTTATTACCTCATTGACGGTACCATCCCCGCCGCAGGCAACGACATGGGTCATCCCCATGTCGACTGCCACTTCGGCGAAATGTGCTGCGTCACCTGCTTCCCATGTTACCCGAACACTGATCGGCATCCCTGCCTTTCGCTGCTCAGCCACTGCTTCACGTAGCGCCGTATTACCGGCAGATTTACCATTAACAATGAGTAAAAAACGCTGCTGTGTTGTTGTCACTGAGATTTCCTTTCGTTATCTCTCCATCGGGTTCGTCATGCCAGCGCCTTTTCCACCACCTCGTACACATTACTCGAGAGGGGTTCACGTTGGATGCGTTCAAGCTGTGACCGCATCAAGCCCTGTCGTGTTTCATCGAATCGCTGCCAACGAGTCAACGGGGTGATCAAACGCGACGCTATTTCAGGGTTCAGGCGGTTCAGCTCAATCACCACATCGGCCAACAGCGCATACCCTTGTCCATCCAAACGGTGGAAATTGACCCGGTTTTGGGCAAAGGCACCAATTAGGGCCCGCACGCGGTTGGGGTTTTTCAGCGAGAAGGCAGGGTGCGCCATCAAGTACTTCACCCGGTCGAGTACATCCGACTGAGGACGCGAAACCTGAATGGTAAACCATTGGTCCATCACTAATGGGTCGTGAGCCCACTTCTCACCGAAGGTTTTGAGCGCCGGCGACGATAGATCGTCGCGATCGCTGTGAACCAGCAGCGTCAAGGCGTGACGCACATCGGTCATGTTGTGGTTTGCCGCAAACTGACCCTCACATAGCGCCACGCCCTGCTCGTCTTCAATCGACATTAGGTAGCTGAGCGCTACGTTCTTCAGGCTACGCTGGGCAATTTGCTCAGGCGTGGGGGCGTAGGGCTCACTCGAAATATTAGCCTCAAAGGTGGCCTTGAATTCATCGCGCAGCGCCATCGCCAGTGATTGCCGGACGAATTCTCGCGCCGCATGAATAGCATCAACGTCGACAATCGGCTGCTGCTCAGCGATGTATGCCTCAGAAGGCAGCGTGAGCATTTCAGCAAGTACCGCCTTGTCCGCCGGTGCATTGGCTAATAATGAGCGAAAGGCCTCAATAACCCGGCTGTCCATCACCTTTTCCACGCCGTTACGATGCGCGGCAATCAAATCGTCAAGTGCCAGCATGGCCAGCCGCTGCCCGGCATCCCAGCGATTAAATCCGTCGCTATCATGGGTCAACAGAAAAGCAAGGTCTTCACGCGAATACGGGAAATACAACTTCACTGGCGCGGAGAAGTTACGCAGTAGCGAAGGCACCGGCGCTTCTGCAACATCGGTAAACACGAAGGTCTGCTCGTCATCGCGGAGATGTATTACCGTCTCTTTACCGAGCTTTTCTCCCTCCAAAGAGAGCGTCAACTCTTGGCCAGACTTAGTGCCTACCAAGCCCATGGCAACGGGAATGTGCAACGGCGATTTGTCCACTTGACCAGGTGTCGCGGGAGTTCGTTGGCGTAGCGTCAAATGGTATTCACCGTGGGTGTAATCATACTCACCGTGAGCATCAATCTCCGGCGTACCCGCCTGGGAGTACCAACGCATAAACTGACTGAGATCAAGCCCCGAGGCCTTCTCCATGCAACTGACAAAATCTTCAATGGTGACGGCTTGCCCGTCAAAGCGTTCGAAGTAACGATCAGCTCCCTGCCGGAAAGCTTCCCAGCCGACCAGGTTGCGCAACATCCGGACGATTTCAGCGCCCTTTTCATAAATCGTCAGGGTATAGAAATTAGTGATTTCAATGTAATGATCGGGACGAACCGGGTGGGCCGTCGGGCCTGCATCCTCGGCAAACTGTGCCGTACGGAAAAACGACACATCTTGAATCCGCTTCACCGGGGCTGAGTTGGTCTCGGCGGAAAAACATTGATCACGAAACACCGTAAAGCCCTCTTTCAAAGAGAGCTGAAACCAGTCGCGGCAAGTCACGCGGTTGCCCGACCAGTTATGGAAATACTCGTGGGCAACGATGCCTTCGACAGTCTGAAAGGCCGCGTCGGTAGCGGTATCGGGATGGGCCAAAACGGCCGCCGAGTTAAAAATATTGAGGCCTTTATTTTCCATCGCCCCCATATTGAAGTCGTTAACCGCCACGATCATGAACAGATCCAGGTCATATTCGCGCCCGTAAGCCTGCTCATCCCATGCCATGGCCCGCTTGAGCGAGCCCATGGCATGGTCGGTTTTGGCTAGATTCTCTTCTTCCACCCAAAGCTGAAGCGTCACTTCGCGACCGGACTGGGTGGTGAAGCGATCTTCTACCTTCTGTAAATCCCCGGCGACCAAAGCAAACAGGTAACAGGGTTTAGGATGAGGATCTTCCCAGGTTGCAAAGTGGCGGCCATCTTGGAGATCGCCTTGTTCAACCGGGTTGCCGTTGGCAAGCAGAATGGGTTCGCGCTGGCGATCGCCGATAACGGTCACTTTAAAGGTCGACATCACATCCGGGCGATCAGGATAAAAGGTGATGCGACGAAACCCCTCGGCTTCGCACTGGGTGCAAAACATGCCATTGGACTGATAGAGGCCTTCCAAAGCGGTATTGTCCTTAGGCGAGAGTTCCACATCGCTTTCCAGCGTGAAGCGCGCTGGCACCCGATCAATCCGCAGCCCCGCTTCGGTTAACTGATAATCGCTACTGGCCAGCGGGGTACCGTCAATTGACAACGCCTGAAGGGTAAGCTGCTCGCCATCCAGTTGGAGTGGCGTGGCAGCATCGACGCTAGCCTGGCGCTCAATCTGTAATCGTGCTTTAACTCGAGTTGCGGCGGGGTCAAGATCAAACGTCAGCTCGGTATGGGTCACCCGGTAGGCGGGAGGCTGGTAATCGCTTAAATAAACCGGCTGCGGATCAGACATGATGCGAAACTCCTTTATGGTCGGTGCTGTTATTGTCGGCGCAAAGAGGCGGTTAAGGCGTCGGGTCAATCGCGGAAATTATCGAATTGCAGGGGCAGGTCGGGCCCTTCTTCACTGCGCAATAACGCCATAACGCTTTGTAAGTCGTCACGCTTTTTACCCGTGACACGCACTTTTTCGCCTTGAATCTGCGCTTGAACTTTTAGCTTACTGGCCTTGATACGCTTCACGACGTCCTTCGCCTCGCTTTGATCCAACCCTTGCTTGAGCGCCACTTCCTGGCGGGCTTTAACACCGGATAGAACGGGCTCTTGGGCATCCATGCAGCGTGCATCAATACCTCGAGCAATTAAGCGGTTACGCAGCACATCCAGCATCTGTTTGAGTTGAAAATCGACCTCGGCTTCGAGTTGCACAGTGTCTTTCTCAAGCGTGAAAGACGCATCTACCCCTTTGAAATCAAAGCGTGATTGGACTTCGCGGTTGGCTTGGTCGACGGCGTTCGATGCTTCGTGCTGATCAAACTCGGACACAATATCAAATGAAGGCATAGGCAAATTCCTGACAAGACATGACCCACTATTCTAGAGCAGCCAGCCCCCTACCGGCCAATTCTGTTCGCTGAAAAAGCCAAAATATTGAATCAACACCAACTTATCGTTAAATAAACGAGACTGCGCCTTGATGTTAAAGCGCAATTGAATCGCTTAGGCTGGCGAACTGGAACGCCATATTCGACACCGAGGAAATCGCATGACTGACCGCAATACACGCCACAAAGCCTCAATGGAAAAACTCAAGGCGCGTGTCGATGAGAAAGTGGCAGAGGCTACCGAGCAGCGCGGCTTACTGCTAATTAACACCGGCAATGGCAAGGGTAAAACGACCGCTGCCTGGGGCACTGTGACCCGCGCCCTTGGCTATGGCTACAAAGTTGGCGTTGTACAATTTATCAAAGGATTGTGGGAATGCGGCGAACGCAACCGCTTGGAGGAAGACCCCAACCTAAGCGTTGCTATCATGGCCACCGGTTTCACTTGGGAGACACAAAACCGTGAAGCAGACACCGAGGCATGCCACGCCGTTTGGCAAGACGCAGAGAAAATGCTCGCCGACCCAGACACCTACCTAGTGGTGCTCGATGAGATCACTTACATGCTTAAGTTTGGCTATCTAGATATCGCCACGGTCAAGCAAGCACTGGATAATCGGCCGCGTGAACAAACCGTCATTATCACCGGGCGCAACGCTCACCGTGAACTTGTCGCCATGGCGGACACGGTGACCGAGATGCAGGAGGTACGCCATGCCTTTAACAACGGCATTCAAGCGCGTCGGGGCATCGACTTTTAACCGCTACTAGAAAATAAAAAAGGGGCGACCCTGTCGCCCCTTTGTTCGCCTTACCACAACACCTGTGCTGTCGATACCTTGCTTACCCGTCGAACGGATTACGCAGCACGATAGTTTCGACACGGTCAGGGCCGGTGGAAATAATGTCGATGCTGGTGCCGACTTGTTCCTCCAGGAAACTAATGTAGGCGCGCGCATTGGCAGGCAGGTCTTCGACTTTTTTAACACCCAGCGTCGACTCTTTCCAGCCCGGCAAATCCTCATAAAGCGGTTCGATGGCTTCGTAGCCTTCTGAATCGACAGGGGTATCAAGTACGTCGCCGTCCTTGCTGCGATAGCCCACACAGACGCGAATGTTTTCCAGGCCGTCGAGGACATCAAGCTTGGTCAGACAGATACCCGACACTGAGTTAATTTGCACCGCATGGCGCAGCGCTACAGCATCGAACCAGCCACAACGGCGCGGGCGGCCGGTAGTCGCACCGAACTCATGGCCTTTTTCCGCCAGATGGCGCCCATGGTCGTCAAATAGCTCGGTGGGAAACGGGCCTGAGCCTACACGGGTGGTGTAAGCTTTGGTGATCCCTAACACATAATCGAGATATAAAGGCCCGACACCGGAACCCGTCGCCGTTCCGCCAGCAGTGGTATTTGAGCTGGTCACGAACGGGTAGGTGCCATGGTCGATATCCAACAAAGAGCCTTGGGCCCCCTCAAAGAGGATATTTTCCCCGGCTTTGCGCAGGTCATGCACCATGCTCACTGTGTCGCGAACCATCGGGCGCAGCTCGTCTGCCATCTGCATGGCGGTATCGAGCACTTCCTGGAAGTCAACGGCTGGCTCGCCGTGGTAATTAACCAGGACGAAATTGTGGTAGTCGAGCACTTCGCCCAGCTTAGAGGCAAAGCGTTCGCGGTGAAGCATATCGCCTAACCGTAAGCCACGGCGGGCAACTTTATCTTCATAGGCGGGGCCAATGCCCCGGCCTGTCGTGCCAATTTTGGCAATTCCGCGAGCTTTTTCACGCGCTTGGTCCAGGCGAACGTGATACGGCAAAATCAACGGGCAGGCGGGCGATAAACGTAGCCGTTCTCGCACCGGCACGCCCTTTTCCTCAAGCTCACGAATCTCTTTGATCAGCGCTTCCGGTGAAAGCACGACGCCATTGCCGATGATACAGGTCTTATCAGGCCGCAACACGCCAGAAGGAATGAGGTGAAGCACGGTTTTTTCACCGTCAATGACCAGCGTATGACCGGCGTTATGGCCGCCCTGAAAACGCACCACCGCCGCTGCTGATTCGGTCAGCAAGTCAACAATTTTGCCCTTGCCTTCATCGCCCCACTGGGTTCCCAGGACTACGACATTCTTACCCATTATGCACTCGTCTCTTGTGTCAGGGCCGTTGGCTGCCAACGACCGTCGATAAACTCAAGACGGCGGTCACAATCGTGTTCCGCCGGTCCCGTGCGCTGCCCTGGCAGCGCCTGAATTACCCGCTCGCCCTGCGCACGCAGTGCGACGATGGCAGCATCAAGCGACGCGGCCTGCTCGGCGGGCGCCCAAATGGCACCTCTTTCCGATGTAGCAATGTCCAGAGAAGCCAATTGCTTCAAGTCCATCGAAAAGCCGGTAGCTGGACGCGCACGACCAAAGGCGCGCCCGGTATCATCATAGCGCCCGCCTTTCGTCAGCGCATGACCATAACCTGGCACATAAGCCGCGAACATCATCCCCGTGTGGTATTGATAGCCGCGTAACTCTGCCAGATCAAAATACAGCGATACGTCAAACTGTGCCAACACACCTTGATAGAGGGCGTCGAGTTGGTCCAATGCCGCCACCACTGATGCGGGCGCACCGGCCAAGCGCTCTCGGGCGTGAAGCAAAATCTCAGCATCACCATGCAAATCACCAAGGGCTAGCAGCATCTCGGCGATCGCGGGATCGTTTACGCTGGCACTAACTTGCTCGGCCAATAGCCCCGGAGACTTAAGCGCCAAGGCGTCAAATAGCAGCGCTTCTTGCTCAGCATTTAAGTCAGCGGCTTCCACTAGGCTTCGGTAAATGCCGATATGCCCTAGCGCCAAATGGGTTTCTTTCGCACCCGCTGCCTGCAGGCTCGACAATGCCAGATGGATAATCTCTTTATCGGCATCCAGTCCGGCATGACCAAACAGCTCAACACCCACCTGGACCGGGCTCCGTCCACCCTGGTGCTGGTCGGCTTTAGCGCGCAGGACGTTGGTGCAATAGCACAGTCGCACCGGCCCCTTGCGCTTGAGCGAATGGGCATCCATGCGTGCTACCTGTGGCGTAACATCCGCTGATACGCCCATCATCCGCCCCGTCAACTGATCGGTCAACTTGAAGGTTTGAAGGTCAAGATCGGTTCCCGTTCCGGTAAGCAGAGAGTCCAGAAACTCTGCCGGGGGCGGCATGACTTGGTCATAGCCCCAGCAGTGGTATAGATCCAGCAACGTGCGGCGTAGCTCTTCCATACGGCTTGCCTGAGGCGGCAGCACTTCGTCCATGCCGTCGGGCAATAGCCAGCGGTCAGCGATGGTCATGTGAACAATCCTGCGAGACGACAATAATGAAGGCCCAATGACGTAGGGCCACAAAAAAACCGGGCGACGCCCGGTTAATAAAGTCTATCACGTTTTGTGACGGGTTGAACCCCGCCGATAGCGACGGGGCCAGCGTTAAACGACTATCCGTCTTCGTCGGGCATGGCACTGCGCAAGTAGCGGAAGAAGTCGCTATCTGGCTCTAGCACCAACAGGTTGTCATCACCCGAGAAGCTCTCGCGATAGGCGTTCAGGCTACGCCAGAAGGTGAAGAACTCTTGATCCTGGCTGTATGCTTCCGAGAAGATGCCAGCCGCTTCGGCGTCACCCTCACCACGCAGTGTTTCTGAACGCTCATTGGCCTGAGCAAGCAGAACCTGGCGGCGGCGGTCCGCATTAGCACGAATACGCTCGGCCTCTTCTTGACCCTGAGCACGCCATTCGCGGGCTTCACGCTCACGCTCTGAGCGCATCCGCTCAAATACGGCTGCCGAGACATCTTCGGGTAAGTCAATGCGCTTGATACGAATATCGCGAATCGCGACGCCAAGCTCATCGCGCATCAAGTCATCCAATTCTTCGGTGGGACCGTCCATCAAGTCATCACGCTGCTCTGCGATGATTTGCTGAAGATTCAGCCGACCAAACTCATTACGCAGACTTTCGTCAACGCGGGGCTGAATCAGACGAGTCGCCATCATTTCATCACCCGATGTCGCTTCGTAGTAGCGCGTCGGGTTGATGACTTGCCATTTCACATAGGAATCGACAATTACCGCTTTCTGCTCAAGGGTCAGATAACGGCTGGTATCGGTATCCAGCGTCAGCAGGCGTGTATCGAAGGTACGCACAGTCTGCGCAATCGGTATTTTAGCGTGCAGGCCTGGCTGGATATTTTCCTCGACAACTTCACCGAAGCGAAGTTTAACCGCACGCTCGGTTTCGTCGACGACGTACAGCGTATTGCTGGCAAGCCACGCGACGGCGGCGATGCCGCCAACGACTAGCAGGGATCGATTATTAATCATTTACCGGCCCTCCCTGCGGATGGAGCTACTACTTGATGAGGAACTACTGCCTGAACTGGTGTTACGCAGACGCTCCAACACTTGAGGGTCAACACCATCACTGCTGCTGCCTTCCGACGAACGGCCGGAGCTGCCCTGACCACGGTTTAACTGCTCAAGGGGTAAATACATCATCGGCGCGTTGTCACTCACATCCAGCAGCACCTTGGGCGTTTCGCCAAACACATCTTCAATGGCATCGATGTACATCCGCTCACGCATAATATCGGGCGAATTCTCGTACTCGGCAAGCAGCGAATTAAAGCGGTTTGCCTGACCCTGGGCTTCAGCCACTACCGACTCACGGTAACCTTGACCTTGCTCGACCACACGCTGCGCCTGACCCTGGGCTTCAGGAATAATCGCGTTAGCGTATGCCATGCCTTGGTTAATCGTGCGCTGGCGATCTTCACGAGCACGAATAACGTCATCAAAGGCATCAATAACGGGCTCAGGAGCCGTTGTCGATTCGATGTTGATCGTTTGCAGCTGAATACCGGCGCCGTAGTTATCCAGATAGGACTGCAGGCGGCTAGTCACCGAGCTACCCAAAATCTCACGGCCCGAGGTCAGGATATCGATCATGTCGGTACCCCCCACCACATGACGCAGCGCCGAATCGAGCGCGTTATCAATCGACAATTCCGGGTCGCGAACGTTAAGTACGAAATCACGCGGGCTGGCAACTCGATACTGAGCAGAAATTTCCACTTCGACGATGTTTTCGTCGCGGGTTAGCATCGATTGCGTTTGCGTCAGCGAGCGAACGCGCGTGACGTTTACCATCCGCACTTCATCGATTAAAGGCGGATGCCACTGCAGGCCTGGATTCACAATGTCTTGATATTCGCCAAAGCGTAATACGACACCACGCTCGGATTGGTCCACCAAGTAAAAGCCCATCGCGGCCCAAATAGCCAACGCGACGATAGTCAATAAGGCTGGGAGTGCCAGGACATTACGGGGCTTACCGCCTCCGCCACCTTTCTTACCACCACCTGATTTTTTGCCACCGCCAAATACGCCGCTAAGTTTTTCCTGAAACTTTTTCAGCGCTTCATCGAGGTCTGGAGGGCCTTGGTTATTGCCTCCTTTGTTACCGTTATTGTCGTCGTTATTGCCACCACGGTTTCCACCGCCGTCGCTGCCACCACGTCGGCCACCACCACTCCAGGGGTCATGCTGGTTGCCACCACCAGGCTCATTCCAGGCCATACTTCGTCTCCACTGAGGTATTCACTCACGCTCATGCCCCGACGTTAACACGGGGCCACAGCGCGTTTTAGTATTATTACGATACGGAGCTTATTCGGTCACTGTCCAAACTCTCAGGCCAGCCATTTTAACGAGGCTCACCACTCTTTCGTTTCGCGCAACTCTAAGGGTAAGTAGGTATTGGCGCGCTCGCCTAATTGCGCCATCAACTGGTTAAAATCACGGCGTGGCAAGCGCACATCCAGCACCGAACGCCCTTGGTCGTCAAACGCTTCCTCCCGCACGGCATTCAGTTCGTGAAGGCCAGCGCGCAATTTGCCTTGCTCAGGGGCAAGCGTTAACGAGAAACCAATGACATCGCTTGCCAAGCGCTCAGTGAGTGCTTCGTGAAGCAGGTCAAGGCCTTTGCCTTGCTGCGCCGAAAGCCATACGACCTCAGGAAGCCCCTGCCCGTCGCGCTCGATGCGCGGGGCGCTATCCAGCTTGTCGATTTTATTCATGACTTTCAGAACCGGTACGTCATCGGCACCAATTTCTTCTAGCACTCGCTCGACTTGCTCGACGTTGAGGTCACGATCAGGGTCGGCGGCGTCGATGACATGCACCAGAAGCGTCGCTTCAGCGGCTTCCTGAAGCGTCGCCTGAAATGCTTCAACCAGTTTGTGCGGCAGGTGCCGGATAAAACCAACGGTGTCGGCCATTACGACAGGCCCTACGTCCTCAATTTCCAAGCGCCGGAGCGTTGGGTCAAGCGTTGCAAACAGCTGGTCGGCAGCATACACGTCTGACTGCGTTAACGCATTGAAGAGCGTTGACTTCCCCGCGTTGGTATAACCTACCAACGAGACACTATGGATTTCGGCCCGAGCGCGGGCGCGACGGTTCTGCTCACGCTGACTGCGCACTTTATCAAGACGTTTGTGAATCGATTTAATACGACCACGTAGCAGTCGACGATCAGTTTCCAGCTGCGTTTCACCCGGGCCACGCAGGCCAATACCGCCTTTTTGGCGCTCTAGGTGGGTCCACCCGCGTATCAGGCGAGTGGATACATATTCAAGCTGGGCAAGCTCAACTTGTAGCTTACCTTCGTGGGTGCGTGCTCGCTGTGCAAAGATATCAAGAATCAAGCCCGTGCGATCTAATACGCGGCACTTGAGTTCACGTTCCAGATTACGTTGTTGCGAGGGACTTAAACCGTGGTTAAAGATAACCAGCTCAGCCTGGTGAGCTGCGAGCATTGCCCGCAGCTCTTCCAACTTGCCTGACCCAATAAAGGTGCGAGAATCAGGACGCTGTCGGCTAGCCGTGAGCAATGTCGCAGGCTCTGCACCAGCAGAGCGTACGAGTTCTAAAAACTCACCCGGGTCTTCACGCGCTTGTTCATCTTGAAAATCAACGTGAACAAGGATTGCCGTTTCACCGGCTTCGGGGCGTTCAAAAAACAATCAATACCTCGTGGACTGTTTTGCGGATCCCACCGAGTTACTCATCGACGTCCGGAGCGGCCGGATCTTGTACAGGTAAACGCACATTTCGCGATGGCACTACGGTCGAAATCGCATGTTTATAAACCATCTGACTGACGGTATTGCGCAACAAGATGACAAACTGGTCAAACGATTCGATCTGGCCCTGCAATTTAATGCCGTTCACCAGAAAAATAGAGACCGGAATGCGCTCCTTGCGCAAAATGTTCAGGTACGGGTCTTGAAGGGACTGCCCTTTGGACATGTTGCTCTCCCTAAAACTGTCGTTGGGGTTGATTATGGATGGCGTGCCCAACTGGTGCTACGCCGACATCTTGTTGCCCGAAAGGCCAGCTCACTCGGCCACTCGAAAACATCACTTACGAAACATCTATCTTACGCTAAGCACCGCTTTCGCGCACGAGTTTCAGCACCTTATCCAAGGGGTTGGCCTGCAGGGGGTCTATCCATTGCAGTGACGGCCAACGCCTTAGCCAGGTAATTTGACGCTTAGCCAGCTGTCGTGTGGCAATAATGCCGCGCTCAACCAGTGTATCGCCATCATAGCGACCGTCCAGATATTCCCAAACCTGTCGGTAGCCAACGCTTTTCATCGCTGGCAAATCGCCATGCAGGTCATTGCGTTGTTTGAGGGCGGCGACCTCATCTATCAAGCCCTCTTGCAACATTAATTCAAACCGCTGCGCAATTCGCTGGTGTAATACCGCACGTTCAGCGGGCAACAGCGCTATCGACAGCACACGCCATGGAAAGGTTTCAGGCCGCTGCTCAGCCCAAAGCTCGCTCATGGGTCGGCCGCTCGCGTAATACACTTCCAAAGCACGCATGAGCCGTTGCGGATCGTTGGGATGAATACGCTGAGCAGCAAGAGGATCAACGTCTGAGAGTGTTCGGTGCAGCGCTGAAAGCCCTTCTGCCTGCCACTGCGCCTCCAACCCTTGGCGGATAGACGCATCCGCCGAGGGTAGATTGGCGACGCCTTCAACCAAGTGTTTGTAGTAAAGCATGGTACCGCCTACCAGCAGCGGCACTTGACCCTCCGCGCTGATTTGTCGCATCTCATTGAGCGCGTCGCGGCGAAAATCCGCCGCCGAATATGGCTCAGCCGGGTCGCGTATATCGATTAATCGGTGAGGCGCACGGGCAAGCTCGTCGGCACTTGGCTTGGCGCTGCCGATGTCCATCCCCCGGTACACCATCGCCGAATCGACACTGATCAGTTGGTGGCCCAGCCGCTCATGCAGCGCCATTGCCATATCGGTTTTACCGGCTGCGGTCGGCCCCATTAAAAAAATCGCCCAAGGGCGTGTATCAGCCATGCGCTGGTAGAACTCCGCTAACTATCAAAATCTAACCATCAACAAACACACCGATATAATCGCTACTGACCACGCATAAACAGCCGGCCCAGTGCCTTTAGATCCATTTGCGTCCAGGTAGGACGCCCATGATTACACTGGTCGCTTCGTTCAGTACGCTCCATATCGCGCAGTAGCGCGTTCATTTCATCTACCGTCAGTCGTCGGTTGGCTCTCACACTACCATGACAAGCCATGGTGGAAAGCAGCTCGTGAATCCGCGCTTCGACTTGGTGCGAACGCCCAAAGCGTGCCAACTCTTCAAGCATTTCACGCACCAAAGCCTCAGGATCCGCCTGGGCAAGCAAGGCCGGGAGTTGCCGTACCAACAGGGTTTCAGGGCCGGCCACATCCAGCTCCACCCCAAGCTTGGCAATCGCCTCGCGTTCGCTTTCCACGGTGGCCACTTCAGCACGACTGGCCGCCAGCGACACGGGCACAAGTAGCGGTTGTGTGTCGACTCCCTGGGCCGCCGCAAGCTGATTTTTCATCCGCTCATAGACAATCCGCTCGTGGGCAGCGTGCATGTCTACCAGCACTAAGCCATGAATGTTCTGCGCCAGGATATAAATCCCATGAAGCTGCCCCAAAGCAAAACCTAACGGTGGAGCGCTGGTGGGGTCATTGTGCGGCATACTCAGTGGTGGCGCTTCGCGCACTTCCCCGTCCTCAAGAGGCGTGCTTTCTTGGGCGGCTGCCTGAGGTGTTAACAACGTCTCTTCGTGATTGGGGTGCAGCGCTTGGTAGCCCTGCATAAAGCGGCGCACCCGCTCACCGCCGGGATGTCGATCGGCCGGAGGGGAAAGCGCCATCCCCTGCTGCTGCCAGCGCGCCGAATCGTCGGGCGCCGTCTCAGCCACTGCGGGGTCCGAGGCCGAGGCGGCATGGGAGTCTTCCGTACTAGGTCGCGCATCGGCCAAACAGTGGTGCAAACTGGAGTAAAGAAAGTCATGCACCATGCGGCCATCGCGGAAACGCACCTCGTGTTTTGTGGGGTGAACATTAACATCCACCACATCAGGATCAAGCGTTAAGTAAAGTACGAAAACAGGATGGCGGCCATTAAAAAGCACGTCGCGGTACGCTTGGCGAACGGCATGAGCAACCAGCCGGTCGCGTACAACACGGCCATTAACAAAAAAGTACTGCTGGTCCGCCTGAGAGCGTGAATGAGTCGGCAAGCCTACCCAACCACTTAAACGCAGCCCGCCCGCCTCGCGCTCGATATAGCGCGCGTGCTCAATAAAGTTTTTGCCAAGTAACGAGGCAATCCGCCGTTCACTAGCCGAAGGCGTTTGCCCTGGCGGCAACTGATGCACCACTTTTTGGTTATGCCGTAGGGTCCAGGCGATGTCGTAACGCGATAAAGCCTGGCGACGAAACGCTTCCTCAACGTGAGCAAATTCCGTTTTTTCGGTGCGCAGAAATTTACGCCGCGCCGGGGTATTAAAAAACAGATCACGGACCGACACACTGGTGCCCCGCGGATGTGGCGCTGGCGTCACCCGGGCTTCCATCCCGCGCCCTTCCGCTACTACACGCCATCCTTGGCGCGGATCGTCCAGCGCGTTAGACACCAGTTCCAGGCGCGAGACCGAGCTAATCGACGCCAGCGCCTCACCGCGAAACCCCAGCGAGCTGACCCCTTCCAGATCTTCCAGGCTATCGATTTTGCTAGTGGCGTGCCGGGCAAGCGCCAGCGGCAAATCCTGCTCGCTGATACCTACGCCATCATCGCGAACTTTGATAAGCCTGGCACCGCCTGCCTCAATATCCACCTCGATGCGCTGGCTACCTGCATCAATGGCGTTTTCAATCAGTTCCTTGGTCACGGAGGCCGGACGCTCAACCACTTCTCCAGCAGCAATTTGGTTGGCCAACCGGGGATCCAATACGTGTATACGCGGCATAGCGGGCGTCGTTTCAGACAATTCGGCACCTCATGAACTGGGAATACGCAGCACTTGCCCCACCCGGAGGGCGTCACCGTTGAGGTCGTTGGCCTGCTTTAGCTGGTTCACCGGCACGCCATGGCGTACCGCTATCGCCGAGAGCGTATCACCGGACTGAATCCGATACTCATCGCCACTCGGGCTGCGTTGATTATCCCGCTGCCATGCCAACAGACTAGCCGGCGGGGGGTAACGCTCAAAATGGTTTTGCAGACCGCCCATAATCGCTTCGGAGACGCCTTGCTGATGTATAGGGTCGCGTAACCGCCGCTCTTCGTCAGGGTTGGATATAAAGCCAACCTCAACCAATAGCGAGGGGATATCAGGCGACTTGAGCACCATAAACCCCGCCTGTTCGACCCGCGATTTATGCAGTCGATTCACCCGGCCTAGCTGATCAAGCACCTGCCCGCCAATCGACAGCGAGTCGTTGAGCGTCGCCGTCATGGTCAAATCCAGCAGCACACCACGCAATACCTCATCTTTATCGCGCAGTGACAGGTTGCCATCCACCCCGCCAACCAAGTCGGAGCGGTTTTCGCTATCGGCCAGCCACTGCGCCGTTTCTGAGGTGGCACCACGCTGAGAAAGCGCATACACCGAACTGCCCTGGGGGCGTGGGCTGTTAAATGCATCGGCGTGAATGGATACAAAAAAATCAGCTTTTTGGTCGCGGGCAAGCTGTGTTCTCTGGCGCAAGCCGAGATAATAATCGCCATCACGAACCAGCACGGCTTTAAAACCATCGACCGCATTGATGGTGTCCGCCAGCCGCTGGCTAATGTCCAGCACCACGTCTTTTTCGCGGGTACCTGACGGGCCAATCGCCCCTGGGTCTTCACCCCCGTGGCCCGCATCCACCGCGATGATAATATCGCGCTTAGGATGTGGTTTGGCTTCTTCGGATGCCGACGACGAGTCCGCCTCTTCGTCCGATGAAGCCGTTTGTTGAGGATCGTCGACCTGACTCTGGGCGCTAGCACGTTGCGCTTGAATTTCCTGCTCGCGAATCATCGCCTCGATAGGATCGATGGGGTTTTCCACCGCGCTTTCGCCGGGGTATTCCAGATCAACCACCAGCCGGTGTCCGTACTGATCGTTCGGCGCCAAGGTGAAATGACGCGGCTCAACCTCCCGATTGAGCTCAAGCACCACCCGCAACCCATTACCTTCACGGCTACCGGTGCGCACGTCGCTAATCGCGCTGTCGTCAAGTGACAGGCTATCGGCATCGGTGTCCATCTGAGTGTCGTCCAGGTCGATGACCAGCCGGTCAGGATCATCTAAAGAAAATACGTTGGCCGGTGCTGCTTCCGATAAATCAAACACCAAGCGCGCATGATCCGGGGCCGCCCAGAGCCGCATTCCTTCCACGGTTGCCGCCTGGAGAGAAGTCCCCACCCCTGCGGCGATGACCGCTATGGCGCTGAGCACCACCCGGCGCAGTGAAATCGCTTTGCTCATCCTTGCACTTAACACCATCACGCTCACGACCATTGAAATACACCGCCCTGTTGGGAATAGCCCGACATGCGATCGCTTAACGCAGTCAGCACAGTGACGCCGAAGTCACTCCCGGCGCTTAGCTGGGCCCTACGGCCGGGCTCAACCACCGCTAATTGAAGGCGAATATCCGGCGCCGGCAGCCAACCGGCGCCACGGCTAGGCCATTCGATCAAGCACAGCGCATCATCAGCCAACACGTCTCGGCCACCAATAAATTCAAGCTCTTCAGGGTCAGATAACCGGTACAGATCCAAATGATAAAGCCTGCGGCCGTCGAGCTCGTAGGGCTCAACCAGCGTGTAAGTAGGGCTTTTTACCGCCCCTTGATAGCCATAGGCACGCAATACGCCACGCGTAAGCGTCGTTTTACCTGCACCCAAGTCGCCTTCCAGATAAATACGCCCGCGTCCTTGCAATACGTTACCCAGGATTTCGCCAAACGCTACCTGAGCCTCTTCATTATCCAGTTGCACCTGCATGTAGGCTGCCTTCACGGGTTAATTAATTCTCGCGCATAGGATGCCAGATCACTCGCCAGCAAGCCACGCTCACCGCACGCAGCCGCCGCCCGATCCGCCGCCAAGGCGTGCACCAAAGTACCCAACCAGGCACTGGTTTCGATATCACCGCGTTGGGCGATCAGCGCACCCAGCATACCGCTTAGCGCATCGCCCATACCGCCGCTGGCCATGCCCGGATTACCGTAGGGACACACCATCAAACCGCCCGGGCCAGCCACCAAGCTGCCTGCACCTTTCAAGATAACCACGCCGCCTCTGGCGCGCTGAAGGGCCTGAGCCGCCGCTGGCCGGTCCGCCTGCACATCCTCCACCGAGCAGCCCAATAAGCGGGCCGCCTCACCAGGATGGGGCGTGAGTACCCAATCGTCGCGGCGCAAATCCGGCCAGTGACGAGCCAGCAAGGTCAGCCCATCGGCATCCACTACCAGCGGCACGGTGGCGTGCAAAGCACTCTGCAGGATGGCCTGCCCCCAAGCAGCCTGACCAAGCCCGGGACCAACAACCACGGCATCCGCCTGCTTTGGAAGCTCACTGGCCTCAGCGCCGCCGCGAACCGCATGAGCCATCACTTCCGGACAACGCACTAAGCTTGCAGTAATATGCTCGGCAACGGTTGCCAGGCTGACTTTCCCCGCACCTAAACGCGCTGCCGCTTGAGACGCCAGCAGCGCGGCGCCGCCAAAGCCGGGGGCGCCGCCCATAACTAACACATGCCCCATGCGGCCTTTATGGCTGGTACGCAAACGCGGAGTGAAAGCCTCACTGAGCAAGGCGTCATCCAGGCGCCACGCGTAGGGTGGAATATCGAAAAACGCCTGGGCTTTCACGCTCAGCGGACGAAAGTCGATTTCGCCTGTATAGGCCGGCGCCTCGCCTGTATGCAGGCCAATTTTATCGCCAATAAAGGTGACGGTGCATGCCGCTTCTACCGCTATGCCAAGCACCGCGCCGGTATCGGCGGCCAACCCCGACGGAATATCAATTGACAGTACCGGCTGAGGCGCGGCGTTGATCAGCTCAATCGCCCGTTGGTAGCGCCCTGTTACCGCGCCACTTAGACCCGTTCCCAATAGCGCATCAACAATGACTTCTCCGGACAATACGACCCCGGGGTGCCACTCTTCACAGCTCACACCAGCCTGACTGGCCAGTTGGGCAGCACGAAAGGCATCATCCTGTAGTTCGTCCAGCGGCTTTAAAGCAATGCGCTGAACTTTAAGTCCCGACTGCATCGCCAGCGCCGCCAACACATGACCATCACCACCGTTATTGCCGCTTCCGCACAGCACTGTAACACTACGCGCCTGAGGCCAGCGGGAGCGAAAGCTATGCCAGGCACTGGAGGCCGCGCGTTGCATTAAGGCAAAACCATCAATTCCCCCGGCAATCGTACGCCTATCCAACTCGCGCACTTGAGCCGCTTTATAAAGAGGGCGTAACGTAGAGGTTATTAAGCGAGACACGATCTCTCCTTTCGCATGTTGTGATGGCCAGCAATGCGTTAGCATAGCGCGGCTGACGCCTAACCGTTGAGTATCAACGCCCAATTTTCTCTGGCTTTTCTTTTTTTGCGACGAAGCGGCGCGCCCCATGCTTTCAGACAATACCCTTGCCGAACTTGCTGAGCTCATCAAAACCTGGGGGCGTGAGCTCGGCTTCCAGCAGGTCGGCATTACCGACACTCGACTGGACACCCATGAAACACACCTCAACGCCTGGCTGGACAAAGGTTACCACGGCGAAATGGGTTTCATGGCCAAGCACGGCACCAAACGTACCCGCCCGGACGAGCTAGAGCCCGGCACACAGCGGGTCATCAGCGTACGCATGGATTACCTCCCCGCCGAGGTGGAAAGCACCAAGGTACTTGGTCAACCTAATCGTGGCTATGTATCGCGCTACGCCCTCGGGCGGGACTACCACAAACTGATGCGCAAACGCTTGGCGCAGCTGGCCAAACAGATCGAACAAGAGGTCGGGGCATTCGGCTACCGGGCATTTGTCGATTCCGCCCCGGTGATGGAACGGGCGCTTGCCCAGAAAGCGGGCCTTGGCTGGTTCGGCAAAAACGCCATGCTGCTCAACCCCAAAGCAGGCTCGCTGTTTTTCCTGGGCGAGCTTTACACTGACCTACCACTACCCGTCGATACGCCGTTTGAAGAGGAACACTGTGGTAGTTGCAGTGCCTGCCGCACCGCCTGCCCCACTGGCGCCATTGTCGATGACAAGGTGATCGACTCACGCAAGTGTATTTCGTACCTGACCATTGAACTGCACGGCGCCATTCCAGTGGAATATCGCCGCGCCATGGGTAACCGCATTTATGGTTGCGACGACTGCCAGCTTGTATGCCCCTTCACCCGCTTTACCCGTGTGACTCAAGAGGAAGACTTCGCGCCGCGCCATGACCTTGACCGCGCCTCGCTTGTCCGCCTGTTTAGTTGGTGTGAAGAAGAATTCCTCGCCAAAACCGCTGGCAGCCCCATCCGACGCATCGGCTACGAGCGATGGTTGCGTAATATTGCTGTAGGCCTAGGCAACGCGCCCTGGAGCGACGCGGTGGAAGCCGCCCTATGGGCACGACGCGCCTACCCCAGCGCCCTGGTTCGTGAACACGTTGCCTGGGCACTGGAAGAGCAGCGCCTTAAGCGCGCCACGCGCATTGCCACTGAAGCGTCTTAGGCGCTGCAGGTATCTATTCCTCTTCGTCACTCTGCGGCTCGAGGAGTAAAAACGTACTGCGATAATGAGAAAGCTCGGCAATTGACTCTTTAATATCGTCCATCGCCAAGTGCACGTTCTGCTTTTTAAATCCAGCCAGTGCGCCAGGGTTCCAGCGTTTGGCCAGCTCTTTGACGGTGGATACATCCAAGTTGCGGTAGTGGAAAAATGCCCACAGTGCTGGCATTTCACGCTCCAGGAAACGCCGGTCCTGATGAATGCTGTTGCCGCACATGGGCGAGGAGCCCGGGGTAACGTACTGACGCAAAAAATCGAGCGTTTGCTGCTCTGCTTCAGCCGTTTCCACCGCACTGGCTTTAACGCGTGCTACCAGACCTGACTCACCGTGTGTCTTTTGATTCCAGTCATCCATGCCAGCCAGCAGGCTATCGGACTGTTTCACGGCGATCACCGGCCCTTCAGCCACAACATTCAAGTGGGCATCAGTGACCAGGGTAGCGACTTCGATAATACGTTCCTTGTTGGGGTCAAGCCCGGTCATTTCCAGATCGATCCAGACCAGTAGGTCGTCACGCGGTGCGGCATGTTCGCTCATAGTGCTCTCCAACGGTGGTGGGGATATCAAGTTACCCAGCGGCAGTTAACAGGTACAATGAACCCATTGTACCGAGCATCGGGTGGTCATGAGCAAACGTAAATTAAGCCGTCAGCAACGTTGGCGGGTCGAGAAGGTTCAGGCAGAACGTGCCCAGCGCGCTGAAAAGCGCGATACGCAAGATGCCGAGAAGCTCGCCGCTGGCGAATACGGCGCCGAACAACCGGGTCGTGTGATGGCGCATTTTGGGCGCACCCTCGAGGTGCGCAATGCCGATGGCACGCCCGTGCGCTGCCACCTGCGCGCCAATATGGATGGCTTGGTGACCGGTGACCGGGTGATCTGGCGGGCAGGTCAAGACTGCTCAGGGGTGGTGGTGGCCCGCGACGAGCGCCATAGCGTGCTCAAGCGCCCAGACGCGCGTGGTTTGCTCAAACCAGTGGCGGCAAATATTGATCAGCTACTCATCGTTTTTGCTGTCGAGCCCGCGCCGCACCCCAACTTGATCGACCGTTATCTAGTCGCCGCCGAAGCCACTGGCATCGCGCCGGTACTAGTGCTTAACAAAACGGACTTGTTGCCGGACGACGGCGGTGAACTCGGCCAGTTGCTTGAGCGCTACCGCTCGCTGGGCTACCCGGTTGTGCGGACTACCACAGCAAGCGACGACGGCCTTAATGCGCTTCGCCAACAGCTAGAGGGGCGTACATCGGTATTTGTCGGCCAAAGCGGCGTGGGCAAATCATCGCTTATTGATTTACTTTTGCCCGATGAAACCCTGCGTATCGGCGCGCTGTCGGAAGATTCACGCAAAGGCACGCACACCACGACGACAGCACGGCTGTACACCATGCGCACTGACGAAGTTACCGATGGTGAGCTGATCGACTCGCCCGGCATTCGTGAGTTTGGGCTGATTCACCTTGATGAACAGACGGTTACCAACGGCTTTATTGAATTCCGGCCGTTTATCGGTCACTGCCGTTTTCGTGATTGCCGCCACCGGGCTGAGCCGGGCTGTGCTTTACTCGAAGCCGTAGAGGCAGGCAAGATTCATCCAGAACGATTTGCCAGCTATCGGCGTATTCTTGATAGCCTGGACGCTGAACCTATAAGGAGTCGCCCATGAGCACCGAGAGCCACTCGTCTGAAACCAACGTGCTACCGCTGATTATTGAACCTGAGCAGCTTCAGGAGTGCCTGGATGACCCACAACTGCTCATCATCGATGTGCCAGTAAACGCCGACAGCTACCGCCAGGGCCATGTCCCCGGTGCTATTTTCCTTGATTTTCGCCATCTCATGCGAGGCGAGGGGGCAGTGCCAAGCGATGTACCCAGTACCGAGGCACTGTCGCGGTTATTCAGCGCGCTCGGCCTCACCCGCGATACCCATGTGGTTGCCTACGACGACGAAGGCGGCGGCTGGGCGGCGCGCCTGCTGTGGACACTGGAGCTTATCGGGCATACCCGCTACTCCTATTTGAACGGCGGCATACACGCTTGGCGCGATGAAGGGCTTGAAGAAACCACCGAGCCCACGGCGCCTATACCAAGCGATTACCAAGCAGAGATACTTAACCCCCAGGCACTGATTACCTGCGACGAGATCAAGCAAAAGCTCGACGACAAGCAGTTTGCCGTTTGGGACGCGCGCTCAAAAGCCGAGTACGACGGCGAGAAAGGTAACAACAAGCATTTGGGTCATATCCCAGGCGCGGTGAATATGGATTGGCTGAACGCCATGGACCGCAACCGGGCGCTGCGTATCCGCGATTACGCCGAACTGGTTACCGAACTGGGTGCGCTCGGCTTGACCCCGGAGATGGAAATCGCCACCCACTGCCAAAGCCACCACCGCAGTAGCTTTACCTGGCTGGTCGGCAAGGCACTGGGCTTTAATATGCGCGGCTATGCGGGATCCTGGGGTGAATGGGGCAACCGCGACGACACACCGATTGAGAAGTGAAAATATTACTGTGACCTTTTCCCAAAAAGCCTTTTCGCTACTCCAATACCCGCTGCCCCACCACGCCATCTCGCGACTAACCGGCAAGTTTGCGCAGTGCGATAACCCCTGGGTGAAAAACACCCTGATTAACGCCTTCATAAAGCGCTTTAACGTGGATATGAGCCAGGCATTGGAGCCGGATCCGGCGGCCTACGCCACCTTCAACGACTTCTTCACTCGCGCGCTGAAAGACGATGCCCGCCCGCTGGAAGAGGGTATCATTAGCCCCGCCGATGGCACGCTTTCTCAGTATGGACGCCTTCAGGCCGGGCAACTGGTGCAAGCCAAGGGGCACACCTACTCCGCGCAAACGCTACTCGGAGGCGATACTGCCCTGGCGGAGGAATTTCTCGGCGGCAGCTTTGCAACGGTGTATCTCTCGCCAAGGGATTACCACCGTGTGCATATGCCGATCACCGGCACGCTACGGGAAATGATTTACGTACCGGGTCGGCTGTTCTCGGTTAACCAGGCCACAGCCAACTATGTGCCCGGGCTATTCGCCCGTAACGAGCGCTTGGTGTGCATCTTTGATACCGAACAAGGTCCGATGGCCATGGTACTGGTCGGCGCGATGATCGTCGCGGCGATTGAAACGGTTTGGTCGGGTCAAGTCACTCCACTTGCTGGACATCCTCAGCGAATGCAGTTTGGTCAACCGATCACGCTTGCCAAAGGCGCTGAAATGGGCCGCTTCAAACTCGGCTCCACCGTGGTGATGTGCTTCGCCAAGTCCGTTAACTTCAATGATCTTCCAACCAATACGATGGTGCAGATGGGCCAACGCCTAGGCGATGGGTAGCCGCTAACAATTAGGCGTTGAGAACGCGAGCACGTCTTCCAGGCGTGCTTTGCCTAGCGCCAGTTGGATCAAGCGGTCAATGCCCAACGCCACACCGGCCCCAGTGGGCATGCCGTGCTCAAGAGCCGCCAGCAGGCGCTCATCCACATCCACTTCCGGCAATCCCAGTCGGCGGCGCTCAGCGTTATCTTCGCTAAAGCGGGCACGCTGCTCATCCGCATCGGTCAGTTCATCGTAACCATTGGCTAATTCAATGCCATTTAGATAGAGCTCAAAACGCGACGCGACCCACTCACCGTCAGCATCCTGATGACGGCGGGCCAGCGATGCCTGACTGGCCGGGTAATCAACCACCACACTCAGTTCGTTGCGGCCTAACTGCGGCTCAATCACCAGGCTCATCAGCAAATCGAGGCAGGTATCGCGTCCCTCATTGGCCATCGCACTGGGCGGCATCTGACCGCGCTCAGCCGCCAGCCTGCGCAGGGTATCAAGCGGGCTAGTGAACGGGTCGACCGCTAAATGGGTATGAAACAGCTTACGGTAGCGATAATGTGCCACCGGCCCTTGAAAACGTGGCAGAATATTGGCGACCAGCGTCGTGGTTTCGTCGATCAAATCGGCCAGGGAAAATCCTGGGCGGTACCATTCCAGCATGGTGAATTCGATATTGTGCCGGGCGCCGACTTCGCCATCTCGGAAGCTTTTTGCCAGTTGAAAAATGGGCCCGCTACCCGCCGCCAGCAGCCGCTTCATATGAAATTCCGGCGAGGTTTGCAGCCACAGCCTGCGTTGGCCACGATCAGTACGCGCCAGCGTCGAAAGCGATACTAGGTGCACATCGGTACTGCCCCCCTGACCCAACACCGGCGTTTCTACCTCAAGCACACCCCGCTCGGCAAAAAACTTGCGCACTTTGGCCAGCAGCCTTGACCGCTCACGCAATGTTTCGATATCTGCCGTAGGCCGCCAGCTAGCACTCATTGCCGCCTCCCTAACGTAATAAAGCCACGCATGATGCGTGGCTATTGATGCAGATTCTTACGGCAGCGTGATCAAGCACGCGAGACGTATTCACCGCTGCGCGTATCAACCTTCAGAACTTCCCCCTGATTGATAAACAGCGGTACGCGCACCACCGCACCAGAAGACAGCGTCGCCGGCTTGGAGCCACCTTGGGCAGTATCACCTTTCAAACCGGGATCGGTTTCGACCACTTCCAGCTCGATAAAGTTAGGCGGGGCCACATGAATAGCGTTATCGTTCCACAAGGTAACGGTATAGGGTACCTGTTCTTTCAACCACTTTTCCGTATCGCCCAGCGCTTTCTTCTCGACCGCATACTGCTCGAATGAACCGTCTGTTTTCATGAAGTACCACATTTCGCTGTCGTTATAGAGATACTCCATCTCCAGCTCCATGACGTCGGCACCCTCTAACGAATCACCCGATTTGAAGGTGCGTTCCCCTACGCGGCCGGTCATCAGATTACGCAGCTTGACGCGGTTAAAGGCTTGGCCTTTGCCCGGCTTAACCAGCTCATTCTCTATGATTGAGCAAGGATCGCCGTCGAGCATTACTTTCAGACCGCCCTTGAATTCGTTGGTAGAATAGTTCGCCATATTGCCTCTCAATGATGCGTTTCAATAACATGAGGCGCCACGTGTCGTTTTGCCTCTAATGAACGTTGTGGAATAAGTGCGCGCATGATAACCCGATGGAGGGCTTTTTGCAGGAGAACATCATTATTGCTGACAAGGGCCCCACAAGCCAAACAGGGTCCTGGCAACAACAGCTCTCGCAAGCGATTCGCGACCCGGCGGCCCTTTGCCAGCGCCTGGGGCTGAGCGATACCTGGCTGCCGGGCGCTCGCACCGGCCACCAGCTGTTTGAGGTCTGCGTGCCCGACGCCTATTTATCGCGCATCAAGTCAGGCGACCCGCATGATCCACTGCTCCGTCAGGTGCTGCCGCTGGGCGATGAAGCCCTGACACCGCAGGGTTATGTGGCCGACCCCCTCGAAGAAGCTGATCATCAACCGGTCAAAGGCTTGATTCACAAGTACGCGGGCCGTGTGCTGTTAATCGCCAGCCCCACCTGCGCGATCAACTGCCGCTACTGTTTTCGCCGCCACTTTCCGTACAGCGACAATTCACCTTCCCGGGCACAGTGGCAACAAGCGCTGGATTACCTGCGCGCCGACACCACTATTCAAGAGGCAATTCTTTCTGGCGGTGACCCCCTCGCCGCTAATGATCGTCAGTTGGCGTGGCTGGTGGCGCAGCTTGAAAGCATCCCGCACCTTAAACGGCTGCGTATTCACACGCGACTACCGGTGGTCATCCCCGACCGCATTGATGACACGCTGGTCGAGTGGCTTTCCGCTACACGCCTGCAAAAAGTCGTGGTCCTGCATATCAATCACGCCAATGAGATTGACCAGGCGGTAGTCGATGCCTGCGCGCGGCTTAAACAAACAGGCGTCACACTACTCAACCAAAGCGTACTGCTGCGCGAGGTGAACGACAGTGCCGCCACCCTGGCCACCCTGTCTGAACGGCTATTTGAAGCGAGCATTCTGCCCTACTACTTACATGTGCTTGATCCGGTGCAAGGTGCTGCGCATTTTAATGTGCCGGATGAAGAAGCGCGCGAATTAGTCACCCAGCTTCGCGACTACTTGCCTGGATTTCTAATGCCACGGTTGGTCAGGGAAATTCCAGGTAAAGGGAGTAAAACGCCGCTGTGAAAAGTTAACTTAACCTCAACCCATCAATAGCGAAACAGGCACTTAGAAGGCAACGTCTCATTCCTTTCCATCGGAAGGGGATAGATGTCAAACCTTCTTTATCGGGCCAGCATACTTAGCCACCATCTCATCCGCCGTCAGCAGTAAAAACCCTTCGGCTTCCGCCTGAGCCACTAGAATCCGATCAAAAGGATCTGTGTGGATGGTGGGTAAATGAGCAACGTTGAGAGTATGCAATGAACTGATGGGAAGTTCTAAATAACCATTATCAACCAGCCCTCTTCGTAGCAAATGCGGGTCAACGTGAAAGTCAGAGCGTTGCAGCCCCGTTATTTCGTTTAACCGGGCGTTTGGCGAGTGAGCGGTCAGCGACCTTGAAACATAGCTTCAGCAGTGGCGCCACCAGCCACAACAGCGGCGTGAGTAGCCAGCGGTAAACAAATCGCGCAATGAAAAGAATTGGCAGCAGCACGACCAGCCAAATAACAAACTGACCAAGCCATGTTGGCCAACCGAGCCATTTGGACACGTTGACACCCAGGGCGCTCACTAAACTGGGATGGCGAACCACCACATAGGCAGTACCCGCTACCGCGGCCACTTTTGCCATACGCGGCAAGGCAGCAAAACGTCCGCCGGTGGCCAATGCGCCCTGACGCAAACCGGCGCGGGTGGCCTGCCCTTCAACGCTGCCCACTCGTGCAGCACGAGCAGCCTTGCCTGCCCTTAGCACTTTGACGGTGCTGGCCATGACCAGCAGATCAACACCGGCCCAACCAACATCGCTTGCACCTACCTCCTCGCCACGACGCCACTGGCTTTCAAGGTCGCGCAGGCCACTGGTAAAGAAATCCCCTACCCCCGTTACCACCCGCTCGCCCTGCAACCACTCCACGTTACCCTTATCACTCACCACAAACTGATTGAGCAGCGCGTGACCATTTTCATCCAGCAGTGCAATACCCACCTGGCCGCGGCGATGGGGGGTCAGCTCGCCCGACGCTGCTTCCGCTTCATCGCCCCACCAGCGGCTCACTTGACGATAACGCTCACCAAACCAGTGTTGGGCACTTAACGTGGCAATGTCATTATCGCGAAAGTAGCTGATGGGCAGCACGGCGTCTGCCCCGTAGCGGACCAATACGCGCTGAAATTCAGGCACGTGGCCAAAGTCGGTGAGCACCTCTCGGGCTACATCCCCATGACGGGTTAACGCAAGGTAGGCGCTCATCCATAGTGCCCGATCTGACGCGTAGCCAAGAAAGAGCACATTGATTTCCGATGATTCCTGTTCAAGCGTCGGCGCAAGTTCAGGCAACGCTTCCTGGGCTTCCAAGCGAACCAGTTTGGGCTCATAGGCCTCGTGAGAGGCGACGGCTGATGCAAGCCCTGCGATCACAATCGCGGTCAACACTATCATCTGCCAGGGCCGCATCATTACCTACCTCACTCAATGGGCATTCGACGGATCACACCAACGTCTCTGCCGTCACGTTCGCTGCGGGTTCCTGGTTGGAGTGGTGCCGATTGATGGCGCTCAATACGCCCTTCATCGATGCACTGGTGATGCTTTCATCATTGCCGACACCGAATACTGCTTTACCGTCGATGCGGACTTCAACGTAGGCAATCGCTTCGGCGTCGGCGCCTTGGCCACGTGAGTGCTCGTGGTAGTCAATGATTTCGACATCGTGACCAGCTGCCGCCAGCGCTTTAACAAACGCGGCTAACGGCCCGTTCCCCTCCCCACTGAGCGTTTGCCGTTCGCCGTTTTCCTCGACCACGGCGTCAAGCGTTACTTTAGGGCTATCAGGCTCCGACGACAAACGGTGGTTAACCAGCGCAAAGGGTGTGCGCTGCTCTAAGTACTCATCGGCAAAGGCCTGATAAATCATCTGCGAGGTGATCTCTTTACCGGTACGGTCGGCCACTTCCTGCACCACCTGGCTGAACTCGATGGAAAGACGACGCGGCAATTCGATACCATGCTCCTGCTCGAGAAGGTACGACACTCCCCCTTTGCCGGACTGGCTGTTAACCCGGATCACCGCTTCATAGCTGCGACCAACATCCAGCGGGTCGATGGGCAGATACGGCACGTCCCAAACCGCGTCGGGATTGGCGCGACGGTCGAGCATGCCTTTCTTGATCGCATCCTGATGAGAGCCCGAGAACGCAGTAAATACCAAATCACCCACATAAGGGTGGCGCGGATGTACCGGCAGTTGGTTGCAGTACTCCACTTCGCGCATGACCGGCGTGATATTGGAGAAATCGAGCTGCGGATGAACACCCTGGGTGTACATGTTCATCGCCAAGGTGACGATATCCACGTTACCGGTCCGTTCGCCGTTACCGAACAGCGTGCCTTCCACACGGTCAGCGCCGGCCATAAGCGTTAATTCCGCGGCGGCGACGCCAGTTCCCCGGTCGTTGTGGGGGTGCACGCTGACGATCAGGTGATCGCGATTTTTGACGTTGCGGCAGAACCATTCAATTTGATCGGCGTAGTTATTAGGCGTTGCCACTTCAACCGTTGCCGGCAGGTTGACGATCATCCGATTATCGGCACTTGGTTTGAAGGTCTCCATCACCGCTTCGACAATTTCAACGGCAAAGTCCATTTCTGTTGTGGTAAATAGCTCCGGCGAATACTGGAAAGTCCAGTTAGTGTCGGGAGCGGCGTCCATTTCAGCGCGAATCTGTGCGGTGGCGTCGGTCGCAATCTTCACGCATTCCGCTTTATCTACGTTGAATACCACACGCCGGAACATCGGGTCGGTGGCGTTGTAGACGTGCACAATGGCGTTCTTGGCGCCTTTGAGTGCTTCGAAGGTGCGCTCAATCAGGTGCGGACGCGCTTGGGTCAGCACTTGAATGGTCACGTCTTCAGGAATTTTATCTTGTTCGATCAGCGTACGGACAAAGTCAAAATCGGTTTGCGAAGCAGAAGGAAACCCCACTTCGATCTGTTTGAAGCCGACCTTCAGCAGCATGTCGAATAAGCGCTCTTTACGCTCTTGGTCCATCGGGTCAATCAGCGACTGATTGCCATCCCGCAGGTCAACGCTGCACCAGATCGGCGGCATTTCAATCCGCTTGCTGGGCCATTGGCGGTCGGGCAAGTCCACCGCAACGAACTGGCGGTATTTCTTGGCGGGATCAGACAACATCATGACGGCTCTCCTGGAAAATGGGGGCAAAGACTGTCGATTGGAATGACGGTGGGCGTGCCAACGAAAAACGCCCCATCGCCAATACAGGCAATGGGGCGCAAAAAAAGTCGATAACGGTGCGCGCACTAATGAAGAAAGTGCGGCAGCCAAATTGAATTGATTCAATAAATCCAGTGTATGTATCCATGTCTACCTCGCAACTAGTGTAACCCAACGACAATGCCAGCAGCACTGCCCGACCCTGATATTCAGAGACGGGCGATTAGTAGTCGTAGGTCTAGCGCAAAAGTATTCATGGATGTATTCATACCTATAGAAAATCAGTCTTGGTGAGTTTTGTCAACCTGCGAGTGCGCATTGCCAACCGCTTGCCTCGATATGGATGCCTCCATTCGATCTAACTGTTGGCGCATTTCACTGACCTCGTTACGCAAGATGTGTATCTCGTCGATTTCTTCCTCGTTGTTGAGTAAATCAAGCGCTGCACTCTCTTTCTGCATGACGTCCAACACAATGCCAATCATCATATTGAGGAAAATAAACGCCGTCAGAAAAATAAACGTCAGATAGTAAATCCAGCTCCATGCGTATACTTCCTGAGTTTCGTAAAGCACATCGGTCCAGTCTTCAAAGGTGGCGATACGAAAAAGTGTCAGCATCGAAATGGAGATATTGCCCCACAAAAAATCGTCCACTTCAGCGAACAGGAAGCTGCCTACCGCGGCATAGATGTAGAAGATAATAAACATCAACAGCACCACATAGCCCATGCGCGGAATGGACTTCACCAGGGCTGAAAGCAGCATTTGCAACTCAGGAATCATCGAGACGAGGCGCAGTACGCGGAAAATACGCAGCAGCCGCGCCAGCAGCACCATCTCGGAATCGTCCATGGGGATCAGGCTGGCAGTCACGATAACGAAATCAAAGACATTCCATCCCCGCTTAAAAAAGCGCACCAAGCTGCCTTCTGCGGCTAACCTGATGAGGAGTTCAATCAAGAAAAAAATCGTGATCGCAAAATCCAGGTACAGAAGCCCCTGTTCGAACCGAGAGGTCTCCTCTTCATAGGTTTTGGCACCTATCACCAATGCGGAGATGACGATTATCGCGATTACAAAGGCTTCAAAATATTTGTTCGAACGCAGGGTTTCGAAACGCTGTTGCCATGTATCGAAAGGTTGATTCATAGGGTAAATAGACTCGCTACGGTGGACGGCGACACTTTATACTAAAACTTCACAACGGCACTACAAGTGATATCCTCTTGTTTCATTTGTGGTATCCCATGCCTCAGCCGACGCCTTTACGATGACGGCTAGCGGGCTTTTTTTGATTATTGCGCTGGATGACTTCCATGACACTGCTGTGGATAGCCTTACTACCGTTACTAGGCGTCTTGGTGCCGGTCCTCAACGCTCAACGCAGCCGCTTTACCTGCTCGTGGGCAACCGCCTTGCTGCCGGCTATTGCCCTACTGCTCACCTTGATGCAGATACCCGCACTGCTCGACGGCGAGACACTTCGCTTTGCCATCGGCTGGCTGCCCGAGCTCAATCTTGAGCTAGCCCTGCGCTTGGACGGTCTGTCGCTACTATTCAACATTTTAATCATGGGCATTGGGCTGCTGATACTGCTGTACGCCCATTTTTATCTAGCAAGTGACGAACCTGTTGGTCGCTTCTATGCTTTTTTAATGCTCTTCATGGCCTCCATGGTGGGCATTTCAATGTCAGACAATCTGATTTTACTGTGGCTTTTTTGGGAGCTCACCAGCCTTTCTTCGTTTTTATTGATCGGCTTTTGGTCGTATCGCAGCGATGCACGCAAAGGCGCACGCATGGCGTTGACCGTCACCGGTGCAGGCGGTCTGGCACTGCTAGCAGGGCTACTGCTACTCGGCGATATGGCAGGTAGCTTCAGCATGGGTGACGTCTTGGCCAGCAGCGAGGTCATTGTCGCCGACTCGCGCTATCCGCTGATGCTCGGCTTGGTGCTGCTCGGTGCCTTCACCAAGTCAGCCCAGTTCCCTTTCCAGTTTTGGCTTCCACACGCCATGGCCGCTCCGACACCCGTCTCGGCCTACCTGCATTCCGCCACAATGGTGAAAGCAGGCATTTTCCTGATGGCAAGGCTGCATCCGGCGATTGCCGACAGTGAATTATGGACCGTGGTGGTATCGCTGGTCGGCACGATAACACTGCTTTACGGCGCTTGGTTTGCACTATTCAAAACTGACCTGAAAGGCATCCTAGCGTTTTCCACGGTCAGCCATCTGGGGCTCATTACGGTGCTGCTGGGTATCGGCAGCCCAATGGCCGTTCTGGCGGCCCTGTTTCATATTCTGAATCATGCCACCTTTAAAGCCGCGCTATTTATGAGCGCTGGCATTATCGACCACGAGACTGGGACGCGTGAATTAAAACAGCTTGGCGGGCTCAGAAAGGCCATGCCGGTCACCGCGCTGCTGACCACCTTGGCTGCCGCAGCGATGGCAGGCGTTCCGCTGTTCAATGGCTTCCTCTCCAAGGAGATGTTCTTTACCGAAACGTTGGAAACGCCCGTTCTGGGTGGTTTAAGCTGGCTATTGCCTACGCTTGCCACACTGGGCGGTATCCTCTCTGTGGCTTACTCGCTACGCCTCGTTCATGCGGTTTTCTTCAAACCCGCCCGCGAGGCACCGCCTAAATCTCCCCATGAGCCACCGCATCTGATGCGTTTACCCGTGGAGATTCTGGTGGTGCTGTGCGTCGTTGTAGGTCTGCTTCCCGCCCTGATGGCAACTAACCTGCTTGATCTGGCTGCGCAAGCGGTACTGCAACGCCCGCTGGATTTTAAGCTGGCGATTTGGCATGGCGTCAACTTACCTTTGCTGATGAGCATTGCCGCCTTGGTGCTCGGCACCGCCCTTTACTGGCGTCACAACGATATGCGTTTGTTCACCAGACAATTCGCCAGTGTTGATGCAAGGCGCGTGTTTGAGCGCTTCGTGGTAACGATTGGCTACCGTGCAGAACAATTACTGGCCTTTTTTGAGGGCAACTCATTACAGCGCTACATGACGCTTTTGTTGTTCGCTGCTTTTTTAATGGGACTAATAGGTCTAGTACGGGTCACCGACCTAACGGGTGCCGCAGGTAACCAGCCAGTCGACGGCGTGGTAATTCTTGGTGCGGTGATGCTTATTTTCGGCGGCATCGCGACCGCGGCCACCCATCGCTACCGCTTGATTTCATTGCTCATGCTGTCAGTTGTAGGGCTATTTGTTGCTCTCACTTTTGCGCGTTTTTCCGCGCCGGACCTGGCCCTGACCCAGCTATCCGTAGAAGTGGTCACCATGATATTGCTGATGCTAGCGCTGTTTTTCCTGCCGCAAAAAACACCCCAGGAATCAAGCCCACTGCGCAACGTGCGCGACATGTTACTGGCGGGTTCTTTGGGTTTGGTGATTGCCAGCCTCAATTACGCGGTGATGACCCGAGAAACGCTGTCGATCTCCAACTTTTTTGTCGAAAACAGTAAACCCGGCGGCGGTGGCTACAACGTGGTTAACGTTATTCTTGTCGACTTCCGCGGCTTCGATACGCTAGGTGAAATCACGGTACTGGCCATTGCGGGGCTTGCCATCTTTAAGCTACTTAACCGCTTACGTCTGTTTATCCCGCATAGCGACGGCGAAGGACGCGTATGGTCGCCGGATCGCTACCCCGCTATTTTGACGTCTATTTCCATGACGCTATTGCCCCTTGCCCTGCTGGTATCGGCGTTTATCTTTCTGCGCGGCCATAACCAACCAGGTGGCGGCTTTATTGCCGGTTTGATTACTGCTGTCGCGTTGATTCTATTGTATATGGCCCGGGGCGTGGAGTGGGCACAAGAGCGTCTCAACTTCCCCTTCCAGCCGGTGGCCGTTGTAGGGGTCGCGGTGGCGACGCTAACCGGGCTTGGTAGTTGGCTGTTTGGCTACCCGTTCCTGACCTCGTCTTTTGGCTACTTCACTCTACCCGTTGTCGGTGAGTTTGAGTTGGCGACAGCGCTGCTCTTCGATCTGGGTGTTTATCTCGCAGTGGTTGGCGCCACGCTAATGATCCTCGCCAACTTGGGCAAAGTGACCACTGCCCACCGCCCGGTACCCGAACAGCCCGAAAAAGACGCTGAAACGCCTCCCGCCCCCTCCAGCAAGGAGCCTCGCTAATGGAATTGCTTTATGCGATCACGACCGGTGTACTGACCGCATCCGGGCTTTATCTGACGCTGCGTGGGCGCACCTTCCCAGTGGTGGTAGGCCTTACGCTACTCTCCTACGCGGTCAATTTATTTCTATTTTCGATGGGCGGGCTGACCACTGATGGCGCTGCACTGGTCGATGAAGGTGATGGCTTCGCTGATCCACTTCCTCAAGCCTTGGTACTAACGGCCATTGTAATCGGATTTGCGATGACGGCCTTTGTGGTCATTCTGGCGATGCGCGCACGGAGTGAAGTGGGTAACGACCACGTGGACGGCAAAAAGGATGACCGCGAATGATCCAGCATTTGATTGTTTTACCTGTGGTTCTGCCGTTAATCGCGGGCATTTTATTACTCTACCAACGTCAGGGGATGGTCCGTTATAAGCGCATCGTCAGCGTAGTAGCAACGCTGGGGCTTCTGTTGGTGGCCATTGGACTGGTCACTCAAGCCGCCAGCGGGGAAATCACCTATTACGCCTTGGGCGATTGGCAGCCGCCATTTGGTATAGCGCTTGTGCTTGACCGTTTATCAGCGCTTATGTTGATAGTCACCGCCCTGCTTGCAGTGGGCGCGGTGGTCTTTGCCTGCGGCGGTGATGACGAAAAGGGCAGCAACTTTCACGGCCTCTTCCAGTGGCAGTTGATGGGCATCAACGGTGCTTTTCTCACCGGCGACCTGTTTAACCTATTTGTGTTTTTCGAAGTGCTACTGCTGGCCTCGTATGCCTTACTGCTTCACGGCGGGGGCAAAGCACGCATTCAGTCCAGCGTCCATTACGTGGTGTTAAACCTAGCAGGTTCATCGCTTTTCCTGATTGGCGTGGGCATTCTTTATGGGGCGACGGGGACGCTGAACATGGCCGACATGGCTTCTCGCATGGCCGAGCTACCCGCCGAACGCGAAGGCCTAGTGATAGCCGGTGCCTTGATGCTGTTAGTGGTATTTGGCCTAAAAGCCGCCATTTTACCGCTGTATTTTTGGCTACCCCGCGCCTACGCCGCAGCCCCAGCCCCGGTGGCTGCCTTATTTGCGGTGATGACCAAGGTCGGCATCTATTCTATTTTGCGCGTCTATAGCCTCATTTTTGGCGACCAAGCAGGGGGGTTGGAAGCCATTGAGCAGTCCTGGGTGTGGTGGCTTTCGCTTGCCACGCTGGCTGCCGCCGGGGTTGGCGTGATGGCCGCCCGTGACCTTCGCCTTTTGATAGCCTACCTGGTATTGGTTTCCGTGGGCACGCTGCTCGCAGGTGTGGGCATGCGTAGCCCCGCTGCCACATCAGCACTGCTCTACTACTTGATTCACACCACGCTGATTACCGGTGGGCTGTTCCTGTTGGCTGAAATGATTGGATTGCAGCGAGGCAAACCGGGTACGCGACTAGTTAAGGGGCGGCCAATGGTACAAGGCGCGGCACTGGCACTGGCTTTCTTTTTCGGGGCAATTGCGGTCGCTGGATTACCGCCTCTCTCTGGCGCTTTCGGAAAAGCGCTAATGCTTAATGCCGCGGAAGACAGCCAACGGCTTTGGCTGTGGCCATTATTACTGCTGGCAAGCTTGGCATCACTCATTGCGCTCTCCCGCGCAGGCTCAACTCTGTTTTGGCGCAGCCATCGGGGTAATCTCAGCGGCAGCTCGCTGCCTCGTTACCAGTGGTTTGGCATGGCGTGGTTGTTAAGTTCCTCGCTACTAATGGTCGTGTTTGCGGGCCCCGTAAGCGACTATACCCAGGCCACCGCTGAGCAATTGGCCAACCCAAGTTTGGTGATTGACACATTAATCAATGATGCTGGAGGCACCCAATGATTCGACCACGCGCTTGGTTGCCGACCCCGGTTTTTTCACTGCTGTTACTGGTCGTATGGCTATTATTAGTGCGCAGTGTTGCCGCGGGTCATATCGTATTGGGTGGGACATTGGCCATTATTATCCCCTTGCTAACCCATCGCTTTTGGGATGCTCGCCCGCGCATCAAAAAGCCACTATTGCTACTGCGCTTTGTGCTGCGCGTACTGGGCGATATCATTACCGCCAACTTTGAAGTGGCTTACCTGATCGCCAACCCATGGCGTAAGCTAAATCCCCACTTTGTGGAATACCCCCTCATGTTAGAGGAGCGTTTTACCATTACGCTGCTTGCCAACACCATTAGCCTGACGCCGGGCACGGTATCCGCCAACCTGCGTATGGACGGTAAATCACTGCTCATTCACGCCCTCGATACAGACGATGAAGAGGCGCTGATTGAGCAGATCCGGGAGCGCTACGAACGCCCGCTAAAGGAGATTTACGAATGCTGAGCATCGCACTGTTCATCACCCTAACCCTGGTGGTCATGGCGCTGCTGTTAAATCTTTATCGGCTTACTGTTGGCCCCGATTTACCGGACCGCGTGTTGGCACTGGACACCATGTACGTTAACTCGATTGCGCTGATTGTGTTGCTCGGGCTGTGGCTGAATAGCAAGACCTATTTCGAGTCGGCACTGTTGATCGCCATGTTGGGATTTATCAGCACAGTAGCCGTATGCAAGTACATATTACGCGGGGATATTATCGAATGAACCCTGTCACCCTCTTCGTTGCTATGCAGGTGCGCTTATGTCGCTATGGGTAGAGGCACTTATTTCATTACTATTGATCGCAGGCGGCCTCTTTGTCTTTATCGGCTCACTGGGGATGGCTCACCTACGCGATTTCTATATGCGCTTGCATGGCCCCACCAAGGCCACAACCCTGGGTATTGGCTGTATGTTAATAGCTTCAATGGCCTATTTCTGGAGCGTTGAAGGCAGACCCGACATTCAGGAAATGCTGATCACCTTGTTTTTATTTATTACTGCCCCGGTCAGTGCCCATTTGCTCGCCAAAACGGGCCTTCACATGCGCCTGAAGCACATTGATATAACCCAGGGTAAGCCAGTCGAACTTCGCTCCGAGGAAGTAGGTAAAAAACCGGTTCCTCACCCCGATAAAGGGCATGGTTAATTACATCGTAAAGGAAATTGTATGTGGAGCCTGTTCAGGCTATCGACATTGTCACTGTCGATGATAATGCTCGCGGGTTGTTCAGAGCCTAAGATTGATACCAGCTCGATGCCCGCTGCCGTTGTATCGGTTGAAAAAGTACGCGAATCGCTGCCCACCTATAAACGCGACGAGTTTGATCAAGCGCTGACCATCATGGCGATGTCATCGTTTAGTGGTATCGATATACTCAACCCAAGACCGATGAACGCCGCAGAAATTGCTGAGTCGGCTAACGCCTATATGCATGGGCTAACGGGTGATGAGGCGATCGAAAAAGCCAATGAAATGTTACGTAACCGTCGCGCGCGCGAGCGTAATCAGGCGCTCGCTATTCTCTCAAGACTTGAAGAAAAGCAGGCTAACGCAAAGCATGACCGACAGCAGCGAGAGCGCATTACCATCGATAGCGCCGACTTTTATATGAGCACAAGTCCCTACGGGGCGTTAGAACCTATCATTGAGCTTGAAGTCACCAACGGCTCTGATGAACGTATCGTAGAGCTATCGCTTAGAGGCGTAGTCACCAGTCCTAATCATGAGGCACCCTGGGTCGATGAGTCTTTTTACTATGTGATTCCCGATGGTTTGGAACCCGGCGAAAGCGCCAAGTGGAGCCTGGCGCCCAATCGATTCGGCCCTTGGGGTAACCAGGACATTCCCGACAATGCAGAATTAGCCATCACCATTGAGAGCGTGCATGGCGATGACGGTAACGCCCTGTGGGATTCGGCGCCGCTAAGCGAACGGCAGCGCGAAAGGCTAGACGAGCTGCGCGATGAATATGGCGCTATTGCGGAGCATTCCCTCGAATAAAAGAGGCCCCGAAGGGCCTCAACGTTTTAGTCGATCAAATCGGTTTGGCGGTAGCCGATAAGGTACAGCACCGCATCAATGCCGAGGGTTGAGATGGCCTGCTGGGCCTGGGCACGCACCATAGGTTTAGCGCGAAAGGCAATACCCAGGCCAGCTTTAGCAAGCATTTTAAGGTCATTAGCGCCATCGCCCACGGCAATGGTCTGCTCCAGCGTCAAACCTTCGCGCAGCGCTATTTGTTCAAGCAACTCGGCCTTACGCTCGGCATCGACAATGGGCTCGAGCACCTCACCGGTGACAATCCCCTGCTCGATGACCAACTCGTTGGCGTGGATTTCGTCAAAGCCAAGCTTGTCCTGTAGGTATTGGGCAAAGTAGGTGAAACCACCAGAAAGAATGACCGTGCGATAACCAAAACGCTTTAAATTGACCATCAGGCGCTCAAGGCCATCCATTAACGGCAATTCGGCCGCTATGTCGGCCAATACAGCTTCATCAAGCCCTGCCAGTTTGCTCATCCGCTCGCGGAAGCTGTCCTGGAAATCCAGTTCGCCGCGCATGGCCCGCTCAGTGACATCCGCCACCTCATCACCCACGCCATGACGGCGTGCAAGCTCATCAATCACCTCGGTTTGGATCAGCGTCGAATCCATATCGAAACACACCAAACGGCGGTGACGTCGCCAGATCGAGTCTTCTTGGATGGCAATATCCACGCCATGCAGGGCTCCCAGCGACAGTGCTTTCTCCCGCAGCGCCACCACATCGGCATCATCGCCGCGCAGCCAGCATTCGACACAAGCCCCGTTGGCGGGCGCGTCTCCTTCTAGCGGCTCTCGGCCCGAAAGGCGGTGAATCAACTCAACGGTTAGGCCAAATTCAGCGGTTAACGCCCCCACTTCCGCCAATATGCCCGCCGGAAGGCGTGGTGCCAATAGGGTCAGAATTAGCCGTGGCTGGCTTTCTTGTTCGCTCCAGCGCTGATAATCATCAGCGCTCACGGCAATCGCTTGTACATCCAACCCAAGCGTATCCCCTGCATCGCTTAAGGTGGCTTCAAGTGCGCTATCGCGATCCAGCCCCACCAGCGCTTCCAGAGATAGCATGCCAAAGGTCACGCTTTGATTGATATCCAGCAGCCTTGCGCCGCTATGAGCAAGAGCTTTGCCCAACCCGGCTAATTGGCCGGGGCGCGCCAGCCCTGTTGCGCGAATCAAATAACGTGTCGCCATGACCTATTCCCCTGCGCCTATCCAATCAACTTTTTGGAAACCTCGCGGTAACTTACTACCACGACGCCCTCGCTCGCCGCGATAATACGCCAAATCATCGGCTTTCAGGGTGAGTTTTCGCTTACCGGCATGCAGCTCCAAGGCGTCGCTGTCTGTTATCACGGCAATACTGCGCACAAACTCCTCGCGGCGTGCAGCGCGTGGCCCGGGGATATCCAACATCTTATTGCCTTTGCCTTTGGCCATTTCCGGCAGCTGGCCCAAGGGGAACACCAGTAGCCGGCCTTCATTCGAGACTGATGCCACCCATAGGTTATCTCCCTCGGGCACTTCGATAGGCGACATGACACTGCATCCTTTAGGCACGCTCAATACCGCTTTGCCTGCTTTATTTTTGCCGGTGAGCGCATCCAAACGGGCAATAAAGCCGTAACCACCATCACTGGCCAGCACAAAACGCCGCTCGGCAGGCGCCAGCATTAACCCCGCCATGCGAGCACCCGCAGAGACATTCGCCCGACCCGTCACTGGTTCACCCTGCCCCCGCGCACTGGGCAAATTGTGGGCGCTGAGCGTATAGGCGCGACCGGTATCATCCAGCAGCACTAGCGGCTGGTTGGTCTTGCCTCGGGCGGCCAACTGGAAACGATCACCTGCTTTGTAGGAAAGCCCTTCGGGGTCAATATCATGGCCTTTGGCTGATCTAATCCAGCCCTTTTCAGACAGCACCACGGTGATTGGGTCGGCCCCCAGCAGCTCGACCTCGGACAACGCTTTAGCATCGGCACGCGCCACCAGCGGCGAACGGCGCTCGTCACCATGCTCTTTACCCGCCGCGCGAATTTCTTTTTCGATCAACGTGGTAAGTTTGGCTTCGCTACCTAGTAGGCCCTCTAAATATTTGCGCTCTTTTTCCAGCTCATCCTGCTCACCGCGGATTTTCATTTCTTCGAGCTTGGCAAGATGACGCAGGCGAAGCTCTAGAATCGCTTCCGCTTGGCGGTCGGAGAGACTAAAGGTCGCGATCAGAGAAGCTTTGGGATCATCCTCTTCACGAATGATACGGATCACTTCGTCAAGGTCGAGATAGGCTATCAGCAGGCCTTCGAGAATATGCAGGCGGTCTTCTACCTTGCCCAGGCGGTGCTCCAAGCGGCGGCGCACCGTGCTGCGCCGAAACTGAAGCCACTCGCCCAGCATTTCGGGCAACGGCATCACCCGTGGGCGACCGTCCAGGCCAATCACGTTCATGTTCACCCGCACGTTCTTTTCCAGATCCGTGGTGGCAAACAGGTGGTCCATCAGCGACGCAACGTCGACGCGGTTTGATCGCGGTTCAATCACCAGCCGGGTAGGCTCTTCGTGGGTCGATTCATCGCGCAGATCGGCCACCATGGGCAGCTTTTTGGCCTGCATCTGCGCGGCAATCTGTTCTAGCACCTTGGCCCCACTGACCTGATAGGGCACCGCGGTGATCACGATATTGGCGTCTTCACGCTCGTAGCGGGCGCGCAGCTTGACCGACCCCCGCCCGGATTCATAAAGCTTACGCAGGTCTTCTTGGGGGGTAATAATCTCCGCATCGGTCGGGAAGTCCGGCGCGGGGATAAATTCCATCAGATCGACGGTGGTAGCCTTAGGATTACGCAGCAGGTGGCAGGTGGCATCGACCACCTCAGACACATTGTGTGGCGGTATATCGGTGGCCATCCCCACGGCGATGCCGGTGCCGCCGTTGAGCAACACATGGGGCAAACGCGCCGGCAGCACCAGCGGTTCCTGCATGGTGCCGTCGAAATTCGGCGCCCAGTCGACGGTGCCCTGACCGAGCTCGCTAAGCAGCACTTCGGCAAACTTGGAAAGCTTGGCCTCGGTGTAACGCATGGCAGCAAACGATTTGGGATCGTCAGGGCTACCCCAGTTGCCCTGGCCATCCACCAGCGGATAGCGATAGCTAAACGGCTGTGCCATCAGCACCATGGCTTCGTAGCACGCGCTATCGCCGTGAGGGTGGAATTTACCCAGCACGTCACCCACGGTACGCGCCGATTTTTTGTACTTGGCGTTAGCGTGGAGTGCCAATTCGCGCATGGCGTAAATAATCCGCCGCTGCACAGGTTTCATGCCATCGCCTATGTTGGGCAAGGCGCGGTCTAAAATGACGTACATCGAGTAGTCGAGATACGCTTTTTCGGTGTAATCGCGCAAGGACAAGCGTTCGACGTCGCCTTCCGCTACCTGAATATCCATGGGGTATTCATCCTTTCCTGACAAGCAAAGCCGCCCCAACGGGAGCGGCTAATCCTGCTACACATTGATACACAACGTGTTAGTAGTTGCTTATGTCATATTAATTGCTTTACTGAGGCCCCGAGAGTGGTTTCACTTCCGGGGAACGTTCATTATCGCGCTGAAAGTCATCAAGTAAGCTTTTCAAACGCTGTGCCTGAACAGACAGTTCATTGGCCGCCCCCGACGCCTGACTAACCAGCCCTGCATTCTGCTGGGTGACAGTGTCCATTTGCGAGACGGCACGGTTGATTTCATCAATACCGTTCGTTTGTTCGCCAGACGCTTGACTGATTTCTCCTATGCGCTGGGCAATTTCTTCAATCGCTACTACGATTTCCTGCATTGCCCCTTCTGCCTCACGGGCATAGCCACTTCCAGTTTCAATTTGCTTGGACGTGGTTTTAATCAGCTCGTTAATATTACGTGCCGACGTGGCACTTTTGGATGCCAGTTCGCGCACTTCGCTAGCCACAACGGCAAAACCTCGCCCGTGTTCACCAGCCCGCGCGGCTTCTACCGATGCATTCAGCGCTAAAATGTTAGTTTGAAATGCAATATTTTCAATGACACCGACAATCGAAGAGACCTCGCCCGAACTCTCATTAATCGCCTGCATGGACTGCGCCAAGCGAGATACTTGCTCACCTCCCTGCTTCACTTTAACCGTCGACTCGTTGACCCGCTGATTCGCCTCATTAGCGTTATCGGCGTTGCGCTTCACTGTCGCGGCCATCTCTTCCATCGTCGAAGAAGTTTCTTGTAGCGACGCGGCTTGCTGTTCGGTCCGACTAGAAAGCTCAGTGTTACCCGCCGCAATGTCTGTCGCTTCACTGGCAATCGCATCGGATACTTGGCTTACGTCACTGAATAGGTGACGCAACTTTTCAGCGTAACGATTTACCGCACTGCGCAACTCACCAATCTCATCGTTACGGTAAATGGTCAGTTCACGACTTGAGCCGCCTTGACCGAGTTGGTCAATCTGCTCGGTGGTACTGTGGATTTGACGCAGTAATACACGCCCACCCCACCAACCCAGCGCCAGCAGCAGTGCCAAAAGTGGAAGAATTACCACCATCAGATCGCGAGTCAATGTCCGCGCCAGTGCCGTCACTTCTTCTTGAGGGGTCATTAGCCCCAATGTCCAACCTGTATCTTGCATATCAAACAAACGCACCGAGGCGGGTTGATCCAGCACGCCTGCTGTTTCCACCTGGACGTTTTGACTGCCTGATTCGACAGCCTCAACCACAGGGGAAAGCCAGGGCATATCGCTGGTTAGATCAGCCAAACCTTGCATATCATCAGTTGCCAAATCAGCGCCCGGGAAGTGGATGACGTTGCCAGCTCTATCAAGCACGAAGGCATAACCACCTGTCGCATCGCCGTTTTCGGTTAAAAATTCAGCCACGCCGTCCAACTGCATATCGATGGTCGCTACCCCAGCAAATTCATCATCAAGATAATAAGGCACGCTGCAGGTCACCATGGCTACCCCGGTGGTCGCATCACGATACGCTGTTGACCAGACACATTGCCCCGGCTCGGCATCCCGCGCATCTTGATACCAGGCTTCCTCTTGGTAAGGGGCAATATCATCGGCGTTATAATCATCTAAGAACTCAATCTCGCCTTCGGCATTTCTCGCCCAAAAGAAGCTAAATCGCTCAACCCCCTCTTCAAATGCGTTAGGCTCCGGCCAAATACCGCCCCCTGCAATGGCCGTATTGCCGCTGTCATCCACGACCCGCGGGAAGGCTTGACGGAACAACGATTCCTCTCGGGGTAATGACTCTGCAAGTGATGCAAGACTTGCTGTATTACCTTCCACGCGTGCTAGCTGTGCATTCAGAGCGTTGACAATAGAGCCGCCCGTTCGGTCCACAAGAGACTGGCTTGCTTCGATGACTTGCGGTTGGCCGCGCCATGCCATAACGGCGTAAATGCTTGCTGCCATGAGTATCATGAGAGCAAACGCTGCCAGCGTTAACTGCCTCGAAATGGTATTGAACAAGGACATTCCCCTCTAGTGATTAAGTGGTGCTAACTGGCGCACTTTTTTGCGTACGCTCTCTACTCACTATCGGCAACATAATGCCCAACCTTAACCACTTGATACCTATGCCCGATTGACACAGCGCTTATACTTCGACGTCTGCGAGGTTGCCGTAATCTTCCAGCCACTTTTTGCGGTCGCCGGCGCGCTTTTTGGCCAGCAGCATATCCATCATTTCCAGCGTGCCGTCGCCTTCCTCCAGGGTAAGCTGCACCAGGCGGCGTGTTTCCACCGCCATAGTGGTTTCGCGCAGCTGAAGCGGGCTCATTTCGCCCAGACCTTTAAAGCGCTGCACGTTCGGCGTACCACGCTTTTGCGCCAGCTGCTTGAGGATGGCGGCTTTTTCGCTCTCATCCAGGGCGTAGTGGACCTCTTTGCCGAGATCGATACGGTAAAGCGGTGGCATGGCCACATAGACGTGCCCGGCATTCACGAGGCTTGGGAAATGTTTGACGAACAGCGCGCACAACAGCGTGGCGATGTGTAGACCGTCGGAGTCAGCGTCGGCGAGAATACAGATTTTGTGGTAGCGCAGTTTTTCCAAATCAGCGCTGCCAGGGTCGGCCCCTATCGCCACGGCGATGTCGTGGACCTCTTGGGAACCGTAGATATCATGGGAATCCACTTCCCAAGTGTTCAATATCTTTCCGCGCAGCGGCAAAATCGCTTGGCTCTCACGGTTGCGCGCCTGCTTTGCGCTGCCGCCGGCTGAGTCCCCTTCCACCAGGAACAACTCGCTCTGGGCCGGGTCTTGGCCTGAGCAGTCGGCCAGCTTGCCGGGTAGTGCCGGACCTGAGGTCACCTTCTTACGCACAACTTTCTTGGCTTTTTTCTGGCGGTGCTGAGCGGCACTAATCACGAGTTCGGCAAGGGCTTCGCCTTGTTCAACGTGGTGATTGAGCCACAGAGAAAAGGCGTCTTTAAGTACCCCTAATACAAAGCCCGCGATTGTTCGCGAAGAAAGGCGCTCTTTGGTTTGCCCGGCAAACTGCGGGTCGAGCATTTTTACCGAGAGCACAAAGGACGCCCGCTCCCACAAATCATCGGCGGTGAGTTTGATGCCACGCGGCAGTAGACTGCGGTATTCACAAAACTCACGCAGCGCGTCAAGTAAGCCAGAGCGAAACCCGTTAACGTGGGTGCCGCCTTGTGGGGTGGGGATCAAGTTAACATAGCTTTCCAATAGGGCATCGCCGCCTTCTGGCAACCATTGGATAGCCCAGTCGACACCGTTTTCATCATCGCTAAAGTGGCCTACGAAGGGTTCTGTCGGAACTACTTCATAGCCGTCGGTGGCCTCCGCCAGGTAGTCACGCAGACCATCCGCGTAGGCCCATTCGGTTTTGGTACCGTCAGGTTCCACCAGCGTGACGGCAAGCCCCGGGCACAGTACCGCTTTGGCGCGCAGCAGGTGTTTCAGTTTACCCACCGCCAGTTTAGGGCTGTCGAAGTAGCTTTCATCCGGCCAGAAACGCACCAGCGTGCCGCTGGCACGCTTGGCCGCTTTGCCAATTTCGTGCAGTTCTTCAACCTTTTCGCCGAACTCAAACGCCATGGCATGGCGCGCGCCGTTGCGAGTCACTTCAACATCCAGCCGACGTGACAGGGCATTGACCACCGACACGCCTACGCCGTGCAGTCCGCCGGAAAAACGGTAGCTGTCCGACGAGAACTTGCCGCCTGAGTGCAGTTTGGTAAAAATCAGCTCAGCGCCCGACACGCCATACTCGGGGTGCAGATCGATCGGCATGCCGCGCCCGTTATCCTGCACTTCAATCCCGCCGTCACTGTGCAGCACCACGCTGAGGGCGGTGGCATGCCCCGCCAGCGCCTCATCAACGCTATTATCGATGACTTCCTGAACAAGGTGATTGGGTCGCGAGGTGTCGGTATACATACCGGGACGCTTACGTACCGGCTCGAGCCCGGAGAGGACTTCGATGGAGCTCGCGCCGTACTGGGAGGCATCAAACTGGGTCATGTAACGTCGGTTCCTGAAGGGTCATGCAAGTATGAATGCGGGCAAAAGGATACAGGATAGCCGAAAAGCAAAATGCTGTATATCCAGCCATATTTATCGATAGCGAAGCACGAAAGGGCTTCCCCGCGGATAGGTCTACGAGGGGGCGCTGTAAACCCGTCCCTGGGCGCTACATTTGCCATCCATGGCAAATAACCCCCTCTACGACCTATCCCCGGCGCCCTTTCTACGTGCGACATATGCTCACGACACAATTGCCTGATTACTCCTGCTCAGCCGCCCAAAAGGCTTCAATCAATCCACGACTGGAAGCATCCATCCGCGACAGGTCGCCCTGATGGTCGATGATTTTCTGGGTATCGGTGGCAATCTGTTTGCCAAGCTCAACGCCCCACTGGTCAAACGGGTTGATATCCCACACCACTGCCTGAACAAACACCTTATGCTCATACAGCGCAATCAGCGACCCTAGCGTTGCAGGCGTCAGTTTGTCCAATAACACCGTAGTGGAAGGCTGATTGCCGCGATAGCGCTTATGCTCCGGGCGCGGACCATCGTCATCAATAGCGTCGTCACCAAGCATTAGCACCCGCGACTGAGCAAAACAGTTAGCCAGTGCCAAGCGATGCTGGGCTTTCAAATGGCGACGGGTATCCGGACTCTCCACTTCGTCGTAACGCTTGAGCGGAGCAATAAAGTCGCAAACCACCGGCTGGGTGCCCTGATGAAGCAGTTGATAAAAAGCATGCTGGGCGTTGGGGCCTAACTGCCCCCACAGTACCGGGCAGGTAGAATAGTTAACCGCTTGGCCTTGGCGGGTCACTGACTTTCCGTTGGACTCCATCTCCAACTGCTCAAGGTAGGCAGCGAAATACTCCAAACGGCCGTCGTAAGGCAAAATTGAGTGGGCACGAATATCCAAAAAGTTAACGTTCCAAATACCTGCCAGCCCGAGCAGCACCGGCAAGTTATCGGCCATGGGCGCCTCCTGGAAGTGACGATCCATGGCGTGGGCGCCGGCTAATAGCTCACGGAAATTTTCCATACCAACCACCAGCGCAATCGGCAAGCCAATCGTCCCCCACAGCGAGTAGCGCCCGCCGACCCATTCCCAGAACATCAGCTGGTGGTCGGGGGTGATGCCCCACTCACTCATCTTATCGGGGCTGGCGGAAACACCGATAAAATGCTGGCGAATAATCAACTCAGCACTAACCGGCGTGGCACTAGGCACCTCGCCATGCTTCGACAGCCGCCCTATTAACCAGTCACGAGCGGTATTGGCATTAGACAAGGTGTCAATCGTGGTAAACGACTTCGACGACAGCACGAACAGTGTGGTTTCCGGGTTAAAACGCGTCAGGTAATCGGCGAGCTGCGAACCATCCATGGTCGAGGCAAAATGAACCTCCACTGGATGAATATCGGCAGGACGGAAGTCAGCCAATGCATGGGTGACCATCAGCGGCCCCAAGTCCGATCCACCTACCCCCAGGTTCACCACATGGCGAATCGGTTTACCGGTGGCGCCGCGCCACTGACCCGCGTGCAAACGCTCTACCAAGCGTTCCATTTGGGTGAGGCTTTCATGCACCGACGCCGCCACATCTTCACCTTCTACGTCCAAGCTCGCCCCAGGCGGCAAGCGCAAGGCGGTGTGCAAGGCCGGTCGGTTTTCGCTGACGTTGACACGCTTGCCACTCAGCAGCGCGTCGATCGCCCCCGGCACCCCCGCTTCATCCGCCAGCGCCAGCAGGTGCTCTAGGGTATCGTCATCCCAGCGCTGCTTGGAAAGATCCAAGGTGAGGCCTGCAACCTGGCGGGTAAAATGTGTCCAGCGAGCTGGATCATTGCCAAACAGATTTTTCAAATGGACGTGCTCTAGCGCCTGCGCGTGCTGCTTCAGCATTTGCCATGCGGGTAGCGAATCGGGTGTTGTCCGTGATGATGCAGCCATTTGCCCTCTCCTGTGGCGTCGTTCCGTGCAGGGTCTGTTCTGTCTTACCAAGGTCGCGTAAACTACGCAGCCTCATTAATAATCCTGGCTTGACCATGAGTGATGCATCTTACCGTGACGCTATCTTTTCGACACCCCTGGACAAGGTGGCAAGGTTCTCCTTTGACGAAAAGGTCGTCGCGTGCTTCCCCGACATGATTCGCCGCTCGGTGCCTGGCTACGGGCAGATCCTCGGCATGCTGAGCCTGATCGCCCAGCGCCACCTGCGCCACGGTGCCCATGTCTACGACCTGGGCTGTTCGCTTGGCGCCTCGGGGCTGGCGCTTGCCGGTGCGCTGCCCGCCGATGCGTTTCGCTACACGGGTGTCGATCTTTCCCCCGCCATGGTGGCTCAGGCACGGCAAACGTTTGCCGACGAGTGTGCCGAATATGCCATGCAGGTGGAGGAAGCTGATATTCGCACGCTTGAGTATGCACCGTCGGGGATGATCATCCTCAACTTTACGCTGCAGTTTTTGCCGCCCGCCGACCGCGACGCGCTCTTGAAGAGACTATACGCTGCGCTCGAGCCGGGCGGCGTGCTGATTCTCTCTGAGAAAACCGTCGACGCCGACGAGCGCGACAACGCCTGGCGGGTCGAGCGCTACCATGACTTCAAGCGCGCCAATGGCTACAGTGATCTGGAAATCAGCCAAAAGCGTACCGCCCTTGAGAATGTACTGGTACCGGACACCCTTGAAGCCCTTCACGAACGCCTGAAACAAGCCGGTTTTCCGCGCTCGATGACGTGGTTCCAGTACCTCAACTTCGCCTCGCTGATCGCCTTCAAGCCATGAACATATGGGTTGCGCTGACCGCGGGGGCGCTTGCGCTCTACCTGGCCACCGTCTGGTGGCACTCGCGCAAGCCATTGCCGCCCGGCCTTAGCGTCGAAGGCGAGTGGCGCTCGCCTTTTGCGCCCCGTCTGCTGCTCGACGAGACCTTTATCGATACCCAAGGCCACCGCCAATGTCGGCAGCATATTTTCGATGAGATGATACGCCTGATCGGACAGGCCGAAAAACGCGTGGTGCTGGACATGTTCCAGTTCAACGACCCCGCCGACGACCGCCACGACTGCCATCGCCAGGTTTCGGTGGCCCTGCGCGACGCCCTGCTGACCCGCAAGCGCCAGCGCCCCGATATCGAGATGGTGGTGATTACCGACCCGATCAACACGCTCTACGGCGGGCGCGAACTGAGCCTCCACCAGCAGTTGGAAGCGGCCGGCATCCCTGTGGCGATCACCGACCTGACCATCGGGCGCGACCCCAACCCCAGTTGGACGGCGCTGTGGCGGCTGTGCTTGCGTTGGCTGCAATACTTACCTCGCGGCAGGTGGCTGCCCAACCCGCTCGGCCCCGGCAAGGTCGGCCTGCGCCATTACCTGACCCTGCTCAACCTCAACGCCAACCATCGTAAGACCCTGGTGGTCGATGAGGGGCAGCATTGGACCGCCGTGGTCAGCACCGCCAACGCGGATGACGGCAGCAGCGACTACCGGGACATAGCGCTGCGGGTCTCCGGGAGTGTCGCGCTCGATCTGCTCGCCTCTGAACTTGAGATCGCCGCCCGTAGCGGCGTCAATGTCGGCCGCGCCCCGTCGCCGGTCGCCCGCGCTCCCGTTAGCCCCCATACGCCGCGCCTACGGCTGCTCAGCGAAGGTGCCATCAAGCGCGCCCTGCTCTTGATCATCGACGATGCCCGTGCTGGTGAGAAGCTGGATATCGAGGTGCTGTATCTCTCCCACCGCGGCGTGATTGCCGCTCTGGCCAGGGCGGCAAGACGAGGCGTGGAGGTGCGCGTATTACTCGATCCCAACCACCACGCCTTTGGCGTCGCTGGCAGCGGCATCCCCAACCGGCAGGCGGCCAACGACCTGCTGGCAGCGGGCATCCAACTGCGCTGGAGCGACACCCACGGCGAACAGGCTCATAGCAAGCTGCTGCTGCGCCACGCCGGCGAACGCCCTGCCCACCTGCTGCTGGGCTCGGCCAACTACACCCGGCGCAGCCTCGACGATCTCAACTTCGAAGCCAATCTTGAGTGGGTCGCCGACAGCGATGACACAATCATCGAAGAGGCCCGTGCAGCTTTTGAGCGCCACTGGCACAATACCGACACCGAGCATTACAGTACCGGCCCAGAAGCCTACCTCGACGCCTCTCGTCGCCGCTACTGGCAGTATCGGCTGATGGAAGCCAGCGGCTGGTGCACTTTCTAAGACAGCGAGACACCCCATGCCCCCCCCCCACCGCGAGCTTTACCACGCCTTTATCGAACAAGGCCTGGACACTTGGCTAGCACGCCTGCCCGAGCAACTGGCACGCGGCCTCGACCGCAACCGCCACGGCGACCTGCCCGCCTGGGAAAAAGCCGTCGCCAAACTGCCCGCACTACCCACCGAGCGGCACGTAGATTTAAACAGCGACACTATCACTGTTGATATTGACCTTAGCGATAGCCAGCAGCGCCAATGCTTTAACCTGCTGAGAAAGCTCTCGCCTTGGCGCAAAGGCCCTTTTCAGTTGGGCGGTATTCATATCGACACCGAGTGGCGCTCCGACTGGAAGTGGCAAAGAGTGGCCCCCCATCTTGCACCCCTCGAGTACCGAAAAGTGCTTGATGTAGGCGGTGGCAGTGGCTACCACGCTTGGCGGATAGCCGGGGCAGGCGCTGCTTTCGTGCTGGTCATCGACCCTTCACCGCGTTTTTATTGGCAGTTTCAGGCGGTGCGCCATTTCGTGGGTGATGCGGATGGTGGCAGAACGCAGTTTTTACCGGTGGGCATCGAAGACGTGCCGGAGAACCTGGGCTTTTTTGATACGGCCTTTTCCATGGGCGTGCTCTACCACCGCCCCGCGCCGCTGGAACACCTTCAACAGCTAAAGGCCGCCTTGGCGCCCGGCGGCGAGCTGGTGCTGGAGACCCTGGTGGTGGAAGGCGATGAACAGACGGTGTTTATGCCCGGTGAACGCTACGCCGCCATGCCCAACGTTTACTTCCTGCCCTCCTCCAAGGCGCTATGCCACTGGCTTTCGCGCTGCGGCTTCACCAACGTGCGCGTCGTGGATGAAGCGGTCACGACACTTGACGAGCAGCGCTCCACCGAGTGGATGACCTACCAGTCGCTGGCGGATTTTCTGGATCCCGATGATCGCACCCGCACCATCGAAGGCTACCCTGCTCCGCGCCGGGCAGTGATTCTGGCGAATAAGCCGGGGTAACAAGACTTACCTTCGCAAAATCACCAGCCAACGCCCCAAGTTCATTACGCTGGCAAGCGACGCCGCTACGTAGGTAAACGCGCAGGCCGTAAGCACGTGCCGGGCGCCTTTCATATCGCCAGGGGGCACATACTCTTTTAGTAGCGGCAGGGCCCGATTGAAGCTAGCGTCAAACTCGACCGGCAGCGTCACCAGATGCACCATGGCGGCGGTGCCGAAGCTGATCACGGCCATGACGATCACCAGCGCCAGCCCGCCCGGCAGCCGGGTCAGTAGAAACAGGAATGGCGCCGCCATCATCAATATCGCGCCCAGCTTTTCGGCTTTTTGCGCAACCTTCACCAATCGGCTGCGCGCCAGTAGCGGCGCGTAGCCTTCAAAATGCTGAAGCGCGTGCCCTACTTCGTGGGCAGCCACCGTGACGGCCGTCAACGAGCGGCCGTCGTAGTTATCCGGAGAAAGACGCACACAGCGCGTTTCAGGGTCATAATGGTCACCGAACTCGGTGCGCTCAACGCTCGCTCCCTCTATGCCCAGTCGGCGCAGCAGGTGATCAGCAAGTTCGGCGCCGGTGCCGGGATAATCGTCGCGTCCACGGGTATGGCGTTTAAGGACCCATTTTGCCCAGAGGTTGGGTAATACAAAGATCGCCAGGGCAGCGATAATCAGCACAACGAACATGGCGGCTCCCGAGTCGTCGACGTATTGCCATCACCCATTAAACACTGATTTTGGCGGCACGTGTTGACCCGGCGAGATTAATTGGCAGATCGTTCGTTGACAGTTTCTAGATAGCTTGCAGCCACATCGCGCTTGACGGCATGAAGCCCGCGTGCCGAGATATATCCCTGTGCACGCGCATGCTCGGCAATCAGCACGCTGTCAGCGGCAAGCACTAGCTGGCAGTCGGTGTCGGCTAGTTGGTTGCGTAAATTCTGGATGGCTTGTTCCCGCTCTGGGTTGCGGCCGACCCGGCGAATATAAATGGCCTTAATACGCCCCGGGTAGTCACGGACGATATCGCTATATACCTCGGGGTCATGCTGACCACTATCGCCAATTAAGATGCATGGCAATTCATCAAACAGCGCCAGCATGCGATCAATAAGTAGGCGTTTGTGCGCCTCGGCGCGCCTCGGCCAGGGGTGGCGAAGCGAAACCCCCCATTCACGTAGGAACAGAATCGGCCCTACCGGGATACGATTGAGCTGAAAAAACGCTTCCAGCACTTCATAAATAGCCCAAGGGCCACGGGAGACGTACAAAATAGGTCGTTCAGCTTTTTCACTGCCGCCACGATGCAGCGCTTGATAAAGGGAGGCAACGCCCGGAAACGCCGTGCGCCGATGAGGCTTGCGCACGAACAGGCGATAGAGCATCTTGAGCTTTTCGGCCACCCCGGTGAACATCACGGTATCATCGATATCGCTGATCACCAGAAGATCCGCCTCAGGCGGCGGCACATAGATTTCCACCTGAGCATTAACGGTACTTTGCCCATCAGCCTGCACCTTGATGTCGGCGACATGCCAGGACACATCGATAGGGAGTGCATGGCTAATAGGCAAATGAACATCGAAGTAGCCATCTCGGTCGGTGGTCACACACAGCTGATTGCCACCTAACGAAAGCTCTACTTCTGCCCCGGCAAACCCGCGACGAAAAATTCGCCGAGCAACGTCGGCAGTATCACGCAGCATGCCGCGCCTGGGGATCGCGCGCCCCAATGCCGCTTGGCGGAAAACCCGCCCCATAACAAACACTTCATGCTGCGACCCATAGCCACGGTAGGGATGTACCATCATCCCGCCGCGGCCAAGATCGCGTTTCATGGGTTTGGCGATAACGTGGACAAGCCGCTTAACGAAGCTTGCCCACTGGCGAAGCCACGCCATTAAGCGTGCTGGCCTGAATGACGGCCCTCTTGTAACTCCTCCAGGAGTTTGGCGTTAAATGCATCCAGGTCTTTAGGGGTACGACTGGTGACTAGGCCACTATCGACCACCACCGGCTCATCTACCCAGTCAACGCCAGCATTGCGTAAATCCTGGGCGACACTGGCTACCGACGTCATGCGACGACCATCCACTACGCCCGCATTAATCAGAATCCAAGGCGCATGGCAAATAGCCGCTACCGGTTTCCCCGCCTGAAAGAAGGCTCGTACAAAATCGAGCGCATCATCATTGGTACGAAGCGTATCGGGATTGAACAGGCCACCCGGCAGCACCAGCGCGTGGTAATCGGATTCATTGACGTCAGCAAGGGCTTTATCCGCCTCATACGTGTCACCCCAGTCGGTTTCAGCCCAGGCACGAATGCCTTTGCCTTCTGGGGTAACCACATGAACATCGACGCCATTTTTCTGCAGCGCCGCACGGGGTACGCTTAACTCGGATTCCTCGAAGCCGTCGGCCGCTAATATGGCGACGCGTTTACCGTTTAGTGCTTGATTCATCATGCTCTCCATTTCGTGATGAGGTGACATTAACAACGCCTTACCAGTGTGGCACCTGCTGTATAATCGTCAAGCCGTCAACCTTGTATTTACTGAACTAGGCGTTGTACACCACGTCACCTATTTGACGGATATCGTAGCCACCCAATACCTTGGCACGCTCAGCAAACCGCGGCTGGCGGGTGAAGGCCAACAACGCCTGTACGCTCGGTTCAAAGTAGCTGCGGCGATGCATCATTACGTCGAACTGCTCATCGTAAAGCGGGATAAAGCCGAGCTGTTGGCGACGTGCGGCAGCTTCAACGCCCAACCCTACATCGGCCTCGCCTTGCAGCACGCTTAACGCCAAATCGTCCTCGTTTAAACTCGGGTGCGTGACCCAGCGAATCGCCGTTGTCGCAATCCCCGCTTGTGCCAATAGGTACGTTAAAAGCTGGGCAGCGCCAGCACCAGGCTGGCGATGCGCCACGCGCACTTCAGGACGTGCGAGGTCGGCCATGCCGGTAATCCCCAAAGGGTTGCCCTCAGCGATTAATAACCCTTGACGACGCACTGCCCAGCGCAGCACGACCAGGTCCCTCACGCCCCCCAATCCCAGTTGAATGGGCTGATTGTAGCGCCCGCTTGCGGGGTCAAGCAGATGTACTCCAGCGACCATGGCGCGACTTTCCAACAGGCGACGAACGCCGTCACCGCTGCCGTGAAACAAACTGGCCAAATCCGAGTGGCTTTCGCGGATCGCCCACTCCAGCAGTGGATCCTGGCTGCCTGCCACAACTGCGGGCAGCGGCTGACGTTGCGCCTGATCACCTTCCAGATGGTTGAGCACCCACAAATCCACCTGCTGGCGTGGGAATAGCAGTTTGCCCGTGACTCGGCTGCAGGGGATCTGCCCCTGGCGAACCAGATCATAGACCTTGCGCTCTTTGAGACGCAGGTAGGCAGCGACTTCGCTGGTGGTTAAATACATAGCAGTCGACGGCATCCGCCACTCCATTAGGTTTTATTGTGCATTTAACTGCATATATTTCAGCATCAGATGCATTTACGCACCATTAAGTACATGCTGCCAACATCTTACACAACAAACTTCTCTCACCAGGCTGACCACTGACGATGCCCAATAGTGACAATGCCTTTTTGACGGCGCTGCAGCTTATTTTGCAGATGGATAGTGACCTGTTCTCAATTGTGACGCTATCGCTGCAGGTCTCGCTCGCGGCCGTCGTACTGGCGGCGCTAACGGGTTTACCGCTGGGTGCCGCCCTGGCCCTGTGGCGCTTCCCTGGCCGCAATGGGGTGATCATTTCGCTCAATGCCCTGATGGGCTTGCCTCCCGTGGTGGCGGGGCTATGTGTTTATCTGTTGTTATCGCGCGCCGGGCCTTTGGGTGAAATGGGCTTACTGTTTACCCCCACCGCGATGGTGGTGGCCCAATGGGTGCTGGTGTTGCCCATCATCGCCTCATTGACTCGCCAGCAAGTAGAAGCCCTGCACGGCGAATACGCAGAGCAACTGCAATCACTGGGGTTATCCACGGCGAGAATGATGCCCACTCTGCTATGGGATGCGCGCGTGGGGCTGATCACCGTGATGCTCGCTGGCTTTGGGCGCGCCAGTGCTGAAGTGGGGGCCGTCATGATCGTCGGCGGCAACATCGACGGCGTAACGCGCGTGATGACCACCAGCATCGTGCTCGAAACCAGTAAAGGCAATCTACCCATGGCACTGGGGCTGGGGATTATTCTATTGGCATTGGTGACACTGATTAACGCGCTTGCCCACCTGATGGGCGAAACCGCCAAGAGGCGCTTAGGATGAACGCGCCCTTTCCTACACAAACCCCGATTGCCGACCTGCAGCTGGATAACGTCAGCTTCCAGCACCGAGGGCAACCCCTATTGGCCCCGACCTCGCTGACCCTTTCAGGCTGCCAACGTACGGTCATCATGGGGCCTAACGGGGCCGGCAAAAGCCTGCTGATGCGCCTGGCCCACGGGTTACTTGCGCCCACCAGCGGAAGCGTCCGCTGGCAAGGTGCGACGCCGATACAGGCCATGGTGTTCCAACGCCCTGTGCTACTGCGCCGCTCGGCGCTCGACAACCTGACCTACGTGCTGGGCATCCATAAAGTGCCCCGCGCCCAGCGCAAAGCGCGTGCCTTTCAAGCGCTCGCTACCTTTGGATTAACCGCGCTGGCTCACCGCCCGGCCCGCGTGCTGTCAGGCGGTGAACAGCAACGTCTGGCCCTGGCCCGCGCCTGGCTGCTTAACCCGGATGTGTTGTTCCTGGACGAAGCCACCTCGGCGCTGGACCCAGCCGCTATTAAAGCCGTCGAAGATGCCGTGTTGAAATTCCATGCTAGCGGCACCCGCATTGTCATGACCACTCATGATTTACATCAGGCTAAACGCTTGGCCGATGACGTGGTGTTTTTGCACAACGGGCAAATACGGGAGCACAGCCCGGCCGACACTTTTTTCTCTACGCCCCACTCGTCAGAAGGGCGCGCGTTTATTCAGGGTGAGCTGGTTTGGTAGCCCTGGTATTCCTCACCACAAGAAGGGATCGTGATATGAAAAAGACCACAGTAGTAACGAGCATAAGCCTGCTAAGCCTGGCTTGGAACGGCCTTGTGCTGGCCGATAGCGATTACATCACTCTGGCCTCCACCACTTCGACGGAAAACTCGGGGTTGTTTGATGCCATCATTCCCCAGTTTACCGACAAGACCGATATTGATGTGCGTGTCGTCGCAGTGGGCACCGGCCAGGCGTTTGAAACCGCCCGGCGCGGTGATGCCGATAGCCTGCTGGTACACGACACGGAGGGGGAAGAACAGTTTGTCGCCGATGGTTACGCCACCGAGCGACAAAACGTAATGTACAACGATTTCGTGATCGTCGGTCCCCAGGACGATCCCGCTGGCATTGAAGACAGCGACTCAATCGACGACGCCATGCAGCGTATCGCCGAAAGCGAATCACCGTTTGCCTCGCGCGGAGACGACAGTGGCACGCACCGCGCCGAGCAGCGTCTTTGGGAAAGCGCGTCTATTGAGCCAAGCGGCGAATGGTACCGCGAACTGGGCAGCGGCATGGGCCCAACGCTTAACACCGCCGCCGGAATGGGCGCGTATTCCTTTACCGACCGCGCCACCTGGGTCGCCTTTGAAAATCCTCAGGACTTAACGCTGCTTTATGAAGGCGACGAAGCGCTATTCAATCAGTACGGCAGCCTGCTGATGTCGGAAGACAAGCACCCACACTTAAAGCATGATCTCGCCGCCCAGTGGCATGAATGGCTCGTCTCTGAAGAGGGCCAGCAAGCCATCGCCGACTACACAGTCGATGGCCAACAGCTGTTTTTCCCCAACGCCCAATAACCTGCCGAGGCATAAACAGTGAAAAGCCCCAATGGCATGCGCCATTGGGGCTTTTATCTCACCATGGCCTTATCTTGGCCAGTTGATACCGCCTAGACACCTATAGCAACTGGCGAATATCCTTGGCTTCCCAGTGCGGAAAATGCTTACGTACCAGGGCGTTAAGGTCACGCTCAAACGCCGCCCAGTCTGTTTTCCCAGAACCGCCATCTGACGCATTGGCCACGCCACGGATCATCCCGGCGCCGACGGTGACGTTGGTCAGCCGATCAACAATAATAAAACTGCCGGTGCCAGGACTGCTGCGATAATCATCCACCGGAATCGCCGCCGTCAGCTCGACTTCGCAGCGCGCAATCGCATTCAGGCTCAGCGAGTCAGCGGCGTGCTTTTCAAGCGTATTTACATCTATCTGATAATCAATCGCGCTGACCTGCCCTGAGAGGTCCCGCGTAGCGAGCTTAAAGTCATATAGCTTGCCCGGCGCCAGCGCGTCCTCATGCATCCACACGATGTCTGCTGTAAAGGCGTTGGACAAAGGCAGCTCTTCCTTGGCGCTGACCAGCCAGTCCCCACGCGAGATGTCGATCTCATCCTCAAGCGTGACGGTAATCGCCTGGCCGGGGTACGCCGCACTTAAATCGCCGTCGAAGGTAACAATCCGTGCAACCCGCGAGGTTTTACCCGACGGCAACACTTTTACGTCCTGCCCAGGGCGCAACACGCCGGCTGCCAAGGTGCCGCAATAGCCACGAAAGTCCAGATTCGGCCGGTTCACATACTGTATCGGCAAGCGCAGATCATTGAGGTTCTGGTCATAGGTCACCTCGACACTTTCCAGCAGCTCAATCAGCGTTTTGCCTTCGTAACCCGCGGTGAAATACCAAGGCGTCTGCTCGCTGGGATTGACAACGTTATCGCCCTTTAACGCCGACATCGGCACAAAGCGAATATCTGGAGCGTTCAGATTGGTCGCAAAGGCACGGTACTCCTCGACAATTTCGTTAAAGCGCTGCTCGGAGAAGTCGACCAGGTCCATCTTATTGACCGCAATGACCAAGTGCTGGATACCCAGCAAATCGGCAATAAAGCTGTGACGGCGGGTTTGCGTCTGCACGCCATAGCGCGCATCAATCAAAATCACCGCCAAGCTTGCAGTAGACGCTCCGGTGGCCATGTTGCGGGTGTACTGCTCGTGCCCTGGCGTATCGGCAATAATGAACTTGCGCTTGTCGGTGGAGAAAAACCGGTAGGCAACATCAATGGTAATGCCCTGTTCGCGCTCCGACTGCAGGCCATCGACCAGCAGCGCAAGATCGACGGTATCGCCGGTCGTGCCGCTGGTTTTGGAGGCCTGGGTAATCGCCGCCAGCTGATCCTCAAAGATCATTTTGGAGTCATGAAGCATCCGGCCAATCAGCGTGGACTTGCCGTCGTCGACGCTGCCGCAGGTAATAAAGCGCAGCAGGTCCTTGTTTTCGTGTTCGTGAAGGTATTGCTCGATGTTATCGGCAATTAAATTGGATTGGTGAGCCATTAGAAGTACCCCTCACGCTTTTTCTTTTCCATCGAGCCGGCTTGGTCGTGGTCGATGGCGCGGCCGCTGCGTTCGCTGGTTTTGGTCAGCAGCATTTCCTGGATGACCTCGGGCAAGGTGGCGGCTTTGGATTCCACCGCGCCGGTAAGCGGGTAGCAGCCTAAGGTTCTGAAGCGCACCCACTTCTCTTCCGGTACTTCGCCCGGCTCCAGCGGCAGGCGGTCGTCGTCGACCATGATCTGCATGCCGTCACGCTCGACCACGGGGCGCGGGGCTGACAGGTACAAGGGCACAATGGGGATCGATTCCAGGTAGATGTACTGCCAGATATCCAGCTCGGTCCAGTTGGAGAGCGGGAACACGCGGATCGATTCGCCCTTGTTGACCTTGGCGTTGTAGATATTCCACAGCTCCGGGCGCTGTTTTTTCGGGTCCCAGCGGTGGTATTTATCGCGGAAGGAGTAGACACGCTCCTTGGCACGGGAGGCTTCTTCATCGCGCCGGGCACCGCCGAACGCCGCATCAAAGCCGTGCTTGTCCAGCGCTTGCTTGAGCGCCTGGGTTTTCATGATGTCGGTGTACTTGGCGCTGCCGTGGTCGAACGGATTGATGTTCGCCGTACGACCTTCTTCGTTGGTGTGAACGATAAGCTCCATGCCCGCATCGGCTGCCATGCGGTTGCGGAACTCGATCATCTCGCGGAATTTCCAGGTCGTATCGATGTGCATCAGCGGGAACGGCGGCGTACCGGGATAAAACGCCTTGCGCGCCAGATGCAGCATGACCGAAGAATCTTTACCGATGGAGTACATCATCACCGGGTTGGAAAACTCGGCGGCGACTTCGCGGATGATGTGGATCGATTCTGCTTCAAGCTCTTTTAAGTGCGTCATGCGCGCAGCGCTTGGCGCGCCTGGCATCTCAGTCCGCGATGCGGCTGAGAGAGTGGAAAACTGGGACATGGCCAACTACCTCACAAAAACAAACCCTGTGGCACTGCGTAAAAACGCTGAGCGCTAGAATGTGGGTAGGGTAACGTCTCGGCAATAATAACCCAAAAGAATTAATAACTATCTTTTTATGCCTTTCCCGCCTAACAGGTCAAAAAGCCGCCATAGCGGCTATACCGTGACGCGCTCAATCCAGGTATCCCACTGTTGATCCTTGAGATCAACGATGCGATAACCTGGGCGCGAAGCCTCATCAATCATGAAATGTTTGGCACCGGGCATGAATTGATCAGAAATCGCCGGGCAGCCATAAACCGCAACATCATGTTCACCCACCCTGTGATGCTGCGCATAGGCTTGGTGAGCATGGCCAAAAAGGATGACCTTGACCTGGGGATGCGCGCTGAGGATGTCCCAGAACGCATCACGGTCTTGTAAACCGATGGCATCCATCCAGGCGGCGCCGACATCAACTGGGGGATGATGCATTACTATTAAGGTAGGTCTTTCATCCCCCTTCAGCTTTGCGGATAGCGAGGCTAGCGCCTCTTGGCCCAACTCACCGTACGGCCCGCCCTCTACCTGGGTGTGGAGCAGCAGCATGCGCCAAGGCGGCAACGCCACTTCATCATGCAGCGGATGCGTTTCTAGCATAAGCGCAGGCTGGTCGTGATTGCCTGCCAGCCACACCCAAGGGCATGACAGTTGCGACATCGCTTCATAAGCCAGCGTATAAGATGCTGCCGTTTCGTCCTGGCTAATATCACCGCTGAACACCACCAGATCGGGCTGTTCCGTGATGACCGCTTGCAGCACGCGCTGTAAGTGTCGCCATGGAACACCGGCTCGGGAACGCGTTTGTTTATCCGCGTAAAGGTGAGCGTCGGTGATTTGTATCAGCCGCATCAGGGTAGCTCCGGCACATCAACGGTATGCCCATGGGCTAATGCATGGGCCAGCCATTCGCCGAGAAAGCGATTCAATTGAAGCTTTTCATCAGGCTGATGCATCCGGGCATTGGGGTAGCGGTAGCGCCCTTTGAAATGGCGCTCGCGTTGAAAGTCGGTGACTTCCGCCATGCGCACATCATGGTAAAGATGGACACGCATTCGCGGGCCTTCCCACAAGGTGTCCATCGGACTGCTCTGCGTCACTTCCACCATGGTGGTGTAGGGAGCGTGCTGCAAAATCGTCAGGTGTAAATCGCCGAAGTACTGGTCATCGCCGCGCAAGGCAATGTCGCGACGCTGGCCGCTTTCAAGCTCACCTACCAGGCGAACCAAACGCAAGTAGTTGGCGCTGCATTCGGCTTGTAGCGTCTTCAAATCGGTGACATAAGCCATTTTCGCCATGATCACTCCTTGTCAGTTTCGCCCTGCGGGGGGATTGGCTGGAAGGCGGCGCGTAGTGAAGCGCGCTGGCCTGCTAACCAATGCATTCCAATCAAGCACATGGCGTTGTCGAGTCTTCCCGTACCCAGGAGTTCCCAAGCGGTGGGAAAAGACACGACATGAACACGAATATCTTCGTGCTCTTCATCAAGGCCATGAATCCCGCCTAGCCCCTGCGTATTAACTAAGCCGCAAAACAACGTCACGCGTTCATTGCAGGCCCCTGGACTGGGGTAGTAAGTGTGTAATTTGGTGAGCTTTTCCACACGACAACCCGCCTCCTCAATGGCCTCGCGGCGAGCAACGTCTTCAAGTGACTCGTCCTGCTCCACAAGGCCCGCCACGAGTTCTAGCTTCCACGGGGTGTGCGGGTCATCGACGGCGCCTGCGCGAAACTGCTCTACCAGCACTAGGGCATCGTGCTCGGGGTCGTAAAGCAGCACGCCCACGGCATCAAAGCGATGATGGACTTCACGACGCATGACACCGCTCCACCCCCCTTCAAATAAGCGATGGCGAAGCTCAAGTGCTTCTAAACGAAAAAAACCTTGGTGCAAGGTTTCACGTTTGAGCAGTTCAACATCTTGGCGGCCTAGCGGCGTGTCGAGTAAAAGCGTGCTGGCGCTGGATGCCATTGGGCGCTCCCAGTGATAACAATCGTCCTATTATCAATGCTTGTCACTGGGAATGCCAATTTGGCGAAATTACGCTACAACTCGCCGAGCATCGCCTCGGCCTCACGGCGCAACGCTTCATCGGATTGCTGGCGATCTTCTCGGGCGCTGCCGTCCACAGCGCGCTGGGCATGTTCTCGGGCCGCCTGAGTATTGCCTTCTTCCTGCAAAAAAGCCGCGTAGTAATAGTTTACGTCGATTCCATCAGGGCGAATCTCCAGCGCGCGCTGGAACATGTCGTCCGCCGTGTCACTATCGCCAAAACCGATCAAGCCCCCGGGCACACGGTCGTATAGCGCGCCTAATGTCACATAGGCCGAACCGTTATTGCCTTGTGGGTCGATCTCTACGGCACGTTCAAGCGTATCACGGGCGTCCTTGGCAACGCCCAATGCTCCGAGGCCACCGCGCTCACGGGCATAAGCCGCCAATATGACACCTTTCCAAACCAAAACTTCGGCTTCGTCACGGTGTTGCTCGGCAAGCTGGTTGACTTCATCTACTAAGCCGTTCAGCGCTTCCTCGCGCTCGCTTTCAGGCATCTCGGTCACCGTGTGCTCCCAGCGATTTTTAAGCGAGTAAAGATCGCTTTCATAGGCCACAGCGTTAAACGATGCGAGCGCCAATGAACCACTGAGTGCGGTCAATGCGAAATAGCGAATCAGGTTTGAGTGCGCCATTATCTACTCCTTGGATTGTTGTTATCCGATAAATGCATGTGGGAAAGTAAGCCACCCAGACAATGTAACGAACGTTTGAATGAATCGCCAGTCGCAAATCATTTACACGACTTTTGGCCCAGCTATGGCAAATCACGTTAAAGTAGGTGTCGCCTCACCAAAAGGGAGTTGGCAATGAAAGGCCGCAATATGACCCGCTGGCGCGATCCGGCAAAAGACCCGCGCCAGGAACCCAAAAGCAACCTGATTACCGCTGAGGGCGCAGCACGTCTGCGGGGTATTCTAGATCACCTCTCGCGGGTAAAACGCCCGCAAATTTCGGCGAAAGTGGGCGAAGCGGCGGCCCAGGGTGACCGCAGTGAAAACGCGGATTACACCTACAATAAAAAGGAACTCAATCGCGTTATTGCCCGTATCAGTTACCTCACCAAACGCTTGGATGAACTCCAAGTGGTTGACCGTTTACCTGCCAACACCGATAAAATATTTTTCGGTGCCTTTGTCAGCCTGGAAGATGAAGACGGCGAAGTACTGTATATCCGCATTGTTGGCCACGATGAAACCGATACGCAAAAACGCTGGATCAGCATCGATGCACCCATGGCGAAAGCCCTGCTGGGCAAGGAAGTGGGCGATGATATAACGGTGCTCACGCCCAATGGCGAGACGTTCTACACCGTAACAACCATTGAGTACGCCCCTAAACGGTAATTAACGCCGCTGCGCGCGATACACTCTGAAGCGGCGATTATCCGCCAGGGTTTGAAATTGCTGAAAAGCGTTCTGGAGCAGATCGGGGTACGGTAAAAAGGCGTTGGCGACCATCAACAGCTGACCTCCCGAGGTCAAGTGGGCCGGTGCTTGGCTGATTAATCGCTGACTTGGCCCATAGCTGATATCACGCTCTTGATGAAACGGCGGATTACTGACGATGATGTCAAAGGACTCGTCTTGTAAGGCGTTATAGACATCGCTTTGCAATACGCGGCCTTCCAGGCCGTTAATGCTCAGTGTGCGCTTGGTCGATTCAACCGCAAACGCGCTGACATCAACGGCGGTTACCTGATGCCCCTGTTGCGCAAGCCATGCGCTGATAATCCCGTCGCCGCAGCCCATATCCAGCACGCGCTGCGGCGGTCGGGGAAGCTCGTTTTCTAAGCCCTCCAGCAGCAGTTGGGTACCCTCATCTACCTTGCCGTGCCCAAACACGCCGGGGTGGCTCACCAACGTGACGCCTAGCGCATCGAAGCGCTTCCACACATCTTCCGAGGCGGCAGCCTTTACCGTGCGGGTCGCAAACAACGAACAGCGTCGGGCATTATCCAGCTTGTCGCAGCACATCTCGCGTTCGGCGAGCACCTTGGGCACTCGCTTGATGCCGCCATTATGCTCACCGACAATGTCTACCGGCGTATCGGCGGGTAACACTTCGCATAACCACTGCAGCCACCAAATACCCAACTGATGGGCTTTAGGCCAGAACAGCACCACGTCGCCTGTCAAATGCGCGCCGCTCTCATCCGCAAAGGGGGTAAATGCCAGCTTATCGCGAGCGCGCCAAGCGTTGAGCACGGCTAAATCACCACTGATCACGCCATATGACTGCTCAATCAGCCAAGGATCTAGCGGCGGGCCCACCACCCAAAGCGGCGCATGACGCGCTGGCTGTCGTTCTAATAGTTGGCAGGCGGGTGATTGAGCACTCATGCGACAGACTCCGGTTTGCTGAGGGTATAAAGCAGGTAGCGACCCAGCCGCCAATGGGGGTCGTATTGGCAATACTGCTTTTCGAGCGCCAGCAGTTTGTCACGCTCGGCGTCACTGGTCGGCGGGTGTTGAAGATAATCCTGGAAGATACGAATCCCGGCTACGGACTCGATAGTCAGATGGTGACCCGCGCTCCACTGCACTACCTGGTCGTGGGTCACCGGCGAGATTGGCGTCAGGCGCTGGCGCTTGCCCTGCCCCTCCAACCGGTCGCTCAGCGCCTTGTCCACGTTGCCCTTCAGCGCGTTGGAAAAACGCAGCGCATCGCGATTGAAGACCATCAGGCTCAACTGCCCGCCCGGCGCCAAAAGCGCCGCCAATGACGCCAGCGCCGCGCGCGGATCACCCAGCCATTCCAGCACGGCATGGCAGGTGATCAGCGGCCAGGGGCCGGGGTGCTCATCGGCCAATTGCTGCAACGGCGTCTGCCCATAGGTGATCGCCTGCGAGGAAAGTTCGTCGCATGCCGCATGCCACTGCCGGGCATAGGCCAGCATGTCGGCGGATGGCTCGGTCATTGTGACGGCGTGCCCTCGCTTGGCAAACCACGCGGCCTGCTGGCCGAGCCCGCCGCCAACGTCGAGTACCGACTGCTGGTTCAGCTCCAGCATTTGCGGCAATAAATGGTCGAGCATGGCCAGGCGCAGCTCACCCCGCGGCGCCTGGTAGAGCGAGCGGGAAAACTTGTCCACCAGGCCATCGAAGTACCGATCCCCCGCTTCGCTTAATTCTTCAATTCGCTGCATGCCTGAAGCCAGTTGTGGTTTCAAAGTCGGCTAGTTTACCTTGCTTGGACGGTGCTTTCTGCCAAAACTAACATCCTGATGTGGGCAAACCTTTCATCTAGGACCTAAGTATATTTTTCTCCCTGCATGGAAAACTTGGCGTTTGAGGATGGCAGCACTTTGAGCTCGCAGAGGAACGATGTCTCAAGCGGCAACTATAAATTTCATGAATTACACCTACGTGTTGCTCTGCATCAATGCTTTAAAGCCCGCAACGTGTTTACTATCTGGCATCCTCTCACCTCGCTCATGTCGGAGAAACAATGGCTGCTCCCAACCGCATCAAGCAAACTGCCTGGCATGCCCTGGAGGTAGGTGAAGCGCTCAAGCAACTCGACAGCACAGCCGATGGCCTCAGCGTTCAGGCTTCCGAGCGCCGGCTAGCCACTCATGGGCCCAACCAGCTCGAACAAACGAAGGGTCGTCCCTGGTGGCAGCGGCTACTCGCGCAGTTCAATAACATCCTGATGCTGGTACTGATCGTGGCGTCCGTTGCCAGCTTGGGGCTGGGCCACGCCATTGATGCCGTCGTGATTTTTTGTGTGGTGCTGATCATTGCGCTGATCGGCTTCATACAGGAGGGCAAGGCCGAGAAGGCCCTGGATAGCATCCGCCGAATGCTCTCGCCCCAGGCCGCAGTGCTGCGCGACGGAAAGCGTCTGACCATTCCTGCCGAGGAACTCGTGCCGGGTGATGTTGTGCTGGTTGAGAGCGGTGATCGAGTCCCGGCCGACCTGCGCCTGTTGACGGCGCAGCGTTTTCGCACCGAGGAAGCTTCATTGACTGGCGAGTCCACGCCGGTAGATAAGCAGACCCAGGCGGTAGACGATGATGCCGACCTGGGCGACCGCACCTGTATGGCCTATGCCAGCACCATCGTCGTCCAGGGCAATGCACACGGACTGGTCGTCGAGACTGCGGCGCACACCCAGATCGGCCGGATATCGGAGATGCTGCGCGACGTCGAGCAGCTCAAGACACCGCTACTGCGCCAGATTGACCGCGCCGGCCAGATACTTGCCTTGTTTATTCTCGTTGCCGCCATTCTCACGGGCGCTTTCGGCTTGCTGGTGCATGGTCAACCATTAGGCAACATGTTCATGGCCGCCGTGGGGCTGGCGGTAGCGGCCATCCCCGAGGGCATGCCGGCTATCGTCACCATTGGGTTAGCCTTGGGCGTGCAGACCATGGCTCGCCGCAACGCAATTATCCGGCGCCTTCCGGCGGTAGAGACGCTGGGCTCCATTTCGACGATCTTCTCCGACAAGACCGGCACCCTGACCCGCAACGAGATGACCGCCGAGACAGTCTGGCTACCCGAGGGTGCGATACGCATTGAGGGCACCGGCTTTTCCCCGCAAGGTCGTTTCTATTGGATGCAAGAAGACAAGCCGGCGTCCCGATTCATTGACCTGGATAAAGCTCATGAACTGCGCCACTTCCTGAAGGTTGCCGTGCTTTGCAATGATGCCGAGCTCGCCGAGGATGAAGGTCGCTGGCGGATCCATGGCGACCCCACCGAAGGCGCCCTGGTCGTCGCCGCCGCCAAGGCAGGGCTTGAGGCCGGTACGCTGCGAAGCGACCACGCCAGGCATGATGCCATTCCTTTTGAATCCGAACGCCAGTACATGGCAACGCTCCACGAAGCGCACGGCGAACGCCTTTTGCTGGTTAAGGGTGCACCCGACCGCCTACTTGAGATGTGCCATCAGGTGCGCGATGGAAACCAGCATAGCGAACTGGACGTAGCGCTTTGGGAGGAGCGTATCCAAGCGCTATCCTCACGCGGCTTGCGCGTCTTGGCACTGGCGGAGAAGCAGATCCACGACGACCGTGACCTGGAGGATGAACATGCCGAAGAAGGACTGGTGCTGCTGGGCCTTGTGGGGCTGCTCGACCCACCTCGGGAAGAGGCCATCACATCGGTGAAAGAATGCCTTGCCGCTGGCATTCGTCCGGTGATGATCACCGGCGACCACGCCGCGACGGCACTGGCCATCGCCAGACAGCTGGGTTTTGCCCATACCGAGCGGGCTATAAGCGGACGTGAGATAGAGGCCATGTCGGATACCGAACTCGAGGCCATCATTCTCGACGTGGACGTCTTCGCGCGCGCCGCACCAGAGCACAAGCTGCGGCTGGTGAAGGCAATGCAGGCCCGCGGCGGCATCTGCGCCATGACGGGCGACGGGGTCAACGATGGGCCAGCCCTGAAGCGCGCCAACGTGGGCGTGGCAATGGGCATCCAGGGCACTGAGGCTGCCAAGGAGGCCGCCGAGATGGTGCTGGCCGACGACAACTTCGCGACCATCGTCGGGGCCATCCGTGAAGGTCGCAAGGTCTACGACAACATTCGCAAGACGATCACCTTTTTACTGCCAACCAACGGCGGCCAGGGGCTGGCGATCATGCTCGCCGTGCTGGCGGGCACTACCCTGCCGGTCACGCCACTACAGGCGCTTTGGGTCAACATGGTCGTCGCAGTGACGCTGGGCCTTGCGCTGGCCTTCGAAGGGGCCGAAAAAGATATTATGATTCGCCCGCCACGAGACCCCGACGCCTCACTGCTTGATCTGTTCCTTCTCTGGCGGGTGGTTTTTGTCTCTCTGTTACTGCTGCTCGGTGTATTTGGAATGTTCGGCTGGATACTCCTGCACGGCGGCAGTGAAATGCTGGCGCGCACCGGTGCGGTCAATATGCTGGTAATGGGGAGTGCTGCCTATCTGATCAACAGCCGCTACCTGCTGCGTAGCACCCTCAGCCTGGAGGGCCTCTTCGGCAGTCGTCCGGTATGGATTTCCATCGGTACGATTGTAGTGCTCCAGCTCGTCTGGACTTACCTGCCCTTTATGCAGGTCATCTTCGAAAGCGAGGGGCTCCATCTTAGTCATTGGGGCGTTATCCTGATCAGTAGCCTTGCCATTTACCTGATCGTGGAGCTGGAAAAATACGTGCTGCGCGCCCGCGGGTGTAAGTGAGAAAACTTGCAGGCATTGATAGCTGAAGCTTTTGAGCCAGAGCAAAACTTAAAAAGCTATCGACATGCCCGCAGTCCAGTTCTGGCGACATTCTTGAAGCACGTGAAATTCATTTGTCTTTTGATTTACAAAACCTAAAAAAGGTCGATCTAGCTCTGGAGTGGCATTCGTTTCCAGCAACCAACTGAAAAACATGAAGGTCTCTTTCGCGGCTTTTTCGGCCTGCTCGAGAAGCTGAGTCCCCATAAGCTCATCTACAACAAAAAAATGTTGTTTATTGATATTAAATAATGGAGAAGCCCCTGGATACGACGGCTCGGCAACACAGGCGGAAAGATCCATTCGAGTAGCCACTTCTTTCAACCATTCAAGACGGTGGACGCACTCTATACCTATCGCGCTCATCAACCTGTTCACAGGTGGATCAATAGAAAGGAACCTTAGCGCTAGGCAGCGGTAGCGATTTACTTCCATTTTTTCATGCGAATAAGCCAAAACAAGTTGTTCTTGTGGCAAAAAGTTAAGTGCTGTTAGCTTATCCATGACTTTTTAACCTCGCTATAAATTAAGGACAGAGCCTAGCAACGGCCTGGCGACATCCTAAAGCAGAGCTAATAGGCCATTCCATGACTCCCATCAATGTTTATTTTATAAATAATAAAATTTAAAGATGGCGACACTACTTAATATTTAAGGATTAGCTTTAAATAACTTATAGCACATAGATTTTAACTAAAAAATCTCACACTAAAGCATTACCCATGTAATCAATAAAACCCAAAAACTAATTACCCCACATCAAAACCACAAAAAATTCCTTAATGTTAAAAATTTGACCTACATCAAAACAAACAACCCTATAACCTGCCAAAGAAAAAAGGACAACTATAATATTTAAACTAGCACAGGAGTAGAAAACACAATGTCAACACTTACCAAAGCGCATGCCGACCCAAAAGCGATCAGTGACGATACCCTGATTGATTTCTGGTATCAGTCTTGGCTAGAAACCACTAACTCGGTGGTCAAGCTGCAACGCATTTGGCTGGAAACCTTCAACGAAGCATTTCGTCACGAGCTTGACCTTATTTCAACAGTGGCTCCCCTTCATAGCAGACTGACACAGTGCATGCTCGGTTTCGATGGCCCCCCAACACTAACCTCTATGGTGTCCTGCTATCACAAAATCTCTGGAGACATGACTGAAGCTACCTATAACCGAATACGCCAGGTGTCTGAGCTCAGCGACGATTTTAGAGAGCGCATTTGGTCTGAACTATGAGAGCAGCCGGGGGCTTATAGGCAACCATGCAAGACAGAAAAGCACGGCTGGAAGCCCTGAAGGCTGAACTTCTGGCCCGCGTACAGCGCTACGAAGATCATCGCCACCGTATCAACGGCGCTCTGGATAAGGGTCTTGATGAGCAGGCGATTGAAATCCACAACGATGAGGTGATCGCGCGACTGGAGGCTGAAGCCGAGGAGGAACTGGCCCAGATCAAACGCGCCCTGGCACGCATTGATGCTCGGGTAGGCGACTCTTGCGAAGAGTGTGGCAGGAAGATCGCTCCTAATCGTATTGAGGCTTTACCCCATACCACACGTTGTAGAAATTGCTCCGACGTGTAAAAGGAATTTTTTATGCCACAATTCCAAACAGGCGTCCTATAGCCGCTGTTAAGGCCATTGCGAGTGCCCCCCAGAACATCACACGCCATGCACCTTTTACTATCGGCGCCCCACCAACGCATGCAGCTATAGCACCCAAAAAAGCTAGAAAAAGTAACGAGAACAACGCCACCAATATAATCAATTGCTCGTGCGGCGCCCACCAAGCCACCAATAAAGGGAACAGAGCGCCGATGGTGAAGGTAGAGGCCGATGAAAGTGCGGCCTGAAGAGGTTTTGTTTTTCCGCTGCCAGCTAACCCAATGTCATCTCTAGCATGAGCGCCAAGCGCATCGTTTTTCATCAATTGCTGGGCAACCTGGCTTGCTAAATCCGGTGTAAGGCCACGGGCTTCGTAGATGGCGCCGAGCTCTGCTTGCTCGTCTTCGTAATCCTCATCCAATGATTTTCTCTCGATTTCAAGATCAGCATTTTCAGTGTCGGACTGTGAACTGACCGAAACATACTCCCCAGCCGCCATCGACATGGCACCGGCCACCAGCCCTGCAATGCCAGCTAACAATATATCGTTCTGCGTTGTATTGGCCGCCGCGACCCCAAGAATGAGGCTACTAGTTGAGACAATGCCATCATTCGCGCCCAATACGGCAGCTCGCAACCACCCCGTACGATGGGACCGATGGGGCTCTATATGTGTCATAGATTTAGTTTCCTCGCCGACGACCAAAGCACTTGCGGCCCAGTGAATGCTTTATCGCGTGAGCAGAACTAATCATCAACAAGACCTGCAGCCCGCAGCCGCTCCCTTAGGCGCTGGTTCTCCTCAATCAGATCCGTCGCCAGGGCGGCAAGTTCGGGAGCGGCTTCGAAGTCACGCTCTAACTGGCTCATCCGTCGAGCACGGGTCAGGTCTCGGCTTGTAAACCGCCAACTCGCCACATAGGGTGACCCATCGGCCAACAGACCGCTTTCAATGCGCTCGACGACCCAACCAGCTTCTACCGAGCAGGCTCGCGCTAAATCCTCGACGGTTAGAGTCGCCTCATCGATCAGTTCGCCGCTAACGATACGCTGCTGAGCCATCTTCTAGCCTCCCTTTCGTTGGCGTGGATCGAATGCCAGTTCTTGCGCCATGGTTTGGTACAGTTCTCGAGCCTTGTCGGTATCGGCTGGGGGTAGTACCACCTCGAGCTCCACATAAAGGTCGCCCGGCTCCAGCCCTGGAATACCACGCCCCCTCAGGCGCAATCGACGCCCCGTCTGTGACCCAGTTGGCACCTTGAGTTTAATCAACCCTGAAGGAGTCAGGGTTTCGATACTGGCGCCAAGCGCGGCCTCCCAAGGCGTAACCGACACCTTTTGGTATACATCTCTTCCCTCAACTCGATAACGCAAATCCGGTGTAAAGTGTATTTCCAAGTACAGGTCACCTGCCGAACCACCTCCAACTCCGGGACTGCCTTGCCCCGAGAGGCGAATATGCTGGCCCGCTTTAATACCCTTGGGTATCTGTACGTTAAGGGTGTGCTCTCGGGAGACAACGCGGCCTTGGGCATCCACCTGTGGCATTTGCAAGGTAATTGCCCGGTTGGCGCCGTAGAAAGCATCCTTCAGGTCGATGCTGATCTTGGCATGACGGTCCTCACCGCGCATCTGATAACTGCGTTTACCTCGGCCTGTACGGCCCCCTTGCCCAAACAGGTTGGCAAAAAAGTCGCTGAACTCACCTAAATCGGCCTCTTCGAAGCCGCGGCCTCTAAACTCAAAGCCCGAATCCCAGTCAGGAGGTGGCTGGAAGTCCTCCCCAGAATGGTATTGCTCGGCAAGTTGATCATAAGCGAAGCGTTTCTCTGGATCTGTCAACACCGCTTTTGCTTCATTAACCTCTTGCATGCGCTGTTCCGCTTCAGACTCTTTGCTGACATCAGGATGAAACTTACGCGCTAACTTGCGGTAGGCTTTCTTGATTTCCTCGGCCGTCGCGGCCTTTTCTACCCCAAGCACTTGGTAGTAATCCTTGAATTCCACTTATGAAAGCTCCTTCGGTGCTTGACAACCCACAATCGTCTTGACCGTTATGCCACCCCTAAAAGGAATCAGCTGTTTAATTCCAGCTTAGTCGATAATAGGAAGGAGGGGATGATAGGCAGAAGCTGTAGATGGATAAACTAAATGTCACCTACCTCTGCACTTTGCAGACATTAGCCAAATTAATGGACCGGTCGCCGACATGCTTACAACACCAACAGCTCCACTCATCGGGCATTGCCTTTCGTCTGGAAACCGACTAGCCTTGGGAACGTTCCCATTTTTATTATAGCGTACCGACATCTATGCCTTCGCCGCCTACCCGAGCCACCTTGATCGACGTTGCCAAGCTAGCGGGTACCTCCAAGTCCAGCGTTTCACGCTTCTTCGGCCCCGAACGCGACAAGCTTTCCCAATCGCTGCAGCAGCGCGTTGCCGAGGCGGCGGCGGCATTGGGCTACCATCCCAACCAGATGGCGCGAGGGCTCAAAGGCGGCGGCTCCCGCCTGCTGGGGATGATGGTGGCGGATATACGCAACCCTTTTTCGGTGGCCGTGATGCATGGCGTGGAGCTCGCATGCCGCGACTTCGGATACTCCTTGATGGTCTGCAATACCGATAACGACCCGGCACTTGAACAACACCACCTGGCGACGCTTGCGGCCTATCAGGTCGAAGGGCTGGTTATCAATGCCGCCGGGCAACCGGGACAGGCATTGCTGGAAAGCGGCGTCCCCGTGGTCCTGCTCGATCGTGACATCCACCATCTCGACGCCGAGGTGATCGGTCTCGACAATGCCCTCGCGATCGATATGGCCCTGGCGCACCTGGCGCAGCAGGGCTATCGCTCGATTCTGTATGTCAGCGAAACGCCCGAGCACACCAGCACTCGCCAGGCGCGGCTGGATCGCTTTCAGCAGCAGGCAGACGCCATGGGCTTCACCCGCCAGACGCTGATGCTCAGCCCCCGTGACATCGACACGCCCTGCACCGGCTTGGCCGCGTTCTTGGCACCGCATCCGCCCGGCCATTGTGCGGTGCTGTGCGCCAATGGCAATGCCACGCTCGCCATGGCGCGATGCTTCAAGCAGCTCGACGTCGCGATGGGCCCGGTGGGGTTAGTGGGCATTGACGAACTCGAATTGTGCGAGCTGATGACACCGGGTATTACCACGCTGGCCCAGCCCACCGACAGCATCGGCCGTGATGCCGTCGCCTGTCTGGTCAACCAGCTTGAGCGACGCGCAACGCCGCTGGCGTTTCACAGCCGTCATTCACCTCGGTTACTCGTCCGGGGCAGTACCGCTCCATGATCATTACCTATTTCACTAAATAGAGGCTACCTCCATGGAAAACAGGCGCTCTTCTTCCCCTCAGGTGCTTACTTTCGGCGAAGCAATGGCCATGTTCATTGCCGATGCCCCAGGTGACCTATCGGCGATCGAGCACTTCCATCGCCGACTGGCCGGTGCCGACAATAACGTGGCGATTGGACTGTCCCGCCTTGGGTTTCATGTAGGCTGGTTGAGTCGTGTCGGTACCGACAGCCTCGGCCGGTTTATCCAGCATGCCTTGAGCGCTGAAGGTATCGATGACCGTTACATCCATACCGATACGCAGCATCCAACAGGGCTGATGTTCAAGGAGCGCGCCGAGGAAGGCGCCGATCCTCGCGTGGAGTATTTCCGACGCGGCAGTGCCGCAAGTTACCTGTCCGTCGACGATGCCTCGACCATCGACTTCTCGTCGCTCACTCATCTACACGCCACCGGGATTACCCCCGCGCTCTCGGAAAGCGCCTGTAAGTTGACGCGCCATTTAATGCGCCAGGCCCGCGCCCAGGGTGCCAGCGTCTCCTTTGACCCCAACCTGCGCCCCTCACTTTGGCCGAGTGAAGACGCCATGCGCGACACCCTGAATGAGCTTGCAGGTCACGCCGACTGGGTGCTCCCCGGCCTTGCCGAAGGGCGCTTACTGACCCAGCAGGAGACCCCGGATGCCATCGCCGACGCTTACCTGGCGCGCGGCGCTAAGGCGGTGGTGATTAAATTGGGGCCAGAAGGCAGCTACTATCGGGGAATGCTCACCGGCAAACTGGAGAGTTTTACCGTGCCGGGTCAGCCGGTGGCCAGGGTGGTGGATACGGTCGGCGCCGGTGACGGCTTCGCCGTGGGGTTGATCAGCGCGCTACTCGACGGTCTGTCACCCCAGCAAGCACTCAACCGGGGCAACCTGGTGGGTGCCCAGGCCGTTCAAGTGGTCGGCGACATGGAAGGGCTGCCCAATCGCCAGCAACTCCAGGCGCTTGAAGCCGACCACCCCGATGCCTGACGCTTGGCGATACGTTAAAAGGCTTTTACCCAGGAGATAACCGTGAAGAAACGTTTGGTAGTTCAAGGACGACTCAGCGACGCCCAGCTCGACACACTCAACGACTTATTTAAGGTGGACGTACTGCCCAAACCCAACGCGCTGGATGCACCTGAAAATCGCGCGGTACTGGCAGGCACGCAGGGCATCATCGGTTCCGGCCTGGCGATTACCCCGGCGTTATTGGACGCAGCGCCCCAATTAGAAGTCATCGCGACTATCTCCGTAGGCTACGACAACATCCCCGTCGATGAACTTACCAAACGCGGCATTATGCTGTGCAATACGCCCGACGTGCTTACCGAAACCACCGCCGATACAGGCTTTACCCTGATCATGGCCACGGCCAGGCGCGCCGTTGAACTCGCCGAGTGGGTGAAAGCCGGGCAGTGGCAGTCAAGCATTGGCCCCGATCGGTTCGGTAGCGACGTACATGGCAAGACTCTGGGCATGGTGGGTTTCGGCCGGATCGGTCAGGCCGTCGCCCGGCGTGGGGCCCTGGGGTTTGGCATGCAGGTGCTCTATTCCAACGCCTCGCCCAAACCCGCGCTGGAAAAAGAACTGGGCGCCCAGCGCCGCGAACTCAACGAGCTGCTGGCCGAGGCCGATTTCGTGTGCGTTACGGTGCCCCTCACCGCCAACACCGAGCGTTTGATCGGCGCCCGGGAGTTCGCACAGATGAAGCCGTCGGGCATTTTCATCAATATCGCCCGGGGCAAAGTAGTCGATGAAAGCGCCCTGATACACGCGCTGGAAAACGGCGTCATCCACGCGGCAGGGCTCGACGTGTTCGAGCAGGAGCCATTGCCGGCATCGTCGCCGTTGCCGAAGATGCCCAATGTGGTCGCCCTGCCCCATATTGGCTCTGCCACCCATGAAACCCGGGACGCCATGGCCCAACGGGCAGTGGATAATATTCGCCTTGCACTGCAGGGCGAGCGCCCGATTAGCCTAGTTAACGAGGAAACCTATCAGTGAATTCTGCAATGAACACGGCCACCCCCCTCTGCCTGCTGTTCGATTGCGATGGCACCCTGGTGGATAGTGAAATACTGCTTGCCGAGGTAATGGGCGACATTCTGCCCGAATTCAACTTACCCTTCTCCGCCCAGCAATATATGGACGAGTTTCGAGGTGTACGTTTTCAGACTATCGTCGAAACCTTGGAAAACCGTTTTCAAGCGCTTGCTGAAGGTAAATTTACCCAACTTGAGGCAGGCATGCGGGCGCGCATGGAGGCTCGCATGCGTGCCGAGCTTTTAGCCATCCCCGGAATGCCTGCCGCCCTTGAGCAGCTAACGGGCCATCCTAAGGCCGTAGTATCTAACGGCCCTGAACGCAAAATACGCTGCGCATTGGAAAGCACCGATCTTGGCCACTATTTTGAAGACAGACTGTTCAGCGCCTATACCCTTAACGTATGGAAGCCAGACCCAGAACTTTATCGCAAGGCGGCTGCCGCCATGGGTTATTCCCCTCAACACTGTATCGTGGTCGATGATGCCGCCGTGGGTGTGGAAGCGGGGTTGGAAGCAGACATGCACGTTATTCATCTCAATCACTTCCCGAATGAAGAGAGCACGCCCGAAGGCGCCATTGGCATTCAGCATGCCAGCGAGTTACCCGCTGCTATTGCGCGCCTATCAGCTAAAGTGAGTGCTTAGCTTGTGGGTTGAAAATTCTCGGTATGACGATGATAAAGGGGCTATTCAATGAGGTTATTTTCCTTGCAAGGGCAAGTGGCCATGGTTACCGGTTGCAATAAAGGCTTGGGCCAAGGCATTGCCGTGGCGCTAGCCGAGGCGGGCGCTGACATTGTTGGCGTCAGCCGCTCACCCACCGATCAAACGCGCCAGAAAGTCGAAGCGTACGGGCAACGTTTTTACACTATCGAAGCAGAATTAGGTCATCACGCGCCAAGCGATATCGTTAACCAAGCCATCAACCAAGCCGGCAAACTGGATATTCTGGTTAACAATGCGGGGATGATTCGCCGGGCTCCGGCGATTGAGTTCTCTGAACAAGACTGGGACTCGGTGATAGACGTCAACTTAAAGGCGGCGTTTTTTCTGGCTCAGCAGGTTGCCAAGCACTTAATTGAGCGCAAAGCACCCGGTAAGATCGTCAATATTGCCTCCCTGCTTTCGTTTCAAGGCGGCATTCGCGTCCCCTCTTACACCGCGAGTAAAAGTGGCATCCTCGGGTTAACGCGACTACTGGCTAACGAATGGGCACCTTACGATATCAACGTCAATGCCATCGCGCCTGGATACATGGCGACGGATAACACCCAAGCACTGCGCGACGACCCCAACCGCCATGATGAAATACTCGGCCGCATTCCCGCCGGACGCTGGGGTACCCCCGAAGATCTGGCCGGTGCGGCCATCTATCTATGCTCCGACGCCGCCCGCTATGTGCATGGTCACACCCTGGCTGTGGACGGGGGTTGGCTCGCCCGTTAAAAGCCGGGCGTCAGCGCGCTTTTACGCTCAAGTCGGTCGCGACGCGCGCTCGGTCAACTGCCGCACCGCCAGCTCCACACCGCGCAGTTCCGCCAACCCCCGCAGGCGCCCGTAGAGTGGGTAACCCGGCGCCGTGTTGCGCTGTTGATCATCCAGCAGTTGGTGGCCGTGGTCCGGGCGCAGCGGCAAGCGCGCCCCGCCCTCTCGCTCGCGCCGCCGCTCTTCATCCACCAGAGCATGTATCACCTCCACCATATCCACATCACCGGCCAAGTGCGGTGCCTCGTGGAACGAGCGCGAATCCGCTTCACGCTGCGTGGCACGCAGATGGATAAAGTGAATATGCGGGGCAAAGTGGCGGGTCATGGCCACCAAATCATTGTCTTGTCGAACACCGTAAGAGCCGGTGCAAAGGGTCAAACCATTGGCGGGGCTGGGTATGCGATCGACAATCCACTGGGCATCCTCGCGCGTAGAGACCACTCGGGGCAGCCCTAGCAGCGATCGTGGCGGGTCATCAGGATGGATGGCCATACGAATGCCCACTTCTTCCGCTACCGGAATAACCACCTGGAGAAAGTAACCTAGGTTCTCCCGCAGCCGAGCGGCGTCAATATCAGCGTAACCTTCAAGGACCGCGCGAAACTGCTCAAGGGTGTAGTGCTCTTCGGCGCCCGGCAGCCCAGCGATCAGCGTGTTGACTAATTTGTCACGGCCAGCGCTATCTAACCCCTCAAGATAGCGGCTTGCTTGAGTTTGCTCCTCATCGCTGTACGCTTTCTCAGCGCCTGGTCGCTGAAGCAAGTAAAGATCAAAAGCCGCAAACGCGGTTTGATCAAAGCGCAGCGCCAAGGCACCATCGGGTAATTGATAGGTTAGATCCGTACGTGTCCAGTCCAGCACCGGCATAAAGTTGTAGCACACGGTATCGATACCACAGGCCGCCAGGTTGCGTAGCGTCTGGCAGTAGGTGGCGATCAGCGCATCGCGCTCAGGCAGGCCTTTTTTGATCGACTCATGTACCGGTACGCTCTCCACCACCGACCATGTCAGGCCAGCGGCTTCGATCATCTGCTGACGCTCACGGATCGCCTCAACCGACCAAACCTGATCATTGGGCACCTCGTGCAGTGCCGTCACGATACCGGTGGCGCCTGTTTGGCGAATTTCTTCCAGCCGAATCGCATCTTTAGGGCCAAACCAGCGCCAGGTATGCTCCATGGGGATCTCCTTTTATTAGGCTTTGTATGAAAACTGCCTACGCTCGACAATACGGCGTTAAAAATCGCCTCGAAATGCTCATTTACACCCCGTAAACTCCGCTTTCTCGTTGATTTTTGCCTTGTCTAGTCTTCGCTCGCCGACTTTTCGTATAAAGCCTAGTTGCGCTCAAGCGCTGCCAGCGCTTCACTTAGTCCACCTTGGATCAGCGTTTGATACGCGTTTAGTACGCACTGAGCAAACACTTTGTCTGCGGCTAGCTCGCTCGGCACCACATCGTCCATGGCTAAAAAGGCGGCGACCAACGTACTGGCATCGACGCCATGGGCGTGGTGTAAATCGGCAAAGCGCTTGGCTAGCGGGTCGTCAACGGTGTAGCGATTCCCGAGCAGATCTTCGCCCGCGGTGTAGCGAATCCAGGCCGCCATTCCCAACGCCACGCAGGGCGATGTCTCACCAGCGGCACTACGTTTCAGTGCTCCAGAAAGCCAGCGCTGCGGCAGCTTTTGGCTGCCATCCATAGCGATTTGCTGCAGGCGATGGCGCAGGCTGTCATTGGCAAAGCGCGCCAGCAGCGAGTCAGCGTAAGCGTCTAAATCAATCCCTTCCGGCATCTCAAGGGTAGGCGCCGCCTCTTCAAGCATATAGCGGCGTAGCAGCACGCGAAGCGCGACGTGATTGACCCCTTCATAGACCGTTTCAATACCCGCTAATGCACCCAAGTAAGCCAGTAAGGAGTGGCTGCCATTGAGCATGCGTAACTTCATGGTTTCAAACGGCGCTACATCGGCGACCATCTCAACGCCTTCGGTTTCCCAGTTCGGCCGCCCAGTTGGGAAATTGTCTTCCACCACCCACTGGGTGAACGCCTCGCATACCACAGCGTTTGAATCTGTAACCCCCAGCGCCGCTAAACGCTCAAAGTCCGTGTCGGTCATGGCGGGCACGATGCGATCCACCATGCTGCAGGGAAATGCCACCTCGGAGGCTATCCAGCTAGCCAGCGCGGCATCGCGCTGCTCAGCTAACTGCACCACCGCTTGGCGTGTTCGCTTACCGTTATCCGGCATATTGTCGCAAGAGAGCACCGTAAAGGGGGCAATGCCTGCTTCCCGCCGCCGAGCTAACGCTTCAACCAGCAGCCCTGGTGCGGTACGCGGCTGCTGGGGCGAGGCGATATCGCCGATGATCATCGGATCATCGTCTCTTAATTCACCGCTAGCCGGGTTTAAAAAGTAGCCCTTCTCGGTCACCGTTAAAGTAACGATACGGGTGTCCGCAGAGGCCATTCGCGCTAACAGCCTTTCCCGGTCACGCCCCCAATTACCGGCACCATCACGGCCAGAAAACAACGTCTCTTCGATCACGCCTATTTCGCGCAGTGTGACGCTGTCACTATCGGTGTACTCGGCGACATGATAGCGATGCCCAGCCGCGCTCAATCCGTCGACTAAACCAACGCTGGCACGCAGGTTAGCGCTGCAAACACCCCACCCAGTGTCACCACTACGCTGACGATAACGCTCTAAATAGACCGCTTGATGGGCACGGTGAAATGCGCCTAAGCCCAAATGAACAAAACCGATCTGACCGCTTTTGGGCTTCGCTTCAATACGCTGTGGAGCCATAGTTGTTTACTCTCCCATCAACAAGTTAGGCAACCAAAGCGAAATCGCGGGGACATAGGTCACCAACAACAGCACCGCCAAGTTGCATAGCAAAAAGGGCACGATGGCTCTTGCCACCGTCAACATAGGCAGTTTGCCAATACCCGCCACCACAAATAGGCACACCCCTACCGGCGGCGTTGTTAGCCCGATCATCAGGTTCAGCACCGCGATCACCGCAAAATGAACCGGATCGACACCCACGCCAGTGGCTACTCCCACCAAGGCAGGAAAAAGAATAATCAGCGCGGCGATGGTCTCCATAAAAGCGCCGACAAATAGCAGAATCAGGTTAAGAATAAGTAAAACGATCAGCGGGTTGTCGCTAATGGAGAGAATAAGCGCAGCGATCATCTGCGGAATCTGTTCGCTGGTAAGGATCCAGCCAAACAGGTTTGCCAACCCCACCATCAGCAGCAGTGCAGAGGAGGTCAATACAGTGTCTGACAAAATCGCCGGGAGCTTTTTCCACGACAGGCCTTTATACACATACATACCCACCACTAGTGCATAAAGCGAGGCGACAATAGACGCTTCTGTGGGAGTAAAAAACCCGCCAATAATGCCGTAGAGAATAATCACGGTCATCAGCAGCGCCCAGAAGGCCGTTTTCGCTTCGCGCAGCAGCTGCAGAAATGGTACCCGCTGCTCTTTGGGGTATCCGCGACGAACGGCCAGGATATACACCGTGGCCATCATGGCGAGTCCCATCAACAGGCCAGGAATCGCACCCGCCAGGAACATTCGACCAACCGAAATACCGCTTAGTGAACCTACGATAATCATCGGCACGCTGGGCGGAATAATCGGCCCAACGGTTGACGAGGCGGCGGTAACCGCAGCGGCAAAAGGTTTGTCATAACCCGAGCGCGCCATACCGGGGATCATCACCGAACCGATGCTGGCTGAGTCGGCCACCGCCGTGCCGGAGATACCGCCGAAAATCATTGAGCCCGCCACATTGGCCAAGCCAAGCCCGCCGCGAATATGACCTAATAATGCGTTGGAGAAACGCACGATATGTTCCGTGATATTGCCGACGTTCATCAAATTGCCGGCCAGCACAAAACCGGGAATACAGAGCAGCACAAAGGTGTCGATGCCCGCATACATCCGCTGCGGAACAATCGTCAATGAAATGCCTTCAAGCAGCAGATAAGAAAGCGAGGCTAACCCCAGCGCGAACGCAATAGGCATCCCCACCAAGAGCAGAATCAAGAAAACACTGAAGAGAATAATAACTTCCATGCTTACGACTCCTGAAGAGAGGCAGAGGAGCGACACATTGCGATAATTCCCTCAAGGCACCCTAGTACGCTGTACACCAGGAGTAGCGCAAAGGTGACTACCGTTGAGAAAAAGATATACAGCATGGGAACATGCAGCGTTGGCGAGGTCTGCATGGTGCCGTTTTGCGCATACTGCCAAGCGTAAGGCAGCACTAGATATGCAAACAGGCCAATCAGCGAACAAATTAGCACTTGAAAAGCCGCCTGCATGCGCGGCCCCAGCAGGTGGTGGAAAAGTTCAACGCTGATATGTCGGTTCTGGCGCAATACAACACCGACGGATAACGCCACCATATAAATAAACAGATAGCGCGAGAGTTCCTCAGTCCAAGCAATAGAAAACGGCAAAAATAGCCGCGAACAAATTTGCAGCAGTACCGTGACGGCAATCGCAACAAGTGCCACGACCGCCAAGGTTAGAAAACAATTATCCACCCAGCCAATCACGCGCCCAATGGGGCCTTTTAGCTTAGGCACCGCCGACATTGAATCCAGACTTTCCAACGCTTCCTGTTCAAGCGCTTTGTGATCCGAGTTCATAACCGTATCCTCATGGGCAAGCAGCCTTTGCCGTTCGAAAATGGGCCAGCAAGATGCCGGCCCATCGCCATTACCAGTTCACTACCAACGCATTACCGGCGAGCTTACAAATCCTGGATAGCGTCAAAGAGTTCACGCTGCTCGTCGGTTAAGGCCTCAAGGACAGCGGGGCGAGCTTTCTCTGCGAATGCATCGACGTCGACTTCCACAAACTCCATCCCACGCTCTTTAAGCGCTTCTTCAAGACGTTCTTGATCATCAATGAAAAGCTCAGCCTGATGATCCTGCATGGTTTGGGCAGCATCACGAACCACCTGCTGTAACTCATCAGGCATACTTTCTAACTGATTACGTCCGATCACCACATAGATCCAACTGCGCACATGGCCTGTCATGTTGACGTAGTCCTGCACCTCGTTGAAGCTGGCACTTTCGATCAGACTTAGCGGGTTTTCCTGGCTTTCTAAGGTATCTTGCTGCAGCGCAGTAAACACTTCGCTAAACGCCATAGGGGTTGGACGTGCACCCATCGCTTTCCAAGTATCAACAAATAGCGGCACGTTAGGCACGCGTAGACGCAGCCCATCGAGTTCGTCTGGGTCACGGATAGGCCGGTTGGAGGTCAGCTCACGGGGACCGCGCTCAAACCACGCCAATGGGACTAAGTTTGTCTGCTCAGTGATTTGCGCCTCAATTTCAGCGCCGATGTCACCGTTAACCGCCGCATGAAGGTGCTCGGAATCTCGAAAGGCGTAAGGTACCGCCATCATGGCGGCTTTCGGCGCCCAATTCTGTAAGCTTTCACCCGTGATGGTCATATCCGCCGTGCCCAATTGGATACTATTGATCACGTCCATCTCGTTACCGAGCTGCTCACTGGGGTAGAGGCGCACCTCGATCTGCCCATCGGAGTTCGCTTCGACTTCTTCTTTAAATTTCTCGGCGGCCTGGTGCCAAATGTTTTGCTCATTGGCTAAATGGCCGAAACGCAAAGTATAGTCTGCCGCCATCAGGGAGTGACTGCCTAATATGGCGGCCCCAAGAACGGCGCTGGTGATAAATTGTTTAATCATTTTCTCTCTCCTGCACACTGGTGTTGTAGATTGTTAATTACGCGTGGGTTGGCGTGGTTACCCTTAGGCACTGATTTGAATCAGTACCTTGCGGGCCTCTTCAGGTCGGTGATCAAGCATCTCGATGGCATTGGGCATGTCACCTAGCGGTAACCGATGGCTGACGAGCGCCAACGGATCCAACTGCCCACTTGCCATTAGCTCAAGCACCTCCGGAAACTTACGATTGTTCAGGCGCGAGCCAACCAAGGTCAGCTCTTTCTTGATCACCTCTAGCTGCACTAGCTCACTGGGCTGAACGCTAAAGCCCAGCAGACCAATGCGCCCTGCTGGCGACGCTAAACGCAGCATTTGCGGTAGCAGCGCGGGGACACAGGCCGCATCGGCAATTAGCGGCACGCCCTCACCCTGGGTTAAGGCAAGCACCTCTTTTTCCACATCTTGCTCGCGGCTATTAAGTACCTGCGTTGCCCCAAGCTGTTTTGCCGCGGCTAAACGCTCATTAATAACGTCAGTGACGATGATCTCTTCGACGCCCTTGGCCAGGGCCATCTGCAGGATCGTCAGGCCAATAACCCCGGCGCCTAAAATCATTAGCCGGTCACCAGGGTGCGGCTGCATACGATCAAGTACGTTGGCGGCAATGGTGTAAGGCTCTACTAAGGCAGCAGCATCTAGTCCGATATGATCAGGTAGGTGGTGCACATTAGCCGCGGGGACGGCAACAAACTCTTCAAAACCGCCATCGCGATGCACGCCGATCACTTCAAGCGAACTGCACACGTTGGGACGACCAATCCGGCAGGGGTAGCAATCGCCGCAGCTGATAACCGGGTCAATGCAGACGCGATCCCCAGCGGTTACGTCAAGCACCCCTTCCCCCACCGCTTCCACTACCCCGGCAAACTCGTGGCCGGTGATACGCGGAAAGCGCACAAAGGCGTTATCGCCATGGATAATGTGCATATCCGAACCGCAGATACCGGCAAATGCCACGCGCACCAGCACTTCACCAGTGGCCGCCTTGGGCGGTTCAACATCTGCCACCTGATAGTCGTGAGGTGCCTTCACCTGGAATGCTTTCATTGACGTAAATCTCCTTTCCTATGCCACGAATTCACCAATGCCCCTAGCTCACCAATGCCATAGCGTGCCGTCTTCCAACCGGTTAACCGGCAGGCTGGCGCGCTTATAGGGATATTGCTTGGCTAGCTGTTCGTCGATATCAACGCCGTGCCCCGGCGTTTCGCCAACGATGAAGTGGCCGTCTTCGAACCGGTAATCGTGAGGAAAGACCTCATCCGTAGCGCGGGTATGGGGCATATATTCCTGAATGCCAAAATTGGGCACCCAGGTATCAAAATGAATCGCCGACCCCAGGCAAACCGGCGAAAGATCCGTCGGCCCGTGGAATCCGGTACGCACGTGATAAAGCCCCGCCAAATCGGCAATTCGGCGCACATGGGTGATACCACCGGCGTGGGTCAGAGTGGCACGGATATAGTCGATCCACTGGTTTTCGATCAGCGCCTTGGCGTCATATAGGCTGTTAAAGACTTCGCCCACCGCCAAAGGTGTGGTGGTGTGTTGGCGGATGAGGCCAAACGCCTCCTGGTTCTCGGCAGGCACGCAGTCTTCGAGCCAAAACAGATGGTAGGACTCAACCTCTTTGCCTAAACGAGCGGCTTCAATGGGCGTCAAGCGGTGATGAACATCATGTAGCACGTGCAATTCATCGCCGAAGCGTTCTCGCACAGCGGCAAACAGTTTTGGCACATGGTTTAAGTATTTGCTGGTACTCCACACGTGCTCTGCGGGCAACTCGGCATCGGCGGGCTCATAAGGCTCGCCCTCTTTTTTGGCAACACCATAAATGCTGGCAATGCCTGGCACACCCGCCTGAACACGCACGGCTTTGTAGCCCTCATCCACATGTCGAGCGACTTCTTCCAGGCAGGCATCAATATCGCGCCCCGTTGCATGGCCATATACCATCACCCGGTCACGGCTCTTGCCACCTAACAGTTGGTAAAGCGGCATGCCCGCTAGTTTTGCTTTAATGTCCCAAAGCGCCATATCCACAGCGGCGATGGCAGTCATAGTGACAGGCCCACGACGCCAATAAGCGCCGCGGTAGAGGTAGTGCCATATATCTTCTATGCGCTGGGGGTCGCGCCCGATTAACGTCGGGATTACGTGCTCCTCCAGGTACGCCACCACGGCCATTTCACGCCCATTGAGCGTCGCATCACCAATGCCATATTCGCCCTGATCCGTCACAATTTTCAGCGTCACAAAATTGCGCCCCGGCGAGGTCACAATGGTATAGGCCCGCTCGATTTTCATTGGATCGCCTCCTGTAACAAGGTTTGGTTTTCTTGTACTTCGAACAAATCGGGGAAACGACGAACCAAATCGGGCATCGAGACCAAAATCTCGCGTAGATGAAGCGCCATCGCCTGCTCTGCGAGGGAGGCATCCCGCGCCTCAATAGCCGCAACGATATTGGCATGCTGCTCTACAAGCCGCTCCAGCGGGGTGCTATGGGGCACACTGAGGTAGCGCACCCGGTCAAGCTGAGCGCGGACTTCTTCAATGACTTTCCAGGCGGCGTGCTGCTTTACCCCTAGTGAAAGCGTTCGATGAAACGCTTCATCAAGGCGATAAAAACGGTCGTAATCATGGGGCTTTACACAGCGCCGCTGACGCTCCAATAAATCATGTAGCTCGGTCAGTATTGCTGGTTCAATCCCCTTTTCAGCCGCCAACTTGACTACCGCCACTTCGACCGCCTCACGTACAAAGCGAGCCTCAAGTACCGCCCGTTGAGAAATCCTCACCACATAGGTACCGCGCTGAGGCTTGACCTCCACCAGCCCTGCTTCGGAGAGTCTTATAAAAGCTTCTCGCACTGGCTGACGGCTAACCGAGAACGTGTCAGCAAGCTCTTTTTCAGATAATGCCTGGCCCGGTGCCAACACCATCTGAATGATCGATTGCCTTAGCACTTGGAATAACCGTTGGCGAACCGAGTCCGTGTCACGGGTTTCCTGCCATAGCGTTTGTAATGTCGTGTGCATAACACCTGAATCCGAATACTGGGGTCTGTGACGACTGGCGGCCACTTCTGATGTGACTAGTATGGTAGTATGGAGGAAATAGAGAAACCCCTTCGCGCTTATACTTTGGTCGCCCAGTGCCAGATGTTGTGGAGTTAGCTAAAGTGGGCTCAATAAATAATTTGAGTACCCCATGCTGGAATTTCATCAGGTATATAAAAGCTACTCGACACCTCAAGGGCCGCTACAGGTACTGGAAAATGTCTCACTTAACCTGACCGCCGGCCAAAGCTTGGCGCTAATGGGTGAGTCGGGGAGCGGAAAATCCACCCTGCTGCATCTTGCCGCAGGTTTGGACCTGCCCGACCAAGGCCACATCACACTCGCAGGTGAAAACGTTGCGTCTCTATCAGAGATGGAGCGCGCTCGCTTGCGCCGCGAGACGCTGGGCTTGGTGTTTCAGCAATTTCACTTAGTCCCCAGCCTATCGGTCATCGACAACTTGCGCTTACAGGCCCGCTTGGCCAAGCGCGACGATGCCGACTGGTCTGGCCACTTGATAGAGCGGCTAGGCCTTAAAGGGCTGGAAAAACGTTACCCAGAACAGCTCTCGGGCGGTCAACAGCAGCGCTTGGCAATTGGCCGCGCCCTGGCGCCGCGCCCCCCTCTGTTACTCGCCGACGAACCCACGGGCAACTTGGACGAGACGACCGCTAATGAGGTGCTTGAACTACTACTAAGCCTGATTCGAGAAACCCAGTGTGCGCTACTGGTCGTAACCCACAGTCCACAAGTCGCCGCCCCGCTTGACCGATGCCTGCGCCTGCGCCACGGCCAATTGATTAGCGCAATATGATGAGCAAAGGACTGCCCACGGTATTGGCAACCCTGCTTACCCACTATCGACGTCATCCGGGCCAGTTGGCGATGTTACTGCTCGGCCTGTGGGTCGCCAGCGCTTTGTGGAGCGGTATCCAAGCCATCAACGCCACGGCACGCGACAGCTACGCCCGCGCCGATGCGCTGTTTGACACTCAACTCGACCGGCTTGAGCGTCGCGATGGTGCGCCCCTTACCCGCGACGACTATCTTGCCCTTCGTCAGGCGGGCCTGTCGGTATCGCCCATGTTAGAAGGCGAATTGATCACCCAAGACGGCACAAGGCTGACGCTAATCGGCATTGATCCGCTGACCCTGCCAAGCGATAACCCGCTGGCCCAAACAGGCTCTTCTGCATCGCTAACCGATTTCCTAACGCCTCCTTGGCAAACCCGTATCGCCCCGGACGCCCTAACGGCAGTGGGGGTAGCACGTAAATACGCGACAGGCGCCACCCCAGCGCTGGCGGATGGCAAACCGCTCCCCCCACTGGTTTTAACTCCCAGCTTACCGCCCAACACGCTGATCATGGATATTGCTGCGGCGGCGCGATTACTCGAAAGCGGCACAGACATAACGCACCTCGTGGCCGCTCCAGGCGCGCTTGCTAAAGCTCCCCAGGGGTTAACACTCACCCGCGCCAGTAGCCTTGCGTCACCCGGCCAGCTTACCGAGAGCTTTCATCTCAACCTCACCGCGCTGGGGCTGCTCGCTTGGGTGGTTGGACTGTTTATTGTTCAAGCCGCACTGGGGCTTGCCTTGGAGCAGCGTCTCGGCATGCTGCGCACCCTGCGCGTGCTGGGGGTTTCAGGTCGCAGCCTGGTCCTGGCGCTCTGCTTAGAGCTGATCCTGCTTGGCCTGATCGGAGCACTTGCCGGCATTGCCAGCGGCGTATGGCTGGCACGTTTGTTACTCCCGGATGTCGCGGCAACCCTGGGTGCACTCTATGACGCAGGGGTCGGGCAATCGCTTAACTTACCCTGGCATTACTGGGTGGGCGGGCTTGCGGTTAGCCTTGCCGGGCTATTACTAGCGGGCAGCGGCGTGCTATGGCGTGCCGCACGCTTGAACGTATTGGAAATCGGCCAGATGCAGGCCTGGCGTAGCGGTTACCGGCGGCAATTAACACTAATGAGCATTAGCGGCGCACTCGCCGTGGGTCTGGCATTCGCATTTTACGGCTGGCTACATTTTCAGCGCCCTGGCGATGGCTTAGTGGCAGGCTTTGGGCTGATTGCCGCACTGCTGCTGGCCAGCGCTCTGTTGTTACCGCCCTTTTTAGCGCTGGCTCTTAAAGGACTGAGTCACCTTACTAAGCGCCGCCCACTGATTCACTGGGCACTTGCGGATATGCAACTTCAACTGCCCAGGCTGTCGCTGGCCATGATGGCACTACTCATAGCATTGGCGACCAACCTGGGGGTCAGCAGCATGGTGGGTGGTTTTCGGCTCACCTTTTTAGACTGGCTTGACCAGCGCTTGGTCGCGCCTCTGTATGTAAACGCCCCCGCCGAGCAATACGCTGACATTGACGCCTGGCTCGCGGATCGACCCGAAGTGACCGAGCGTTTGCTCACCCGGAGTAGTGACACCACCCTCATGTCGGCTAATACGCCCGAGGGAGAGCGTTCAATAGGCACCCCTATTGAGCTTTTCGGCATTACCCCTGGCGAATCACTCACGCCCCATTGGCCGCTGCTAGCGACGCAATCAGACCGCGCCTCTGCTTGGCAGGCCTTTACTGAAGGTGCGATATTTATCAATGAACAGCTTGCCATCGCCGAGAACCTAACGCCCGGAGATCGGCTAACCCTGAGCGCCCCAGGCGCCAATGAAACGCTAACGATTGCTGCGATCTACCCAGACTACGGCAATCCTAGCAGCCAAGTACTCATGGCCTCTCCCCAGCTTGCCGCAAGGTTTAATGCGCCGCCCAGTTCGATGGGGTTGGTATTGCGTGACGACGCCGATGAGGAGGCGCTGGGTAACGCCCTCCTTGAGCAGTTTAATCTGGGTAGCGATGCGCTCAGCAATCAACGCGAGGTCAAACGCATTGCCACCGAGATTTTTGAACGCACTTTTACCATTACCCGCGCCCTTAATATGTTGACCTTAGCGGTGGCGGCACTGGCGCTATTCGCCAGCCTGTTGGCCCAGGCACGCAACCGACGCCAACAGTTAGCGCCTCTCTGGGCACTGGGGGTGCCCCGGTCCCAGTTGGCCCAGTTGACCCTCGCGCAGTTGGGCGGAGCCGCGCTGGTCACTGGCCTGCTTGCCATTCCACTTGGCATTGCCATTACCTGGGGATTAGTTGCGATCATTAATGTTGCCGCGTTCGGCTGGCGGCTGCCGCTTTATCTGTTTCCCTGGGAAATGGCCGTTACCCTTGCCACTGCGATCGGCGTGGCGCTATTGGCAGCCACCCTACCCGCGCTAAGGTTCTGGCGAGCCTCGCCGCGAGCACTGCTGGCCGAAGAGGTACAGCAATGAACCGCCGACTGCTGCTAATGCTGATCACGTTGAGTCTAAGCGGCTGTGACAATGGTGATAACACTGCAAATAACGCAGGCTTCGCCGGTTTAGGAGAAGACGCCGATGGTTTTCAACACGCCCAACCTAACCAAGCGCTTAACGTTTCAGACGATTTCCCACAAGCACATGCCGCCCACCCGGATTACCGTATTGAATGGTGGTACCTCACTGCCAATTTGGAAGATGACACAGGTAAACCGTTAGGCCTGCAGTGGACGCTCTTCCGGCAGGCCCTCATGCCGCCCAGCGAACGCCCCGAACCCACGCCCTGGGCTGCTGACCAGCTCTGGATGGCCCACATGGCGATTTCCCAAGGCGAGCAGCACCAGGTGGCCGAACGCTTTGGGCGCAGTCACTCTCAAGCGGGCCTTTCTCAAACACACGATGCCCAAGCGGGCGTAACAGCTAGCCCGTTTCAGGCTTGGCTGGATGACTGGCAGCTCAAAGCGAGCGAAGAAGCCGACAACACAGCCTTCAACCACCTAACGCTCACCGCTTACAGCGGAGAAGGCGAGTCGCGATTTGGCTATACCCTGGAACTTACTGCCGAGGGACCGCTCGTGTTGCACGGTAACAAGGGGTTCAGCCAAAAAGCCGCCAACGGCCAAGGATCGATGTATTACAGCCAGCCCTTCTGGCAAATAGAAGGCGACGTCACCCTCAATGGTGAAACCAAAACGGTGAGTGGCCGCGGCTGGTTGGATCGCGAATGGAGCAGCCAACTCCTCGATGCCCGTCAATCCGGCTGGGACTGGTTCTCGATCCACCTTGATGACGGCCATAAGCTGATGGCGTTTCAGCTACGTGGCGGCGGTGACTCCGAAAAAGAGCCAGGCACTGACTATCGCTCTGGCACCTGGATTTCTCCCCAAGGCGACGCCACACCTTTGGCAACAGACGACCTTACGCTAACACCACTGGCAACCTCGGCAGTCGCTGGTCGTGACGTACCTACCCGCTGGCGCTTAGAAGTGCCGTCGGCAGGTCTTGATATGCATATCGAAGCGCCCCACGCCGACCGCTGGATGACCACCAGCGTGCCCTACTGGGAAGGCGAAGTAGTGGTCAACGACCACGCCAGCGGCGAACCGCTTGGCGAGGGGTATCTTGAGATGACGGGGTATTAAAAGAAAAGCCAACATAGCAGCGTATTTTGTATAGCTAATGACGCTTTTCGACAATTTTTTACCGCACACCGCGACACACTAGTACGTGGATAAACGACTTACTAGAGAGCGCGCCATGAATCGCAATGTCATTCTCACCTGTGCCGTTACTGGCGCGGGTGATACCACCGCCAAAAACCCCAACGTTCCCGTTTCGCCCAAGGCTATCGCAGCCTCCTGCATTGACGCTGCACGCGCAGGCGCCAGCATCGCGCATATCCACGTTCGCGACCCGGAAACCGGTGGCATCAGCCACTCGACCGACCATTTCCGCGAAGTGATGGAGCGCGTTCGCGAGGCGGATGTGGATATCGTGATGAACATCACCGCTGGCGGCGGCGGCGACTGGATTCCGGATGCCCAAGACCCGACTCGTGGCGGCCCTGGGACCGATATTCAAACGCCCGCCGAACGCCATGCGCCCGTGGGTGAGCTACTTCCCGAGCTGTGCACTCTGGACTGCGGCAGCCTCAATTTTGGCGATATGGTTTACGTCAACCCGGCTGACTGGCTGCGCGAGCACGCCCGCCTGGTGCAAGCTGCGGGGGTAAAGCCGGAGCTGGAGTGCTTTGACCTAGGTCACGTCTGGTTTGCCCGCCAGCTTCAGCAAGAAGGCTTGATCGACGGCGACCCGCTCTATCAGCTCTGTCTGGGTATCCCCTGGGGGGCCGAAGCCGACACCGAAACCATGCTGGCCATGCGCAACAAATTACCCGCTAATGCTAACTGGGCGGCCTTTGGCATTGGTCGCCATCAAATGCCCATGGTCGCCCAAGCAGTGCTACTGGGGGGACACGCTCGGGTCGGGCTGGAAGATAATCTGTTTTTAGAGAAAGGCGTATTGGCCAATAACGGCCAACTGGTAGAGAAAGCCTCGACGATTATTGAGAACCTCGGCGCCCACGTCATGACACCTGCTGAAACCCGCGCCCATCTCACGCTTCGCGACCCGTCAGGAGGTGACGCATGAGCCGCTTAGCCGTTATTGGCACCGGCGTGATCGGCAACGGCTGGATTGCCCGTGCCCTCGCCCAAGGCTGGGACGTCGTCGCGTTTGACCCAGCGTCTGAAGCGCCAGCGCGCACCCGCGCGTTTATCGACAACGCCTGGCCCTCGTTAACTCAGCTCGGCCTAGCGCCGGAGGCAAGCCCTGAGCGGCTAACGTTTGTGGCAACGATTGAAGAGGCCGTAAGCGACGCCGATCTGATTCAGGAAAACGTTCCCGAACGCCTGGCGCTCAAGCAGGAGATTCTGGCCGCCATTGACGCCGCTGCCGCACCGAAGATCATCATCGGCTCGTCAACTTCTGGCTTTAAACCTAGCGACCTGCAGCAGCAGTGCCAACAAGCGCCCGGGCGCGTGATCGTCGCTCACCCCTTCAACCCGGTATATTTACTGCCGCTGGTGGAGCTTGTGGGAGGCGAGGCCACCCAACCGGCGCAGATTGCCAGTGCGCAGTCGCTTTATCAGACGCTCGCCATGCGCCCGCTGGTGGTACGTCGTGAAATAGAGGGCCACATTGCCGACCGCTTGATGGAAGCGCTGTGGCGCGAAGCCCTGCATTTGGTCAACGATGGCGTGGCGACCACCGAAGAGATCGACGCCGCCGTAGTTTACGGCTGCGGGCTACGCTGGCCGCTAATGGGCACCTTCTTGACCTTCCACTTGGCCGGTGGCGAGCCTGGCATGCGCCATATGCTGGAGCAGTTTGGCCCCGCGTTAAAACTGCCCTGGACCAAGCTGGAAGCCCCAGAACTCACCGACGAGCTGATTGACAAGGTGGTGGAAGGCTGTGAGCACCAGGCGGCAGGCCGTTCAGTCGCTTCGCTGGATCGCCGCCGGGATGACTTTTTAGTCGAGCTGTTGGAAGTAGTGCAAAAGTACTGGCCCGAAGCCGAAGGCCTAAAAGGACGCATCTGATGATCATCTATAAAACCCATGTCGCAGCCGAATGGGTCGACTACAACGGCCATATGAACGACGCGGAGTACGCCCGCGTCTTTTCCCAGGCCTGTGAAGCGCTGATCGATCAAATCGGGCTGGATGAAGCAGGCCGCCAACACTACGGCTATACGATTTACACCTTGGAAACCCATCTTTGTTATCGCCGCGAAGCCCACCAAGGTCAGGCGCTTGATGTGGACCTAACGCTGCTCGATAGCGATACAAAACGCCTGCACGTGTTTTTCGCCATGCTTGATGATGAGGGCAATCTGCTGGCGTCCAGCGAGCAGATGCTGATGGGCATGAAGCAAGCATCAGGGCGGCCAAGTCCGTTTCCAACGAAAATTGCGAACCGCATCGAAGAACTGCCCAAAGCCAATAGTGAGGCGTGGCCCGAGTTGGCAGGCCGCACTATCGGCATCCGACGCTAGGCTATAAAAGATATACAAATGCCATGCACATAGACGCTTTTATTCAACGCTTTAGCGCAGGGCTCACCGTGATGGAGGAGCTCCCCTTGCCCCAGTCGAGGCGCGCCTATGACAAGCTTTGCCGCACGTTCGCCCCACCCGACCCAGACGGTATGCGGGTTGAAAATAGCGTTTTGGATGGTGTGGGCGTGCGCCGATTGATCCCCCAACAGCGAACACCAGGCTGCGTTCTGTTTATCCATGGCGGCGGCTTTACCATTGGCTCTGTAGAAAGCCATCACGGCCCTGCCGCCAGCTTGGTCCAGCGGCTTGAACGTGAAGTGGTCAGCGTGAGCTACCGGCTTGCGCCAGAAGTAGATTACCCCGCCATGCTGGCAGACTGCCAAGCGGTGCTAGAAGCGATTCAACCGATTGCGCTGGTGGGTGACAGCGCCGGTGGGCGGCTTGCGATAGATTTGGCGCATAGCCTCAACACAGCACCGCCATTGGGGTTAATCTATCCACCCGTTGGCGAGCTTTCGCCAGCCTGTCTGGGCGAGGACGCTGCACTTCTCTCACGAAATGACGTGTTAGGCATTTGCCAGCAGTTGCCTGCAATCATCGCTACCCAGCGGGATCACAGCCCTCCTTCCACGAGTATTGAAGTCCTCACGGTGGAGCACGACCCATTAACACGGCCTATAGAAGCCGCAGTGGCCCACTGGCAGGAGGCGGGTGCGTCGGTTGGCTATCGCTGCGCTCTGCAAATGGTCCACGGCACCCTACACGCTCATGCGCTGCTGCCTTCAATGCAAAACGCCTGGCAGGATTTCTGCCAGGCGCTTCGCAAACGTCTTGCCGACTAGACGTTAAGGGTTATGGATAGTCAGCCCGCACTTGCTCAATGGCGGACTCGCCTTCGCGGGTCTCGACGCCGTCTAGCCATTCGGCGACAGTGTCTAAGTTGTTGCCAATCCACTCACGCGCAACCTCATCCGCCGGGCGTTCTTCGTAGCTATACTCGTGCACCCAGTCGTTTTGATCGCCGATCGCCACTTCGTATTGAGAGAGGAAACGATGTAGCTGAGGGTCTTGCTCTGCTAGGCTAGTGGGCACAATCGTCCAAACGGTGCTTTCGATTTGCGCGACACCGGAATCGTCGGCATCCTCAAGATACGCTAAATCAAAGCTCACGTTCATCCAGTGGGGCTCCCAGCCGACAAACGTCACCCACTCTTCATCGGCCATTTTTTGCTCGGCCTGGGCGAGCATGGCGGATGTGGAGCTCTCGCGCAGATCCCAATCACCTAGCCCTGCACTGTCGTTATCTATCGCCTTGAGTATTGCTTCATTAATGCCGGTACCCGCCTCGATACCCTGAATTTCACCATCGAAACGGTCACGATGGGCATCCAGGTCGGCTACCGACGTAACCCCGGCGTCATAGACATACTGAGGCACTACCAATCCTGAATTGGCGCCTTGAATATTGGAAACCAGCTTTTCGACTTTATCATCGGCCACCAACGGCTCCACCATATCGGTTTGAACCGGGTACCAGCCGCCTAAATAGACATCAATGTCGTCACGGGTTAAACCTTCAAGAATGACGCTTACCGCCAACTCGCGCTGGCGTGTTTCATAGCCCATGGCCTCCATGAGTTGCGCCGCCACTTCCGACTTGACGGTAACGCCAGGCCACGGCGGCACCCCAAAACGCACCTCATCAAGCTCCGCCATGGCAGGAGCGGCGGCAAACGTAGAGAATAAGAAACCGGCTTTTAACGATAAAGACTTGGCAGTGGTAGACATAGGGCTAAAACCTCTTATTAATTAGGTATAGCCAGTATGCGCGCCTTGCTGCCAACTAGTAGCCATTAGCCGACACTTACTAGTCATTAAACGCCGCCCAGGCGTTAAGCGTCTTTTTCTTCTGTTGCGCAACGCACTTGCCGTGGTGAGAGGCCATAGTAGGCGCGAAACGCACGCGAAAAGCTGGACGATGAACTGAAACCACACGCCAACCCCACCGCCAGCACCGCCAAATCGGTTTCTGCCAACAGCCGCCGTGCGCGCTTAATGCGCAGCTGCAAATACCATTGACGCGGGGTGGCATTCAATTCTTGTTCGAAGAGACGCTGCAACTGCCGCACCGACACATCCACACGACGAGCCATCTCTTCAAGCGTCAGCGGCTCCTCAAGGTTCTGCTCCATCAGTGCCACTGCCTCCACAACACGGCGGTTGTGAGTGCCCAAGCGTTTCACCAATGCCATGCGCTGCTGGTCGCTGCGGGTTCTAATGCGGTCATGAATAAGCTGCTCAGACACATCGATAGCCAATTTCGCACCATGCCGCCGTGCAATCACTTCCAGCGCCATATCCATCGCCGCCGCTCCACCGGCGCAGGAGAAACGACGCTCGCCCAACTCGTACAACTCATCGGTGGTATCAATACCCGGAAAGCGCTCGCGAAAAGCGGGCAGACTTTCCCAGTGCAGCGCCACCCGCTCGTGCTTTAGCAGCCCGGTAGCGGCAAGCAAAAAAGCGCCGGTATCAATACCGCCCAAACAGCAGCCCGCCTTATCTAACTGATGAAGCCACGCCATTAACGGCCGAGTAAGATGCGCCTCGGGAGTGAAACCACTGCATACCGCCAGCGACGGCAAATGGTGGACCTCTCGAGTAGCCTGATCCGCCATCAGCGTCATGCCATTCGACGCGGTTACCGGCCCGCCGTCAGCACTAATCAATGTCCAATCAAACAGTGGGCGATTGGCAATACGATTCGCAATGCGCAGCGGTTCGACCGCGGCAAAGAAGGCCATCATCGAAAACTGCGGCAGCAGCAAAAAACCGACCATTTCAGGCAACGGGCCCTGATAACTTAGACGCATAAAAAATGCCCACGGTCATTATGTTGGTATCAAAAAGCGTCTATAGCCTAGCGCGTTACGCAGCCAACGTCAGCGAGACATAGTGAACGGAGATAGTGTCAGAGTGGCAAAATATGGGTTAATCACTAAAGGATAGGCAAATAGAATGACGTGGCGTCCCTGGCAGGAGTCGAACCTGCGACCTGCCGCTTAGGAGGCGGCTGCTCTATCCTACTGAGCTACAGGGACTTATGAGGAGCGGCAGTATAACGCTTAGGCCAACGTAGGCCAAGGCAATGCGCTATATCCAGCCGAGCAGCCGCAGCGCGAAAATACCGGCGGTAACCGTCACGCTTGCCATCAGGGTGGTAATGGCAATGATGTTCGCTGCTAACGAGAAATTGCCACCAATCGCCTTGACCATTACAAAGCTTGCGGCTGCTGTGGGGCTAGCAAAGAACAGGAATAGCAAGCCTAGTTCGCGGCCCGAAAAACCTGCAAACCAGGCAGCTCCGGTCGACAATACCGGAAGAATAACCATCTTCATTACGCTGGCACTTAACGCGACCTGCTGGCTTTCTCGCAGGCTTCTCACCGACAGGGTCGCCCCGATGCAAATCAGCGCCAGCGGCAACGTAAGAGAAGCAAAATAATCACCTGATGTCATTAACCAACGGGGCAACTGAACTGACCATGCGGTGAATGGCAAGGCGGCCAACACGGCGATGATCAACGGGTTGGTGCAAATTTTCCAGAGCAGGCTGCGCCAATCCGTTGCCTGACCGGGTTGATACATTGCCAGCACCACCACCGAGAGTACGTTATACGTCACAATGACAACGCCTAATAATAGACTTCCCGCCGAAAGACCATAGTTGCCATACATGCCCGCGGCCAAAGCCAGCCCCACCACGCCACAATTACCGCGAAAGGCTCCCTGAACGTACACACCGCGTTCTTCACGCGGGACCCGGAAGCTCGCCCAGCCCCAACTCAAGGCACATTGGCACAGGGTCGCCAACGCGAAGAACACCAAGAGCGGCACATCCAACGCCACAGCCAAGTCAGCTTTTATCAAGCTTAAAAAAATCAATGTCGGTAAGGTGGCTTTGAAGACTAAGGCAGAAGCGGTCGTCACGAATGCTCTGTCTATCCAGCCAAGCCGCTTTAAACCTAAACCTACAAATACCATGGCAAAAACAGGCAGGGTGACATCAAGCGTGCGGGCAAACAGCTCAAATAGACTCACGGTCAACAATCTCTTTTGCTGAATTCAAATATTAAGGCGCTGCATCTGCTTATACTCTACCGTACCGTTGACGGAGATTTATCGACTGGCTGGACAGCGATGGCAGCATAAGAGAAAGTGTTCCAAAACGCGCATATAACAGACAGGTTACCCATGGTATCACTCCTCGGAAGCCATAATGAAGCGCAGCGTTTGTTTACACTAAAACGCTACACCTTGGGTGATCGCTCTGCGGATCCTGAGCTTGACCGCATCACTCGCTTGGCCGCCACGCTTTGCCAGGCCCCTATGGCGTTAATTACCCTGGTCGACGAGCACCAAACATGGTGCAAAAGCAAGTATGGCAACGCCGTAAGCTTCACCCAACGTGAGCATTCATTCTGCACTCACACTCTCTCGTCAGCCTCGCTTCTCGAAGTTCCTGATACTCAACAAGACCGCCGTTTTCAGCGGCTCCCACTGGTCACTCAGCCCCCAGGCATCCGCTTCTATGCAGGAATGCCCTTAATAACTGAAAACGGCTACGCGATTGGTTCGCTCTGCGTGATGGACACGGTGCCACGCCAGTTAACCACCACCCAGAGCGAGCTCTTAACCCAGCTCGGTACTAGCGTCGTATTAAAGCTTGAGCACCACTTAACGTCTCGCGCCCAGCATGCCACCAGTAAAGCAGGTATCGGCGTTTGGGAGATGGACATTCCTAGCCGCGTCACACATTGGAATGACGTCATTAACCAGCTATATGGCATTGGCGAAGAAGACGATATTGATATATTCCAGCGCTTAAATGTCTACGTCGAGGAGGATAAAGCACGCTTAATTCAGGCGTTGAATGCAGCGGTTGAGCACAAGCGAGCATTTAATGACACCTTTCAGCTGATCACCCCGCAAGGACTTCAGCGCTGGGTTCGTATTACCGGCCATCCCATAATGGTCAACGGCAGCGTTGTTCAGTTAATCGGCACCATGATTGATGTGACGCCACGCAAACGCGTCGAAAGCCAGCTTTTAAAGCAGCAGGCGTTGGAGCGCGCGATTATGCGCGCCCAAGCAAGCTTTATTGATGAAAGAGAAAACACGTCTGCGCTCAATCATCTGCTAGACGATTTGCTGGCGCTGACTGATAGCGAATATGGCTTTATTGGCGAAGTTCTTAAAGATGAGCAACAAGCCCCTTACTTGGTTGCCCATGCCATTACCGACATAACCTGGGATGACGAATCGCGCCGTTTTTATGATCAAAATGCCCCCAATGGCATGATCTTCAGCAATCTGGACACGCTGTTTGGCCATGTGATGCGCCATGAGGAGGTAGTGATTGCCAACCAGCCTGACCAAGACCCGCGGCGGGGTGGGCTACCTCCCGGCCATCCTCAGCTAAAAGCTTTTTTAGGGGTGCCGATCCATTTGCACGGCCACTGTATCGCCATGATTGGCTTGGCGAACCGCCCCAATGACTACGACAGGGCTCTAGTAGATTTTCTAGCCCCGCTGTTGGGTAGTATCGGGCAACTGGTGAACAGTCTTCGCATCAACCGCCAGCAGCGAGACGACCAAACTGCCATTTCCCGTCTCTCGATGGTGGCCAAAAAAACCAGCAACGGCGTGGTCATTACCGATGCCCAAGGCCGTATTGAGTGGGTCAACGAAGGATTTACCCGCTTAAGTGGTTACACACTTGACGAAGCGCTGGGCAAAACACCTGGAGAGCTATTGCAGGGTCCGCAGACTAACCCAGCCACGATTGCGAGGATTACCAAAGCACTCCAGCAGAAACGCGGCTTTGAAGAGGAGGTGCTCAATTATCGCCGGGATGGGTCGCGCTACTGGGTGCATATCAGCTGTAATCCGCTGCCCGATAGCGATAACGGTAACGCAGGCTTTATTGCCATCCAGTCCGATATTAGCGACACCAAAGCCCACGAAGAAGCCCTGTATAAAGCCGCCAATATTGATGAGCTAACCGGGCTCGCCAACCAGCGTTTAGTGAAAGAACAACTGGCTCAATATACCGATGGGGCCACGCACGACAATGCCGTTAGCATTCATGTTTTAAATCTAGATGATTTTAAACGACTCAATGAGTTACTCGGTTATCAAGCGGGAAACGACGTGCTGGCAGGCATCGCCAGACGTTTGGAGGGGCTAACCGGCATCACGGGGTTCTGCGGGCGTTTAAGCGGCGATGAATTCGCTGTAGTGACGCAACCACCTATCACCGCGGCCAGCTTACAGCGCCGCATTCACGACACATTTTACTTAGCAGGCCAGGCTATCAAGATTACCACCTGCGTGGGCACGACTACCTACCCGCAGGACAACGTAGACACCGACACACTTATCCGACATGCGTACCAAGCCCTCTACCAAGCAAAAACCCTCGGGCCCGCACAGAATGCCATTTACAACCCGGATGAAGAACAATCCACGCGCAGCAAACAAAAGCAGCGCAATGCCATACGCTATGGCTTAAAGAATGGAGAGTTTGTGCTTTTTTATCAGCCACAGGTTAACCTTCAATCCCACTGTGTGATTGGGGTCGAAGCGCTAATCCGCTGGCAGCACCCAGAAAAGGGCCTACTCTCACCAGGCGCTTTTCTGCCGTTAGTCGAAGGCACTGATTTGGAATATGACGTCGGCGAGTGGGTCATCGAAACTGCGCTCAAGCAGCAAACGCTTTGGCAACAGCAATCCATTTACATGCCCATCAGCGTGAACATCAGCCCACGGCACTTATTGCACCCCGGCTTCTTGCCGCAGTTGCAGACTTTGCTTGCCGCCTACCCACACATTGAACCACGGCAGTTATCACTGGAAATTTTGGAGTCGGCCACGCTTGATGATATGCAGGCCGCATTGGCGGTGCTATCTGCCTGCAAGGCATTAGGGATTGACGTTGCCCTTGACGACTTTGGTACAGGCTATTCCTCGTTGGCCTATTTTCGCCATTTACCCGTGCAACTGATCAAAGTCGACCGCGACTTTGTCCGCGATATGCTAGACAGCCAGAATGACCGGGCGATAGTGGAAAGCATAGTGTTTCTAGCCAAAAAGTTTTCACGCCCGGTCCTGGCAGAAGGCGTCGAAACAATGGCGCATGCTAGCGCGCTGCTGGCATTAGGCTGCCACTTGGCCCAGGGCTATGGCATTGCCCGCCCCATGCCCGCGTTGGATATCCCCCAATGGTTGCAGCAGTGGAAGTTAACAAGTTGATATCATTCAAAAAGCTGGATAGCGCTTGGGCTATGCTCTTCATGTAGCCTGATCACCACGCCATTACGGCCTTTATCCTTGGCTGCGTAACTCCCGGCATCAGCGCGCGCCAACGCTTCATCAGTGCTTCCATCGTCTTCGTGAAAGGTGGTAACCCCAATACTCAGCGTTACGCTATATTCTTTACCTTCATGAACCACCGAAATTTCCCCCACTGACTGACACAAGGATTCGGCGATCTTTTGCGCTTGGTTCAGAGTACAGCTGGGCAGCAAAACACCAAATTCATCGCCGCCTTGGCGGGCAACATGATCACTACGGCGCACTTCCCAAGCGACCACTTGGGCGATACGCCGCAGCATTTCGTCACCCAGTGCATGCCCACCTTCATCGTTAATCGGTTTGAAATGATCAAGGTCAAACAATAATAGCGCCGAGGGCGTGCTGGTTTTTTGAAATTCGGCAAAAGCATCATCAAGCCGCCGCTCAAAACCACGCCGGTTAAGCAACCCGGTTAGCGGATCATGCTCAGCTTCCCAGCGCTGAATAGCCTCTTGCTCACGCCGCTCGGTAATATCTTTGACGACGCCTACCAAACCCAACGAATGGCCACCCTGGGAGAGCATCACCACCCGAGCATGTACATCCAGCCATAGCGTTTCATTATCGCTACGCACAAAACGAAACTGGCGGACAAAATCACTCCCGGTTTTGAGGCTATGTTTCCACATATCGATAGCTCCGCCCCGATCATCGTGATGAATTTGATGCAGCCAGGCGTTCGTCGGCGCATCCGACTGGATGCCGAGCATGTCGAGAAGCGACGGATTCATATAAGTAATATCGCCGTCAAAATTGGCGACAAACATTCCTTGCGGGGTAGCATTTAGCACAGAGTCGAGAAAAGCTTCACGCTCTTGGAGGTTAGCCATCAATACTTGGCGCTCGTCCTCCACGCGGTTGAAGGTATGCGCAACGCGCTGCAACTCTTGCAAATTAGTGCCTAGCTGCACTCGCTCGCGTTCACCGCGCCCCACTTGGCCAATCTGCTTGGCTAAATGTTTTAACGGCGACAACATACGGCGCAAAATTAACCAGAGCACCGGCAGCATCAGCAACGTCAGTGCGACTCCCAGCCACCATAGTCGCTTTAAAAAGCCGCCTAGCGGCTCTTGGGCTTGCTCACTGGGCAAATACAGGCCTACTACCCAATTCGCTGGCCAAACCTGCCCATAGGACTGAAAACCAAGCTGGCCGTTAAGCAACGCACCAACGGCCTCACCTTCCCAACCATCTAATGCCAAACCCAGCCAAGGATTAAAATCGCTGTCCGGCACCTCGGTCATAATCAGGTCGCGATTAGGGTGATAGAGTATTTTTCCAGAGGCCGTCGCCACCCCCGCGTAGCCTTGTTCGCCTAGCCTAACCCGCGAGAGCCGATCAAAAATCCCACCGGAATCCAGACTGACAACGCCGCCTACAAAGCCGTTGAAGTTCCCCTGCTGATCAATGCGCGGCACGCTAATCAATATCATTGGCATCCCGCTACCACGCCCCACAAACGGCTCACTAACGTAAGGCTTTTGCGAGCCGCGCAGTATTTTAAAATATTCAAGCTGGGCGGTGTCTAACCCTTCACGTCCTTCAACATTCGGCCAATCGGCGATCACCCGCCCTTCTGCATTGGCGACCACCACACCTTCGAACCAAGCCATTAGCGCTTCATTACGCTGTAACGTCGAATCTATCGCGTCGTCACTAGCATCTGCTTCAAGCTGGGTGTTTAGCCGGCTTAACGCATCAATGCGTGCGTCTACTTGCTCAGTGACCTCATCGGCAAGCAACGTCGACTCATAGCGCAAGTGCGCCATATTGGTGGCCTTCACCATGGCACTGCCTAGCTGCCACGCCATCCCCAGCACCAGCATCACGACCAGTAGCCAGGTAACGGCTAGCCCCATCAGCATCCGGTTCTGAAGCGAACCGATACAGGATTTGCGTTTTAACCAGCGAGCCAAACCCACCCACCCCGCTTACCTTGCCGAATATTCAACATTTCACCTTTAAGGTTTTTTTATCGTGTGTGCTTATAGTACCGTTGTATGAGCCTCCACCACAAAATAATTACCTACCGATAATCAACGACCGCTAATGATCAAGCCTCTTCTCATCAGGCACATGGGGCTCGAAATTGTTGCAAACCTCATGCCGATGTTCGCTAGGCGAACACTGTGCGGCACCCTATTATGCATCAGCCCTTCTTCTCACTCCCAGCAGGCATTACCTCACCTGTTCTTCTTAGACCCAAAGAGCAGCCCCCTGAAGATACGCTGAGGTGTAGAAAAGGAGTGCCGTGCTGAAAGCATTTATTCAAAAAAACGCAACTCACGATAAAATAACAATCAATTAACCTTAAAAAAGACTTTTTTATAAGTAAACTTACCAAATAAAAAATTAACAATATCTAATATTTAAAATACTTAAAAAATTATTAGCGTGCTAATACGTTGAATGAAATGGAGAAAGTTCCTCATCCTTTTGTCGTAATCTTATATTCACCCAATTGTAACTTCACTTTAAGCTCGCTATGTTAGCTCCAGATAGCAAACAGCGTTCGCCTCTTGGGCTAGTTGGCTATCTAACTAAACAACAACAAACCACAACGACAGCGCAGTCTCTCGATAGACTGCCTGATATAAATAAAAGGAAATGCAAGTGACTTTTACAAAGCGCTTTAAGCAAACCGCTCTCTTCTCGACTAGTGCATTAGCTCTTGCTGTTGCGTCGGCATCACACGGCTACGATATAGAAGTGGGTGACACTGACATTAGCATTTATGGCTATGCAAAACTGGACCTGATCTACGATGTAGATAGTGATCTTGGTGACAAAAGCGTTGGCTACGGCAATATTGCTCTTGATGGGGATAGCAGCAGCACCGGCCATACCGGCATACATGCGGCAGAAAGCCGTATCGGGTTTTCAACGGCCACCCCGATGGCAGGCAGTGACCTAAAGACCACCATCGAAGGTGATTTTTACGGCGGTGGCGCTGATAGCAATGCAGCGGAATTCCGTTTGCGCCAGGCATTTGGTGAGTGGAACGGTATTCTTGCAGGTCAAACCTGGACCAACTTTGCAAGCTTCATTCCTGGCACACCCACTATCGACTTTACCGGTCCTGGCGGACGCGGCATTCTAGATCGCCAAGCTCAATTACGCTACACCACTGGAGGGTTCTCTGTTGCGGTGGAAGACCCAGACAAGCTGGGCGGCAATGTAAATGCCAACATTAGTTCTGACACCATTACTGGCTTTGAACCAGACGGCACTCCAATCACAACCACTTCATCTTCAAGTGCGGCTAAAAACAAAGTACCTGACCTAACTGCCCGTTATGAAGGCGCTAGCGGCAACTTTAGTTATGCGGCCTCGGGCGTAATGCGCTACCTGGAGTACGATACAAACAATAACGCAGACGCAGATGCTTCCTGGAGCGATGATACCGCTACAGGTTGGGGCATCGCGCTGGCCGGTGCACTTGAGGTCACTGAGGACTTGACCGTTCGTGCAGGCGTTAGCCACGGCGATGGTATTGGCGGTTATGTTGATAGTAACCCCTACCAAGCTCCTGCTTACGTAGACTCTAACGGCAACCTAGAAACCGTTGAAGCAACAGGCGGCACAGTAGGCGCAAGCCTGAAAGCCGGCCCTGGCGCATTTAACCTCGTTTACAGCGTTGCTACAGCGGATCTGGATGATGCAGAAGTTGCCGACAGCACGAATGATACCTTCGAAAGTGTTTGGGCTAACTATATCTGGTCACCGGCATCTACTCAAAACATCGCTTACGGTGTTGAAGTCGGCCAGCACAGCCGCGAAACGGTAGGTGGGGACGACGGTGATGCTATTCGCGTACAGGGCATGGTGAAGTACAGCTTCTAAGCATTAACGGCGGCTTTACAAGTCGCCGCAGGCAGACCTTAACAGTACAAGCAAAAACTCTTCGATCCTTAAGCCCCAACCAAGGTTGGGGCTTTTTTAATGGGCAGTAACAGTGAAATAAGCGTTACCCAGGAATCTCAACACGCCATTGGCAGGTAGCAACTAGGCTTTGTCTGAAAAGTCGGCGAGCGAAGGCCAGACAAGGCAAAAATTGGCGAAAAGACGGAGTTTACGTGGTGTAAATGAGTACTTTGAGCCGATTTTTAACGCCGTATGGTCGAGCGCAGCCAGTTTTCAGACAGGGCCTAGACCCTTAAATAATATGTCGCCTATCTACCTATACATAGTATTAGCCTGACTCCAGGCGCTTACTGATTGCAAAGTTAACTACTCTGGCACTTGCGCGTGCTCTTTGCATGACAACTCCCTTCATTAAGCAGGCCCCTTCTGGACAATAACCTCCCTCATAGCTGACAAGCTTGGACTATCAACGTGTAAGCCACTGACTTGGCCTGACGCAAAGTAAATACCTCATCCTGGCGAGCAATGCACACCGCAGAGGAAACCGTATCAGGCGCAGTAGAAGCGGGCTTATAACGTCACTTACCACATCAGATTCAAAACTTGATGTTGCTAGCTGTCCTTTCCAAGCAATATTGATTCATTGCCAGCAATAAATTCGCGCTGCTGGTGCAACCCCGGCCCTAACAAACACAGAGCGACTTTCGCTAGGTTGTCGAAAATCGCGTACCGATTTCCTCACGAACCCTTTACTAGAACCGCTGTAATACCCATACAAAAAAGCCGGCCCCTAAGGGCCGGCTCTGTCGTCGTTTCCGACGTATCTAGCTAATCAACTGCTTAAGACGAAGCGTCTTAGAAGTCGTAACGTACACCGACGGTGTATTGAACATCGTCGTCAAGGCTACGGAAGTTTTCAGACAGAGAGTCATCGCTGCTGGTAGAGCTATCTTCCTGGTAAGCTTCGGCGAAGACATACATCGGCTCGCTGAAGCGATAGTTAGCGCCCAACACCCAACGGTTTTGATCGTCGACGCGATTATCGATCATTTCAACGTGGTAGTAGTCGCCGTAGATCTCGCCCATGCCGTAGTCATAAGTAGCACCAACACCAACTAGGTTGTCGATCTCGTAGGAAGGTTCAAGAACACCAGCATCAGTAGTAGTCTCGTCTACGATTTCATCCTGAGAAGCTGTGATATCACCAGCTTCTTGATAACTGATACGCGCGCTGAAGTTGTCGGTAAAGCCGTACTGAGCTACCACGCCCCATAGGTCTTCGGAGAACTGTTTAGCGCCTTCACCGTCGTAGCTAGCGGTGTCGTTTTCACCTTCCTGCTTGGCTTGGTTGTAAGCAGCACCCAGGTAGAGGTCTTCCCACTCGTAGCTAACACCAGCGTGCCAGGAGGTGGTAGAGCCAGTATCGTCTCCAGCAGAAACATTTTCGCTGTTACCAGACAGGTGCTTGACTGCAACCTTAGTCTGGAAGCCTTCCATTACCGGAGAAGAGTACTGGATAGAGTCGCCGTGGGCAGCAACGTTACCAAAGTCAATGTTGGTAGCGCCGTCGCTTTCTGGCACGTCCTGAATGACGGTAACGTTCTGGTACATGATGGAGTCGAAGTTACCGACCTGCACCGCACCCCAAGAATCGCTCTTAACACCGACGTAGGTGTTACGGATGGTGTCAAAGCCGCCGAAATCTACATCTCCAGAGTCATCGTCTTGGGCGTTTCCGTTACGGGCATCAGCCTTGCCACGGAATTCCATGCGGGCGAAAGTGCTCAGGTCGCTGGTGACTTCGTGGTTAGCGATAAAGCCAAAACGCGAACCCAGGTCAACGAATTCAGAGCCGTCGGACTTTGTACCCGCTTCACCTTCCGGGCCACCAGTCTGTACAGCGTAAGCCAGACGACCGTAGAGGTCGAGGCTGGTGCCGTCTTGGTCGTAAACGGTTGCGGCCTGGGCGCCAGAGGCGGCCATGGTACCAGCGATAGCAGTCGCTAAAAGTGTCTTTTTCATGGTGTAGGTTCCTTAACTAGCTTACTGTTTCGATCGTTTCTGTTCGACCTTAGGTCGACAGTCGGCTTCGTGGGTACGCTCTTTTTTCATTTACCAAGTATTTAAAACCCGGATAATGCGGCACATCCTCACAAAGACCTTGTTATATTCCAATGCTCGCAAGGCAAACTCTATACTGGGACTGTGAGGAACGCAATAGAAAAAAACACTGTTTTTTTATTATTCGCGTTTTTTTTGCGGAACAAAGCCATTCTGAGCAGGTCTTATCGGCTCTGAAATTTCTTCTGCAGGCCCAACAACTTATCTTCCAGGCTAAGTTGTTTTTGGGGCGCATCAGCGCCAGATGGCGTTTTTTCTGCTTTTTTCTGCGGGTTTGTCGGCGCTTTTTTTGTGGGTTTAGGCGTTTTGGCGTGAGGTTTAGCGCCCTTAGACGCTTGAGGACGCTCATTGGGAGACGCGGACGCCTGCTGGGCACGTTTTTCTGTTGCATGACGCGCAGCTTCCGAATCTACAACCCCCGCTTCATTGCCATCCAAATCAATACGCACTGCCCCCTCGCGCACTGATTTTATATAACGCGGCAAATTGACGTAGTTTGCCAAAGCGCGGCGGATTAGCTTGCCTGACCACGGCTCGCGTTCGGCGAGGTCTTGGTGTATGCCGACTTTTAGCGGCTGAGTATGCCCCTTAAAGAACGCTTTAGGATAGCGCTGATACCACTGCGCCAGAAGCGCGTGGGGCGTAGGCGGCTCGGGGCTGGATTCCTCGCTAGCGGACACATCAACTGGCGGCGAGGATGTTGGTACAGACTCCGCTTTGTTTTGTGTAACGCTTTCTGTCACGTCTTCTGGCACGTCCACTTCCGCGGCGTCGGATGTTGAGGCGTGAAACTGAGCTAACTGTTGTTTTAACTCAGCATTTTCTGCGCGCAGCCGGGTTAGCTCAGCCTGAGTGAGTGCCCAACGCTGCTCAAGGTCGTCTAATAACTGTCTGGGGCTTATTGACCCAGGGTTTACCGACTTAGTGCTAACCGACATCCAAGGCTTCTCCTTCGCGGGGCTTTATATACACACCTAAGCCTGTGGGGCTACGCGTTCGTAAGTCACAAATGCATATTGAGGTTGCTGTTCATTAGGCTGACCGGCCACGCGCTGCGTTTCACGCCATTCGCTTGGGTCTAACGAAGGAAAGTACGCATCACCTTGCACCTCAATGTCAACTTCCGTCACGTAAAGCCTCGACGCATAGGGCATGGCTTGGCGATAAATCTCACCGCCACCCATGACCATAATTTCTTCAGCCGCTTCAATCGTTGCCTGCTGGTCTGCCAGGGCAAGGGCGGCAGGAAGATCGTGGCAGACCCGAATACCCTCATGAGTAAACGCGTCTTGACGGCTAACCACAATATTTAACCGATTAGGCAACGGCTTGCCAATCGACGCAAAGGTTTTACGGCCCATTACCAGCGGCTTGGCCTGGGTCATACGTTTAAAGAACTTTAAATCCTCAGGCAAATACCAGGGTAGCTGCCCTTCTACCCCTATGACACGGTTTTTAGCCATTGCCACGATCATGGCCACGGGTACCAGCGGCTCAAACTGACTCATACCGCCACCTCGGCTTTGATGTGGGGGTGTGGCTGATAATCCGCTATTTCAATGTCATCAAACTGGAAGTCAAAGAGATCATTAACCTTGGGATTCAGGTTTAAACGCGGTGGCGCTTTGGGCGCACGTTCAAGCTGCTGCTCCGCCTGTGCCAGGTGGTTACTGTAAAGATGCGCATCGCCCAAGGTGTGCACAAACTCACCGGGCTTAAGCCCAGTGACCTGCGCCACCATACTCAATAACAAAGCGTAGCTTGCAATATTAAACGGCACACCCAGAAAAATGTCGGCACTGCGTTGGTAGAGCTGGCAAGAGAGCCGCCCGTTCGCTACGTAAAACTGAAACAGGCAGTGGCAAGGGGGAAGCTGCATATCATCTACCTGAGCCGGGTTCCAGGCTGACACCACCAAGCGCCGCGATTGAGGTGACCTGCGAATCTGCTCAAGCACATTGGCGATCTGGTCAACGCTACCGCCTTTGGGATCGGGCCAGCTACGCCATTGATAGCCATATACGGGCCCCAGATCACCGTTCTCGTCTGCCCACTCGTCCCAAATACGCACGCCATTATCTTTCAGGTAGGCGATATTGGTATCGCCTTTTAAGAACCACAAAAGCTCGTGAATAATCGAACGTAAATGCAGCTTCTTAGTGGTTAGCAACGGAAATCCGCGCGACAAATCGAAGCGCATTTGATGGCCGAACACCGAGCGAGTGCCCACCCCTGTGCGGTCATGGCGGTCAGTCCCCTGATCTAATACCAAGCGCATTAAATCCAAGTAGGGCTGTTCAAGCGCAGGTAAGGCGTTCGCATTGACGGAAGCGTTTGGCACGGGCGTAGTTACGGTCACAGCATTTCCAAATTAAAGGGGCAACATAGCGATGTATTCTAGGTGGCCAGACTCAAGCGAGCAATGGCTGCCCGCCTGAGCAGGGGCACTCAGATGAGTTTAGCGTCTACCGGCTGTTGACGAGACCAGGCCATCATTATAGCGCCCAGCGCGATCATGGGTAGCGTCAGCACCATTCCCATGGTGACCCAACCAAAGGCGATAAAACCGATGTGGGCGTCGGGCATGCGGAAAAACTCAACTAGGAAGCGGAACACGCCGTAGAAAAGCAAGAATAAACCTGAAACAAAGCCACGCGCTTTCGGTTTAGCCGATGCCCACCAAAGAATGCAGAACAGTACCAAGCCTTCTAATATGGCTTCGTAAAGGGCTGAGGGATGACGCGGTTCGGGGCCCATACCGGGAAACGGCATCCCCCAGGGCAGTGACGTAACTCGCCCGGGCAGTTCGTGGTTAATAAAATTACCGATACGGCCAGCGCCAAGTCCAATGGGTACCAGTGGGGCAATAAAGTCGGTTAACGTCAATATGGTTAATTGCTTACGCCTTGCAAAAAACCAGGCCGCGAGCAGCACCCCAATTAAGCCTCCATGGAAACTCATTCCTCCATCCCAGACTTTAAACACCCATAGCGGGTCGGCTGCCCATTGGCCCAAGCCATAAAATAGTGCGTAACCCAAACGTCCGCCGGCAACGACCCCTATGGCGCAGTAAAACAGCAAATCACCAATATCGTCTCGGCTTAGCCCAATCCGCGCTGCACGTCGACAGCCGAGCCACCAAGCGGCCACGAACCCCACCACGTACATAAGGCCATACCAATGGATTTGTAGCGGGCCAATGGCGATCGCAACAGGGTCGATTGTGGGATAATTAATCATCTACGCTCTCTACTTAATGGGTCTGTTGATGTGTCTGGATGAGTTAATACAATTAGCTCGACAAACGTTTAGCTCAATAAAAACTTCAGCCCCACGACAGTGAGCAGGGCCGCAAATGCCCAGCGCAACACGTGACTGGGCAGGCGATGCGCTAGGCGGACGCCCACACGGGCAAAAGGAATACTCGTCATAACGATGGTAATAAACGCTGGCCACATCACATAACCGGTGGCCCAAGAAGGCAACTGCGGATGTCCCCAGCCCATCCATATAAAAGTGGCGGCACCAAACAGCGCAATGGGTACGCCGCAGGCGGCTGATGTTGCCACTGCTTGGGTCAAGCTAGCCCCACAGCGCGACAGCCAGGGAACGGCAAGCGTGCCACCACCGATACCGAAGAGCGCCGACACCCCGCCAATCACACTCCCCGCCAGCACCATTGCATAGGCTGGGGTGTTGACAGCCTGATTAGGCGTAGGCGTAAACCCTAGCGCCATTTTGACGGCCATCGACAGCACAAACAGGCCAAACAACATACCCAGCAGCGACCCTGTCAACTGCCCGGCTACCAGCACCCCCATAATAGCGCCGGCCATTAACCCCGGCAGCAAGGCGACAAACCAAGGGAAGTGAATGCTCCCCCGCCGCCAATGCCCCAACGCCGAGGATATGCCTGTTACCACGATTGTGGCCAACGAGGTACCAATCGCGAGGTGCATCACCACGTCAGGCGAAAGCCCTTGGAAAGTAAACACCGCGACCAGGGCGGGTACGATGATCAACCCACCCCCGACGCCGAACAGGCCTGCCATCGTTCCCGCCACGGCACCAAGCAGCCAATACCCGAGTAACGTAACCGCCAATGCACTCATCGGGTAGGCGAAGCCCCATTGGCCTCTGGGAACCATGTGGTAATGATGCCCAGCAAGGTTTCCGGCTGATAAGGCTTGGTCAGTAGGTCGTCAAGGCCGGCGGACAAGCATTCTTGCTGCCCCATGTTGTCAGCATTAGCGGTTAGTGCGACAAGAACGCTCTTACGGCCTCCTTGAGCAGCTTCGACTTCGCGCCAACGGCGGGTGGTTTCCAGCCCATTGAGCGTCGGCATAAAAATATCCATAAAGACCAGGTCAAAAAAGCTTTGCTGCTGACGCTCGAGTGCCTGCTCTCCGCTGCTCACGCCCTCTACATATAAGCCGTGGTTTTCGAGCATCTGACGCGCCAGCATAAGGTTCACCGGACCATCATCGACGACCAGTACCCGCAACGATGATGCCACAGGTGCTTGGTCAGAAGACTCGGCAGGGACGTCACGGTGCTGCACCAAGTTCATTAGCAATGCACGAATATCGGCAATTCGCTCGCGCACCTCAAGCATATTGGCGCGACAATCTTCGCTAACCTGGGTATTTAATTGTTCGCTTAAACGGTCAAATAACGCATCGGTCTCACGCTGCAACAAGCCTAGATACTCCGACTTAAGACGCGACTCTTCTCGCGCGCGGTCACGCCCGGCGAGCAGATGCCTTACCTGTTGCTGTTGATGATGCAGGTCATCAAGCAACGTCTTGGCATCATCGGTTTCATTGGCGACCGCCTCAGCTGACGAAGGCGCGGCTATCGACGCAGCAAGGCTCGATAGCACACTATTAACGTCCGCAAGGCGCGCGATGGGGCGTTCGTCAGAGAGCTCATCCAGCGTAAGCGTTTGGCGAGGTGAGGTTATCGCCACCCGCTTAGTGAGTGTTTTGGTATGTTGCTCAAGCTCAACCAACTGCTGCATAAGGCGCTCTTCTTTATGCTTGGCACGCGACTTCACCAACATCAAAAACGCCGCTACATTCAAGCTGCTACCAATCAACAGCACCAGCATGAGCCACAGTGAAATGCTCCATGATGCGTAGCCGGGCGACACCCACCCGACCAACCAAACCACCAACGCGCAAAGCACCACTAAGGCGGCCTGCACCAGTAGCAATGGCCACAGCACTGGCCATATCAGGGTATTCCAGAAATGTTCCCGCTGGCTGTATTGCATAAAATAGCGCCTTCCTTTCTGGCCAAGCGACACAAGCTGATGCGTATTCCTGATTAACAACGCATTTGTTTCGCAACTTGGGTTAGTGTAGGAAATGACAGGCTACAAGTGTACGTCGACACGCCCGGAGTGTCATGCCCGCGCTATATCAACCCAACCGGACGATGAACCCCCATGTGTTTAATCGCTTTTCGATGGCAGCCACGCTCTGCCACTCCCTTGCAGCTAATTGGCAACCGCGATGAGTTCCATGCGAGACCCACTGCGACCCTAGCGCCCTGGCACGACAGGTCGTTAGTAGGAGGACGCGACCTGGAGGCGGGTGGAAGCTGGCTGGCGGCCAATCGCGAGGGCAGGATCGCAGCGCTTACCAATGTGCGCGACCCCGGGTTAATCCCGGCACCGGGGGCGCCCAGTCGCGGACATTTGGTAAGCCAGGCATTGGAATGCGACAACATAGCGGCGTGGCTAGGCAACCTTGCTGAGGGTGCAGCGGCACAGTACGCGGGCTTCAACTTGCTGGTCGCCACCCCTACCCAGCTTTGGTATTTGCATCGCGGCCGCGAGCAGCTTTCGCTAAACGAAGTCTCTCCTGGCGTTCACGGCTTGTCTAATGCTGTGCTTAACAGCCCGTGGCCGAAGCTGCTATCGGTCAGGGAGGCCCTTGAACAAGTTGACCCCAGGCACTTTCCGGGCAAGGCCCTAAACGCCTTCCAAGACCCTCGCACAGCGCCCATTTCAGCGCTACCGGACACCGGAGTAGGCGATGAGCTGGAACGCCAGCTATCGGCAGCGTTCATTGTGGGCGAGCGCTACGGCACCCGCGCCACCAGTTGGTTATCACTCACTGACAGTGGCGATGTGTCGATAACCGAGCAGCGCTTTGGGCCCTGGGGAGCTTTCGAAGGCGAGACGACACTGAGTGTCCAGTGCGAACAATAAATTAAGTGTCTAATCACGCGGCGGCAGCAAATGTGAAAGCTGCCAGTCGTCCATACGTTTATCCAGGTGCACGTGCACCTGGGCCGGCGTATCCAGCAGCATCACTTCAGACAGCAACTGCTGGGCATCCTTGAATGACACACGTCGAATCGCCGCACGCACTTTAGGCAGGCTGGGGGCATTCATTGACAGGCTGGTAAAGCCCATTGCCATCAGCAGAAGCGCTCCCGCCGGGTCGCCCGCCAACTCGCCGCACAACGAAATAGGCTTATTAAGCCGTCGCGCATCCTGGGAGAGCTCTTGCAACGCGCCTAGCAATGCGGGGTGAAGCGCGTCGTAAAGGCTTGAGACCCGTGGGTTATTGCGGTCTACCGCAAGAAGATACTGGGTCAGGTCATTACTGCCTACCGAGAAAAAATCCACCCGCTTGGCCAATGCATCCATTTGGTAGATAGTGGCCGGCACTTCAATCATTACCCCCACCTTGGGACGCTCTACATCGATGCCCTCCTCACCCAGCTCCAGGATGGCGCGGTCCAACAACCGCAGTGCTTCGTCCACCTCTTCCACATTGGTGATCATGGGGAAAAGCACGTAGAGGTTGTCGAGCTCTCTGGACGCTTTCAACATCGCCCGCAGCTGCACCATCAGGACTTCAGGATGGTCCAAGGTGACTCGCATACCCCGCCAGCCTAAAAACGGGTTGGCTTCTTCAATCGGGAAGTAAGGCAGATCTTTGTCACCGCCAATATCTAGCGTGCGCATGACCACCGGCAGCGGTGCAAAGCTTTCTAACTGATCGCGGTAAAGCCGCGTCTGTTCTTTCTCACCTGGGAAGCGCTCGGTAATCATAAACGGCACTTCGGTACGGTATAGCCCCACACCGCTGATACGGCTTTTGAGCAGTGCGGCGGCATCAACGGCTAGCCCGGTGTTCACCATCAATGGCATGTCGTGGCCATCAGGCGTCTCGCTGGGCAAGTCTTGCTCGTGCGCTAATAGTTCGGTAAGCGCTTCTTCTTCGGCAATCAGGCTTTCATAGCGGGCTTTCAGCTCCGGGGCCGGGCGCACAAACAACCGCCCCCGGTGGCCGTCTAGCACGACAGGCGCGCCTGAAAGCCTTGGCAGCGGTAAATCGACCATGCCAAGCACGGTGGGGATCCCCATGGCGCGGGCAACAATCGCCACGTGGGACGTACTGGAGCCCCGTACCGACACTAACCCTTTCAGCTTATCGCGGGGCACTTCACCCAGCATGGCAACGCTAATCTCATCACCCACTAGAATCGCGTTATCGGGATACGTTTCAGGAGTCGAGGGCGAGCCCTCTTGCAAGTGAGCCAACACACGGCGACCCAGGTCGCGAATATCCGCTGCCCGCTCGCGAAGATAGTTATCATCTACGCGCTCTAGGTATTGAACGTGGCGGCGCACTACGTCAGCCAAAGCGCCAGGCGCCCACTGCCCTTCACGGATACGCTTTACCACTTCCTCTGACAGCGCCGCTTCGCCGAGCATTTGCTGGTAAACATCGAACAGCGCCAGCTCTTGGGTAGAAATGCGGTTAACCAGCCGCTCAGCGGCGGCGCGAATTTCATCGCGGGTTTTGCCAATCGCTTCTTTAAGCCGCGCGATTTCATACTCTTGGTCGTTGGGAACAAGGTCGGGAACGCTGTTGAGGTCTGACGGCGGCGTAATCACCACTGCTTCACCCATCGCCATACCCGGCGACGCCGCCACCCCCTTGAACATGGTTTGCCCGCTGGGAAGCGCACGTCGGTTTAAGTTACCGGTCGCCAATGCATGTGCCAACACACCTGCCAACTGGGCCGCCATAGTGACCAAAAAGGCCTCATCTTCGTCATCGTATTGGCGCTGCTCGGCTTGCTGAACGACCAGCACACCCAGCATTTGACGCTGATGGATAATGGGCACACCCAGAAAACTCGAGTAACGCTCCTCTCCGGTGGCTTCAAAATAGCGGAATTGTGGATGGGATTGGGCATCTTCTAAATTAAGTGGCTCGCTGCGCTTAGCCACCAGGCCCACCAGCCCTTCGCCAACCGGAAGCACCACCTGGCCAACAGCTTGGGTGCGCAAGCCGATGGTTTCCATTAGCACAAGCGACTCAAGCTCTTTATCGTAAAGATAAAAAGAGCACACATCGGTTTGCATCGCTTTGCGAATGCGCCGCACCATGGTGGCTAATGCAGCATCCAGGTTTTTCGCGCCATTCACTTCTTGAATAACGCGTCGCAGCACCTCAAGCATGGACGTTTTACTTTTCACTGTTATTTGCCTCGCTGAGGAATTCCTTGGCAGTCAACCGCGGCCCTGTCCTAGGGCGGCGACTCACTCGTCAATTAGCGCCAGCCGTTGGACTCGGGGCGATAGCTCGCGGAGCGCACGGCGATACACTTCACGCTTAAACGGTACGACTTGGCCGAGAGGATACCAGTAACTTACCCAACGCCACCCATCGAACTCGGGCTTTGGCGTTGCCGTCATGCAGATACGGCTATCCTCGCAGCGAATTTGGAGTAAAAACCACTTCTGCTTTTGACCAATACAAACCGGCCGCGAATGTGTGCGAATCATGCGTCGTGGCAGACGATAGCGCAGCCAGCCCCGGGTGCAGGCGACAATGTCAACATCATTGGCCGTCAGACCAATTTCTTCGTGAAGTTCACGAAAAAGTGCTTGTTGCGGTGTCTCGCTTGCTTTGATGCCTCCCTGGGGAAACTGCCACGCATTTTGTCCTACACGACGCGCCCATAGCAGCTGCCCCTGGCGGTTGGCGATAATGATGCCAACATTGGGGCGAAAGCCGTCAGCGTCGATCACGGACATCACCTTATAAATTTTCAGTTACCGCCATTTTTCCACAAGGACAACAAGCGTATCAATACAATATAACGTCAACTTGCTAACGCACACGATATGCCGGTGTAAAAGCACTGTTGACTCTGCGATAATCCGCGGCTTTGCGTCTGACTACAAACGACCAACATTAACCATAAGGGGAGCGCCGTGAGTTTGGCCATTTTCGATTTGGATAATACCTTGCTATCCATCGATAGCGATCACGCCTGGGGTGAGTTCTTGCTTGAGCAGGGCGCGGTAGATCCGGTCGCGTACCGGGAAGCCAATGACCGTTTTATGGCCGATTACAATGCAGGCACCCTCGATATGGCCGATTTTTTAGCCGTCGCGCTTAAGCCGCTTGCCGACAATACGCCCGAGCAGCTTGCTGCTTGGCATCAACAGTTTATGGCCAGCAAAATCGAGCCACACATTTTGCCCAAAGCCGAGGAATTGCTGGCTCGCCACCGCACACGCGGCGATACGCTACTGATCATTACGGCTACTAACCGCTTTATTACCGGGCCGATTGCCAAGCGCTTGGGCGTTGATCATTTGATTGCCGTAGAACCCGAGCGTATTGACGGCCGCTACACCGGCCAGGTGCAAGGTATTCCCAGCTACCGCGAAGGCAAAGTGACGCGTTTGCAGCAGTGGCTTGAGGAACAGGATTTAACCATGGAGGGCGCTTGGTTCTATAGCGACTCTCACAATGACCTACCGCTGCTTGAAAAGGTCGACCATCCTGTCGCCGTCGACCCCGACGACACCCTGCGCAACGTCGCCGAACAGCGCCAATGGCGCATCATGAGTCTGCGGGACTGATAACCGCTTGAAGAGCGGCGCTTCGCGCCTAGAAGAAGGAAGAAGGAAGAAGGAAGAAGGAAGAAGGAAGCGTCAGGATAGGTGAAGATATCGACCAAGAAAAAACCCCACAGATCACAGTCTATGGGGTTTTCTTACCTCTAATCTCTGGCTTTTCTCCGCTTAGCCGAGCAGATGCTCGACGGCCGCACGCTCTTCACGCAGTTCTGTCTCGGTCGCCTTCATCTTTTCCCGGCTGAATTCGTCAATCTCAAAGCCTTGAACGATTTCATATTTGCCACCCTGGCAACGCACTGGGTAAGAGTAAATGATGCCTTCTTCGATGCCGTAGCTGCCGTCAGACGGAATTGCCATGCTGACGATGCCTTTGGAACCCAGCGCCCAGTCGTGCATGTGGTCGATAGCGGAAGAAGCCGCAGAAGCCGCAGAAGACGCGCCGCGTGCTTTGATGATCGCCGCGCCGCGCTGTTGCACGGTAGGAATAAAGTCGTTTTCGTACCAGTCACGCTCAACCAGATCAAACGCTGCTTTGCCGTCGACTTTGCACTGGGCCAGATCCGGGTACTGGGTGGCACTGTGGTTGCCCCAGATGATCATGTTTTCAACGTCCGTGACGTGCTTGCCGGTTTTCTGAGCCAGCTGGGTCAGCGCACGGTTGTGGTCCAGGCGCGTCATGGCGGTGAACTGGCCTGCGTCCAGATCCGGCGCATTGCAGGAAGCAATCAGCGCGTTGGTGTTGGCGGGGTTACCGACCACCAGCACTTTTACGTCACGGCTGGCGTGGTCGTTCAGCGCCTTACCTTGTACGGAGAAGATCGCTGCGTTAGCTTCCAGCAGGTCTTTACGCTCCATGCCGGGGCCACGCGGACGCGCACCTACCAGCAGAGCGAAGTCGGCGTCTTTGAACGCGACATTCGGATCGTCGGTGGCAACGATGTCTTGCACCAGCGGGAAGGCGCAGTCGTTAACTTCCATTACCACGCCGTTCAGCGCGTCCATCGCCTGGGGAATTTCCAACAGCTGAAGAATGACAGGCTGATCCGGCCCCAGCATGTCGCCAGCGGCGATGCGGAAAATTAAAGAGTAGCTGATCTGACCGGCGCCGCCGGTAATCGCAATACGTACTGGATCTTTCATCATTGCTCCTTGATTGGTTCGCCTAGGGATGGTTCTCGCCTGAGGAATAGCTCAACAAAACTCAAGACGCAAAGATGGTATGCCTCGCTGGGCAAAAACTCAATCAGACATGAGACTAGTATGCATTTAGGCATTTAATACACACTCATGCAGCGGCGTGCTACTCGCTGAACAGGCTGAGTTGCGCTATGGTGTCATCGGCTTGATAACCGCCTTTCTTGTATTGCTAAGGACATGGACGCTCCCATGCGAAGAATCCCGTTTTCTTATGCCTTAGCTAGCCTATTAGTGCTGGCGCTGGTGATATGGCTCGCCTTTGGTAATTTTCAGGGCTTCCAAAGCACGCCCCCGGACACTCCCGCTGACCGCGAGGAGGGCTCGCGTGTCGAGGTAGTGGAGCAATACAGCACCGCCTTTATTCCCGAGCAAATTATCCAGGGCCAACTGACGGCTCACCGCGAAGCCACCTTACGCGCCAACATAGCGGGCTTTGTCGATGAAAAGCCGGTGGATCAGGGAAGTCGCGTTAAGGCAGGCGATAGACTACTCGTGCTGGACAACGATGCCCTACCCGAGCAACTCCAACAGGCCCGGGACGAGCTAGCCGTGGCCGAAGCGGAGTATTCTGGCGCGCGCAACCTGCGCCAGCGTGAGCTCATTTCACAGCCGGAGCTATTGCGTTTGCAGAGCGCGCTTAGCGCCAACGCCGCTCAAGTCGCTCAGTTGCAGAATCAATTAGACGACAGCCGCCCCACCGCGCCTTTTGACGGTGTGCTCAACCGCGTAGAGGTGGAGCTAGGCGACCTGCTACAACCCGGCGAAGAATGGGGCCAACTGGTTGATGATCGGCGCTTGAAAGGTACCGCCTGGGTCTCTCAACAGCAGGTGGGCGATTTAAGCGAGGGCTTACCGGTCACGGCCCGGCTGCTGAACGGCGACTATTTAGAAGGCGAACTCACTTTCGTTAGCCACCGAGCCGATGAAGCCACGCGCAGTTTTTATATTGAAGCGACACTGGATAACCCGGCCGGCAAACGCCTTGCGGGAGGCAGTGCCGAGTTGACGATCACCCTACCGCCTCGCCAGGTGCATACCCTTTCCCCTGCACTGCTCAGCTTAAATAGCGAGGGCCAGTTGGCAGTCAAACACCTGGATGATAGCGACCAGGTGCAGCAGACCACGGTAGAGTTGGTCAGTGCCGATACTCAGCGCGCGCATGTGGCGGGCCTGCCCAATCCAATACGCCTGATTACGCTAGGCGCGGGCATGGTGGAGACAGGCGAAACGGTCACTCCGGTACCTTCCGAACAGGCCACCATTGCGCAACCGTCACCCGGTCAGGATAGCGTTCATGCGCCAGTTGATTAATGCGGCGCTAGCCCACACCCGCACGACAATACTGCTATTGGTGAGCCTGCTGCTGGCAGGCATCACTGCTTGGCAGATGATTCCTAAAGAAGCCAACCCCGACGTCACCATTCCAATGATTTACGTCTCGTTGTCGCTGGAGGGCGTTAGCCCCGAGGATGGTGAGCGGCTACTGATTCGCCCCATGGAGCAGGAGCTGCGTGGCATTGAAGGATTGCGCAAGTTCACCGCCCAATCCAGCGAAGGGCACGGCTCGATTACGCTCGAGTTCGACCCAGGCTTTGACCCAGACACCGCGCTCACCGACGTGCGCGACCGGGTGGATACCGCCCGCAGCGAACTGCCTGATGAGGCCGATGAGCCGCGAGTCATGGAGGTCAACGTTTCGGAGTTTCCAGTCTTGACCATCGGCCTCTACGGGCAGTTGGACACCCGCGAACGCATGACCATTGCCCGGCGCCTGCAAGAGGAGATCGAAGGCATTGCCGATGTGCTGGAAGTCGACATCGCCGGTGAGCGTGAAGATCTGCTGGAAATTGTCGTGGATCCGCTGGTGCTTGAGAGTTACGGCGTCGATTTTGACGCGCTGTTTAACCAGGTATCACGCAATAACCGCCTAGTGGCAGCCGGCAGTTTGGATACCGGCGCGGGGCGCCTGGCGTTGAAAGTCCCCGGCATTATTGCGTCGCTTGACGATGTCATGAATATGCCGGTCAAAGTCGAGGACGATCAAGTCGTCACCTTTGGCGATGTCGCTTGGATTAATCCCACCTACAAAGATCCCGAGGGCTTTGCCCGCATCGATGATCAACCCGCCGTGGTGCTTGAGGTTTCCAAACGCGCTGGGGCTAATATCATCGCCACCATTAATGCAGTGCGTGAGCGCTTGGCCGAAGCAGATGATTTGCTGCCTGAGCAGTTGCGCTTCACCACCATTCTGGATGAGTCGACCACCGTTGAGAATATGCTCTCTGAGCTGCTCAATAACGTGCTGACCGCCGTGGTGCTGGTACTGATTGTAGTGGTCGCCGCAATGGGCTGGCGAATGGCGCTATTGGTGGGTTTGACCATCCCCGGGGCGTTTTTAACCGGCATTCTGCTGGTATGGGCGTTTGGTTTTACGCTCAATATCGTGGTGCTGTTTGCGCTAATTTTGGTGGCGGGTATGTTGGTCGACGGCGCCATCGTGGTCAGCGAGCTTGCCGACCGCCATTTGCGGGATGGCCAAGCGCCCCATCAGGCGTGGCTAAACGCCGCCTCACGCATGAGTTGGCCGGTAATTGCCTCAACCGCCACCACACTTGCAGTATTTATTCCGCTACTGTTCTGGCCCGGTGTGGTCGGTCAGTTTATGAAGTACCTGCCCGCTACCGTTATTTTGTGCCTACTAGCGTCGCTGGCCATGGCGCTGGTGTTTTTACCCACCCTTGGCCGTTTGTTTACCCGCACTGCCGTTCCTGATGCAGATAACAACAATAAAGATGATGCGACGTCGTTCGGGCGCGGCTATCGCCACTTGCTGGCCAGGCTGCTCATGCACCCGGCCTGGGTCCTGCTGGTCACCGTGTTGTTGATGGCACTTTTATATACCGGCTATGCGCGCTTCAACCACGGCGTCGACTTCTTCCCTAACGTGGAACCCGACAGCGCCCAGGTACTGGTGCGCGCCCGAGGTGATTTCTCCGCCGCAGAAACCGATGCCATCGTGAAGCGGGTGGAAGCCAGATTATCCGGCATGAGCGAAGTCAGAGCGCTGTATGCGCGCTCCTTTGCGGTGCCCAACGAGCAGATGGGCAGCGACGTCATTGGCATGCTGCAGTTTCAATTTATCGACTGGCATGAGCGCCGCCCTGCCCAGGCTATTTTGGACGATATGGCCGAGCGCGCAGGGGACCTTCCCGGCATTACGTTGGAATTTCAGGAGCAGGAAATGGGCCCCGGCGGCGGCAAGCCTATTGTGCTAGAGGTCAGCGCCACCAATCCCGACGTCGCTGATGCGGGGGTTAACCAGCTAATACAATTAATGGATGAGTTGGGTGGCTTTGAAGACATACAGGATAACCGCAGTCTGCCGGGCGTAGAGTGGCAGGTAAACGTGGACCGTGAAGCCGCGGCGCATATGGGCACGGATGTGACGACGATTGGTAGCGCCGTCCAGCTGCTTACCACCGGCCTTCAGGTGGCGAGCTACCGGCCACCCGAAGTGAGCGACGAAGTGGATATTCGTGTACGTCTGCCACAAAACTGGCGCTCGCTGGATCAATTAGAGCGATTAACGATCAACACCCAGCGCGGCCAGGTGCCTATTTCACACTTTGTAACCCTGGAGCCAGCGCCTAAAGTCGGCACCCTCAACCGCATTGACGGCCGCCGCGCGATTACCGTTGATGCCGACCTTGCCCCTGACTACCTAGCCGATGAGCGCCTGAACGCCCTATTGGATGCTAGCAGCGACAGCTTGCCCGAGGGCTTGATGGTCAATGTCGCTGGCGAACAACAGGATCAGCAGGAATCAATGCAGTTCCTGGTCAGCGCGTTCTTGATTGCTATTGGCTTGATGGCGCTGATTCTGGTGACTCAGTTCAATAGCTTTTACCAGGCTGGGCTGGTGCTTTCGGCCATTGTCTTCTCTACCGCGGGCGTACTGATGGGCCTGCTGATTACCGGCCAGGCGTTTGGCATTGTGATGGTAGGCATGGGCGTGATTGCCCTAGCGGGTATCGTGGTCAACAACAATATCGTCTTGATCGATACCTATAACGAGCTGCGTGGCAACGGCTTATCGCCCAGTGAGGCCGCGTTGGAAGCGGGTTGTTTGCGGCTGCGCCCGGTACTGTTAACGGCGATCACCACGGTACTGGGATTAATGCCGATGGTGCTGGGCATCAATGTTGATTTGTTTACGCCTGCGTTGGGCTTTAATGCCCCCTCTGCCCAATGGTGGACGCAGATGTCTAGCGCTATCGCAGGTGGGCTCACCTTCGCCACCGTGCTAACGTTGTTGCTCACCCCCTGTATGCTGGTGATCGGCGGCAAACGGCGTTAAAAGCCAGAAGCCCGATACGTCGGGCGATCAGACTGTCTACAGAGGATAATCTTTAGCGAACTGATCTTGCCTAATCGCGCAATAAATTGCGCTCTAACAAAACCGGTGCTCGCACCCAGCTCAGTAAGAGCCCGATTTGTCGGGCGATAGCTGATTGGTTAGGCAGGCGCTTGGGAGGTTTCAGGGTTGTGCGCGGCATGCAGGCGGGCGATGAGCTGGTCTTCCAAGGCAAAACGCTCGGTTAACCCGCGAGCCAAGCGATCAATCCAGGCAGGTAAGCGGGCAACATTCTGCTCGCAACTGGAGGTAGAAGCAAAGTCGGTATCAAACTCAAGCACCATTTCCGTGGACATTTCCAGCCGCTCAAGTAGCTTGCCTGCAATGTTCAGGGCGCTTTCATCGTTAAAGGCGTGCGCTTCCTCGGCCAGTTGGGGGTATATTTCAAAATGCCCCGCGCTAATGTAATCCATTAGCGATTCACTGAAATGGTCAATACGTGATTTGTTGACGCTTTCAAGTTCCGCGTCACAGGCCTCTTTTAGCTCGATAAAACTTACCAGCAAATCGCGCCGTTGTTCCAACCAGCGATCAATAAGGGTGTGTACACCCCCCCAGCGCTCCTGGGCATTTTTACAATCTTCGAGCATGCGGCTCTCCTTGCTTGTCGCCACCGTTAACAACGCTAGACTCGCTTTTCCACTCTGCGCTGTCAATCCTCACCAGGATGGTTTCCTTAATCCTGTGATTAAGGCTATTAGCTGAATAGCATGGCACGCTGTCGGGCGAGCACGATCATACGCAGCGGTATGAGCAATAGCACAGCAAAACCAATCAATGTCCAAGCAGGCAACGATAGTCCCAGTAAGGTAAAGTCGATCTCGGCGCACTCTCCCGAGCCAGTCAGCACCATGGCGACCACATCCTGCATGGGCAAAATATCCATCATGTAATCAAGGCCGGGGCCACACGTAGGCACTTCATCAGCGGGCAGCGATTGAAGCCAAATATGGCGGCCCGCAATAAAGGCCCCCGTACCCGCCGACAGCAAGCCAAGAATGCCGTATATGACCTTACCCACTCGCCCTGGGTTATGCACTGCTGCGATGAGCAACACCACGCCTGTCGCGATCACCGCTACGCGCTGAAACACGCAAAGCGGACACGGCTCGAACCCGCCGATATGCTCAAGTCCGAGCGCGACCGCCATCATAAAGATACAAAAAACGACACCCAATAGCGCCGCTGGACGGATGGACGGTGTTTTCATCATTTCTTCTCCGCTCGCAGTGCCGATAGCGCGCGCGATTCTCGGGCATGAGCAAAGTAATCGCGTAAAAAATCATCGAAGCTTACTTGATCATCGGCTTCGATGTCGCGCTGTTGCTGGTGGGATGTATCAATCAACTGGGCTAGCAGCGCTTCTCGAGAACGCTGCATAGGCTTAGCTTTCAGTTCACTCGCTTGTGCTTGAGCAAGCTGTAACAAGGTATCGCTAAGCGAACCATTGCCCGCTTGTAGCTGCGCCAGTAGCCGCGCCGAGGGGGTCAGCGATGGATCATTTAGGCGCGGCGTTAACGCTTCTAATGCCGCCGCATGGGGAGTGCCCGTTTCTACTGCATCCAACAGCCGTGCGACTTCCGCCATTTCGGTAAAAATCTGTTCACCCCAGCCGCGCACTGAGGTCGATTCGCCGTCGCGAACTAGCGTCAATGCCGGGTCACGCCCACGCTCCACTACAAAACGACGGTTGTCGTCCAGACGATCACACTCTTCGTCTGATATCCATGGACTCTCACTTAGCAAACACCACATCAAGAAGGTATCGACAAAGCGCATTTGCGTTTCATCAATGCCTAGAGGGTCAAAGGGATTCAAATCCAGGCAGCGCACTTCGATGTATTCGACACCCCGAGCCTCAAGCGCCTGACTGGGCGTTTCGTTGTGCTTGGCCACCCGCTTGGGGCGAATATCGCTGTAGTACTCGTTCTCGATTTGCAGAATGTTGGCATTGAGCTGTTGCCACTCGCCATCCACATTCACCCCCAGCTTTTGATAATCCGGCCAGGGCGAGGAAATCGCGTGCCGCAGGGTATTCACATAGTTGGACAGCGAGTTGAAGCAAATTTTCAACTGCGACTGTACCTTGTTTTGATAACCCAGGTCCGACATGCGCAGCGTGGTGGCATAAGGGGCGTAGTAGGTGTCGTCGCTTAACGGCTTAAGCTTCTCGGGCACCTTGCCATCGGGCAGGAAGCTTTTATCTATTGCTGGCGAGGCGCCAAAAAGATACAGCAGCAGCCAGCTGTGGCGCCGGAAATGACGGATCATGCCGAAGTAGCGAGTGGAACGGTAATCGTTGAAAGGCACGTCCGGCGCTTGCTCCAATTCACGCAGCGCATGCCACATATCGTCCGGCAGGGAAACGTTGTAATGCACCCCGGCGATGGCTTGCATAATACGCCCATAGCGCACGTCTAACCCTTTGCGATAAACGTGCTTCATGGTGCCAACATTCGAGTCGCCGTAATCGGCGATGGGCACGCTGTCGTTGCCCGATAGCCGCGACGGCATACTCCCCGGCCAAATCCACTCGTCGGCTAGGTGCTGATAGGTAAAGCTATGCAGGTCCGATAAAAAGCACAATGCCTCGCCCGGGTCGGAGTACACCGGCGTGATGTACTCAAGCAACGCCTCGGAATAGTCGGTGGTAATGTGCGGATGGGTCAACTTTGAGCCCAACGCATAGGGATGCGGGGTTTGCGCAATGTGGCCATTTGCATCGACCCGCAGGCCTTCTTTTTCCAACCCGCGGCGCAGCCGGCCGAGACGGCCCTGCCGGGCGCTGGGTAGCAAGCGATCGACCGTAGCCGTTAGTGAAGGTGGCACAGTGAGTGGTTCAGGCAAGGTGAACACTCCTTGTCAATAAGGCCCGTGCACGCACGGGCCTTGGTGGAATCGGGTGGCATCGCCAGCGGCTACCCATCGAGAATAGACAGCAGGATATGGCGGCAGCCGTTCAACTTTCAAGATGCGCGACTATTTGTCCTGCTTGGCCTTAAGCAACGCCGCCCCCAGCGCACCCACTGCTGCGGGCGGTTCACTGGACTTGGCGGCCTGGCGTCTAGCGTTCTGCCCCTGGCGGCGCGATGGCTTGCGCGGTTCATTCTCGCCTGCCTGGGAAGCACCCTGTTGCTCACGCTCCGGCTCATCGTCCAAGCGCATGGAGAGCCCTACCCGCTTACGCGGAATATCCACGCTCATGACCTTGACGGTGACGATATCGCCGGCCTTGACCACGCTGCGTGGATCATCGATGAAACGATCGGAAAGCGCCGAAATGTGCACCAGGCCATCCTGATGAACGCCGATGTCCACAAAGGCGCCGAAGTGAGTAACATTGGTCACCGTGCCTTCAAGCACCATCGAAAGCTTAAGGTCTTGAAGCGTTTCGACCCCTTCACGAAACTCAGCGGCTTTGAACTCAGGGCGCGGGTCGCGGCCGGGCTTATCCAGCTCGTTAAGAATGTCGCTCACTGTAGGCACACCAAAGCGCTCATCGGCGAAGTCGCCGGGCTTTAGTGTTTTGAGCGTTGCGCTGTCGCCAATCAGCCCTTTGACATCGCGACCGCTTTGCTTGGCCATACGCTCGACCACCACATAGGCTTCGGGGTGGACGGCACTGGCGTCCAGCGGATTGTCGGCGTTGCTGATACGTAAGAAGCCAGCACACTGCTCAAAGGTTTTGGGCCCCAGGCGGCTGACTTCCAAAAGTTCTTTACGACTTTTGAAGGCACCTTGAAGGTTACGCTGAGCGACAACGTTCTCAGCAATGGCAGTACTTAGCCCGGCCACCCGGGACAGTAGCGCGCTTGACGCGGTGTTTAAATCCACCCCTACCCCGTTAACGCAATCCTCAATGACTGCCTCCAGGCTGCGCGATAGCTGCACCTGAGAGACATCATGCTGGTACTGACCCACGCCAATCGATTTGGGTTCGATTTTGACCAGCTCCGCCAACGGGTCCTGCAAACGGCGGGCAATCGACACCGCACCACGTACCGTGACGTCGAGGTCAGGCAGCTCTTTCGACGCGTATTCCGAGGCGGAGTAAACCGAGGCGCCTGCCTCGCTCACCATGACCTTGCTCAGGCGATAGTCGGGCGCAAGCGCTTTCAGTAGCTCCCCGGCCAGCTTGTCGGTTTCCCGGCTGGCGGTGCCATTCCCTACGGCAATCAACTGCACACCGTGCTGCTTCACAAGCTTGGCCAATACGCCGAGCGCGTCATCCCAACGGTTCTGCGGCGCATGGGGATAAATCGTCGCTTGGTCGATAAATTGTCCGGTGGCGTCGACCACGGCCACTTTACAGCCGGTACGCAGGCCGGGGTCGATGGCCAGCGTCACTTTTTGCCCTGCCGGTGCGGCCAGCAGCAAATCTTTTAGATTGGCAGCGAATACTTCAATCGCAGTGAGTTCGGCCTGTTCGCGCAGACGCCCGAGCAGCTCGGTCTCAAGCGCCGTGTAGAGCTTGACGCGCCACGTCCAGCGCACCACTTCGGCCAACCACTTATCCGCCGCGCGGCCTTGATCACTGATACCGAACTGCTTGGCTATGGTTACCTGAGCAGGGTGAACAGGGGCTTCCTCTTCACCGGGCAGGCGAATCGCCAGGCTCAAGACGCCTTCATTGCGACCACGGAACATGGCAAGTGCGCGGTGAGATGGCACCTTGGCAAGTTTTTCATCGTGCTCGAAATAATCGGAAAACTTAGCGCCCTCATGCTGTTTACCGTCCAGCACGCGGGCGCTTAATTCGCCTTCCTGCCACAGCCGCTCGCGAAGCTGGCCGATCAGGTCAGGGTCTTCGGCAAAGCGCTCCATCAAAATCTGCTTGGCGCCATCCAAGGCCGCTTTAGCATCGTCAATGGCGGGAATGTCGCCCTCTGCAGGGCGCAAATAATTGTCAGCCTCGCTTTCGGGATTAAGCGTGGGGTCGGCAAGCAGCGCATCGGCCAGCGGCTCTAGCCCCGCTTCGCGAGCAATTTGTGCTTTGGTGCGACGTTTTTTCTTGAACGGCAGGTACAAATCTTCCAGCCGCTGCTTGGTCTCCGCAGCGTCAATGCTTGCTTTCAGCGGACCATCCAGTTTGCCCTGCTCGTCAATGGCGGCAAGTACTGCGGCACGGCGCTCTTCCAGCTCCCGCAGGTAGCGCAGGCGCTCATCTAGCTGACGCAGTTGAATATCGTCCAGCGCGCCGGTGACTTCTTTACGGTAGCGGGCAATAAACGGCACGGTGGCGCCACCATCCAGCAGTTCCACCGTGGCTGACACTTGCTCGGGGCGAACGCTTAGCTCAGCAGCTAAACGGGCAATAATACGCTGATTGACATCCATAAATGACCAATAAACTCATGCAGCACTGTTAAGTGCCCACAAGGTACCATAATCCCATCACGGCTGGCATGGCTTGCTAGCGTCGCCAGCCTTGGTCATCCCAAAAAAACGGCCCTCTGGCCGTTTCTGCCTGAATCTTCCATTGTGCTAATACGTTCACCGCACTCAACCTCACCTATCGTTGACGGTTTTGAAGAGCATATTATTGAAGGGTTTAGATTGTGACGGCGGCAATAGCCGTCGGCGGTATTTAAGCAGGCACAAACCTTAACGCCACACCATTATTACACCAGCGAAGCCCGGTTGGCTCGGGGCCATCTTCAAACACGTGGCCTTGATGGCCACCACAACGGGCGCAGTGGTATTCAGTGCGCGGCCATACCAGCTTAAAATCGAGCTCGGAGAGTAAGTGTCCTTCCACATGCTCAAAAAAGCTCGGCCAGCCGGTACCTGAATCGAACTTCATCTCGCTGGTAAACAGTAATAAATCACAGCCGGCGCATCGATACTCTCCCTCACCCCACTCTTTGTCTAAAGGGCTTGAAAAGGCAGGCTCCGTGCCATGGTCACGGAGAACATCATAGGCCTCGTCGGACAGTCGTTCACGCCACTCGTCTTCACTGAGCTCAAGCGGTTCGATATCAGGGGCCGCCTCTAGGTCGAGTCTTGGAAAACCAAACGATATACCTGGGATGGCCCCTGCTAGCCCAGTGAATCCAGCAAGGCCAATAAAGTGACGACGTTTCATGAGGTAACTCCCATAACGGCCAGAAGACGGGCTAAAAAAAGGGGCAACGCCGTAGCGATACCCCTTCAGACACCTTAGTGGTGCTAACGTTCTAGACCTTACAGGCTGGTTCCATGATTAAGTCAACTGCGGCCCTGCCTGAATAATCGCTGGATTCACGCCTTCAAATTTCTTGAAGTTATCAACAAACTTGGTCACCAGCTCCTGCAAGTGGTGATCATAAGCAGCGCGGTCTTCCCACGTTTCACGCGGATCAAGCAGGCTTGAATCGACACCAGGTACTGCCACCGGCACCTCTAGGTTCAGCCCATCGATGAGCTTGGTTTGCACATCGCGCAGCACGCCGGACTGAATGGCGCTGATAATCGCGCGGGTCGTCGGGATAGAAAAGCGAGAACCGCCTTCACCAAAGGCACCGCCAGTCCAGCCAGTATTGACCAGATAGACCTGAGCGTCTTTTTTCTCGACGCGCTTGATCAGCAGGTCAGCATATTCACGCGCCGGACGCGGGAAGAACGGAGCACCGAAGCAGGTAGAGAATGTTGCCGCCAGCCCTTCCGAAGAGCCCATTTCAGTGGAGCCGACCTTTGCGGTATAGCCCGATAAGAAGTGGTAGGCGGCGGCTTCCTTTGAGAGCACCGAGACCGGCGGCAATACGCCGGACATATCACAGGTCAAGAAGACGATGGCGTTCGGCTCCCCGGCCAAATTTTCCGGCACGCGCTTTTCGACGTGCTCTAGCGGGTAAGCGGCGCGTGAGTTTTGCGTCAGGCTATCGTCGGCGTAATCCGGCTCGCGACGATCGTCCAGCACCACGTTTTCCAGTACGGTGCCAAACTTGATGGCATTCCAAATCACCGGCTCGTTCTTCTCGGACAGGTCGATACACTTGGCATAGCAACCACCTTCCATGTTGAACACAGTACCGTCGCCCCAGCCGTGCTCGTCGTCACCAATCAAGTAACGGGCCGGATCAGCAGAAAGCGTTGTTTTACCGGTACCGGAGAGACCGAAGAACAGGCAGGTTTCGCCGTCTTCGCCGACGTTGGCGGAGCAGTGCATGGGTAGTACGTCAGCGTCGGGCAAGAGGAAGTTCTGCACCGAGAACATGGCTTTTTTCATTTCACCGGCATAGCGCATACCAGCGATCAGCACTTTTTTCTCGGCGAAGTTAATAATCACACAACCGTCGGAGGGCGTGCCGTCGCGGCTGGGATCACAAACAAAATCGGCCGCGTTGAGAATCGTCCACTCGTCTTTAACAGCAGGATTAAACACCTGAGGACGCACAAACATAGTGCGTCCGAAGAGATTTTGCCATGCGGTTTCGGTGCTTACCCGCACCGGCAGGTAATGCACATCGTCGCTGCCCACGTGCAGCTCAGAAACAAAATGTTCACCCGCACCCAGATAATCTTCAACCCGTGACCACAGGGCCGAGAACTTACCCGCATCAAAAGGCCGGTTAACGCTCCCCCAATCAATGCTGTCACGCGTAGAGGGTTCATCAACGATAAAGCGATCTTTCGGTGAACGGCCGGTACGAACGCCCGTGTTCACTACCAGGGCACCGTTAGCAGACAGGCGGCCTTCGCCACGTGCCACGGCGCGCTCGATCAATTCGGCGCTGCTGAGGTTAACATGGGCTTGATGAGCAGCTTGAGTCGTGGTCATGTCGATTCCTGGGCCTTGCGGCCGATTTTCTCGTTTACCGGGCGTCACCGACGCCTTTCAAAAGTTCATCCCGGCACATGGCTGGGCGCTTAAGTCCGGCGCATTATGGCAAAAAGAAAGCCCCCGGAAAACGGGGGCTGAAAGCAAATATATTGTAGTTAAACTACAACATTGGCACCATATTTTGTGTTGCGCTGCAGTAAATTTTCAAACAGACGTTTGGCAAGATCGCCCAAGTCACTGGTATGGCTAGCGCCCATGAGGGGCGTTTTAAACACAAGCGTTAAGCGCCCCGACTACAAAATCAATGGATAGTCGGTGACGGCGCGTCAGGGTTATCCAATAAACTTTCAATTTCCGCCGCCGTGTAGTGATATTTCGTGTGGCAAAAGTGGCATTGGGTGTTGATTTCGCCTTGTTCGCGCACAATATCACGCAGTTCCGTGTCTCCCAGCGTCAGTAACCCATAGCTCATCCGCTCGCGGGAGCAGGTACAGCCAAAGCGTAGCGCTTTGGGCTCAAACACCCGAACGGTTTCCTCATGGTAGAGGCGATAAAGCACTTCGCGTTGTTCAAGGCCCAGCAGCTCTTCTGTCTTGATGGTGTCAGCAAGGTGTACACTGCGTTCCCAAGCATCTACATCCTGGTGTTGCGAGTCGTCAGGCAGACGTTGCAAGAGTAAGCCCCCTGCCCGCTCACCGTCTGCGGCAAGCCAAAGCCGCGTGGGCAACTGTTCGGACTGGCTAAAATAAGCCTCCAGACAGCCGCTCAGCGTATCGTGATCAAGCGCGACAATCCCCTGGTAGCGATTCCCCTCATTAGGATCGAGGGTAATCAAGATTTGGCCATCGCCGACCAATTCGCGAAAGCTGGCCTGCTCGCTGGGTAAATCGCTACTTTCGGCAATCCGGGCAACCGCCCGCAGCTCACCACCGGGATTGGATTCGGCCATCATCAGCGACAGTACACCCTGGCCGCGCACTTCCATGCTCATGGTGCCATCCAGCTTGACCGTATCGGTAAGCAGCGCCACAGCCGCCAATAATTCACCTAGCAGTCGGTTGACCGCTGGGGGATAGGCGTGGCGGTCCAGTACTTCATGATAGGCGTTGGACAGCGTTACGATTTCGCCGCGCACATTGGTATGGTCAAACAGAAAACGTTGGATTTGATCAGACATAAGAAAACCGTTGGGGAAAATAAAAAGGGATAGCCGAGCGGGAAGCTCACTCCCCCTGCTGGCGCTGAAAACGGTGTATATCGCGACGCTGCTTTTTGTCAGGCCGCTTAAGCGGGTGCTGCATGACTTCGTTGGTTAACCGGCGTGCTTCAGCCTCGCGGGCGCGGCGCTCAACGCTTTCCTGAGTTTCGGCGTAAAGCTTCCGGGCTTCGGGCGCGCCCTTCCGCTGGCCTGACAGGGCAGTAACTTCTACCTCAAGCACGTCCCAGCCTTGAGGCACTTTGATCAGTGCGCCCAGCTCGACGTTTTTGCTGGTTTTGGCGCGGGCGCCATCGTAGTGCACTTTGCCACCTTCAATAGCTTTTTTAGCCAGAGCGCGCGTCTTAAAAAACCGCGCAGCCCACAGCCATTTATCCAAGCGAACACTGTCGCTCATTATCGCTCTCCTTACTGCTCAGGTACGTGGCAGCAGTTGGGCAAACCGGTCCAGGGCGTCAAACTCCTCAAGCGCCTTCTCTGGCCGTTGGCTATCCGGCTGTTTGATGCCGAGCAAATACTGAATGCCAAAGGTGCGAGCACTGGCGAGAACATGAGGATTATCGTCAATAAATAACGTACGGGCTGGATCAAAAGGTTCAAGCGCTTGCAAAGCTGACCAAAACGCTTGCTCTTCCTTTGCCGCACCAACATCTTCTGATGAAATGATGGCATCCAGGTAGTTTTCCAACCCCGTCAGCGGAAGTTTCAGCGCCAGACTGGCGCGGTCGGCATTAGTTGCCAGCACCACACGGGGATGGGCCTGCTTCAGCCAGGTTAGAAAATCCAGCGCGTCGCCGCGCAGGCCGATCAAGTGCTGCACTTCGCGCTTGAGTGCGACAATATCGACGCCGAGCTCGCGGCTCCAATAAGCTAAGCTGTACCAGTTGAGTGTGCCTTGCTCACCGATGATGCGGGCACGCAAGGTCTCTTGAGATGCCTCATCTAACTGATGGAGCTCAGCGTAGCGACGCGGCAAATGCTCCAGCCAAAAATGGCTATCGAAGTGCAAATCCAACAAGGTACCGTCCATGTCTAATAATACGGTATCAATCTCACTCCACTCGATCATTACCGCTCCCATCGCGAATGCTATAAGCGTGCTATTGTAGCCTAACCCCCGTTTACCAGCCATGGAGGCAGCATGTCCCGCTACGATTCAACCAACGACCGCTCCGCATCGGGCTACCCTCAAAAACCCCGTATCCTGGCGCGCAACACCGTAGCGCAGAGCCGTTTGTTTCATGTCGAAGCACTCGACCTGCGTTTTTCCAACGGAGAAGAGCGTCAGTTCGAACGCTTGACCGGCGCGGACAGAGGCGCGGTGATGATTGTCGCCATGCCCGACCCGGAGCATGTGCTGCTAATTCGCGAATACGCGGCGGGGTTTGAAGATTATGTACTCACCCTGCCCAAGGGATTGGTGGACCCCGGCGAAGATATCATCACCGCCGCCAATCGAGAGTTAATGGAAGAATGCGGCGTTGGCGCGCATCACCTTGAGCCGCTAACGGAGCTCTCTCTGGCGCCCAATTATATGCGCCACCGTATGCAGGTGCTCATGGCAACCGACCTCTACCCCAAGCGCCTGCCAGGCGATGAACCCGAGCCCTTGATTGTCGAAACCCATGCGCTAGAAGAGCTACCCGCCTTGTTGCTGCGAGAAGATTTTCATGAGGCACGGGCGATCGCCGCGCTGTATATTGCCCGCGATAAATTACGCGAAGAGAAGCGCAATAACGCGACGGATTTGCTGTAACAGGGACGGCCAGCGGTCATCCCTATCTGTCAGCGTGGCGTTACAGATGATTTTTCAACGATATCCAACGCCGCTGGCGGTGGCTATCAAGCCCCGCCTCCAGCAATGCCATACTGCGTAGCGCATCGTCGATACCCACCGGGAGCGGTGCTCCATCGCGAATTGCACTGGCAATAGCCTGGTAATAAGCCAGGTAATCGCCAGGCTGGGTGGGGAGCTCACGGCGCACCAGTGGGGCGTCTTCCCCCTCGCCTTCCCGCAGTGTCAACACACCGTGCTGACTGTCTTCGCCCCACAGAGGCGTCGGCGACTCACCGGCTTTTAAACGATCTTCCTGAGGGTCTAAGCCATATTTAACGAAGCTGCCCTGGGTGCCATGAATCCGAAAACGCGGCGTCGGCTCAGCGACCAAGGTGCCGGCCGCAAGCGTAACGCGAAATCCGTCGTACTCGAGCAGGGCAAGAAAATCATCGTCTGCCTTAGCGCCCTCACGTAACGCGCCTAGCTCCAGCAAAATGGCATGGGGCATGCCAAACAGCTCGCAGGCCTGGTCCAGCAAATGCGGGCCCAGGTCGTACCAAATACCCCCGCCTGGTGTGGCTTTCTCGCGCCAGCGGTCGCGCACTTCCGGCCGAAAGCGATCAAAATGAGATTCGAACCCGGTCACGCGGCCCAATGTACCCGCCTCAAGCAGCGCTTTGATGGTTAAAAAATCGCTGTCCCAACGACGATTATGAAATACCGAGACCATCCGCTCTTTATCTGTCGCTAAGGCCTTTAGCTGTTTGGCTTCGGAAAGCGTCACGGTAAACGGCTTATCGACCACCACATGCTTGCCAGCGGATAGTGCCGCCTTGGCAAGTGGAAAGTGCGTATCGTTGGGCGTGGGTATCACGACCAGATCGATATCCTTGCGCTCGCACAGCGCAAGCGCCTTGCTTTCAACGTCAACCTCGGGCAAATCGGCATGTACTTTGGCCGCATCACTGGAGGACACGGCCACAAGATCCAGCCCTTGCGTGGCCCGAATAAGCGGCATATGAAACGTCTTGCTGGCAAAACCGTAACCCACCAAGCCCACATTAATAATTGCCTTCATTGCATTCCTTACTGGTCAATCCAAGCGGTTAACGATTGTGGCATGAGCCATGCGCGCAAACTAGATGCTGAAGCGATACCATCAAGGCATAAAATATCTTCATCTACTACCGAAGCGAGCCATGCTGTGAGTATCAATGCGCGTGAATTTTATCGTAATGGACCGTCTCACCGTGAACAGCGTGCCAGCAGTTTTGGGCTAATTCGACGGCAGTTTGATTTTCGCTCTATCGAGATTGGTCGCTGGGTGACAAGCGTCGAACGGGACCGTGCAGCGGAGCTATTTCACGATGCGCTGTGCGATTTAATGTTGATCCTTCAAGGGCCTGAAGCACTGATTTCGCTGCGCGGCTCGCTGGCATTGCAATATGGGTGCGGGGGCAGGCCGGGCGTGTCTGCACACTACGACCCTAACCAGCGCAGTTTTGCACTAGCTAAAAATGCCGGCCCCGGGAGTATCGCCCACGAATGGTTCCATGCCTTCGACCACTACATCACCAGTAAATGTTTTCGTGCGGCACCTAACCGTTCCTTTGCTTCTGTTGCCTGGCTGGCTGATGCTGCGCCTATATCTCACCCGCTTAACGATCGTTTGAGACAATGCTTTCAAGCCATTCTGTTGCAGCCGGAGGGCGACCAGCCAAGCGAACTGTTTAGGTACTCGGCCCAGGTGGATAAACAACTTGGCCAACTCTATTACAGTCAGCCTGAAGAGCTATGCGCGCGGGCGTTTGAGGCCTTTGTTCAAGACGCCACGGTTACTAACCACTTCTTGGTAAAAGGCACTAAAGCCTCGCCTGAAGCTGAGCGCGGACTTTACCCCCAAGGCGAACAACGCCAGCGGATTAACGACCTATTTGGCAAGTATTTTGCCGCGCTGGGCAAGGCACTGGAGAATGAAGGCCAAGCGAATACCCCAATGACTCACGCTTAAAGCCCCTGAGCGCCGCGGCGCAACCAATTATGCACGAAAGCCAGTTTATGGCGGGCATGCTGCGAAAGCACGAACGGGTACACATCCGCTAAGCCCATGGAGCGATTTATATGGTTAACGCCCACGGTGAGCGAGGCCGCAATATGGATCAGTTGGTCGGCATCTGGCTCTGAATAAGGGTCCCACCCAGGGCTGGGTATTTGCGGCGATGACAGACCAGTGGCGACAAAGCTGTCGGCAATATCGGTCAGATGCAGCAGATGGGCTGCCGTTTCCGCCCAGTCTTCATGGGGATGCGCGGATGCGTAACTTGTCAGGTAGTGCTGCTTCCATTCCGGCGGCGGGCCATTTTCGTAGTGGTAACGAAGCGCTGCCTGATAATCAATCCGCTCATCGCCGAACATGGCGCGGAAGGCATCCAGAAAATCTTCACGAAGGCTCAACCGCCACCACAGCATGTGGGCAATTTCATGGCGCATGTGGCCTATCATGGTGCGATACGGTTCTTCTAACGCCTCTCGACGCGTGGCAACCAACACCGGATCCACCTCCGCCACGCTAATCGTCACGATGCCTTCAGCATGCCCCATGGGGACCGGGGTAGGGCCTTCCGCCAGCAGATGAAATACGGGCCGTGCCCCAGGGTCCTCTGGCCGGAACCAATGCCAGCGACCGAGGTTATCTAGCGCCCAGCGCTTGGCCGCTTCAGTCTTCGCCCAGTTGGGGATAGCGTCAGGAATGGAAGGGTCAGGCGCCAGCGCCGTCATGGCACAGGAACGACAAAAAGCACCTTGTTCTGGCGCTATCCAGTTGCATCCAATTCTTTCCCTGTTAGCACAAAAGGGGGGCATTGGCACAAAAGCACGCGCCTGGGGATCGTAAGCGACGGGGGTGCCGTCTGCGGTATTGAGATTGTCGAACCAGAGATTACCCGTGCCGACCGGATTGGCAAAAACACGCATGAGGAGACACCTCCAAAAAAAACGTTAATAACCATCTTGCGCGCCCAGACCGCTCTCCCACAAGTGACAGCATATAAATAGCGACTTAGACACCTAAATGCCGCCAGTTGATACGCTGCTAAGCATCGTTAATGTGAAAACGTTTGCGATCGTAACACCTAGGCTGCAGTCAAACAGTTCATTCAAGCCGGGTCACTGGCTGGCGATCAGGATCGGCATACCACGGCAGGCTAAGGCGTGTGTTGCGCTCTAGTTCGGCAATCACCTGGGCACCCAGTAATAAAATAATGGCGCCAACTTCCAGGCTAAGTAGCACAATAACCAACGTCGCCAGGGAGCCATACACGGCGTTGACAAATGACAGATGGGTAAAATAGTAGACCAGCAGTAGCCGCACACCTTCCCATAGCAGTGCCGCCACGAACCCACCTACTACAGCCCGTCGCAACGCGATTTTCACCACCGGAAGCACTTTGTAGATGGCACTGAACAACAGAAATACCCCGACGAAACTGATCAGGTTAAGTACCGGTTCGGAAAACCGCGCCAGCGGCAGCTCCCGCTCAAAGATGGCCAGCACTAGTGAATTGAGTGAGCTGGCCAGAGTAACGACAAGTGTCAATGCCATTAGTCCCGCTCCCAACACCAACATAAAGGCGTAAGGCAGCATCACGGATACCCAGGCGCTGCGCCTAATATGCGGGGTCTCTGGCGCATGGAAGATAATCGCCAAGGCATCTTCGAGCATACGAAAGGCGAACGAGCTGAAGAGCAACATGACTGGAAAAACAAAGATACCGATCACATCGCGGGAATCCAGCAAGCCTCGGACAGCTTCAAGCAGCACTTCAGCATGCGCTGGCGTCAGGTGGCGCGCTTGTACGGCCAACACATTAAGCAAGTGCTGCTCATCCACTACTTGCGTCAACATAACGACTAGCAAAGCAAAGAGCGGCACGATGGAAAGCAAAATATTGTAGCCCACCCCGCCAGCCAGCAGAATGCCGCGGTTCTTGAGAAAGTTGCATAGCACTCGCCATGCAAAGTGGATCAGCCTGGGCAGCAGAAGGACGATGGCACTGAGGAATACGCGATATCGAACCATGGTTGGCCACTCTCCTTGTAAGCTCAGGCTATGATACGCCTATGACGCTGCCCATTTACAAGAATGACCGATAATTAACGGTTCGAGTGTTAGATGACAACCACGGCAAGGAAAAAAACCAGAACACCAAAAACAAAAAAGCCGCTGAAATCAGCGGCTTAATCTATATTCTTGGCGGAGGGGGAGGGATTCGAACCCTCGAAGCCTTTCGACTTACACACTTTCCAGGCGTGCTCCTTCGACCACTCGGACACCCCTCCGCGTTGTTTGCTCTTTTGAGACCGGCGTGGCCTTTCCCAGCAGAACGGCGCACATTCTATGGGCTAAGCTGCGAAATAGCAAGCCGTTTTCGGATCAGGCCCCAGGGAGGACCGCATAACTGCCAGTAGCATGCAGACACAGCGTGTCGCCGCAATACAGCTTTTGATCTAGCGCAATACGCCCCTTCCCACGCTCCCGTAGCGCTGCGTCGAGCAAGTCCGGCCCCTTGGGATCGCACGGCATGCATATCAAGCGGTAATCACCTGTCACCGGCGCATGAAAACGTTGACTGGCCTCTGCCACCACTACGTCGCGTGCCAGCCCGCGTTCACGCAGCCACAACGTTACCCAGCACCAGCCCTGCAGCGTGGTTTGCGCGGTTAGCGCACCGCCAAAGCCCGTGCCCTTGTCATTAAGGTTCGGCTCAAGCGCCAACTGCCAGGCAAGGGAATCGCTCTGACGAGCCATGTGAGTGATCCCCAGAGTACCAACCATGGGAATTGCCTCGCCCAACCATCGCTGAAAGGCCACCAGATCATCCGGGCCTTCGGGTAACGGTAAGCGCGGGTGCGGCACTCCGGCTTGACGGCTGGCTGCCATGGCTATCCCCAGCGTTCTACAAAATCAGTAACGTGATGCTGCGGTAGCGGCTTGTGTCGACCACCTGGCGTGCCGAGGTAGATAAAGGCAACCACTTCGTCGTCTTCCTCTAGGCTCAGTCCTTTACGCACCACTGGGTCAAAGGCGTACTTACCGCTGCGCCACATAGCACCCAGCCCGAGCGCGTGGGCGGCTAACAGAATGCCGTGGGCCGCACAGCCAGCAGAAATCACCTGCTCCATTTTGGGGACTTTGGCAATATCCGGCGTTACGCTGGCGATAACCGCAATCACCATGGGCGCACGCAGGGGTTTCTTACGCGCCGAATCAAGCGCCGCGTCATCGGCATGGGGGTCTTCTTGAAACTCGGCCTCGGCAAATAGCTCGCCCAAACGCTCGCGACCTTCACCACTAAACTCAATAAACCGCCAGGGACGCAGCTCTTTATGGTCGGGTGCGCGCAGCGCGGCCTGATAGATCGCGCTAAGCTGATCGGCGCTAGGGGCAGGCTCGGTCAACTTGCCCATGGAGCTACGTTCGTGCAGTAGCGTAAGTGCGTCCATGATGACTCCCATCTAATCAATGGTGTGAGCGCTAGGTTAGCGCAATCATTTACTGCCTTGCTAGGCGCTGCGGGCTAGGCGGCGCAAGCCCCGGGGTGGCCCGCCAAGGGCTGATATCCAACCCGCCGCGACGCACATAGCGCGCCAGCACCAACAGTTCACTGGGTTGGGCGTGGTGCATTAAGTCGGTAAAGATATGTTCGACACAATGCTCATGAAAATCCTGATGCTGACGGTAGCCGATCAAATAACGCAACAGCCCCTCGCGCTCCAGCTTAGGGCCTTTATAGCGAATCATCACGCTGCCCCAATCGGGCTGGCCCGTCACTGGACAGTTGGACTTTAATAGATGCGAGTAAAGCGTCTCTTCAACGACCTGCGCGCTAACCGCCAAATGCTCGGCACTGGGGGTGTAATCGTTGACGTCGATATCCAGCGCATCCAGACATTCCCCTGGCAAGCATTTAGGTGCCAGGGCCTCTGCGTCTACGTCGAAAAGCGTAACGCTAACGGGCGCACCTGCCGCACCCGCTAAATCTTGCGCTAACGTATTAATGACCTCATCTCGGTCGGCAAAGCGGGTTTGGTTGAAGCTGTTGAGGTAAAGCTTCCATGATTTTGACTCAATCAAGTTGGGTGAGTCGGCAGGTAAACGAAAGCGAGCCACCGCCACAATGGGTTTGCCGCGCCCATTCAACCAAGAGACCTCAAAAGCGTGCCATTCATCTTCACCGACAAACGGCAGGCTGCCCTCAACAATGCCTAGCGGGGCACGGTTCGCCGTGCGTGAAATGGGATAGAGAAGCCCAGGGTCGTAAGCGTCTGGATAAGCAGATTCACGTCCCAGCGGCGCGTGCGCAAGAGTATCGGGTCGATGCGACATGCTTTAACTCCGTATTCCTTTACCGCGCTCTAGCATACGCAACGCTATCGCGAAGAGGACCACAATAAAGCCCAACACAGCAGCCAGCGCCCAGCCAACGGGAATATCTGATACGCCTAAGAAACCATAACGGAAAACGTTCACCATGTATAAAATGGGGTTGAGCATCGACACGCCCTGCCAAAAATCCGGCAACATGGAAATCGAGTAAAACACCCCGCCCAGATAGGTAAGCGGCGTGAGAATAAAGGTGGGGACAATCGAAATATCGTCAAACTTGTCGGCCAACAGCGCGTTGATAAAACCACCGATGGAAAATAGCGCAGAGGTGAGCACCACCACCAGCACGGTAAGCAACGGATGCTCGACCGTCAGGCGGGTAAAAAACAGCGAAACCACGGTGACAATCAGCCCAACACCTAAACCGCGCGCCATACCCCCAAAAATAAAGCCGGATAAAATCACCCAGTTGGGCATGGGCGATACCATCAACTCCTCAATTGAACGCTGAAACTTGTTGGAGAAGAAGCTTGAGGCCACATTGGAGTAGCTATTGGTAATCACCGACATCATGATCAGGCCAGGGACAATAAAGTCCATGTAGGTGAAGCCGTCCATATCACCAATGCGCGAGCCAATCAGATTGCCGAAAATAATAAAATACATGGCCATGGTGATAGAGGGTGGCAACAACGTTTGTGGCCATATCCGCGTGAAACGCTTGATCTCTTTGAGCACCAGCGTCCACAAGGCGATAAGGGTTTGACTCGCATTCATACCCGCGCCTCCTTTGGTTGTTCGGCACGCTTATCGATCGCGTTTTGACTCCCCTCCACCATCGATACGAACATTTCCTCTAACCGGTTGGCGCGATTACGCATCGACACAACCTGCAAGCCCTGGTCGGTTAATGCACTGAACACATCGTTGAGTCGCTGACCGCGATGAACCACCAGCGACAACTGCGAGGCCTCCACCCGCTGGATATCGAACCCATCCACCACGGGGGCATCGCTGACAGGCGCCGCAAGATCCAGTAGAAAAGTTTCCCTACTCAGTTCGGCGAGCAACTCGCGCACGCTGGTATTACGGACAATTTCACCGTGGTTAATGATCGCAATATTGCGGCATAAACTCTCGGCTTCCTCCAGGTAATGCGTCGTGAGGATGATGGTGGTGCCTTCGTCGCGATTAATCCGCCGCATGTATTCCCACATGCTACGCCGCAGCTCGATATCAACTCCGGCGGTTGGCTCATCGAGAATCAGCAACTTGGGGCGATGCATCAAGGCACGCGCAATCATCAACCGCCGCTTCATGCCACCAGAAAGCATCCGCGCGCTGCCGTTGCGCTTATCCCATAACCCGAGATCAGTCAGTAGCTGCTCGGCGCGAGGCAAGGCCTCACGGCGCGTCATTCCATAATAGCCCGCTTGCGCCAGCACGATATCGAGGACTTTTTCAAACTGGTTAAAGTTAAACTCTTGAGGCACTACGCCCAACTGGTATTTAGCTTTAGCGAAGTCTTTATCGATATCGATGCCAAAGATCGACACCTTTCCCTGGGTTTTCTGCACCAGAGAACAGACCACACCCAACGTGGTGGATTTGCCTGCGCCGTTAGGGCCCAATAGCGCAAAAAAATCGCCCTGCTGGACGTCAAGATCAATACCTTTTAACGCTTGAAAGCCGTTGCCATACTGTTTGGTAAGGCCACGTATCGACAATGCCGGTTCGGCCATGAACATGTCCTGTCAGCAAAATGAGAAGGGTCGCTGCATGCGTAAGCACTAGATATTAGGGCGCAAACTTTTTTTTCAATCGGTTTTGCCGCATTAGGCAGGTACTGAAGAGACGAAAGGAAAGATGGGTGCGCTTGGAGCGGGAAAGGAGATTCGAACTCCCGACCCTCGCCTTGGCAAGGCGATGCTCTACCACTGAGCTATTCCCGCAACGCAAAAGAAAAGTACGAGATGGCGTCCCATAGGGGGTTCGAACCCCTGTTACCGCCGTGAAAGGGCGGTGTCCTGGACCACTAGACGAATGGGACACAGATAGAAGCGTTAGATTGTTTGGAGCGGGAAAGGAGATTCGAACTCCCGACCCTCGCCTTGGCAAGGCGATGCTCTACCACTGAGCTATTCCCGCTCGATAATACGCTTCACTTAACAAGATCTCGCTATCGGATTGGCGTCCCATAGGGGGTTCGAACCCCTGTTACCGCCGTGAAAGGGCGGTGTCCTGGACCACTAGACGAATGGGACACAGCTGGAGCGGGAAAGGAGATTCGACCGGGCTGGCGTTCCAGCTCACGACCCTCACCTACTTTTCCACACAATCCAATTGGAGCGGGAAAGGAGATTCGAACTCCCGACCCTCGCCTTGGCAAGGCGATGCTCTACCACTGAGCTATTCCCGCATTCCGATACCTTGACGATTGAGTTGGCGTCCCATAGGGGGTTCGAACCCCTGTTACCGCCGTGAAAGGGCGGTGTCCTAGACCACTAGACGAATGGGACGTCGCAATGCCTCGTCGAGGTGGCGCGTATGTTACTCAGCCCTTATTAAACTGTCAAGCAGTTCCCTCTCGGCCGCCCCTGCCTATTGAGCCATGCGCCAGCGTGGATATTACCCACTACAACCGCTTCACCGTAGTGCATTTAACGTCATATGACGCTCACTATTAGTGCGTAGTACACAACCACCTCAGATACCAACAACCGACAAACGCAGTAAAAATCTTTTATTTAAAATAAATCGATTTTATGGCATGCCGCTTGCTAACACCTTGTTGGGACACGATTGATTCATTGACCGCCACGAGGTGCCTTATGACCTTTACACGCCGCAAGTTTCTTACCACTGCCGCTGTATCTTCCACTGCTGGGTTGGTGCTCGGCGCCCCCAGCATTGCAAGAGCACAGTCGTCCGACACCTTTAACTGGCGTATGACCAATGCCTACGGGCCTGGGTCGCCATTTTATGTCGAAGGTCCAGGGAGCCCCACCGACGTTATTGACAAGATCAACACCATGTCGGGCGGACGCCTCAACATTCAACACTTTGCAGCGGGAGAGCTCATCCCCGCGCTTGAAGGGTTTGAAGCGGTGCAGAGCGGCACCATCGAAATGAACGCAGCCAACAGTTACTTCTGGTCGGGTACGACCTTTGCCGCCCAGTACTTCACCACCGTGCCCTTCGGCATGAGTTTTATGGGCCATATGGCATGGCTATACCACGGCGGAGGTTTGGAGCTGTGGCACGAGCTATACGAGCCGTATGGCATGGTGGCTTTCCCGTTGAACAACACCGGCGTGCAGATGACCGGCTGGTTCCGCGAACCCATTGAAGACATTGGCCAGCTTGACGGTCTGCGCATGCGCGTACCGGGCCTCGCTGGCAAGGTATACGCCTCCCTTGGAGTGGATGCCCGCGTACTCCCTGGCGGCGAGATATTCCCGGCGCTGGAACGCGGCGTGATTGATGCTGCAGAGTTCGTCGGCCCCTACCAAGACCGCCGCATGGGCCTTCAAGACGCCGCCAAATACTATTACACCACCGGCTGGCACGAACCCTCCACCACGGGTGAACTGCTGATTGCTAAAGATCAATGGGACAGCCTGCCCGAGGATCTGCAAATGATTGTTCGCTCGGCATGTATGGCGGCCTGCCTTGAGAGCCTGACATGGTCGGAGGCTGTCAACGGCGAAGCCCTGACCGACCTGGTCGACAACCATGGTGTGACTGCTAGCCAACTACCAGAACCGATTGTGGATGCACTCCGCGAAGCCACGCTGGATACCCTTGAAACCGAAGCCAATGACGACGCCGAAGTACGCAAGATTCACGATAGCTACATGGCGTTTAAAGCCAAACACGACCGCTGGGCTGGTGCCAGCGAACGCGCTTGGCTAAGCAATATCATCGGAGTGTGATATGCAAGCCGTAGAAAACCTAGTCAAAGGCATTGAGGCACTGGTCCGGCTATTTGGCCGGATCGCCGCCTGGACTTGCGTAGTATTAGTGGCGTTGGTATCCAGCGATGTAATACTTCGTTACCTGTTCGATATCGGGGCCGTTTGGCTGCAAGAGCTTCAGTGGCATCTGATATCGCCCATTGCCCTGTTTGGCATGGCGTACTTACTGCTCAACGACGAACAAGTCAGGGTAGATGTGTTTTACGAGCATTTTCCGGCGCTCGTAAAACGCGTCATCGAAGTAATTGGTGGCCTAGCGCTGCTTGTTATGGGCTTGTATATCGCTTGGCTAACGCTTCCCTGGGTCGCGCAATCGTTTGGCCGCGGTGAAGCCTCACCGAACCCTGGCGGCCTCCCCTGGCGCTGGCTGTTAAAAGCATTCATCCCGTTTGGTTTCACCCTGCTCGCACTGCAAGGGCTTGCTCATGCGCTGCGCAATGCGCTCGCGCTTCCCGCACAAGGTGACTGACCTATGTCTTTAAATGAATGGCTTGCGATCGGCATGATCGGAGCCTTTTTCGTTATGCTGCTGATTGGCATTCCAGTGGCGATTAGCATCGCGACGACCGCATTTGTGTTTGGCTTCATCGGCTTTGGGCCGGTGCTATTTAACCTTCTGCCGTCGCGCATCTATGGCGTGGTGACCAACTACACCTTTATGGCCATCCCTCTGTTCGTGTTTATGGGCGTTATGCTTGAGAAATCCAAGCTTGCCGAAGAGTTGATTGACGTCATCGGCCACGTATTTGGCAATCTCTCCGGCGGCATGGGCGTGGCGATTATCTTTGTCGGCGTACTGCTAGGGGCCGCCACCGGGATTGTGGGGGCCACCATTGTCACACTGGGCCTGCTCACGCTTCCCACCCTGTTGCGCCGTGGCTACCCGAAAACGTTGGCAACCGGAATGATTTGTGCCTCCGGCACCCTCGGGCAAATTATCCCCCCAAGCTTGGTGCTCATCTTATTAGCCGAAATTTTGGGTGAATCCGTTGGCACCATGTTCGCCGCCGCGATGCTGCCAGGGCTAACCCTGGCGGCAGTTTACATCATCGCGATTCTCGCCCTTGCGGCCTGGAAACCCCACTTAATGCCGCCCATCCCCGCAGAAGAACGCGCTCAACTAAGTAAAGCACAGTTGATGCGTAAGGTCGTGCGGGTGGTAGGGCCACCGGTAGGCTTGGTGGTTGCCGTTTTAGGATCGATCATCGGCGGCATTGCCGCACCGACCGAAGCTGCTGCCATGGGAGCGCTGGGTGCAATGGTATTTGTCGCAGGCTCCGGGCGACTGAGTTTTAACCTGCTCAACGAAGTCGCTAAAGCAACGCTTATTATCTCTGCGATGGTATTTTTCATCTTGATCAGCGCGCAGGTATTTGGTTTGGCGTTTCGTGGCCTGGGCGGCGAGCACTTAGTCGCCCGGATGTTCGAGTGGGTGCCCGGCGGCGAAATAGGCGCCCTGCTATTCATGCTGCTGTTGATGTTCATTCTGGGCTTCTTTCTCGAATGGATCGAGATTAGCTATATTGCCTTGCCGTTATTCTTACCTTTTTTTATTCAGCTAGGCGTCGACATGGTATGGCTGGGTATTTTGGTGGGGCTGGTGTTGCAGACCTCGTTTTTAACTCCACCCTTTGGTTGGTCACTGTTCTTCCTGAAAGGCGTCGCCCCCAAAGGCGTCACGACGCTGGATATCTATCTCGGCGTACTACCGTTTATCGCCTTGCAGTTTCTCGCCATTGCCCTGGTGATACTATTTCCCAGTATCGCCACGTGGCTACCTAATGCCATCGGCTGGTAATCGCCGGGCTCAACAGTAAAAGGATAAGATATGCTTCATACGCAACGTAGCTATGGCGGCAGCTGTGTCGCCCCTCACCATCTGGCCGCAAGTGCGGGGCGCGACGTCCTCAAGCAAGGCGGTAACGCCGTAGAAGCGATGGTAGCCGCTGCCGCCACCATCGCCGTGGTCTACCCGCATATGAACGCCCTGGGCGGCGATGGCTTCTGGTTAATCCATGAACCTGGCAAAGCACCGGTGGCCATTGATGCCTGCGGCCCGGCTGCGGGCTTGGCCAATGTAGACTTCTATGCGGGCGACGCTCACATTCCCGAGCGTGGACCTAAAGCGGCCCTCACCATGGGAGGTACGGTAAGCGGTTGGCAGGAGGCGTTATCGGTTGCCGCCGACTGGGGCCAAGCCCTGCCGTTGACGACGCTGCTGGCCGACGCCATTGGCCATGCACAAAATGGCGTAACGGTTTCAAAGAGCCAGGAAACCCTGACCGCCAAGCACCTCGAACGGTTATCGCCCAGCCCTGGCTTTAGCGAGTCGCTGCTAGTGAACGGCAGAGCCCCCCTTGAAGGCGAGCGGCTGCGCCAGCCGCGCCTAGCCGCGACGCTTGAACGTCTGGCCACGGCAGGTCTGGATGATTTTTATCGCGGGGAGCTTGCCGCCAGCATGGCGCGGGACCTGGAAGCGCTGGGCAGTCCATTGCGTTTGGATGATTTTCACGCGTATCGCGCCCAGCGGGTGACACCGCTTGAAGTGACTCTCGCCGACGCTACTCTGTATAACCTGCCAGCCCCCACCCAAGGGGTGGCATCATTGATGATTCTCGCCATTTACGAGCGCATCAAAGCCAAACAACCCAATGGCTTCGCCCACCTGCATGGCCTGATTGAAGCCACCAAGCGTGCCTTTATGCTGCGCGACCAGTACGTGACCGACCCGGACCGTACCCCCACTCCACTTCAGGCGTTACTCAGTGACGAGCGCATTGACGCTGAGGCCGCTCAGATTAATGCCTCACAGGCGCTGCCTTGGCCCTATGAAGCCGCAAAAGGCGACACCATCTGGATGGGCACGGTGGATAACGAGGGCCGGGCGGTTAGCTTTATCCAAAGCATTTATTGGGAATTTGGCAGCGGCGTGGTGTTGCCGGAAAGCGGTGTGCTGTGGCAAAACCGCGGCATAAGCTTCTCGCTCGACCCTGCGGCGTTACGCGGGCTCGCTCCAGGGCGCAAACCCTTCCATACGCTTAATCCGGCGCTTGCCCGGTTTAACGATGGGCGCACCATGGTCTATGGCACTATGGGTGGTGAGGGACAGCCGCAAACTCAAGCGGCGGTCTTCTCGCGCTACGCCTTCCATCAAATGCCATTGCAGCAAGCGATTACCGCACCACGTTGGCTTTTGGGCCGCACTTGGGGCGAATCGAGCATGAACCTAAAACTCGAAGATCGTTTTGATAATGCGCTAGTGACAGCGCTGAACAAGGCTGGCCACGACGTGGAAGTTCTCAACGAGTCCTTCAGTGACACGATGGGGCATGCCGGGGGCATCGTTCACCACCCTAACGGGCTGATTGAAAGCGCCCACGACCCCCGGAGTAACGGCGGTGCGGTTAGCGTTTGACGGTATGGCTGGCGATTTTGTCGAATATTGCGCATCCTGAACTCAGGTAGGCGACCACTGTCATTTACAGGTAGGGTATTAGCCAGCGAGACATAAGCGGGAGAGGAGACCCCCTATGGCGAAAATCGACAAATCCCCAGACCAATGGCGTGAACAACTTACGCCAGAGCAGTACCGCGTCACCCGCGAAAAAGGCACAGAGCGTCCGTTTACGGGCGATTATCAGGTCAGTGATACCCAAGGCATCTACCACTGTGTTTGCTGCCACGCACCGCTGTTTGAGAACGAGCACAAATTTGATGCCGGCTGCGGCTGGCCCAGTTTTGACCGTCCTCTCGGCACTCGCTGCATTGAGGAACACCAGGACACATCCCATGGGATGGCCCGCACCGAAGTGGTGTGCGCCCACTGCGACGCCCACCTGGGTCACGTCTTTCCTGACGGCCCACCCCAAAGCACCGGATTACGCTACTGTATCAACTCGGTATCGTTAGAGTTTCATCCCGACGAATAAAACCAAAAAAGCTTTGCGCCCGCCAGTTCAGGATGGCGGGCGCAGTTAACGCTTAAAACTCATCCCATTGGTCAGCACTGACGCTCTGCGCTTCGCGCTGTTTAGACGATGACGAATGGTTGGGCAGTGCCTTGGCTGTTTTATCTGTCGCTTGATTCATTCTGGACAAATGTTCACGGGCGGTTTTAATGCTTTCTTCCTGAGCCCCTTCCAAGCGGAACGCATCCACCACGTTGGCCAGCTCAAAGGCCTCAAGCGCTAGGTTATCCGCGGACGCGGCAATCGACTGCACCTTCGTGGCATTTTGCTGGGTGACATTATCCATTTCGGCAATTGCCGCGTTGATTTGCCCGATGCCACTACTTTGCTCGCTAGAGGCCGTACTGATCGACTCCATCAGCTCGCTCACGCGGTTGACCTGATGCATAACGGCGTCAATCGCTTTTTCCGCCTGCTCAACGGCGCTGCGGCCACCGGTGACCTCCTGGGTAGTACTATCGATCATGCGGCGAATTTCCTGGGCGGCTTCAGCGCTGCGTCCGGCAAGGTTGCGCACCTCGCTGGCCACCACCGCAAACCCGCGCCCGTGCTCACCGGCCCTTGCCGCCTCGACCGAGGCATTCAAAGCAAGAATATTGGTTTGGAACGCAATACCGTCGATTACGCTGATCATCTCGGTCATTTTTTCAGCACTTTGGGCAATCCGCTGCATACGCTCAACCAGCTGCTGCATCTGTTCGCCGGTTTGCTGAGTGCTGCGCGCATTTTGTACCGCCAATTCGCTCGCCTGACGGGCGTTATCGGTATTTTGCTGCACGGTCGACGTCATTTCTTCCATGCTCGAGGCGGTCTCTTGCAGTGACGATGCCTGCTGTTCGGTGCGCGATGCCAGTTCCTCATTTTCGGCGGCAATTTGCTGAACCGCAGGCGTTACCACCGATACACGGCTTTCAACGTCGCCAACAATACCTGATAGGCTAAAGCGCATCGTATCCAGTGAGTAAAGGAGTTCGCCCAGCTCATCGCCGGTTTGGCGGCGCTCCCGGGCAGCCAAGTTACCGGCGGCAATCTGAAAGGTAATATAACGCGCGCCCGCTAGACTGCGCATAACCGATTTCAAAATCAGCATGCTCAGGCCAATCATGACCAACGCACCCAACCCCATTAGCACCAGCTGGGCAACCACCATTTGCTGTCGACCTTGCTGCGCCTCAGACAACATATCTGCGGCCAGTGCGCGTTCACTTTGCACCAGTTGGCTGACCTGCTCACGCAAGGCCCGCGCGCTTGGCACGGCTACATCGTTTAACGCTTCAAAAGCGCCAAAGCCGTTGCCATCCACAAGCGCCGTGGTCGCTTGATCCACGCCGTTGCTCCAATTGTCCAACGCATTGCCAAAGGACTGTATCACCTCACTGCTTTGGTCTTCGTCAGCCCGGTACTCATCCCAACTAAGCCGGATGCTATCCAGCTCAGCCATCAAGGCCTCTGACATTTCGTCGGCTTCTACACTGCGTGGATTGCGTACGGCAGGCTCTAACTGTTCCATCACCTGTCCAACGGTTTGTTCAATACGTTGCAGGTTGGCGACGTCATCAAGCCCTGAACGGCTCAGGGTATCCAAGCGCTCGCCAGACACCATCAGCCCGTAAATGCCCAGCCCGCCTGCCAAACCAAGCAGCAATAATGCCGCCGCCACCATGCCGATTAACTTGGCACGCAGGCTAGTGACTCTAAAGCGCGAGAGCATTCCCGTGAGCCCCTTACGCCGCAGCGTACCGCGCACCAGCGTGTAGTGCCTGGATTTGCCCTTCTCACGCATCTCGGCGTAGATCTTTTCGGCCTTGGCCACTGCCTTGGGGCTGGCCTTTCGGCGTACTGAGGTGTAACCCACGATACGATCACCGTCGCGCAACGGTGCAAGGGTGGCATGTACCCAGTAATGGTCGCCGTTTTTACGGCGGTTCTTGACCAGGCCCTGCCAGGTGGTGCCTGACTTCAGGGTTTTCCATAAATCCGCAAAGGCCGCTTCCGGCATATCCGGGTGGCGAATAATATTATGCGGTGCGCCAATCAACTCATCGCGGGAGTAGCCGCTCACTTCAACAAAGGTGGGATTCGCGTAGGTGACGTTACCTTTCAAATCTGAGCGCGATATCAGCACGGTTTCTTCTGTTAACGGATATTCTTGCTGCGTGACGGGTTGGTTGTTGCGCATGGTGGTCCCTGGAAAGAATGTTTTTTTTAAAAAAGCTATTACGTTTATCGGCCATTCACGCAAAAACTAAATAGTGATTTACAAAGAAAAAAACGCTACCCGTAGGGATAGCGTTTTAAAGATTATTCAGGATTAAGCGTTAATGACTAGATGACCTACTTTAACGATAAGCATCGATACCAGTGCCATCAATTAAGCGAGTCAATTGTTATTAATTCACTTAATTAGCTATTTGAATACTACCTTGGCCACGTCGCGATAGCGGTTGGCAAAGTGCACTGTCATCCCCTCCTTCAGATAATCGGGCAGCTCTTCATAATCGCGCCGGTTGGCCTCGGGCAATATCACTTCAAAGATATCGCTGCGGCGGGCGGCAATCACTTTTTCGCGGATACCCCCGACGGGCAATACTTGCCCAGTTAAGGTCAGCTCTCCCGTCATGGCGAGAGGACGATCAATGGCCTGGTGCCTTGCAAGCGACATCAGCGCGGTGGTCATGGAAACCCCCGCCGAGGGGCCGTCTTTGGGCGTGGCGCCTTCCGGTACATGCAAGTGCACAAAAGCCGAGTCGAAAAAGTCGCTATCAGCTCCGTATTCCTGCAGGTGGCCAAGCGTATAGCTATAGGCAATATTGGCCGACTCCTGCATCACGTCACCCAGTTTGCCAGTGAGCTTAAAGCCACGGTCCAGCGAATGTACCTTGCCCGCTTCGATGGGCAAGGTAGCCCCGCCCATGGAGGTCCAGGCAAGCCCCGTGACCACGCCCTCACCTGTTAGGACTTTTTCTTTCCGGAAGATCGGCGCGCCTAAAAATTCTTCAAGGTTTTTTACCGACACCTTAACCGTCTCAATGCCTTCTTCAAGCAGCTTGACGGCAGCCTTGCGCACGATGCGATGCAACTGCTTTTCTAACTGACGCACACCCGCCTCACGGGCATAGCCTTCTATCACTTGCTTAAGCGCAGCGTCGGATAGCTGAATACGCTTTTTCGCCAGATTGTCGCGTTTTAGAAGCTTGGGCCACAGGTGATTCTTGGCGATCGCCAGCTTTTCTTCGGCAATGTAGCCCGACAGGCGAATTTGCTCCATACGATCAAGCAGCGGCCCGGGAATCGAATCCAAGGTGTTGGCCGTACACACAAATAACACCTTGGAGAGGTCCATACGGACGTCCAAATAGTGGTCGAGAAAGTCGACGTTTTGCTCTGGGTCCAACACCTCGAGCAGTGCTGATGCCGGGTCGCCCTGAAACGACTGGCCTAGCTTGTCGATTTCATCCAGCATGATCACCGGATTTTCAACTTCTACTTCCTTGAAAGCCTGAACCAATTTACCTGGCATGGCCCCCACATAGGTACGCCGATGCCCTTTGATCTCGGCCTCGTCACGCATACCGCCGACGGAGAAGCGATAAAACTGGCGCCCCAGCGCTTCAGCAATCGAGCGGCCAACGGATGTTTTACCTACCCCGGGCGGACCTACCAGCAGCACAATGGAGCCGCCCACATCGCCCTTGAACGAGCCTTCAGCGAGGAACTCAATAATCCGCTCTTTAACATCTTTCAGCCCGTCGTGGTCGCGGTCCAGCACTTGTCTTGCATGCCCCAGGTCCAACTGGTCCTGGCTGGTGACGCCCCAAGGGAGTGAGGTCAGCCAATCCAGGTAGTTGCGCGTCGTGCCGTATTCGGGCGACCCGGTTTCCAACACGCTGAGCTTATCCAACTCGTCGTCGATACGCGACTGGACGCGCTCGGGCACTACTAGCGACTCTAACCGTGCACGAAAGGTATCAACGTCGTTTTCGCGGTCGTCTTTTGAGATACCCAACTCGCGCTGAATGACTTTCAACTGCTCACGTAGGAAAAACTCGCGCTGACGTTCCTGCATTTGCGCGTTGACCTGCTCACTGATTTCACTTTGCAACTGAGCAACATCAATTTCTTTGCGCAACAGCGGCAGCACTTTTTGCATCCGCTCGGCGACGTCCAGCGTCGATAGCACGTCTTGAAGTTCTGGCCCTTTGGCGGAGGTAATAGCCGCCGCGAAATCAGTCAGCGGGCCTGGCTGGTGGGGGCTGAAGCGATTTAAGTAGTGTTTGAGCTCCTCTCCATACAGCGGGTTAATGGGCAACAATTCCTTAATCCCATTAATAATCGCCATGGCATAAGCGCGGGTCTCTTCGTTTTCCGCATCTACCGGCTCTTTAGGGTAGCTAACTTCAACGAGGTAAGGCGGAGTGGTCGAAAGCCAGCGCTTAATTTTAAACCGCTGAAGCCCCTGGGCAATAAACTGGATTTGCTGATCTTCGCCCTTCATCTTGTGGACTTTCACCGCCGTGCCAATTTCCGGAAAGCCCTCGCTATCCAATGAATCGACACCGTGCTCACCGACATAGGCAACCCCGACGGTATGGTGAGGCGTGTTGCCCACACGACGCATGGTTTCTTCCCAGCGCTCACGGTTGATCACCAGGGGTTGCACTTGAGCGGGAAAGAAAGGCCGATTATGGATCGGCAATAGGTAAATACGCTCGGGGAGCATGTCACTGGCGGGCACCAGCGAGTTTATGCGCTCGCCGTCTGATCGGAACTGATCGCCTTCGCTCTGCGAAGTCGAATCGTTATCGCCCTGAACGTTAAACTGGTCGTCTCGGTCAAATTCCTGGTCGCTCATGCACCCTCCAATCAGCACCTGCCGGTGGCGATTGCCGCTCGGCTTTGTGATGGAAATGCGGGCGCTTCAGGCAAACTTCAACCGTTTAATGATCAGGCCATAGCTCAGGCATGGGGCGACCATTAACTCGCCACTGGCCGCGAACCACATCGAACGCTAGCTCCCGAGTACCTAACGGTAGCCCAAGCCAGAGAGCCGCGACGGTCGGCGCATCGTGCCAGGTAAAATCACCGTCGATACGTTCACGCCAACGGGCTTGCTCCTCGGGCTCACCTAGCAGAGTGGCATCTAGCTCGTCTAGTCGGCGGTTATCAAAAAATAGCGCCCCATCGGCATCCAGACGAATACCCAACAGAGGACTCTCGACGGTCGCGGTGGAAACGTCTAAGCGCGGCGAGTCACTTAACAACTGACGCAAATCTGGCTGAAGACGCGTTAAGGTGCCTTCGGCCATAGGCAAGCGTGCATCACCCCAAGCGGCCTCCTGACGTAACTGGCGAATCGTCTCGCGTAAGGCATCCGCATTAATCCGCGAAAGCTCCATCACCATGTGGCCGTTCTGCAAAAGCGCCGTGTCTGGCGTTTCAGAGGGCACCCTCACCTCACCAATGCTGAGCTCGCCTTTTATGCGCAGTTCCTGCTCGTCGAGTATCATCCGACTGTTCACATCAAGCGGCGCCACGTGGACGTCAAAGGAAGGATAAGACAATGCCAGGTTGTCGATATGCAGATAGTCACGCTGGGTGAAGTGGTAGGCATCTTCAGTGTAGGTATAGCGACTCTCGAGCACCGAGGGGCCTAAGCGCAGCTCAGCCGGGCCGTCGGTAATAGTCAGTTGATCCATTGCCGCCCGCATTCGCCAGTCCCCATAAACACCCTCCAAACGCAGTCGGCCACCACGCACGCCTAGCTCTCTGCCATTTTGCTGAATGATAAAGGGTGCCAGCGCCAAGCGTAGATCACTGTGCCCGCTGAGCGTATGGTAGCTACCTTTCCAGCGAGGTACTGACGGCGCTGAGACCTCCCCAAGCGCCTGTTGCAAGACGGTGTCCAGGCGGGGTAACAGCGTGCCTTCGACATCCGTGCTTAAGATACCGTGGCGGGCGTTATAGTTAAGCTCCAAACGCCAGGGACGCCCAAGCAACGGAGAAAGAATCAGCCGTCCTTGCGAACTTAACCAGCCCTGCTCACTTTCAGTGCGAGTGACACGCCACTCGCCACGCGCGGCTAGGTCGTCCAGCGCCTGGCGCAGGCTTCTCTCGAACAACACGCTGGAAAGCAGTTGCGCGGCCATCCATAGCACGGCAATGACAGCCAACACGGGGACAATCAAACGTTCCTTGCGCATGGCGTCTCCCTTGAGCCAAACGCGCCGACAAGCGGCGTTTTTTTAACGATCAGTGCAACCAAAACCAAAGGTGCATAATGCTCCAAGCGTAAATCCCTGCCATCACATCGTCGATCATAATGCCAAACCCGCCGGCCACTCGCCGATCAGCCCAGCGGATGGGCCATGGTTTGAACACATCGAAAATGCGGAACACTACAAATCCCCATAAAGCAGATTCCCATGAAAACGGCACCGCTGCCATGGTAATCCAATAACCGACAAACTCATCCCAGACGATCCCAGAGTGGTCATGCACCCCCAAATCATGGGACGTTCTATCGCACAGCCAGACGCCAATCACAAAGGCAACAAACACAATACTTAGGTACCAGCCTAGCGATAAATCCGCCATTAACCAATAAAAGGGAATCGCGGCCAGCGTACCAAACGTACCTGGCGCCCAAGGCACGGCACCACTACCAAGCCCGAAGGCAAAAAAGTGCGTGGGCCGACGCCAAACGCTGGCAGGGGCATGGTTCATGGCGTCTCTCCCTTGAAATGCTGCCAGCCGTGGTAGCGCTGAAGGGGAAGTCCATGCACGCCTAGCGTGTCGCTACACTCGCCAATCACGTGGAGCGGAACACCTAGCGCGTCAAGCTGCTGCCGCGCTTGATCAACATTCCCGGCTGGTAACGTCACCAGTAGTTCATAGTCGTCGCCCCCGGTCAATGCGGCTTGGCGCGCAGCCTCTTGACCCAGGGCGTGTTTTAGCCCTTCAGCCAACGGCAGCGCATCCAGGGATAGTGAAGCTCCCACGCCAGACGCCTCGCGCAGGTGGCCCAAATCGGCCAACAGTCCATCCGAAATATCGATCGCCGAACTGGCTAACTCGCGCAGCGCTTCGCCGGCCGCTAAACGCGGCGTCGGCCATAAATAACGCGCCAGCAGTGGGTGCGCCCTATCACGCTCGCCCTTTTGCCACAGCGCTAAGCCGCCCGCACCACCGCCTAGCGCGCCTGTTACGGCAATCACGTCGCCAGGCTGAGCACCGCTACGCGTTAGTGCCTTGGTGTTAGGCACTTCCCCCATAACCGTCACAGCAATGGAAAGCGAGCCCGAGGTTACGTCACCACCCGCAAGTGTGGTTGCGTGTTGCTCAGCCAGTGCGGCAAAGCCACGCGCGTATCCTGCAAGCCAAGCATGGACGGCTTGATCATCGCCAAACTGTGCCTGATCTAGCGTCAAGGCCATGACACACCAACGCGAGGCGGCGCCCATTGCCGCCAAGTCACTCAGCGCCACGGCCAGCGCACGGTGGCCAATAGCATCGGCAGGCGCATCGCTTGGAAAGTGAACATCCGCCACCGAGGTATCCACGCTGACGACTAGCTGGTGCCCCGGCTGAGGCGTCAGCAGGGCAGCATCATCGCCTACACCCAACGCCACGCCATGTTGGCGGGCATTGTCACAAGGCAACGTAAAATAACGTCGGATTACATCAAATTCGGCAAGCACAAAGGCCCCTTAAACGCAGCGTCAGCACGAGCGCGAAATCACCCAGCCCATTGGGCCGGTTAGCGACGACGCGCGCTGACCTCGGCACTCCGCAAGCGAATAGCCAACTTGTCGAGAATACCGTTCACGTATTTATGGCCGTCGGTGGCACCAAACGATTTGGCCAGCTCAACACCTTCGTTAATAACGACGCGATAAGGCACTTCCATTCGCCGGGATAGCTCGTAGGCCCCTAGACGAAGGATAGCCAGTTCAACGGCATCCAGGTCTTGCAACCGGCGATCAAGCAGCGGCGATATTTCCCGGTCCAAATCCGCTTTAAAGCGAGCCGTATTGTGCAGCAGTTCATGAAACAGGGCCTGATCAGCGATTTCCATCACTTTGGACCAATTTTCATAATCTTCCAGGTCGTCATCTGGCACTTGGCTACGGAATTCCGCTTCAATGGCGCTGATTGACTTACCCGTCATATGCCACTGATATAGCCCTTGCACCGCCAGCTCGCGCGCCGCTTGTCGGCCCTGCTGGGCAGCCGAGGGCTTACGCTCACTCATGTGTATCCCCAGGCGCAATAGCGCGCAGCAACGAGACCATTTCCATCGCGGCCATGGCCGCTTCCGTACCTTTGTTACCGGCTTTGGTACCGGCACGTTCGATGGCTTGCTCGATTGTCTCAACGGTCAGCACGCCATTGGCAATCGGCGTATCGAACTCGAGTTGCAGCTGGTTGAGGGCAGTGTTACAGCCGCCCGCCACATACTCAAAATGCGGCGTACCGCCACGAATCACGGCGCCAAGCGCGATGACTGCATCGGGCTTCACCACCTTGAGCACGCGTTTGACGGCCAGCGGCAGTTCCCAGGCACCCGGGACGTGCACGATGTCGATATGCTCCATGTCGACGCCGTGACGCACCAGGCTGTCTACGGCGCCTTCCACCAGACTATCCACCACATGATGGTTGAAACGGCCAACTACGATGACGTACCGGCCATCAACGTCGACGTAGGTGCCTTCAACTTGAGAAAGGGATTGCATCAATTTATACCTGCTAAGAAGTTGGCTCATCGGAAGTATCATTCGGGCCCAATCGTTCAACGACTTCAAGATCAAAGCCGGAAAGCGCCGAAAACTTCCACGGTGAACTAAGTAAGCGCATTTTACCCACGCCAAGATGGCGCAGTATTTGCGAGCCGGTGCCAATGGTTAAGTAGTTGCCGGCTCCGTCAGAATCGCTGGTGCGCGGCTGGCGGACGCGTTCTAAAAAAATATCCAACTGATCTTTAAGGTCTTGATGCGGTCGTCCATCGTCAATGAGCACCAGGACACCTGCCGGGGCCGCGGCGATTTCCATCAGCGCTCGCTGGGCATCCCAACGACACTGCTCGCCTTTGGTAAGCCCCAGCACATCGCGTAGCGTATCGGCCAAATGCACCCTCACCGTGGTGGGCGCCTCAGGCGTGGGCTGCCCCTTGACCAGCGCCAGATGATGCGCACCCTGGATACGGTCACGAAACACGTGCAACGTCATCTCGCCCTGGGTGGTCATGATCGGCGAAGTTTCCAGATGATCGACGGTCTGCTCATTGACGATACGGTAATGGATCAGGTCAGCTATGGTGCCCATCTTGATGCCGTGCTCACGGGCGAAAGCTTCAAGCTCGGAGCGACGCGCCATGCTGCCGTCGTCGTTCATGACTTCACAAATCACACCACTCGGCTCACAACCCGCCAGAGCAGCCAAATCACAGGCTGCCTCGGTATGACCAGCACGACGCAGCACGCCGCCCGGCTCGGCCATCAGGGGGAAAATATGCCCCGGTTGGACGATATCCGTGGGTTTGGCATGCGGGGCGACGGCCGCCTGGACAGTGCGCGCGCGGTCAGCCGCTGAAATCCCAGTGGTTACCCCTTCGGTGGCTTCAATGGAAAGGGTGAACTTGGTCCCAAACCCTGAGCCGTTGTCGCGCACCATCAGCGGTAAGTTAAGCTGCTCGCAGCGAGCCCGCGTCATCGGCAGACAAATTAAGCCGCGGGCAAAACGTGCCATAAAGTTGATATGTTCCGCCTGGACTTTTTCGGCGGCCATGATGATATCACCTTCATTTTCGCGATCCTCATCGTCCATGAGAATCACCATTTTGCCCTGGCGAATATCGTCGACCAGTTCGGCAATGGGGGCTAATTCCCCAGAGGAAGCGTGCGCCATGGAATCTCCAAAAGGTTGTCGCAATGGGTGCGATTTCGCGCGTCAGGGTACCTTGGTATCGTCGCTTGCGCCAGTCACTAACGGTGAGGCGATAATCCGCCAATCCCGACCCACTGCCCGAACATCATGAATGGTGAGGCGCTGCTGATCAGCCATCAGGGTAAGTCCTGGCAGAGCAAAAAGCGGTCGAGCTTCTCCCCCTAACAGCGTAGGTGCAATGAATAGCTGCATTTCATCGATCAAGCCCGCGTTGATCATCGCCCCCGCCAGAGTCGCTCCGGTTTCGACCAGCAGCTCATTGACCTCTTCGTTGACCGTCAGCCATTCGAGCAAAGCGGGCAGGTCCACCCGGCCTTGTGGGTCGGCAGGTAAAGTCTGCACCTCTGCGCCTGCTCCAATCAGCCGCTCACGCTTGTCGGCGTCGTGAGACGGCGTGGTCATGATCAGAGTGCGCCCAGGCGCTCGCAAACAGGCAGCAGCAAGCGGCAGCCGCAGCTGGCTATCAACAATGACCCTAAGCGGCTGACGACCAGCCACTTCCTCGGCGTCGTCCAGACCAAGTTGCTCGGCGCGCACGGTCAGCCGCGAGTCGTCCATAATCACCGACTCAACGCCGCTAAGAATCGCACTGGAACGGGCGCGCAGTCGTTGCACCTGAGCACGCGCCTCGGGACCAGTAATCCACTGTGATTCTCCCGACCCCATGGCGGTGCGGCCATCCAAGCTCATCGCCATTTTCATACGCACGAAGGGACGCTTGGACGCCATACGAGCGATAAAACCTGGATTAAGTGCCCGGGCATCCGAGGCTAGCAAACCCACGGACACCTCGATACCCGCCTCTTCCAGCATGCGAATGCCCCGACCGCTAACCTGGGGGTTAGGATCGACCATTGCCACCACCACCCGCGCCACCTGAGCGGCTTGCAGCGCCCGCGCGCAAGGGCCGGTGCGGCCGGTATGCGAACATGGCTCTAGCGTGACATAAACCGTCGCGCCCTGGGCGCGGTCGCCGACGGCGCTTAACGCATTAATCTCGGCATGGGGCTCACCCGCTCGACGGTGAAACCCTTCGCCTATAATCTCACCGTCACGCACGATCACGCAGCCCACGCGTGGATTTGGGTCGGAGGTATACAAACCGCGCGCTGCCAGCACGAGGGCGCGTGACATGTAGCGATGATCCTCGGCACTAAACGACGTCATACTCACGAGGAAGGCCCAGCGTCCGTGGGCTCTTGGGAAAGGCGATCAATTTCAGCGCGGAACTCGTCCAGATCCTGGAATTTACGATATACCGAGGCAAAGCGAATGTAGGCCACTTGATCGAGAGTATTCAGTGCCTGCATGACCGACTCCCCGATCTCGCGAGCGTTAATTTCTCGATCCCCCCGGGCGCGCAGCGTTTGACGAATCCGCTCAACAGCCGACTCAATCGCTTCTGCACTGACCGGCCGCTTTTCGAGCGCCCGCAGCATACCAGCGCGCAACTTGGTTTCGTTGAAGCTCTCGCGAGAACCGTCAGACTTCACCACGCGGGGCATCACCAACTCGGCGGTTTCGTAGGTGGTAAAACGTTCCTGACAGCTTGCGCATTGGCGACGACGACGCACTTGGTCACCGTCGGCCACCAGCCGCGAATCGGTCACGCGAGTATCGTTAGCACCACAAAAGGGGCAATGCATGGCGTTCAACCTATTGTCAGCCCGTGCTACAACGTGGCACGAGAAAGCAAAAATGACCTGTCAATGCGTTCTTAACCCGTCATTGTAACGTTTTGGCACATAAGCTGCACCGTTTGTGGAAGCCTGTTTATTAGGACGCCTTCATGACTGCCTTCGACACTACCGTTCATGCCCACTTGAGCCACCTTTATGGCCCCCGCGCCGCTGAGGTTCAGCGTCGGCTTAATCTGCACTTGACGCACTTTCTCGCTGCCCGCAAAGCGCCGACCGCCACCGGGAAGCGCGCCCAGCATGCACCATCTTGGAGCGAAAAAGACCAGTGGCTGATCGCCTATGGTGACTCAATTGTCGATGACCAAACGCCACCATTAGCGGTGCTTAACGACTTTTTGCAGGCGCGGCTCGGTGAACGTATCAGCGGCGTCCACGTACTGCCGTTTTTCCCGTGGAGCAGCGACGACGGCTTTTCAGTGATTCACTACCGAGAGGTCAACCCAGACCTGGGCGATTGGCAGCATATTCAAACCCTCGCCCGCCACTACGATTTGATGGCCGACTTGGTACTCAATCATGTGTCGCGGGAATCACTGTGGTTTGTCGATTACCTGAGCGGCAGCCTGCCGGGGCGTGATTACTTTATCGAAGTCGACCCGGACACTGATGTGTCGGCCGTGGTGCGCCCACGCAGCAGCCCACTGCTGGTGCCTATCTCCACCCGCCGGGGCACACGCTATCTATGGGCAACGTTTTCTGAAGACCAACTCGACCTGAACTTTGAAAACCCCGATGTGCTGCTGGAATTTGTTGGCATCCTACTGTTTTACCTAGAACAAGGTACCCGCATCGTGCGGCTGGATGCCGTCGCCTTTCTGTGGAAACGATTGGGAACGCCGTGCATTCACTTACCCGAAACCCATACGGTGGTGCGATTGCTGCGCGCCATCGTCGACCATGTTGCCCCGGGCACCTTACTGATCACTGAAACCAACGTGCCTCACCACGAAAACATCAGCTACTTCGGGCTTGACCTCCAGGCCGACGGACCACCCGACGAAGCCCACATGATTTATCAGTTCACCTTGCCGCCGCTACTACTGCACACGCTAACCCGTGGCGAGACCAGCACTCTGCAAGCCTGGCTGGCGAGCCTGCCTCCGCTGCCGGACCACTGTACCTATCTCAACTTTACTGCCAGTCACGACGGCATTGGCGTGCGCCCGCTGGAAGGCCTGCTACCCGATCACGAACGCGATGCCCTGCTTGAACTGATGCATCGCTTCGGTGGCTTTGTCAGCATGCGCAGTAACCCAGACGGCAGCGACACACCCTACGAAATCAACATCACCTGGTTTGAAGCCATGCAAGGCACGCGCAAAGGCCCCGACCCGTGGCAAATCGCGCGCTTTTTGTGCAGTCAGGCGATCATGCTCAGCCTGCAGGGGATTCCCGCCCTGTACATTCACACACTGACCGGCACCCTCAACGACGTCGAGGGGGTTGAACGTAGCGGCCGTCTGCGCTCAATCAATCGTCGCCGCTGGCAGCGCCGCGAACTGGACTTACTCCTCGACAGCACTGCCACACCTACCCACGACGTCTTCAATGCCCTTAGCCGCTTGTTGGAATATCGCCGCCAAGAGCCGTGCTTTCACCCAAATGCCGCACAGCGGGTGCTTGCCTCAGAGCCATCGCTACTGGCCATCGAGCGTGGCCCGCTAGCTAGCGGCCGCCGCCTGTTGGCGCTGTATAACGTCACCGAAGTGCCGCTGTCGTTCGAACAGCTCGGTGATGACGTTCAGTGCGCTTTATCATCAACGTCATGGCAGCCCTTGAGCGGCGAAACCGACTGGCAGCCGACGGACCCACTGCCCCCATATGCTGTGCGCTGGCTGACTAACAATCCTTAATGTTATAAGGATAGAAACTTTAGCAAGAAAAAGATGCCTATTCAGGTCACGCGCGTTACGCTAGGTCCTCGATTTTGCGATGATTAAGGAGCGTTATGCGCGACTGGTTCTCTATGCCCTTTCCGGTGTCACGAAGTTTTACCCTAATAGCCAGCGCGATGCTCGGTATGCTTATGATGCCGACCGCTCAGGCCGACTCGCTTCCAGCCCCCATCCAAGCCTTGGCAGATCAAGGCCTTGAGATTCACGGCGAGTTTGACGCCCCCGGCGGAATGCGCGGCTTTGGCGCCAGCCGGCAGGGTCAAGAACTGACCATTTACTTAACGCCCGACGGCGAGCATGCCATCAGCGGCTCGCTGACCGACCAAGACGGCGATAACCAGCTTGAGGAGGCAGCCCTGGATAAGCACGTACGGGCACCCCTAGAAGCAGAAACTTGGCAGCTACTGGAAGACAGCCATTGGATTCAAGATGGCCAGCGCGACGCACCTCGCGTGATTTACACCTTTACCGACCCTAACTGCCCCTATTGCCAAACCTTCTGGGAAGCCGCGCGGCCTTGGGTCGACGCTGGCGAGGTGCAACTGCGCCATATCATGGTGGGTATTTTAGATGCCGACAGCCCCGCCAAAGCGGCTGCGCTACTCGCTGCCGAGGACCCCGCCGAAGCACTCGTCAACCACAAGCAAGGCGAACGCATCAGCGCCAGCGCTCAACCTCGCGATATTGAAGAACAGGTCTACGCCAACAACCAGCTGTTCGAAGGCCTGGGGCTCTCCGCCACGCCGACCAGCGCCTTCAAGCGCCAGACCGACGAAGGCGTCACCCGGCTGGACCGCGTTGAAGGCATGCCAAATGACGAGCGCCTGGAAGCGATGATGGGCGGCCCGGCGCCCGAGTAAGCGATAGCCTCGTCAGGCAACGCGCCTGGCGATCAGCCAGCCCACCACCATGGTCGCCAGCATCGCCACCAGCGGTAATGTGGCGCCGCCCAGCGACGCGATGGCGGGCCCCGGGCAATAGCCCGAGAGGCCCCACCCCACGCCGAACAGCGCCGCTCCACCGAGCAGTCTGGCATCAAGCGTCTGCTTGCCGGGCAGCTGAAAGCGCCCGGCAAGCATGGGGGCGGGTTGCTTCAGCACAACGCGGTAGCCGATGAAGGTGGTGATGACCGCCCCGCCGAGTACGAACATCAGCGTCGGGTCCCAGTCACCGGCGACATCCAGGAAGCCGACCACCCTGGCCGGGTCGGTCATGCCAGAGACCGCCAGTCCCAGGCTGAACAGCAGGCCGGCGACATAGCTCGCTACCAGGGTCAGAGACTGTTTTTTCATGCCCCACCTCCCAGGACGTGCCGCACGACATAGACAGTCACCAGCGCGGCGACCAGGAACGTGATCGTTGCCGCCAGCGACCGCGGTGAGAGACGCGCAAGCCCGCACACCCCGTGGCCGCTGGTGCAGCCGCTGCCGAGCCCGGTGCCCAGCCCGACCAGCAGACCGGCCACCAGCATCAGCGGCACGCCGCCCAGGGGCTGGCCGATGACCTCGCCGGGATGATTGACGACGTTGCCCCATCCGATGCCAAGCCCCATCAGCAGCAAAGGCCCGCTGACCAAGCCGACGAGAAAGGCCAATCGCCAGGCGCTATCGCCTTGAGGCCGCTGGGTGATCAAGGTACCGACAATACCGCTGATCCCGGCAATTCGTCCCAGGCTTGCCATCAGCCAGACCGCCGAGATACCAATGAGCACACCGCCTGCGAGCCCCTGCAGGCTTGATGTCAGTTCCATGCTTTTCTCCTTTCTACCTATCGCGCCACAGCGTCGCGACGCAAAAATAGTTTAATTATATATTTATATTATAAATGAATATACGATCAGCATCACGCGCTAACAACCGTTTACTGACCACCTTCTGTTAAGATGCAGCGCATTTGCTATTTGCAGGAGAGACCCATGCTCGGCTGGTTCCCCGGACACATGAACAAGGCCCGCCGCCAGATCAAGGAGGCGCTGCCGGAAATCGACGTGGTCATCGAAGTGCTCGATGCCCGTCTACCCTACTCCAGCGCCAACCCCATGCTGGCCGAGCTAACCCGCCATAAGCCGGTGCTCAAACTTCTTTCCCGGGCGGACCTGGCCGACCCGGACCGCACCGCCGAGTGGGTGGCGTTTTTCGACGCTCAGGACGACATGCGCGCGCTGGCGGTGACCACGACCAACCTCCGCGAGCTTAAAAAAATTCCCAAGCTTTGCCACGAGCTTGCCGGCTCAGTTCGCGCCGACCGAGACGTACGCGTGATGGTGATGGGCATTCCCAACGTGGGTAAGTCGACGCTGATTAACGGCTTGGCGGGGCGCAAAATCGCCAAAACCGGCAATGAGCCGGCAGTCACCAAGCGTCAGCAAAAGGTGCGCATCGACGGACGCGTGGCGCTGGTCGACACCCCAGGGGTGCTGTGGCCCAAGATTGAAGACCAGGCCAGCGCCTACCGGCTGGCCGCCAGCGGGGCGATTCGCGATACCGCTATCGAGTACACCGACGTGGCCATCGTCACCAGTGCTGAGCTTGCCAAGCGCTACCCGGACGCGCTGACCGCCCGCTATAGGCTCAAGGCGTTGCCCGCGTACGCACCGGCCAGCACCGATGAGATTGATGCCGACGGCCCGCAAAAGCCGGACTTCCTGGCAATTGCCGGTTTTGACGGCCACGCGATCCTCAAAGAAATTGCCGGCAAGCGTGGCGGGCTACGCCCCGGCGGCGAAGTCGACCTGCACCGCGGCGCGGAGGTCTTGCTGCACGAGCTGCGCGACGGCAAGCTAGGCAGGCTGACCCTTGAAACGCCTGAGGATATTCCGCCGCCGCCCCTACACGACGAGCAAGACAGCGCCTCCCATTCCGACGCATAATGATGCATCGAGCGGCGATGCCGCGCGGCCACTGGACACTTTTTGGAAATAACGGCTCATGGACACCCCGCACTCACAAGAACCGCCCACGCTCAAGAAATCGCACAAGCTGAGTAACGTCTGCTACGACATTCGTGGCCCGGTACTCGACCACGCCAAGCGCCTGGAAGAGGAAGGCCAGCGGATTCTAAAGCTGAACATCGGCAATCCCGCGCCGTTTGGCTTCGAGGCCCCCGAGGAAATTCTTCAGGACGTGATGCGCAATCTGCCTACCGCCCAGGGCTACTGCGATTCCAAAGGCCTTTATTCAGCGCGCAAGGCGATCATGCAGGAATGCCAGCGCAAGGAGATTCCCGGCGTCGGCATCGAAGACATTTACATCGGCAACGGCGTGTCGGAGCTGATCGTGATGGCCATGCAGGCGCTGCTCAACGACGGCGATGAAGTGCTGATTCCGGCCCCCGATTACCCGCTGTGGACCGCCGCCGCCCACCTGTCCGGCGGCCACGGGGTACATTACCTGTGCGATGAGCAGGCCGACTGGGCACCGGACATGGACGACATCCGCGCCAAGGTCACCAGCCGTACCCGGGCCATCGTGCTGATCAACCCCAACAACCCCACCGGCGCAGTCTATCCGCCCGAGGTGGTACGTGAAGCGCTGGCCATTGCCAGGCAGCACAATCTGGTGGTGTTCTCCGACGAGATCTACGACAAGATCCTTTACGACGGCGTCGAGCACACCGCCACCGGCGCGCTGGCCGACGACGACCAGTTGGTCATCACCATGAACGGGCTGTCGAAAAGCTACCGCTGCGCCGGGTTCCGCTCGGGATGGATGACCATTTCGGGCACCCTGGCCAAGCTCCACGCCCGCGACTTCATCCAGGGCCTGACCATGCTGGCCTCGATGCGCCTGTGCGCCAATGTGCCCGCCCAGCACGCCATCCAGACGGCGCTCGGCGGCTATCAGTCGATCAACGACCTGATCCTGCCCGGCGGACGCCTGCTGGCGCAGCGCGATATCACCGTGGAAAAGCTTAACGCCATTCCCGGCGTTTCCTGCGTGACGCCCAAGGGGGCGCTGTATGCCTTCCCAAGGCTTGATCCCAAGGTGTTTAACATCAAGGACGATCAACAGTTGGTGCTTGATCTACTGCTCCAGGAGAAAATTTTGCTGGTTCAGGGCACGGCGTTCAACTGGCCCGAGCCCGACCACGTGCGCATCGTCACCCTGCCCTGGGCTGACCAACTGGGGGATGCATTGGACCGCTTTGCGAATTTTCTGGGACGCTACCGGCAGTAATCACAGCTAATTCATCAAGATTGCTCAACAGCACTTGAAACCTGGACGTAGCGCACGTATCTAATCAAACCAGTACGGCATACCAGCGACTGTCCAACTCAACTCAACACAGTCACACTTAAGACAGTTATACCTAAGGGAGAACCTGCCACATGATGCGCATTTTGCTGTTTTTAGGCACCAACATTGCAGTGTTGTTGGTTGCCAGCCTGACGCTACGATTGCTTGGGGTCGAAAGTTACCTCAATGCGCAAGGCATCAACTTCACCAGCCTGCTAATTTTCTGCTTTATCTTTGGCATGGCCGGGTCAATGATCTCGCTGTTCATCTCGAAGTGGATGGCCAAGCGTAGCACCGGCACGGTGATCATTGAAAAACCGTCAAACTCAACCGAGCAATGGCTGCTCGACACCGTTGCCGAGCTTGCCCGCGAGGCCGGCATCAAGACGCCGGAAGTGGGCATTTTCCCCGCTCAGCAGTCAAATGCCTTCGCCACGGGCTGGAACAAGGACGATGCCCTGGTCGCGGTGTCAGCCGGCCTTCTGAACCGCATGCGCCCCGAGGAAGTGCGCGCCGTTCTGGCTCACGAAATCGGCCACGTGGCCAACGGTGACATGGTGACTCTGGCGCTGATCCAGGGTGTGGTGAACACCTTCGTGATGTTCTTTGCCCGCGTCGTCGCCCACCTGATCGATGGCTTTTTGAAAAGCCGCAGCGATGGCGAAGGCGGCCTCGGCTTTATGGGCTACTTTGCCGTGGTCATGGTGGCCGAGATTATCTTTGGCATCGCGGCCTCGGCCATCGTCGCCTGGTTCTCGCGCTTTCGCGAATACCGCGCCGACGAAGCAGGCGCACGGCTTGCTGGCACCGGCGCCATGGTCAACGCCCTGGCTCGCCTGAAAGGCGAAACCGAAATGCCTGACCAAATGCCCGACACCCTGCGCGCCATGGCCATTACCAAAGGCCAGACGCGTTCACTGGTGGAACAGCTGTTTGCCAGCCACCCGCCGCTGGATGACCGTATTCGCGCATTGAAAGAAGCCGCTTATCGCCAGTAAGTGTTTACATACCTGGGCCTGTTGACAGTTAACTGCGCAACCCATAAAAGCCGCCCTGCCTTATCACGAGGGCGGCTGAATAGATCCCACAAACTAACCCAGTGATTCAAAAAGTGCGGAGCGAAAACATCCTCTGCCTTCTGATTTGGCTTGATAAAGCAGTTTGTCGGCAGCACGAACCAGTGCTAGTGGGTTGTCTCCCGTCACGTGTTGCGCGGTAGCGACACCAAGACTGATCGTAACAATCGGTGCCACTTTTGATTTACCATTGGGAATGGCCAGTGCTTTGACTGCTAATTCCAGCTCTCCGGCTTTATGGCGGGCTCCGCAAAGATCGGTTTCCGGCAAGAGGCAAGTAAACTCTTCACCGCCATAACGAGCAACCAAATCTCTGGGACGATTCAGCGTCGCTCTTAGGGATGATGCGATACTTTTTAGGCATTCATCTCCACTGACATGGCCGTATAAATCGTTATAGCGCTTGAAAAAATCGATATCGATAAAGATTACAGATAAAGGCAATTGACTCTGCTTACAGCGCTTCCACTCTGCATCCAGTAACTCATCGAAATAACGCCGATTGGCCACTCCGGTAAGACCATCTTTAAGCGCCAAATCATGCAACCGAAGCGTTTCTTGATCACGACGTTTGAGTACAGTGGCTGAAATCTGTAAAGCGGTTGAGCGCAGCAACTCAGCACTCTGATCAGGCATGCCAGGATGAAGTTGAGTCTCCGCATTGGTGCTCTGGGCAATACGAAAAATACTGCCATTGACGCTAAGTTCTTGGACAACCGAGATAGATCGTCGATTATTAATGTATTCGAAAGCGGATGGGGGAGCATCATTTAATGCCCAAGATAAATCCAGCGCTCGTTCTGGAAGCAAACACGCTGCATGAATATCACGCGCACTCAGCCCCTTGACTAATAAAGGAGCAGCATCGGCAAATTCTTCAACAAAATCCGAATTCCAGTCAACCAAGCGTTGCTCAATATCAAAAATGGCAAAGCTTTGAAAAAAAGTGGCCGCGTTAGTCATACCGAGCACTCTGCTGCGATGACAGTTGCTCTGAAGCCATTGTTGTACCCAGCACGCGTGCACGAATTTTAGCAAAAGCGGTTGTACGGGAAGTGTAAATGTCGTCGCAGAAAGGCGAAAAGCCGCAGTCGTCGGTGGTGCCTAACTGCTCCAGCGGTATATGACGTGCCGCTTCCAGCACACGCTTACAGACTTCCTCAGGCGTTTCAATGTAAGGATTATTGACATCGATAACACCGATGAAGGCGCGCTGCCATGGTTTTAAATAGCGGGCAACAATTCTCAATGCCCGATCAGGATCTGTCTCCGCCGCCATCGCAATATAAAAATTGCCAGCCTTGAGCTCGAAGAGGCTGGGTAAAAGCTCGGCGTAGTCCACATCAGCACTATGCGTGGAATTGTGATCGGCGCCGGGACAAGTGTGGATACCGATATATTGACGGTCTTCATCAGTAAACCGTTCCAAGACCCTATTATTTAAATCAATAAACCCATTCAGTACGCTACCACTCGGGTCGAGCTTAATCGCCAATCGCCCCTCGGTGAAATCGATTTGCACTTTTTGTGCGCCAGCGGCAAAGCAGGCACGAATTTCTTTTTCCTGCTCATTGACCAAATCCTCCAGGAACTCTTCGCGGGTATAATCAGGAATACTCTCTGGGGGATAAAACAAACTCAATGCTGAGACTGAGATGATGGCTTGCTTCATTGGGCGCTGGGTATATTGTCTGGCCGAAGCCAATGTCTCTGAAGCGGAAAGAATGAAGCGAAAAGGCCCAGCAGTTAAGCGGGGCAACCGACGCACGTGACCATCCTGGAAGGGAATTTCAAGACCGTCAGGAGCAATATTCTCCCCCCCTTCGACCGAATAGGTAGCAAAGCTATGTGTTTTACGCTGTTCACCATCACTGATGATAGGGGACCCCGTTGCCTCAAGTTCTCTCATCGTTAGTTGAACTGCTTGATCATAAAAGGTGGTCATGGCCTCCGCATCAAGCTCGCCTGACTCAAATTGACGCTGAGCCTGCATCAACTCTTCAGTACGGGGTATGCTGCCAATAGCTTCAGTCGGTAATGTGATCATTTCTTTTGCTCCCAATGCTCAAATGCGCACGCGCACGGTTTAACAGGTAGATATGAAATACCAGAAAACCACGCCGTGCTGATTAATAGCGACTCATTCTACTTTCCAAACCCCCAGGCCAATGCAGACAAGAATTGAATACTAGCCCGCATACACATTAAACCCCGCCCCACGCAGTATGCTTCCTAGCCCTACCGCTTCGCCAGAAAGCTTCACGGTGAGCGTGGCAAACTCACGGCGCACTGGGTAATCGGCTCGGCAGCGGTCAAAACCCTGAGTAATCCCCCACTGGCGTACTTGTCGCGCAAGACTGTCATGGTCGCGGCGCACGTCGTAAACCGCCCGCGTGCAAAGCCTGAGGGCGTCATCCACCGGCAGCGCCTGTTCAAGCGCCAGGCTTGCCAGCGCAGGCGGCGGGCACAGCTCGCCAAACCCAAGGTGACTCGGCTGTCCTAGATGATCCGCCAGCGCCTGGTGAATCATCCAACTACCACGTAACTTGCCATCCAGGCTGTAACCCGCAATATGCGGTGTCGCCAGGGCCGCTAAATCCCGCAAGCTGGGGTCAACGGCCGGCTCTTGCTCCCAGACGTCCAGCACGGCGGTGATATCCCCCGTGCCCGACAGCCGGCTGCGTAACGCCAGGCCGTCCACGCAGTCGCCACGCCCCGCATTGAGCAGTACGCTGCCCGGCGCTAACTCATTGATGCGCTGGGCATCCAGCAAATGTTGGGTGGCGTATGGGCCGGATGCCACCCGTGGCGTATGCAAGCACAGCACGTCGCAGCGGGCGATGAGTTCATCAAGCTCGGAAAATCCCATTGGGCCTTCGCGCTCGGCCCTCGGCGGATCGCAGGCCAATACCGGCACGCCTAGCGCCGTTAGGCGTTCAACCAGCCGGCTACCCACGTTACCCACCCCGATAACGCCCACACATCGCTCGCTGAGCACCCAGCCGTCGCGCTCGGCAAGCGTCAATAAGCTACTAAGCACATAATCCACCACGGCCTCGGCGTTGCAGCCCGGCGCGCTGGCAAACCCGATACCCCGCTCTTCCAGAAAGGCTTGGTCGATGTGGTCGGTACCGATGGTACAGGTGCCGACAAAACCCACGCGACTATCAGCAAGCAGCGACCGATCAACCTGGGTGACCGAGCGCACAATCAAGGCATCGGCGTCTGCTACTTCGGCGGCGCTAATCTCACGCCCGGGCACGCGGGTAAGTGAGCCGAAAGTCCCAAAGCAGGGGTCAAAGGCGGGGATATTGGCATCGACAACAAGTTTCATAGGCGTTTTCTTATCCGAGCTTTACAATACGCCCGCATCGGCTTGTGGTGCAGACACGTTTAAGGGGGCGTTAAAGCGAATGTTAAGGGGAATATTTTGATCGTACGCTGGGAAACCGACCATGACTACGTGTTGGTGCATATTCACCAGGATATGCTGGGTGATTGGATTTTTAGTCGCGCCTGGGGGCAAATTGGCACCCAGTACGGGGGGTTGAAACATCAATTGGCTGACACCCTTGCCCAGGCCCATATGTGGCTGGAAGATGAAACCACCATTCAGGCCTCGCGTGGGTTTCGCAAAGTGCTGGAAGTGGCTGACAACTCTCCCGAAGGTCAGGAGGCCATGCGCCAGCTGTCACTGCTTGACGCCTTCTGAACCTGATCACCCTAAAAAGCGCCGCCCACTGATCTGGTGCGCGCCTTTCGGCGGAGCGCCTTCAACAGAATCGGTGAGCGCCTCCAGGGCCGCTTCATCCAGCCAGCCCCGTTTGTGCAGCCAGTCGCTCAAGCGCTCAAGCTTATGACCACTTTCCAGCTCCTTCCCCTCGTCGTCCGCCAACACGGGGATGCGCTCGCCGTAGCTTGCCAGCAGCGCATCGTCGTCACTCACCTCAACGCGCAGCCACTCAATCGGCTGCCGGGTTAACGCCGCCACCTGTGCCTCCAGCTCGTCGCAAAGATGGCAGCCCTGGGTGGTGTAAATCGTCAGTCGAATCATATCGCGGGCCTGAATTGATAGCGCTATTCGCGCTGGCGTAGCAAGAACACATGGTGCGCGTTGCTACGTCGCTGGAAATCCGGATCAAAGCTGCGCGCGGTTATATCCTCGACCACAAACTGCTCGCTCAGCGAGTCGTCCAGCTTGAAACGCCGCTGGTTATTGGAGAACACCAGGGTGCCGCCCGGCGCAAGTCGCGCCATAGCCAGTGTCACCAGCCGCGGATGGTCGCGCTGCACGTCCAGGGTGTCGCGCATTTTCTTGGAGTTGGAGAACGTCGGCGGGTCCATAAAGATCAGGTCGAACTCGGCATTGGCGGTTTCCAGCCAGCGAAAGCAGTCATCACGCACTACCCGATGCAGCCTGGGGTCCAGCTGGTTGAGGGTAAAGTTATCCCGCGCCCACTCAAGGTAGGTATTGGACATATCCACGCTAACGCTGTCGCTCGCTCCGCCCAATGCCGCCTGCACTGTGGCAGTCGCGGTATAGCAAAACAGATTCAAAAAGCGCTTGCCGCTGGCCATCTCAAAGAGCATGCGGCGCACGGGGCGATGATCAAGAAATAGTCCGGTATCCAGATAATCGCGCAGGTTAACCCATAGCCGAGCACTGCCTTCCCGCACCTCGAAGCGCTCGCCGCTGGCGTCGCGTTTTTGGTACTGGGCGCTACCGGTTTGCCGCTCACGACGCTTGACGTGGATCTTGCTGGGATCGACGTCCAGCACGCTGGGCATTACCTCCAGGGCATCAAATAGCCGCTTTTGCGCCTGGGAAGGGTCCACCGAGCGTGGCGCCGCATACTCTTGCACGTGTACATGATCGCCGTAGCGATCGACCGCCAGAGCATATTCGGGCATATCGGCATCGTAAAGCCGGTAGCAGGTTTCTCCGCTTTGCTTCAGCCATTTTTTTAGCCGCTTTTGGTTTTTGGCCAAGCGGTTGGCAAACATCTGCGCGTTATCCGACACCTTTGGCGCTGTTTTGTCGACGGCCATTGGCGCATCACTATCAGACTCGATCCGAGTTGGGTGATGCTCAATGGTCATCAACAACAGTTTGGCGTCCAGGGCGCCGTTTTTCAGCGCGTACTGTTTGTGCGCTCGCAAGCCAAGCCGGTGCCCCAGATCAGGGTTGCCGGTAAACACCGCAAGCGTCCAACCGGGGAACAGCGCTTTGGATTTATCACCCAGTTGGGCATACAGCTGCACCAATTCGGGCAGTTCCCCCAATCGTTCGCCATAGGGTGGATTAGTGATCAACAGCCCCTGTTCGTCAGTCATGCCTTCGGGGCGAGAAAGCTGAGCAAGGCGTTGCCCGTGCAGGTGAATCAGCGCGGGAATACCAGCACGCATGGCATTGGTCTTGGCGGCCGAGAGCGCCGCTGGGCTTTCATCAAAGCCGGTCAGCGAGGTTTTACAGCGCTTGCGGCCAATTGACGCCCGCGCATCGGCCTCGCGCTTTAACTCACGCCATTGGTCTTCATCGTGACCGGCCCAGCCGTGAAAACCAAAGCGTTCGCGGTGCAGGTTGGGCGCCTGATCGGCGGCCATCAACCCGGCCTCAATGAGCAGCGTCCCCGCCCCACATAGCGGGTCAATCAGCGGCTCCCCTGCTTTGGCACGCTCAGGCCAGCCTGCGCGCACCAGCAAGGCGGCCGCCAGGTTTTCTTTCAACGGCGCGTGGCCCACATCACGGCGATAGCCACGCCGATGCAGACTTTCTCCTGAGAGATCGATGCCAAGGGTCGCATTAGCGCGGTGCAGGTGGGCGTAAAGACGCAGGTGTGGCGTCTTGGTATCAATCGTGGGGCGTTCCTGGCCAGCCAATTGCAACGCATCGACCACGCCATCTTTCACTGTTTGCGCACCGAAGCGGGTATGGCGGATGTGATCACTGCGGCCATGAAAATCTACCGCCATGGTCCGCCCGGGGGCCAAATGTTGGGTCCAATCCAAGCGTGCCACCACGTCACGCAGTTGTTCGGCAGTTTCGATCATTGGCTCGCGCGCCAAGATAAGGATGATGCGGTTAGCTAACCGCGACCATAGGCATATACGATAGGCCGTGGCCTGTTCGGCTGAAAAATAGACACCTGCCACCGTTGTTTTACCTGGGGTAGCGCCTAGCGCTGCCAGTTCGTCGGCTAGCAGGCTTTCGATGCCCTTGGGGCACGTCGCCAAAAGGCTGAGGGGGGCGGTTGAGCTTAACTCTGTCATGGTAATGGCTGCGCGTAACTGCGCGATATTCCTGTATATGGCAAATGTGTTTACGTCTTATGACAATTTGATGGTCGACAAGAGACCCCATCATGGTCTAACAATAAGAGAGTAGCTACTGAAAAACGCATGCGTTGTCTGTCAGGGTCTCAATGACCTATGGCGTTGACGAACCGGCCGCCCGGTGGGTTCAGCACGTGAGTGCTAGACCATTGTGCTGGGACGGCGGTTCACTCTTGAGGTCAGCTCTCGAAATAGTGGCGGCGAGACATAGGGGCGGGTTGCCCTGTATCACGCCCCCCGTTATTTCATCTTAAAGGCTTTCATGAAAAGAGGTTAGCCAATGAAACGACAAAAACGTGATCGCTTCCAGCGAGCTTATGTACACGGCTATAAAGCGGGTATTACGGGTCGCTCCCGTGATGATTGTCCTAGTCAAGAGATTAATTTACGCGAATACTGGATGAGCGGTTGGCGTGAAGGTCGCGGCGACCAGTGGGACGGCATGACCGGTGTATCAGGCATCCATAAAAATCCCATGGTAATGACCTAACCCTTTACCTTTAACGAACATACAGTAAGCCCGCTGACTAAAGCGGGCTTTTTGGTTGTATACGTCCTTTAAAATGGCGCAAGCCAACAGCCTGCACCTCACTAGTTGACCACCATGCCTATTAATTTATTTTTAGAGCGTTGGCGCACTCGCTAACAAGCTTGGGCCCACGATAAATTAGCCCTGAATAGAGCTGTACCAAATCCGCTCCGGCATCGCGTTTGGCCCTGGCCGCCTCACCGCTGTCGATGCCGCCAACGCCAATAATCGGTAACCGAGGCAGTTGCTCGCGCAATAACCGAATCACCCGGTTCGAGGCTTCAAACACTGGCTTGCCCGATAGCCCGCCCGCCTCGTCGGCTTGCGGGTCACCTGCCACCGCTTCCCGGGAAAGCGTAGTATTGGTGGCGATCACTCCATCAAACCCATTGCGCTCGATGCTACCTGCCACTAGCGCCACTTCCTCGTCCGTCATATCCGGCGCAATTTTTACCAGCAGCGGCACATGACGGCTCGATTGCTCGTCCAAGGCTTGGCTACGCGCCCGAATAGGTGCCAACAAGGCGTCTAGCTGAGCGCCAAACTGCAGCGTACGCAGCCCCGGTGTATTGGGCGAGGAAATATTCACGGTGATGTAATCAGCGACCCCATGAACCGCCTCTAAACAGGCCAGATAGTCGTCCAACGCATCGTCTACCGACGTGTTCAGATTTTTGCCGATATTAATGCCCACCACACCGCCATAGTGGCGCTGTTTCACCTGTGCGACTAAATGTGCGACGCCGCGGTTATTAAACCCAAACCGATTAATGATGGCCTCGTGGCCCGCGAGACGGAACAAGCGGGGCTTGGGATTACCCGGCTGGGCCACCGGCGTTACAGTGCCGACTTCAATAAACCCAAAGCCAAGCTCACCCAGCGCGTCGATGTGATCGGCGTTTTTATCCAACCCAGCCGCCAGGCCCACACGGTTGGCAAAATGCAGCCCCATCAGCTCAACAGGATCCTCGACCGGCTTGCCTACCAAGCGCTTAATACCTCCCAGGCGGTGTAGAGAATCCAAGGCTCTGAGCGCCATGCCGTGGGAAGTTTCAGGGTCGATGCGGAATAACAGCGAGCGAGCAAGCATGTACATGGTGGGTCTCTTGGAGCAAGGGCTAAAAAGCGGTCGCTAGTATAACGCAAACGGGCGCTCCCCGGAAAAACCAGAGAACGCCCGCAAGGATGGCAGCGCGGTTTAGCTTTCGCTATCGCTTTCCGCCAAGTCGACCAGTTCACGAATGGCCACTGCAAACAGCGCAAAGCCCACTTCACTGCCGCCGCGTACCTCGTCGATCAGACGACACCAGCGGCGGTGCAAGTCGGCGTGCTGATCCAGCCATTGAGCGACACGCTCCTGGGTGTCACGACTGCCGGCCTCCAGCTTGAGTACGCTAGTGGTTAGCGCCAACTGCTGGCGGTCGATATCATCACGGAAGGTTTCCCGCGCTTGGGCCTGCCAGGCATCGCGCACTTCAAGCTGGGTAACCTGCTGGATCATCCAGGGGAGCTCCAGGCGGCTACCAATCTCGTAGAAGACCTCGGCTACACGCTGGGGTTTTTCATTGGTGGCCCGTGCTGCCTGGATAATGCCCAGACCAGCATACAGGCTGGGAGCCGCCGCTACGGTCGAGGCTAATGCATCGGGAACGCCCGCTTCTTGCAGCTCTTCAAAGCGTTGTTGCCACGCAGCCAGTTCCTCGCCGCTGAGCAGCTCGCCAATGCCTTCCTGTAACTGCGCCAAACGGGGACGGAAGTACTCGATGGTATCCTGGGTCGATAGCCCCATGTGCTGACGCAGGAACCACCGCGTCGCGCGGCGGATCATGCGCATCACGTCGAGCATCATCGCGTATTGCACACGGTTGGGCACCTGGTTATCCAGTGCTTCCAGCTGGGCCCACAGAGTAGCCAGATTAAAGCTGTCCCGGGCAACGACGTAAGCGCGGGCAATATCCGCTCGGCCAGCGCCCGTTGAGTCCATGAGCCGGCGCACAAACACAATGCCCATGTGGTCGACCAAATCGTTGGCCACCTGAGTGGCAACAATCTCGCGCTTCAGACGGTGGTCATACATTTCCGGCTGATAGCGCTCGGTCAATACCGCCGGGAAAAGACGCTCAAGATGCTGGTGAATATACGGGTCGTCTGGCACCTCTGAGGTAATCAAGTCGCCTTTCAGGGTGCTCTTGGCGTAAGAAATCAATACCGAGAGTTCCGGAAGGCGCATGCCCTGTTGCTGGCTCGCACGCTCTTTTAATACGTCATCGGCGGGGAGGAATTCAAGTTCTCGGTCAATCTGACCGGCTGACTCCAACTCGCTGATAAAGCGGCGGTAAGGCCCCATACCCTGCTGGGAGAGAATGGCCGAAAGATCCAATGCCTGAGTTTGGCGGTAGTTATCGAGAATCACCAAATCGGCGACCTCGTCGGTCATCTCGGCCAGCAACTGGTTGCGCTGCTTGTCGGTCATGTCGCCGCGCTTGACCACCTCATCAATCAGGATCTTGATGTTCACTTCATGGTCGGAGCAGTTGACGCCTCCGGCGTTGTCGATAAAGTCGGTGTAAACCCGCACGCCCTTGGCGGCGGCTTCCATGCGGCCCCGCTGGGTCAGGCCCAGGTTACCGCCCTCGCCTATCACCCGGCAGTTCAAATCATTGCCGTTGATGCGCAACGCGTCGTTGGCTTTATCGCCCACATCCGCGTCAGTCTCTTCCGAGCCTTTCACATAGGTGCCGATCCCGCCGTTCCAGATCAAATCGACCTTGGAGACAAGCATTGCGCGGATCAACTCGTTAGGCGAAAGCCGCGTCTCTTCAATGTCAAACGTCGACTGCATTTCGGGGGTAATCGCAATCGATTTAGCACTGCGGCTAAACACACCACCACCTTGGGAGATCAGCGCCTGATCGTAATCTTCCCAACTGGAACGCGGCAGGTCGAACAAGCGCTGACGTTCGGCAAATGAGGCAGCGGCGTCCGGCGTAGGGTCGACAAAAATGTGCAGGTGGTTGAAGGCCCCCACCAGTTGAATCGTCTCCGACAGCAGCATGCCGTTGCCAAACACGTCGCCCGCCATATCACCGATGCCGATCACGCTAAATTCATCGCGCTGGGTATCGACATCCAGGTTTTTAAAGTGACGCTTGACCGATTCCCAGGCACCGCGTGCGGTAATACCCATCTTCTTGTGGTCATAGCCGTTGGCGCCGCCGGACGCAAAGGCATCACCCAGCCAGTGACCATATTCAAGCGAGATTTCGTTAGCAATATCCGAGAAGGTCGCCGTACCCTTATCGGCAGCAACCACTAAATAGGCGTCGTCTTCGTCGTGGCGCACCACGCTCTCTGGCGGCACGACATCGCCCGCGACGAGGTTGTCAGTCACATCCAGCAGCGCGCGGATAAATAGCTGATAGCAGGCAATGCCTTCTTTTTGCTGGGTTTCACGGTCGGCGTTCTCTGGCATCCGCTTACAGACAAAGCCACCTTTCGCGCCCACCGGCACAATCACTGCGTTTTTAACCTGCTGTGCTTTCACCAGTCCCAGCACTTCGGTGCGGAAATCCTCATGACGGTCGGACCAGCGCAGCCCGCCGCGGGCCACCTTGCCGCCGCGCAGGTGCACGCCTTCCACCCTTGGTGAGCAAACGAAAATCTCAAACGCAGGACGCGGCTTGGGCATGCCGGTCACCTTGGAAGGCTCGAGCTTGTAGGCGATGTAGTCCTTGGGACGACCGTTTCCGCTTTGCTGGTAATAGTTGGTGCGTAGCGTCGCCAGGATCAGCTCCATAAAGCGGCGCAACAGCTGGTCGTCGTTAAGGCTGGCGACTGCCTCAAGGTGTTCATTAATGCGCGCCACGCACTCGCTGGTGTCGTGGTCATCCAGACTGGGGTCGAAACGCTGCTGGAATAGCTCCACCAGCGTCTGGGTGATCACCGGGTAGTTGGCAAGCGTGGTGGCGATGTAGTCCTGGGACATGCCAAAGCGAATCTGCTTGAGATAACGGGCATAGCCCCGCAGCATGGCCACTTCGCGCCAGTCCAGGCCTGCGCCGATGATCAAGCGGTTAAAGGCGTCATTATCAGCCTCACCGGCCCAAATGCGCTTGAACGCTTCGCTAAACGTTTCACGCATATCCGAAAGGCTTACCTCAGCGCCGCTATGCTCCAGCTCGAAGTCATGAATCCAGTAGCGCTGTTGGGGGCCGTTGATATCGTAGGGGCGCTCGCCAATCACTCGCAGGCCGAGGTTTTCCATCATCGGCAGCACGTCGGAAAGCGGAATTTGCGTCGCTCGGTGGAACAGCTTGAGGTTGACCCCGCCGCTCTGCTCTTCCAACGGTCGATAGAGCGACAGTGAGAGATCGTCACCGCTGTCCAGGGTCAGCAGGTGCTGCACGTCAAACACTGCCGTTCGCGCGGAAAAGTCTTCGCGATAGCTGGCGGAAAACGCTTCGTGGAACTGCTCCATCAGGTGGTTGGCGCGCTCTTCGCCGAACCCTTCGATCATCGCGGCCTGCAGGTCGTCGCGCCAGCTGCGCGCCAGGCGGGCAACCTTGCTCTCCAGATGCTTAAGGTCGTACTCGCTGGGCGCATCGCCGTTGAAGCGCAGAATCAATTGAATACGTGCCAGCACCGATTCCGACAGGTACGTATTGAAGTCTCCAAAGCGGGCGTCAAGCTCGTCGCAGAGCATGTGCTGGATGCGCTGTCGCAGGTCGGTCGAGAACACGTCACGAGGCACGAAGACCAGGCACGAATAAAACTTACCGCTGACGTCGGCACGAATAAACAGACGTACCTGGCGGCGCTCACGGATATTGAGAATGCCCAGCGCCGTGCTGGCCAGCGCCTCGGTATTCATTTGGAAAAGGTCGTCGCGCGGATAGACCTCCAGCACCTGAAGAAGCTGCTTGCCGTTATGCCCTTGGGGATTGAAACCGGCAATATCCATCACCGCTTTGAGTTTGCGACGCAGCAGAGGAATATTGCGCGGTGATTCGTTGTACACCGTAGCGGTAAACAGCCCAAAGAACCGCCGCTCGCCGATCACATTGCCATGATCATCGTAGCGGTCGACAGTAATGTAATCTGGATAAGTTGGCCGGTGTACCCGAGAATGATGAGCACTTTTGGCAAACGACAGCAGCTGCGGCACCAGCACATAGTCGTTGTGTTCGCCAATGCCTTCTTCGGTACGAATACGCTCGCAGTAGCGTGGCTGATCCAAACGGAAGACACCCAGCACGCTGTCGGGGTCGCGGGTTAACTCGCCGTCTTCAAGCAGGTATTCGTCGTAACCGAGAAAGGTAAAGTTATCTTTAAGTAGCCATTCCAAAAAGGCGATGGCCTCTTCGTGGTCGTCCGGGTCGATTTGCGGCGGGCAATTTTTCTCAAGCTCCTGAATGGATCCGCGAATCTGCTCGCACATGGCATCGAAATCACCCACGGCGGTGCGTACATCGCGTAACACCTCGTGCAGGTTGTGCTCAATTTTCTCCAACAGCTCAGGGTCGGTATGCCGGTCGACCTCAATCACAATCAGCGACTCGCGCGCCTCTGGTGCTTGTGCATCGCGGGGCGAACCTAACGCCTGCAGTTGGTGCTGCGCATCTCGGCCAACCGCCACTACCGCATTCTGAATAGCATGAACCGTTAGGCCGCGACGATTCAGCTCAATGCGTACAGAATCGACCAAAAACGGCATATCCTCGTGAAGTACCGCAACAAAGGTGTGCGTCGACTGCCAGCCATGCTCTTCAAAATCGGGATTGAACACTCGGATTTTGGGGCTTTGCGGGTCGTGGTGCTGCAAGAACTGCCAAATCGAGAGTGTCGCCCCATAGAGGTCATCCAGACGGCGATCAATGAGATCTTCCACCGGTACCGTCGCGTAGAAGTGTCGCGCGAAGGCATCGATAGCCGTAGCGCGGGTCGGCTCCAAGCGATCGTGCAGACGTTCTTGTAGCTGCTTCAACAAATCTTGCCGACTTTCTTCAATCGCAACGTAATGCATCCATCACCTCAGCTACCGGGGCCATCACCTGGCCAAAAAACGAAGGACAATAGGCCTTTAGGCCATTATGCGACTAGCTTACGCTACCCGTTAACGCCGCCCTAGCCATCTGTCTGGTTACTCATAGCGCATACCACTTTTGCATTAGCCGTGTTTTTATCATCCGTGCCGGTCAGCGCCGCGTCAGCCACACCCCACATTCACAATGGTCGGTAAACGGAAACTGGTCAAACAACGCAAAGCGGACGATCTCATGGGTGTGCGTTAATTGGTTTAAGTTCTCTGCCAGCGTCACAGGGTTGCATGAAATATAGACGATCTGGGCGTATTCGCTGAGCTGGCGGCAACTTTGCTCATCAAGCCCTGCCCGCGGCGGGTCCACCAGCACCGTAGAAAAGTCGTAGGATTCAAGCGCCATCTCTGCCACACGGCGACCGGTTTTCTCGCCTTTTAACGCAAGGGCGAACTCCTCTGCCGACATGCGCGCCACTTGGGCGTTGGTCACGCCGTTCGCCGCGAGGTTGACGTTGGCGCTGGCCACCGACGTGCGCGAGATTTCAGTGGCCAATACACGGCGAAAATTCGCCGCCAGAGCGATAGTAAAGTTGCCATTACCGCAGTAAAGCTCGACCAAGTCCTCATGCTCACGCCCCGCCGTCACATCGCTTGCCCAACCCAGCATCGCCTGGCAAATATGTGCGTTGGGTTGGGTAAAACTGTTTTCGACCTGTTGGTAATGCAGCGTGCGACCCTCTAACTCCAGGCGCTCCCAAACATGATCGCGCGTCAGTACCAGACGCTGTTTACGCGAGCGACCGATGATCATAATACCCAGTTCCGCTTCAAGGGCCCGCGCTTCAGCCTCCCAGGCCTCACCCAACGGACGGTGATAGATCAGCGTGACCAGCGCCTCCCCCGAAAGCGTGGTTAAGAACTCGACCTGAAACAGTCGGTGGCGTAACTCATCGCTTTTCAAAAAGGCCGTGCGTAACAGCGGCATCAGACGGTTGATGGATTCACTGGCAACTGGGAACTGATCAAGTCGAATAACGCGCTTGCTCTTAGGATTGCCCGGCGTGACCTCAAACATGGCGTAGAAAAGATCATCGCCTTCATGCCAAATACGAAACTCACAGCGCTGGCGGTAGTGGCTGGGCGGTGACGGAAACATCTCTAAAGCCGGCGGCGCGAAGGGCTCAAAAAGGCGTTCGACATAGGCACGTTTGTCAGCCAATTGCTCGGCGTAGCGTTCGGGGTCAACAACAGGGATAGCCAAAGCGGCTCCTCTTTATGTATGGGTAAACATGATCTTGGTAAATATTAAACAGACCCTTACCACGGCTAATGCGTCAGGCTTAATGGCTGCGCGGGCTGAAATCCATAACGTGCCAAACCTTCGGTTAGGTGGTCGGCCGGGCCGGTGGTAAAACAGCGACTGTCGGGGTTCATCACCATTAGCATCTCTGCCACCTGACCGACACGCCGGGCAATGGCATCGCCAGAATCGACCCATTGAAGCGGTACCGGGGCAAGCTGGGCTAACCAGGGTTGTAAGAGGGGAAAATGGGTGCAGCCGAGCACTATGGTATCAAGTGCAGGGGTATCAATTGCAGGAGTATCCAGCGTGGACACGCCTGGCCTTGGTTGCGCAGCTTGCCACAGCGGCATCAACGCGGTGTGGATACGCGCCTTGTCGAGTGGTTGCCCCGCCAACCATGCCTCGGCTTCGCTGACCAATGCATCGGCAGCCACTTTGGTCACCACGCAGTCGCTGGCAAAGCGGTCGATCAGTTCCTGGGTATATGGGCGGCCGACCGTGGCCCTGGTGGCCAGCAGGCCGATATGACGCGTCTGGCTAAGCGCCGCCGCCGGTTTAATCGCCGGTACGGTGCCCACCACGGGGATCGACAAATGCCAGCGCAGCTTTTCAAGTGCCAAGGTACTGGCAGTGTTGCAGGCCACAACGAGTACGCTAGGTTGGCAAGCCGCAACCGCCGACAAGCAAACAGCCAGGATACGCTCGGCAAGGCTGGCGTCGTCGCGCAGACCATAGGGTAGCCACGCATTGTCACAGGCGTAGCAAAAACTGGCATGGGGATAGTGCTGACGTAACGCCGCTGCTACCGACAGCCCTCCCACACCGGAATCAAATATCAGAACAGGCCCTTGCTTCATCCTGTCACGCCACAGCCATTGCGTTTTACCACCATCGCCCCTGTCTATGCATTTTTATCAAGGCGATTAGTTTAACACGCACGCGGTAGCTGATAAGCCATCTTCAGCCAGGCCCTCATCAAACTTATACGTTGGGAACATCGGCCCCGCGCAGCTCGGCATAAAGCTCTGGATAGGCTAACTGCAAACGCTCAAGGGATTGTTCGGCGCCCACCGGCAGTGACTGGCGCAGAGCCTCCATATCGTCCTCGCTAAAGTGCTTGTCCATCAACGGAAATAGCGCTTCACGTTCCTGACGCAGGTAGGCGCGGTGCGCCTCCAGATACTCTCTCAAGTCGTCAGCGAACTTGTCCATGGGCAGCACGTTGTCCATCAAAATCATATCGATGTCATTGGATAGCTGCTGCAAACGGGGCGTCAATTGACGATAATCTTCAGCCATTTTTTCGGTGAGCGCCGTGTGTTCAGGGGCGTCCGTGCGCAGCCTTTCAACACAAATTCGCTCCAACGGCCCAGCAAAGCTGCCCATGTAGGACAAAATGTAATCCACCACCTCGCGCATTAGGTGAAAATTGGGACGCTCGCCTTGAACCAAGGCTTTTTGCTTCAATTGAAGGACGTGCAGCATCCTGGCCATATTGGCATGATCTAATCGCAGTTGGTTTAACATTGAGCCGTCTCCTTTATCGTCTTACGCCAAAGGTAGTCTGAGCAGACACGCTTTACCATACACCTTATGATGACATACCCAACCGATGGTCAGTGTTAAACGGAGCTTCCATGGATCTTTTCAGCCGCGCAACCCCTGCCGACGACGCCCCTTTAGCCTACCGGATGCGCCCGCGCCAGCTTGAAGACTATGTTGGCCAACAGGCGCTCGTTGGCCCGGATAAACCGCTACGGCGTATGGCGGAGTCGGGCGTTGTACGCTCAATGATTTTATGGGGGCCGCCGGGTGTCGGCAAAACCACCCTGGCGGAACTCCTGGCGCATGCATCCAACGCCCATTTAGAACAGCTCAGCGCGGTGATGGCAGGGGTTAAGGATATTCGCGTGGTCGTCGAACGGGCCCAGCAACTTAGTTCACCGGTTATTCTATTTTTAGATGAGATTCACCGATTGAACAAGAGCCAGCAGGACGCCCTACTCCCTCATGTTGAGTCTGGCCTTTTGACGTTGATTGGCGCCACCACCGAAAATCCGTCGTTTGAGGTCAACTCAGCACTGCTCTCTAGGGCGCGGGTTTATGTGCTGAAATCGCTGACGCAAGACGAATTGATCAGCGTGATGCGCCAGGCCCTGGACGACCCCGAGCGCGGGCTGGGCAAACGTAGCATTGAGGTGGAGCCATCGGTATTAACTGCCTTGGCCAAGGCAAGCGCAGGAGATGCCCGCCGCGCACTGGGCCTACTGGAAACCGCCTGCGATTTCACCACACAACAGGCTGGCCACGAAGTGCTGCCCGAAAGCGTACTGGCCGATGTCATCGGCCATCAGGCCAGCGCCTTCGATAAGCAGGGCGATGCCTACTACGACCTGCTCTCGGCTATTCACAAATCGGTGCGCTCCTCACGGCCCGATGCCGCCTTGCTCTACATGGCCCGCTTTATTCAAGGCGGTGGCGACCCGCTGGATGTGGTGCGCCGACTCAGCGCCATCGCCTCGGAAGACGTGGGTAACGCTGACCCTCGCGCACTACCATTGGTCATCGCCGCCTGGGATGCCTATTTACGGCTAGGCGACTACGAAGGCCAGCGGGCAATCGCCCACGCGGCGATACATCTGGCGGTGGCGCCAAAAAGCAATCGCATTGACCAGGCCTGGAACAAGGCCCAGCAGTTTGTCCGCCAACAGCCCCAGGTTGAAGTACCCACCTATCTGCGCAACGCGCCAACCAAGCTGATGGAGCAACTCGGTCATGGCGAAGGCTACCGCTATGCGCACAACGAACCCGACGGCTACCCTGCAGGGAGTGCCCACGACTGCTGGCCGGAGGAGCTGCCCAGACAAGCGTTTTATCAACCCAGCGCGTTCGGTCAGGAAAAGCGTTTTGCCGAGATCATGGCGTGGCGAAACGCCAGAAACAAAGAAGCCGACCAGGCATCGGATGCCTGATCGGCCTTTATGTAAATGAAATGAGCCTTTCCGCTAATCGCTCATAAAGCCCGGCTAGCGCTCGTCCTCACGAATCACGTCAGCTCCATCGGGGACTTCAAATTCAAAACGCTCGTCGTCAATATCTTCATTGCGCTCGGCATTGCTGAAGATAATCGATGTGCGTTGGCCGGTGCTATCGGTCATCCATAGCTCGGTGAGCATATCACCATCAAAGGTCATGCGAAGCTGCTCAAACAAAGTATCCGCGGACGTGGGCACTAGCGTGAAGATATCATCACCGCCGTCGTCCTCGTACTCGACATCGTAATTTTCGGTCAGCTCGCTAACCCGTCCTGATAGCAACAATGCGGGAGTATGAGTCACCCGCTCGTCCAGCGCCTGGACCGTCACTTGCTCAAGATCCGGATCGTAGAGATACACCTCATCACCGTCCGATACCACGGTTTGCGCATAAGGCGCTTCCACTTCCCAGCGCAACATACCAGGGCGCGACAGCCACATTTCGCCACGCGCTTCCTGCAAGCGGTCACCGCTGCCATCGAGTATTTCTTGCTCAAACGATGCCTGATAGCTTTCCAGCGGATCAAGCCGTTCGGTTAGCCGCTCAGCGGCCTCGTTGGCAATGGCCAGCGGGGCGGTGAAGGTTAATCCTAATGCGCTGGCAGCCAGTAGTAATGATGAAGGACGTCGAGTTTGCGTATCGCTCATGCGATCTCCCTAGGCAACCTTGCCAGTGAACAATGAACTTAGCCGGTCATATGGCTAGTAAAAAAGCGGATAAAGAGTGAACGTGGGGGCTAGCATAACCGTTCGTGTAGCCATTAAGACGCGCGTCCCGCTACCAAGTTTCATCGGCAGCGGGATTTCCACGCTAATTGCACGATTGGCTTAATGGCCAACAGGCGGTGGCGCCAGCACCTCCCGGGCGCCGTTGGTACCCATCGATGACACCACGCCCGCACCTTCCATGGCCTCCACGAGGCGAGCGGCACGGTTATAGCCAATTTTAAAGCGCCGCTGCACTGCGGAAATCGATGCTTTACGCGTTTGCGTGACAAACTGAACGGCTTCATCGTAAAGCGCGTCCTGCTCGGCGTCATCGCCATCGACTCCCTCGGCCTCAAGCCCAGCTAACGCGTCTGCCGAAACACCGCCCGATAAAATCTCTTCGATATATTCCGGCTCACCGCGGCGCTTCCAGTCTTCCACCACACGATGTACCTCATCGTCGTCGACAAAAGCCCCGTGGATACGATTGGGCGGCCCCGACCCGGCGGGCAAGTACAGCATATCGCCATGCCCCAGCAGGCTTTCCGCGCCGCCCTGGTCCAAGATCGTGCGCGAATCAATCCGCGATGACACCTGGAAGGCCATCCGCGAGGGAATATTGGCCTTGATCAAACCAGTGACCACGTCCACCGACGGGCGCTGAGTGGCAAGTATCAGGTGGATCCCTGCCGCACGGGCTTTTTGCGCCAGGCGAGCAATGAGCTCTTCGACCTTTTTGCCCACGATCATGAACATATCGGCGAATTCGTCGATCACCACCACGATGTAAGGCAGCTTCTCAAGTATCGGTGGCGTTTGGTGCATCTCCCAAGGCTGCGGCTCCCATAGCGGGTCAGCCACCTGGGCGCCAGCGCGCTCGGCTTCGTCCAGGCGGGCGTTAAAGCCGGCAATATTACGCACCCCCATAGCGGCCATCAGCTTATAGCGACGCTCCATTTCTGCCACACACCAGCGCAGGCTATTGGCTGCCTCTTTCATATCGGTAACTACCGGAGCCAACAGATGCGGAATACCGTCGTAGACAGATAGCTCCAGCATTTTTGGGTCGACCATGATCAGCTTTAGCTCATCCGGCGTGGCCTTGAGCAGCATCGAAATTAGCATGGCGTTGACGCCCACCGACTTGCCCGACCCCGTGGTACCGGCCACGAGCAAATGCGGCATTTTGCCGAGATTGGCGACTACCGGCCCGCCACCAATGTCCTGCCCCAGGGCCATGGTCAGCGGTGATTTTTCCTGTTGATAGCGTTCGGAATCAATGACTTCGCGTAGCCTGATCATTGCCCGATGGGGATTTGGTATCTCAATACCGACCGTCGGCCGCCCTGGAATCACCTCGACCACGCGTACGCTCTTGACCATCAACGAACGCGCCAAATCTTTGGCTAAGTTGCTGATTTTGGAAACTTTGACGCCCGCTGCGGGCTTAATTTCAAAGCGCGTAATCACTGGCCCGGGCCAGGTGTCGACCACTTCAGCTTTGACGCCATACTCGCGCAGGCGTACTTCAAGCAGCTCGGCCATATCCGCCAACTGCTCATCGGTATAGTTGGGCTGATGTGGCTCAGCCGGGGTCAGCAGGCGCAAGCTCGGCACGTCGCCTTCGGGGTCGGGTATGTGATCGAAGGAGGGACGCTGATTTTGCAGATGTTCCACCGTCCACAGCGTCGGCCCGTTATCGGCCTCCTCTTGCTCGGCGGCAACCTCCGGGCTGAAGGTCGGCTCATGACGCGCAGGCGGAGGCGTCGATGCTTCCGGTACCTCGTCGTCATCGCCCCATATCGGCTCGGGCACTACTTCAGGCACCCGATCCTTGTGCCGCTCGGCGTTCAATGACTCAGCGGCTTGTTCGGACGCTGCCTCATCCGGCACGGGTGCCCACGGCTTGTCCTCAGCGGCGGAGAGCGGTGCTGAAGAAGCCGGCACAGCCTCTGGTTCACGGCGCGAGGCGCGCAGCGGTAATGGCTCGCGGGACGCTTCGTCGGCAGGCGATGCAGGCGTGGCCGTAAAAGGTGACGCAGCCGTCGAATCAGCGCTGTGATCACGTGCCGATGGTTCAATCTCGTGCGTTGCCTGCTGGCTGGCCGGTGGCGCAGTGGTCGGCAACTGTTCAGTGGCTGCGTCTGTTTCAGTAGCGGCTTCTTTGGCTATCTCTGGAGGCGTCGCCTGGGCGCGCGGCGCTGTCTTGAAAGCCGTGGCAGAAGGTGCTCGTGCGGCCGTCCAGGGGATAGACGTGTCCGTGACGTTATCACGGCCTGCTTGGTTGTCTTCCTCCATGTCGGTCGACATCGCAGGTTCGCGGCGTTTATCGCGACTGCTGCTCTCGGCCTTAGGCTCGGGCGCTGCTTTACGTTGCGTGGGCTCTGGGACAGGTCGCGCTGCCGCTCGCTGCTTGGCTCGCTCACGGCGCGCCTGGCGACGCGCCGACCACCAACCACTCAAACGGCACAGGCGGCGGCCCACCTCATCGGCGACCTGCAGCCAGGACATGCCACTAAACAGCGGAAAACCGCTCAAAATCAGCGCAGCGGCAATCAACCCTACGCCGCCGCTGTTGACCAGCGGGCGTAGCGCACCCACCAGCCCTTCACCCAAAATACCTCCAGAGGCATAGGGCAGCAGGCTATCGGGGTTATAAAAATGCAGCGCGCCGAGCATGGTGGTGCCAAACATCAGCAGCATCAGCCCCCCGGCGCGCACCGCTACGGCCACCGGGTCCAGCTCAAAGCGCACCTGGCGGGAGCGAACCAGCCACCAGGCCAAATAGCCGACCATGCCTGGCCACCAGAGCGCACTGGCCCCCAGGAGCGAATAGAGGACGTCAGCAAGCCAGGCACCCACTGGCCCCATCCAGTTGCTGACCGCGGTTTCCGGCCCTTGGGATGACCAGCCGGGATCCGCTGGCGAATAACTAAACAGCGCCAGTAATAAAAATGTACATATCGCCAACAGCGCCACCACCACGCCATCGCGTGCGGCGCCCTGCAGGCGTAACCCAACCCGACGAGCTTTGTCCTTGGCGGCGTTGACCCGACCCGAAGACCCACTTTGGCGCGTGTTACGCTGTGTTCGCTTGTCGACCGCTTTATTCAATTTCAAGCGACTCTCCCTTTTGCACCCGATGGCGTCGTTAATCCACTTGCGAGTTTGTATCATACCGAGCATCCTGCTGCCGTCACAGGGTCGTTGATCCGCACTTGTTATCGCTGCTAATGACCGGAGCACTCCATGCTACCCTGGCTTTCCTCGCCAATGCCTCACTTTCCCCCCGTCACCTCGGCGCTGGGTTCGCCTAACGGCCTGCTCGCAGCGGGCGGCGAATTAACCCCCGATTGGCTGGTGGAAGCGTATCGGCACGGCATCTTTCCATGGTACAGCGATAACGACCCCATTCTATGGTGGAGCCCTGATCCCCGCATGATACTCCTACCTGAACAATTTAAGCAGCGCCGCAGCTTAACAAAAAAGCTGCGCAATGCGGGATTTGAGATCACCGTCGACCAACATTTTGAACAAGTGATCGACGCCTGCGCCGCGCCACGGGACGAAGAACTGGGCACCTGGATTACCGATGACATGTATCACGCCTACTGTGACCTCAAAGCCCAGGGCATTGCCCACAGTATCGAGGTGCACCATCACCAGCGCTTGGTGGGCGGCCTTTATGGTGTCGCTATGGGGCCGGTGTTTTTCGGTGAGTCGATGTTTTCCCGCGTTCCCGACGCCTCAAAAGTGGCTTTAGCGCACCTGGTCCGCGCCATGCGCGACCACGGCGGCAAGCTCATCGACTGCCAAATGCATACACCGCACTTGGCAAGCCTAGGCGCAACAACAGTCGCCCGAGCGACATTCATCAGCTATCTTGAAAAGTGGTTGCCAAGCTCTGCGTTTAGCTTTGCAACACCACCGGAGAACGCGCCCGTTGTGCCGCCTTCTCCGTGGCTATCGGCTATCGCCTGACGCAATTTACCGGTATCTATTTTACAAGCACCTTTTTTACAGGCTAACGGTGCCAACGCTAACGGAACCAGGAGGCAAACTGTGAGCAGCAACGCTCCCCGCCGGCTTGTACGCGATTTGCGCTTCTTTTTGACAGTGCCCCACGCCTGTAGCTATCTGCCCGACAAAGAAGCCACCACGCTGTTCCTGGACCCTCAGGAATCGCCCATGCCCGGTGTCTATGACTCCTTGTCCCTGCTCGGGTTTCGGCGCAGCGGTCGACATTTATACCGTCCCCATTGCGAAGGCTGTAACGCTTGCCGCTCCGTACGCGTGCCGGTCGAACGCTTTAGCCCGAACCGAACGCAGCGGCGAATCACCCGGCGCAATGCGGATATCACCACGCGCATCACCAAAGCATACTTTGATGCGCGCCATTACGCGCTTTACGCTGACTATATTAACCACCGCCATGCCGATGGCGACATGTACCCCCCAAGCCATGAACAGTATCGAACGTTTTTGACCCTGGACGAACCCTATGCTCAATTAATGGAGCTTTATCTTGAGGATCGCCTGATTGGAGTGGCTGCCTTCGACCAGCTTGAGCACGGCCTTTCAGCGATTTATACCTTTTTCAGCGTCGACGAATCCCTGGATAAGCGCTCGCTGGGCACTCTGGCTATATTACGGCTCATCGACTTGGCCCGCGACAAGCAACTGCCCCACCTTTACCTGGGTTACTGGATAGAAGCGTGTCGAAAAATGCGCTATAAGCAGAATTTTACCCCCCTTGAGGTGCTCGACGGCCGCCAGTGGCGAGAATTAATTCGCTAATCAGCCACGCTTTTTTGCCTTGACGCCAGGCTTACGGCACAATATAGCGCTATTCGAGGTGGTGCTGGCTATCAGGCACCGCATGCCCAGTCGTTTTGAGCACACCTATTACGTTGAATTAAGTGAGGAACTGCCTATATGGCACGCGAAGATCATATTGAAATGGAAGGCGTTATTGTCGATACCCTGCCCAACACCATGTTCCGTGTTGAGCTGGAAAACGGTCACGTCGTTACAGCGCATATCTCTGGCAAAATGCGCAAAAACTACATCCGCATCCTGACCGGCGATAAAGTAAAAGTTGAGCTCACGCCTTACGATCTCTCCAAAGGCCGCATCGTTTACCGCTCACGCTAACAGCGCCCAGCACGGCGTGAATCAGCGCCCTGCCCTCTTTTACTCGTCCAGCGCTACCGATGCCTGCCTGCCAAAACGACAACGCCCCGTCAATGACAGGGCGCTGCGTAGAAGTCTGGATAGCTAAGCGCCCATTAGGGCGCATCGGCCATTTCCGACTCGGTTGACAAGCGTAACTCGCCTTCCTCCAAGCTGACGTGCACGATCCCGCCCTGCTCGGCAAGCTCGCCAAACAGAATCATCTCTGCCAGCGGCTTTTTGAGCTTCTCTTGGATCAAGCGCGCCATCGGGCGTGCCCCCATGTCCGGATCGTAGCCTTGATCCGCCAGCCAATCGCGCGCCATATCGTCGACTTCCAACTGAACGCGCTTCTCGTCCAACTGTGCTTGTAGCTCGATCAGGAACTTGTCGACAACGTTGCGGACTACCGAAGTCGGTAGCGAATGGAACTGGATAATGCCGTCCAGGCGGTTGCGGAATTCCGGCGAGAAGGTACGGCGAATGACTTCCATCGCATCGGTCGAATGGTCCTGATGCTGGAAACCGATCGAGCGGCGCGATGCCTGCTCGGCCCCGGCATTGGAGGTCATGATCAGGATAACGTGACGGAAGTCTGCTTCGCGGCCGTTGTTATCGGTCAGGCGGCCGTGGTCCATCACCTGCAGCAGCAGGTTGAAGACTTCCGGGTGCGCTTTCTCGATCTCATCCAACAGCAGCACGCAGTGCGGCTGCTTGGTGACGGCTTCAGTCAGCAGGCCGCCCTGATCGTAGCCAACATAGCCCGGAGGCGCACCGATCAGGCGTGACACGGTATGCCGCTCCATGTACTCCGACATATCGAAACGCACAAGCTCAATACCCATGATATGCGAGAGCTGCTTGGCCACTTCGGTTTTACCTACCCCCGTCGGCCCAGCAAACAGGAAGCTGCCCACCGGCTTGTCGGGCGACTTCAAGCCAGCACGCGACAGTTTAATGGCAGCAGACAGCGTATCGATGGCCTCGTCCTGACCAAATACCAGCATTTTCAAGTCGCGGTCGAGTTTTTCAAGCAGCTTGCGATCCGAACTGGACACGCTCTTCGGCGGAATGCGGGCAATCGATGCCACAACCGCTTCCACCTGCTCCACATCGATGGTCTTGGCGCGCACTTCAGGCGGTAGCAGACGCTGGTGGGCACCGGCTTCATCAATCACGTCGATGGCTTTATCCGGTAGGTAGCGGTCGTTGATATAGCGATCCGCCAGACGCGCCGCGCTTTCAAGCGCCCCATCGGTATATTTAAGTTCGTGGTGTTCTTCAAACCGCGAACGCAGCCCCTGAAGAATCTTGATGGTATCTTCCACCGACGGCGCCATCACATCGACTTTCTGGAAGCGACGCGCCAAGGCACGGTCTTTCTCAAAGATACCGCGGAATTCTTGGAAGGTAGTCGAGCCAATGCAGCGCAGCTCGCCCGAGGAAAGCAGAGGTTTGAGCAGGTTAGAGGCATCCATCACACCGCCAGACGCCGCACCCGCACCAATCACGGTATGTATCTCGTCGATAAACAATACCGCATTGGGCTGCTTACGTAGCTCGCCGAGCAGGCTCTTCAGGCGCTTCTCGAAGTCACCACGGTACTTTGTACCGGCCAGCAGTGCGCCCATATCCAGCGAATACACCACCGCATCGGCGATAACATCAGGGACGTCTTCTTCGACGATGCGCTTGGCTAACCCTTCAGCAACGGCCGTCTTGCCAACACCGGCTTCGCCGACCAGCAGCGGGTTGTTTTTGCGGCGACGGGCAAGAATCTGCACCACGCGCTCAAGCTCGTGATCGCGACCGATCAAGGGGTCGATTTTGCCCAGCCGCGCCTGCTCGTTGAGGTTGGTGGCATAGCCGGTAAGCGGGTGAGCCGCGCCTTCGGCGCTGCCTTCCTCGGCTTCTTCGCCTTCCTGCTGGGAAGGCGATGGTGAAGGGCCATGCCCCGCGACCTTAGAGATGCCATGCGCGATGTAGTTAACCGCGTCTACCCGGGCAACATTCTGCTGCTTGAGGAAATAAACCGCTTGGCTTTCCTGCTCAGAGAAAATCGCCACCAGTACGTTCGCGCCGGTAACTTCACTTTTACCAGACGACTGTACGTGGAAAACGGCGCGCTGGAGCACCCGCTGAAAGCCCAGTGTCGGCTGCGTTTCGCGGTCGCCTTGGCCTTCAGGAATCAGAGGAGTGGTCGAGTTGATGAAGTCCTGCAAATCGGACCGCAGCTTGTCGAGGTTTGCCCCACAGGCTTTCAATACATCCAACGCCGAAGCGTTGTCCAAGAGCGCGAGCAACAGGTGCTCGACGGTCATGAACTCATGACGCTTGGAGCGCGCCACGGTGAAAGCCGTGTTCAGGGTCAGTTCAAGTTCTTTGCTCAGCATGGCAGTCCCCTTTTCGCTACACCCTAGGGCATATCGCCACCTAGGACTTGCGTCGGATCAGTTTAATCGACCGGCACTTTCAAACATCGGGTACAAATCGAACAGTTGCAAGCCCACCTACCGATTTTTTTCAACGCTCTCAATCGGCGGCTTCAATGTCGCTCATTAAAGGATGCTCGCACTCACGGGCGTATTCATTCACTTGGTAACTTTTAGTTTCAGCAATATCGCGGGTAAACACACCACAGGTAGCTTTCCCCTGAGTATGCACCGCTAACATCACCTGGACGGCTTTTTCACTGTCCATGTTAAAGAAGCCTTGCAGCACTTCGATGACAAACTCCATCGGCGTAAAGTCATCGTTGTGAAGCACCACCTTAAATAGCGGCGGCTGAGCCAGCTCAGGCTCGGCAGACTGCACCGTCAGGTCGTCATCGTATTCAGGCATATCGGGGCGCGTCATGCCCGCTTCAAGCGAAGACGCCTCCGGGTATGAACTGTCGGTATGGGGCATAAGCAGCAAGGTTTATCATCTCTCGGCCGACGGGCAACGTCCTAGGTAGCGATGTGCTATATAGTCAGACGTGCGCAATCAGCAAGGGTTCATGGAAAAATCAAAATTATCACATCGTGCCGGACAAAAAACCCCCGCCCGACAAGCGGGCGAGGGCTTAACGCTACGGAATCGAACTGCGTTAGTCGGCAGCGACCATCGCCAATGCGTTGTTGAGCGTTTTACTCGGGCGCATGGCTTGGCTAGCCCGTTCGCCACTTGGACGGAAATAACCTTCAATATCAACTGGCTGCCCTTGAACGCTGTTGAGCTCATCAACAATCGTCGCTTCGTTGGCTTTGAGCGTTTCCGCCAGACGTGCAAACAGCGTCTTCATCTCGGCATCTTCGTCTTGCGCGGCCAGTGCTTCTGCCCAGTATAGCGCCAAGTAGAAGTGACTGCCTCGGTTGTCCAATTCGCCTACCTTACGCGACGGTGACTTATTGCTGTCCAGGAACTGACCGTTGGCTTCATCAAGCGCATTAGCCAACAGCTTAGCGCGGGCATTACCAAAGGTGCTGCCCAAGTGTTCAAGCGACGCCGCCAGGGCCAAGAATTCGCCCAGTGAATCCCAGCGCAGGTGATTCTCTTCCAGGAACTGCTGGACGTGCTTCGGCGCAGAACCGCCCGCACCCGTCTCAAACAGCCCACCGCCATTCATCAGCGGTACAATCGAGAGCATCTTGGCGCTGGTGCCCAGTTCCATAATCGGGAACAGGTCGGTTAGGTAGTCGCGCAGTACGTTACCGGTGACCGAAATGGTGTCTTCGCCCTTGCGAATACGCTCAAGCGATACCTTCATGGCCTCCACCGGCGACAGAATTCGAATATCCAGGCCGTTGGTGTCGTGGTCTTTCAGGTAGGTTTCGACTTTGTTGATCAGTTGCGCATCGTGAGCACGGTTGGCGTCGAGCCAGAAAATCGCCGGCGAGCCGCTTTCCCGCGCCCGGGTCACTGCCAGTTTGACCCAATCCTGGATCGGCGCGTCCTTGGTCTGGCACATGCGCCAGATATCGCCCGCTTCAACGTCGTGGCTAAACAGCGTGTGGCCGTTTTCGTCGGTCACTACCACGGTGCCATCGGCAGGAATCTGGAAGGTCTTGTCGTGGGAGCCGTACTCTTCCGCTTTCTGGGCCATCAAACCAACGTTAGGCACGCTGCCCATGGTGGTCGGGTCGAAAGCACCATTTTTCTTGCAGTCTTCAATCACTGCCTGATAAATGGTCGCATAGCAGCGATCCGGAATTACCGCCTTGGTATCCTGCAGCTCGTCGTTAGCGTTCCACATCTTGCCCGAATCGCGAATCATCGCGGGCATCGAGGCGTCGATAATCACGTCGCTGGGTACGTGCAGGTTGGTAATACCTTTGTGCGAGTTGACCATCGCCATCGGTGGACGCTCTTTGTAGAGCGCCTCGATATCGGCCTTGATGGTTGCCTGCTGTTCAGCGGGCAGCTTTTCAATCGCGCTGTAAAGATCGCCAATACCGCTATTGGGATTGAAGCCCGACAGTTTAAGCGCGTCGGCGTGCTTTTCGAGAACGTCTTTGTAGAATTCCTCTACCACCATGCCAAACATGATCGGGTCGGAAACCTTCATCATGGTGGCTTTCAGGTGCAGGGAAAACAGCACGTTATCTTTCTTGGCGTCTTTGATCTGGCTGTCGATAAAATTGCGCAGGCGGCGGCTGCTCATGCAGGCCGCGTCGATCACCTCTCCTTCCTGCACGGCAAGGCCTTCTTTCAAAACGGTGTGAGTACCGTCTTTCTGGGCCAGATCGATCTTGAGCTTGCTGGCGTTTTTAATCACCGTGGACTGCTCGCTGGCGTAGAAATCGCCTTCGCTCATGTGAGCCACGTGCGACTTCGAATCAGCGCTCCACTCGCCCATACGATGCGGGTATTTACGCGCGTAGTTCTTAACCGACTTCGGCGCACGGCGATCAGAGTTACCCTCGCGCAGTACCGGGTTGACCGCACTGCCCTTGGCCTTGTCGTAACGCGCCTTGATCGAGGTTTCCTCGTCGTTCTTCGGCTCGTCCGGGTAGTCGGGCAGCGGGTAGCCCTGGCTCTGAAGCTCTTTGATGGTCGCCTTCAACTGCGGGCCTGATGCACTGATATTGGGCAGTTTGATGATATTGGCTTCAGGCGTGGTGGCCAATTGGCCAAGCTCGGCCAGGTCATCGCTGACGCGCTGTTCATCGCTGAGCAGATCAGGGAATTGGGAAAGCACGCGGGCAGCGAGAGAAATATCGCGCGTCTCAACGATAATGCCCGCCGAGTCGGTAAAGGCATCAATAATCGGTAACAACGAATAGGTCGCGAGCGCGGGGGCCTCGTCGGTGAGCGTATAAATGATCTTCGGCGTTTTGGACATTTTTGCGTTAACCTCTTTTCTCTGTCGCTGTGATTATAAATTCTTAAGCGTCGCGGCTCATTGAGCAAGAAACCTTATCGCGAAGCGTGCGGAGCTTTTGGTAGCTCCTCCCATCACATGGTGATTAATAAAAGCCACAAGGTGGTTTATCGGTGGTGGTGACGACGACCCCAGCGGTCACGCAGGAGTATACCAGCGCTGCACTTTAACCGCATGAGCGATTGTCGACAAATCAAGGGCAGCCCAAACGAGACAATGAGCAACCTATATTTACTGCATAAACCCTACCGCATGCTGTCCCAGTTCACCGACCCCCAGGGCCGCGCCACCCTGGCGGATGTGATTGACGTGCCAGACGTTTATGCCGCCGGTCGGCTCGACTACGACTCGGAAGGCCTGCTGCTGCTCAGCGATGATGGCAGCCTGATTCACCGCATTGCCCATCCGCGCCATAAACAACCGAAAACCTACTGGGTTCAGCTCGAAGGGCGAATCGACGACGACGCCCTACACGCGCTGAAAAGCGGCGTGGCGCTAAAAGACGGGCCCACGCTGCCTGCCAAGGCGCGGCGTATCGACCCACCCAACATCGCCCCGCGCCACCCGGCCATTGACCCTAAGCGCCACCCATCCACCAGCTGGCTGGAGCTGACAATCAGCGAAGGCCGCAACCGCCAGGTGCGACGCATGACCGCCCACGTCGGCTTCCCCACGCTGCGTCTGATTCGCGCTGCAATCGGCCCTTGGCAGTTGGGCGAACTGGCGCCAGGCGAATGGCGTCACGAAACCCTGCATGCGCCGCGCGCGGCGAAGCCCAATCAGCGCCCAACCCAGCGCAAACGGCCCGCATCAGGGCGCAAGCGGTCATGAAACAGACGATTCACAGCACAGCGGCCTGCGTAATTCAACAGGGCGAACGCTTTCTAATGGTCGAGGAAGCCCGCGGCGGCCCTACCACCGTGTTCAACCAGCCGGCCGGGCATATCGAACCCGGCGAAGGGCCTATCACCGCCATCTTGCGCGAGGTCGCCGAAGAAACCGCTTGGCAGGTCACGCTCACCGGCTACCTGGGGCTTTACATTTTCCATACGCCCCAGGGAAAAACCTTTCACAGCCACGGCTTTATCGCCACGCCCAAGACGTTTCTGGATACCCCGCTGGATCGTGACATTACCGCCACCCACTGGCTGACACTGGATGAAATTCAGGCGCTCAATCACGCTGGGCGATTGCGCAGTCCTCTGGTGGTCACCCGCATTGAAGATGCCATGCAACACCACCATTACCCCCTAGAGGTAATCCGCGAGTGAAGCACTCGAAGCGCCATGGCTGCATCGTGTATAATCACCGCCCAATTGCATACCACTCCAACCGAGGATGGCGATGACATCCACCACTGGCACCTCCACGCCCACGGCGTCTGCGACCGGCAAAGTGATTGTCGGCATGTCCGGCGGCGTTGACTCTTCCGTATCGGCCTTGTTGTTACTACAACAGGGCTACGACGTGGAAGGCCTGTTCATGAAAAACTGGGACGAAGACGACGGCACGGAGTACTGCACGGCGAAGGAAGACCTCGCCGACGCCGAAGCGGTGTGCGCCAAGCTTGGCATTAAGCTGCATACGGCCAATTTTGCCGCCGAATACTGGGATAACGTTTTTGAGCACTTTCTCGCCGAGTACAAAGCGGGCCGTACACCTAATCCGGATATTCTGTGCAACCGCGAAATAAAATTTAAAGTGTTTCTTGAATACGCGGAGATGCTCGGCGCGGAGAAAATCGCCACCGGTCACTATGTTCGTGAAGGCACCCGGGAAGGTCGCCCCCGCCTGTTAAAAGGCCTGGACGGCAACAAGGACCAGAGCTACTTCCTGCATGCCGTGCCCGAAGCTGCCATTGCGCGCACGCTATTTCCGGTGGGTGAGCTGGAAAAGCCTGCGGTGCGCGCGCTGGCCGAGCAGCACGATCTAATCACCGCCAAGAAGAAAGACTCCACCGGCATCTGCTTTATCGGCGAACGCCGCTTTCGCGACTTTCTCAAGCAATACCTGCCCGCCCAGCCCGGCACCATCGAAACCCCCGAGGGCGATGTGATCGGCGAGCATATGGGGCTGATGTATTACACCCTCGGCCAACGCCAGGGGCTCGGCATTGGCGGCTTGGCCAACTATTCCGAAGACCCGTGGTATGTCGCCCAGAAAGATCTGGAACGCAACGTGCTGGTAGCCGTGCAAGGTAAGCATCATTCGCTGCTCTATAGCGATGCGCTGGTCACCGAGCCGATGGACTGGGTCGCCGGTGAGCCACCGGTCACCCAAGGGCGCTTCACGGCTAAAACCCGCTACCGCCAGAGCGATCGAGGCTGCGAGATAATTGCCAAGCCTGATGGCAGCGTCGAGGTACATTTCGACGATCCCCAACGCGCCGTAACCCCAGGTCAGTCGCTCGTTCTCTACGACGGCGATATTTGCCTGGGCGGCGGTGTGATTCACTCCACATGGAAGGCAACCGAGGCAGCCACATGAGCCCTACCACGCCCATTCATCGCGCGCCGGAAACCCCGGCCGCGCGCCAAGCACTGGCGCTAGCAGGGGTCTTTCAGGCCGCAAGCCTGGTGGACGAACTGGCCCGCACGGGCCAAGTAGAGCCGCGCGCCTGGGAAACGCTTATCCAAGCGACTAGCGACCCTAACCCGGAAAGTTTTGAAGCAATCTACGGCGGCCACCCCAACAACCTGCGCCAGGGATTGGATACTCTCGAAATGCTGGTCGGCCGGGAACAGGCCAATCCGGTGGTGCTACGCTATGGCTTTTCGATACTGCTATTGATGAACAAGCTGCGCAACAACCGCAACATGATGGATACCCTGGGGCAGAAGTTGAGCCATATACAAGGTCAGGCGGAACACTTTGGTGCCACCCATGAAAACGTGGTCGCAAGTCTGGGCGAAGCCTACCAGGAGACCATCTCGACGTTTAAAAACCGCATTGTGGTTCAGGGCGACCCCTCGCTGTTGCAAACCCGCATGATGCCCGAGCGTGTGCGCGCCTGTTTGATGGCCGGCATTCGTTTTGCGCTGCTATGGCATCAGCAAGGCGGCCGACGCTGGAAACTGATGTTCCAACGCAAAGCCCTGCGTCGCGCGCTGGATGACTTGAAATAACGTCCCTTTACCCCTAATCGCTTTCAGAACTGGAAACCAAGCCATGCAACTCTCTGCTTTGACCGCTCTTTCCCCCGTTGACGGCCGCTACGCCAGCAAAGCCGCCGCGCTGCGCGAACATTTCAGCGAATTCGGCCTGATCCGCGCTCGGGTCATCGTGGAAGTCCGCTGGCTGCAGCGGCTCGCCGAACACAACCAAATCGTCGAAGTACCGCCGCTTTCCGCCCAGGCGACGGCGTTTCTTGAAGCGTTGATCCGCGACTTTTCCGTGGCCGACGCTGAGCGTATCAAGGACATTGAGCGCACCACCAACCACGACGTCAAAGCGGTGGAGTACTTTCTCAAAGAGAAAATTGCCGACAACAGCGAACTGCATGCGGTGACTGAATTCATCCACTTTGCCTGCACCTCGGAAGACATCAACAACCTGTCCTACGGCGTAATGCTGGCCGATGGCCTCCAAGCATTGCTACCCGTCATGCATAACGTTGCCGACGATATCACCGCACTGGCCATCACCCATGCCGGCCAACCGATGCTGTCGCGCACCCACGGGCAAACCGCCAGCCCCACGACGCTTGGCAAGGAAATGGCCAACGTGGCTTATCGCCTCAAGCGCCAGCTCAAGCAGATCGAGCGCGTCGAGATTCTGGGCAAAATCAACGGCGCCGTGGGCAACTACAACGCTCATCTGGCGACCTATCCCGAAATCGACTGGGAAGCCAATGCGCGAACTTTCGTGGAAGGCCTGGGGCTGAGCTTCAACCCCTACACCACCCAGATCGAACCCCACGACTACATCGCCGAGCTATTCGACGCCATCTGTCGCTTCAACACCATCCTGATCGATTTTGACCGCGACGTCTGGGGCTACATTTCGCTTGGCTACTTCAAGCAGCGCACCGTGGAAGGTGAAATCGGCTCGTCGACCATGCCGCACAAGGTCAACCCCATCGACTTTGAAAACTCGGAAGGCAACCTTGGCTTGGCCAACGCGGTACTCGGCCACCTGGCGCAAAAGCTGCCGATCTCGCGCTGGCAGCGCGATTTGACCGATTCCACCGTGCTGCGCAACCTGGGCGTGGGCCTGGCCTACGGGCTGATTGGCTATCACGCCAGCCTCAAGGGCATCAGCAAGCTGGAAGCCAATCCTGAACGTCTGGACAGCGACCTGGACAACAGTTGGGAAGTGCTCGCCGAGCCGATTCAAACCGTCATGCGCCGCTACGGTATTGAAAAGCCTTACGAAAAGCTCAAAGAGTTGACCCGGGGCAAGCGCATCGACCAGGCTGGCTTTGCCGCCTTTATCGATACCCTGGCGCTACCCGACGACGTCAAAACCGAGCTGAAGGCAATGTCACCGGCAAGTTACATCGGCGACGCCGAAGCCCAGGCAAATGCGCTACGTCAACGATTGGATGCACTATAATCCGGTTTTGGCCCTTACATCGGTTTTAACCAACTGCTTACACTGCGAATCTTCGCGCTAGGATAACGTCATGCACCCTTCCGATAAGCCACTTACCTTGCTAGGCGACTTGACCCCAGCAGAATTCTTGGCGAGCTACTGGCAACAAAAACCGCTGCTGATCCGCGGGGCAATGCCTGACTTTATCAGCCCCATCGAACCCGACGAGCTGGCAGGACTTGCCTGCGAGCCCGGCATAGAGGCGCGTCTGGTGGAAGAAAAAGGCCCCAACGGCGCATGGGAGGTATCCCACGGGCCTTTCGATGAAGCCACCTTTGAGCGCCTGCCCAACGGCCACTGGAGTCTGTTGGTTCAAGCCGTGGATCACTATCTGCCGTCGGTGGCCGCCCTGTTGGATGAATTCGATTTTCTGCCCCGCTGGCGACTAGACGACGTGATGATCAGCTATGCTCCGCCCGGCGGCAGCGTCGGTCCCCATGTCGACCAGTACGATGTGTTCCTGTTTCAGGCCAGTGGCCAACGCCGCTGGCAACTGGGTGGCCAACCCGGTGATGACGCGCCGATTATTCAGGGCATTGACCTGCGTATCCTGGAAACCTTCGCGGTTGAAGAAGACTCCGACTGGGTGTTGGAACCCGGCGACATGCTCTACTTACCGCCAGGCTGGGCCCATCACGGCGTTAGCCAAACGGAAGACTGCATGACCATGTCGGTAGGCTTCCGCGCACCCTCGGCCGACGAAGCGGTCACGTCCTACGCCGATTTCCTGGGCGAACAGCTGCCCGCCTCCCTGCGCTACGCCGACCCCGAACTCACGCCCGCAGAACACAGCGGCGAGCTCGACGATGCCGCAGTAGAGCGTATGCGCCAGCTAATCGTGTCGACGCTGGATAATCCACAGCAAATCGCCCAGTGGTTCGGCCGCGTGATGACTCAACCCAAGTATGTCGACCAAGTCGTACCGCTTGACCCTCCCATGACCGAAGCCAACCTTGTTGCTCAGCTACAAGAAGGCGAGCCGCTATACCACATGCCCGGCTCACGCTTCGCCTGGCGCAGCGAGGGTAACGCCACCACGCTGTTCGCCGACGGTGAAGGCTATGCCTGCTCGGAAGCGCTGGCACAGCGCCTGGCGTCAACCGCACCGCTTCACGAGGATGTGCTGGAATTGCCAGGCGCCAAATCGCTCATTACCCAGTTGGTCAACGCCGGCAGCCTAAGCTGGTTACATGACGACGATGGCGACGACGACGAATAACATGCCCCGCGACGCTCTACCGGTGAATATCCAAGAGGGTGAATGGTCGTTGCTCGGCAACATCGCAAGCCCTATTCGCCGCGTAGTGTTCATCGACGAACAGCAGGTGCCCCAAGACGAAGAATGGGACGGCCAGGACCCAGCCTGCCGTCACTTTGTTGCCTATCTTAACGACCAACCAGTAGGCACCGCGCGGCTACTGCCCGACGGCCATATTGGCCGCGTGGCAGTGCTTGCCGAGGCACGCGGATCAGGCATCGGCGGCCAATTAATGGCCGCCGCCATCGCCTGTGCCCAGCGTCTTGGCCACCCTCAAGTAGCGCTCAGCGCGCAGCTCCATGCGCTGGCGTTCTACGAACGGCTCGGCTTCACCGCCCACGGCGACATCTTCATGGACGCAGGCATTCCCCATCGTGAGATGACCCTTACCCTCAGCCCATCGCCTGCTCGCTAGTTGCGAAATTCCACTACACAATCCCACCGCTTTGTTACCCGGCTGTAGTCGGGCTACAACGCTGCCTGCCCCCAAGTGTCAATTGTTGCCTACCTCGCCTTCGGGGATAGTGGTTTTACTGCAGTGCCACATGGCCTGCCCGAAATCACCGCGCTTACGACGTTCTATTAAGAGACTTATTTCTTAAAGACACGCCAAGCGAATTGAACGATGCTGAAAATGACTTCGCAGGTGCAGCATAAGAAACTGCTAACGTGCGCATCGTTATCACAACCCCGGAGGGATTAGCTCATGACTGGACTACTTGAAGAGATCAAGGCACTGGCCCAACTACGCGAAGCACAAGGCGGCAAATGGGACAACATCAAGCCTGAATACGCCGCGCGTATGCGTGCCCAGAACCGCTTTCACACCGGCCTGGACATCGCCCGCTACACCGCCAAGATCATGCGCGACGACATGGCCGCCTACGATGCCGACACCGCCAACTACACCCAATCACTAGGTTGCTGGCACGGCTTTATCGGCCAGCAGAAGATGATTTCCATCAAGAAGCACTTCGGCACCACCAAACGCAGCTACCTCTACCTCTCCGGCTGGATGGTTGCCGCCCTGCGCTCCGAGTTCGGCCCGCTGCCCGACCAGTCCATGCACGAGAAAACCTCGGTCGCCAATCTGATCGAAGAGCTCTACACCTTCCTCAAGCAGGCCGATTCGTGGGAGCTCAACCACCTCTTCCGCGCGCTGGACGACGCCAAAGAGGCTGGCGTCAAAGCCAAGGAGCAGGAACTGATCAGCCAGATCGACAACCACGAAACCCACATCGTGCCGATCATTGCCGACATCGACGCTGGCTTTGGCAACGCCGAGGCCACCTACCTGCTGGCCAAGAAGTTCATCGAAGCCGGTGCCTGCTGCATCCAGTTGGAAAACCAGGTATCCGACGAGAAGCAGTGCGGCCACCAGGACGGCAAGGTCACCGTGCCCCACGAAGACTTCATCGCCAAGATCAACGCCGTCCGCTACGCCTTCCTCGAGCTGGGCGTCGAAGACGGCGTCATCGTGGCACGTACCGACTCGCTGGGGGCGGGCCTTACCCAGAAGATCGCCGTGACCAACGAACCGGGCGACCTGGGCGACCAGTACAACAGCTTCCTGGATGGCGACGTGATCGAATCGGCCTCCGACATCAACAACGGCGACGTGGTCATCAAGCAGAACGGCAAACTGGTCAAGCCCAAGCGCCTGGCCTCCGGCCTTTACCAGTTCAAGCCCGGTACCGGCGAAAACCGCGTGATACTCGACTGCATCACCAGCCTGCAAAACGGCGCTGACTTGCTATGGATCGAAACCGAAAAACCCCACGTTGGCCAGATCGCGTCGATGGTCAACCGCATCCGCGAAGTCTGCCCAGATGCCAAGCTGGTCTACAACAACTCACCGTCGTTCAACTGGACGTTGAACTTCCGCCAGCAAGTGTTCGATGCCTGGGAAAAAGAAGGCAAGGACGTCTCGGCCTACGAGCGCGACAAGCTGATGAGCGTCGAGTACGACAACACTGAGCTTGGTCAGCTTGCCGACGAGTGGACGCGTAACTTCCAGCGCGACGGCGCGCGGGAAGCGGGCATCTTCCACCACCTGATTACCCTGCCCACCTACCACACCGCGGCGCTGTCTACCGACAATCTGGCTAAGGACTACTTCGGTGACGAAGGCATGCTGGCCTACGTCAAGAAAGTTCAGCGCGAGGAAATCCGCCAGGGCATCGCCACAGTTCGCCACCAGGACATGGCTGGCTCCAACATCGGCGATGATCATAAAGAGTTCTTCCACGGTGACGCCGCGCTGAAAGCAGGCGGCAAAGACAACACCATGAACCAGTTTGGCTAATACTCACCCCGAGCCAATTCGCTAGCCGTACCAACGCCCAGCAGGTTTGACCTTCTGGGCGTTTTTTTCACCTAGTTTTGCACACTATTTTCTTAATCAGCGACTACACTCGCTATCATTACTTTTATTCTCAACAAACTGCTTTGCAACCTGAGCAATATTGAGTATGTTGTTAACGAACACTGTTCTATAATTTAGTCACATGTCCCGTAGCTAACGGGTTGGCTAAGCGACCCTCTCGGAGGTTTCCATGAAGCGTTTACTCCCTATCGCCGCACTCAGCGTTCTCGTTCTCGCTGGTTGCGCCAATACATCGGGCTATTCGGGCGATGTGTACAGCGGTAATCAAGCCAAGACCAGCCAAAGTGTCAGGATTGGCACTATTGCGGCGGTACGTCCGGTAAAAATCCAAGCGGATAGCCGCACGGGCGGCCTGCTAGGCGGTGGCGGCGGCGCGATTATCGGCGGCCTGCTGGGTAACCAAGTAGGCGGCGGCTCTGGTCGGCAACTCGCCACCGTTGCTGGTGCGCTGGGTGGCTCCATTGCCGGTACCGCTGCCGAAGACCGCGCCAACCGTATTGACGCACTGGAAATGGAAATCCGCCTGGAAGACGGCAGCGATGTGGTTGTCGTTCAACGTGCTGACCGCGATTTCCAGCCCGGTCAAAAAGTTCGCCTGATTGGCAACGGCGCCAACGCAAGTGTCGCCCCCTACTAATTAGCGAAGCGTCGGTATAGCAAAGCGCCCCGCCAGCATCGCTGACGGGGCGCTTTTTGTTTCACCAACTTAATCCACGGACTGGCTTAATGAGGCGCTTTACTGGATGCCCAGTTAATCAGTTTAAATACCACCAAACCGATAATGCCCAGCAGAATGGCAACTAGCAGAACATCTACCGGGCGTACCAGCGTGGTCGCGCCCAGCACGGCCAGGGCCGATACCCACAGCCAGCGATTATCACCGTGGGTTTTCAGCGCAGCGGGCAGCATTTTATCCAGCCCAGCGCTCACGGTTTGCCAGCGCTGATTAACAAAATAACCAATCAGCACAAAGGCGATCAGCCAAATCAGTAATAAGGTCATGTCATGCTCCGTAGAAGGTGCGGCGGAAAAAGTGTTCGGCTAGGGTAGCCCTGCACAATCCAGGGCGCAATACCGCCAAAAGATGAGAGACGGAAAATCCCCTTCTACCCCCTGACAAGCCAGCGCTCACGCGTTACCATGTTGGGACATGCACTCACCGAAAGGTTATTTAATGCAAATTGCGCAAAACTCGGTTGTCGCGTTCCACTACACCTTAACCAATGATGAGGGTGAAGTGCTAGACAGTTCCGAAGGCCGTGAGCCACTCACCTACCTCCATGGTTCAGGCAATATTATTCCTGGCCTGGAAAAAGAGCTTGAAGGCCACGGTGCTGGCGAAAAGCTGAACGTTAAAGTGACCCCGGAAGAGGGTTACGGCGAAGTTCAGGAACAGCTCATGCAAGAAGTTCCGCGCGATGCTTTCCAAGGTGTTGAAAGCGTCGAGCCGGGCATGCAGTTCCAGGCGCAGACCCAAGGCGGCCCGCTAATGGTTACCGTTAAGAAAGTCGAAGGCGACACCGTCGTCGTCGACGGCAACCATCCGCTAGCCGGTCAGCACCTCAACTTTGACGTTGAAATCGCCGAAGTACGCGAAGCCAGCGAAGAAGAAGTTGAGCACGGCCATGTTCACGGCGAAGGCGGCGTAGAGCACTAAGCTCTTCCCCTGGGCTGTTCATCAGCCCACGCGTGACATGCGAAAAGGCGACCCAAGCGGTCGCCTTTTTTATGCTTTACTCCTCAGGAATCAATACCAGTTGGCCGTGACGAACGCTGCGCGATGAGGTCACCTCGGCAGCGAACTGTTTGAGCGCTGCACCCTGCCCCTTCAATAGCGCTACCTCCAGGCAGCTGTCGTGATTAATATGCACGTGAAGCGTCGACAGCGTCAGGTCGTGATGGTCATGGGAATGCCGGGTTAAGCGCTTGGAAAGCTCACGCGCGGCGTGGTCATAGACATATACCAGCGCTCCCATACAGGGCGTCTCGGGGGCCGCTTCTTGCTTCACCTGATTGAGTCCACTGCGGGCTAAATCGCGGATCGCTTCCGAGCGATTCTGATAGCCCCGCTCACGCATTAGCGTATCCACTTCTGCCAGCAATTCTTCGTCAAGCGTTACCGTTACTCGCTGCATGCACGCCCCCTTCTAATGAAAATATGTGCGCCTTTCTGCCTCGCCAGTATGATGTTAATCTAAAAACATCATACCCAGTCGCTAATAAGGACACCGCCATGTCTCTCCCCTCCAAGGCTATTCTACTTGGCTTGGCGCTTGGTTGCGTCACCGGGGCGAACGCCGCCGAGGCAAAACAGCAGCTCGTGTTGGCCATTGGCGGAGAGCCGGAACAAGGCTTCGACCCGCTGCTCGGCTGGGGGCAGTATGGCAACCCGCTATTTCAATCGACATTGCTCTCGCGGGGTCGCGACTTATCCCCGCAGCCACAAGTGGCCACCGACTGGTCGCTGTCCGAGGACCGTCTGACCTGGACGCTGACGCTGCGCGATGACATTCGTTTTGCCGATGGTACCCGACTTACCGCCGACGATGTCGCCTTTACCTTTAATGCCGCCGCCGAGGCCGGTGGCCGGGCTGACCTCAGCGCGCTTGAAAGCGCCGAGGCCATCGACTCACAAACCGTCACTCTGACGCTGCGCGAGCCACGCATTACCTTTATCGACCAGCTAATGACCCTAGGCATCGTCCCCAGCGCCGCGCGCGACAACGGCTACGACGATAACTATGGCCGCGACCCGCTAGGTTCCGGGCCGTATCGACTGGTGGAGTGGCAAGAGGGCGAGCAACTGATTGTCGAGCGTAACCCACACTTTTATGGCCCCACGCCGCCGTTTGAGCGGCTGGTGTTTTTGTTCACCGGCGAGGATACCACCCTGAATGCCGTTCGCGCAGGTGAAGTGGACCTGGCCGCCCTGCCGCCTGCACTTGCTAACCGGTTGCCCTCGCACATGCGCCGCGTGGTGATGGAGAGCGTCGATAACCGCGGCATTTTATTTCCCATGCAGCCCGACAACGGCGAAACCGCGGATAACGGCGCGCCCATCGGCAATGATGTCACTGCCGATATTGCCATTCGCCAAGCAATCAACCTGGCGCTCGACCGCGACACCCTGGTGGATGTGGCGCTCGAAGGCTACGGCCGTCCGGCGTTTGGCCCCGCCGACGGCCTGCCGTGGAGCGACTCCGACGAAACGCTGGATGCCCCCGATCTCGAACGTGCAGCGGCGTTACTCGACAACGCCGGCTGGCACCAAAGCGACGACAACCTGCGCGAAAAAGACGGCCAGCCAGCCCGCTTCAAGCTGACCTACCCCGCCGGCGACACCACCCGGCAACGGCTGGCGGAAATTAGCGCGCAAATGGTCCGCCCGCTGGGCATCGAGATGCAACCTACCGCCCGCCACTGGGACGAGATACAGCGCAAAGCCCTCCACCAAGATGCGGTGGTGATGGGATTTGGCAGCCATAGTCCTCAAGAGATTTATTACCTGTACCACAGCCAGCATAGCGGCAACGGCTTTTACAACAGCGGCTTTTACGCCAACCCCAGCGTGGACGACCACCTGGGTGACGCCCAGCAAGCCGCCAGTGCAGAACAGGCCGCGGAGCACTGGCAAGCCGCCCAGTGGGACGGCGACACCGGCTACGGCGTGCGCGGTGAGGCCACCTGGGCGTGGATGGTCAACCTGGAACACGTTTACACCGCCGACCGATGCCTCGACCTTGGCACCCTGGGCGTTGCCCCCCACGGCCACGGCTGGCCGGTTACCGCTAACCTGCTCGACTGGCGCTGGACGTGCGACTAATCGCCTTCGTGGCCGTTCGCCTGCTGCGCCTCGCGCTGGTGCTGGTGTGCGTGGCGGCGGTGTCGTTTGGCTTGATGATGCTGTCACCCATCGACCCGGTGGACGCTTATCTGGGGCCACAAATGGCGCAGGTAAGTCCCGAACAACGGGCGCTGATTGCCGAACGTTGGGGGTTTGACGCGCCCCCCGTGGTTCAGTTTGGCCACTGGATGAGCCAACTTCTGCACGGTGACCTGGGCATCAGCCATATCTATAACCAACCGGTGAGCGAAGTAATCGGCCAGCGCTTTCAACGCTCTATCGCCCTGCTCGGCAGCGCCTGGCTGCTTGCCACGCTGCTAGGGTTCGCCCTGGGGATCATCGCCGGTGCCAAAGAGGGCTCCATGTTAGACCGTGTGATCAGCACCTACGCCTACTTCACCGCCTCGACCCCCGCCTTTTGGCTGGCCATGCTACTGCTGCTGCTATTTTCAGTTTACCTGGGCTGGACGCCGGTGTGCTGCGCTGGCCCCACCGGTACCCGAAGCCAGGACGTCGACCTTGTCACCCGGCTTCACCACCTCATACTGCCGGTGGCAACGCTTGCCTTACTGGGCATTGCCAACATAACCCTACATACCCGCACGCGCATGATCGCGCTAATGCACTCCAGTATTGCCACACATGCCTTTGCCCAAGGCGCCAGCCGGTTAGATATTGCCTGGCGGCACGGCATCCGCCATGCCAGCCTGCCCGCTTTGACCCTTTCGCTGGCCTCGTTGGGTGAACTGTTTGGCGGCTCGGTACTCGTCGAGCAAGTGTTCGCCTACCCAGGCCTGGGGCAAGCAACCGTCGCCGCTGGGCTGCGTAGCGATGTGCCCCTATTGCTGGGCATTGCGATGTTTACCGCGCTGTTCGTAAGCATCGGTAACTTACTCGCCGATACGCTCTACGCGCTCATTGACCCGCGCATGCAAAAGGTACCGCAATGAGCCGCGCGCAACCCCGGCGCGATGTACTGTGGCTCGGCAGTGTCATGGTGCTGATGCTTGTCGCGCTACTCAGCAGCCGCTGGCTGCTCGGCGACATACCCGGTCAGATGCAGTTTGACGCTCGCTTGGCGCCCCCAAGCCTCAACCACTGGCTGGGCACTGATGCTCTGGGCCGCGAACTCTGGGCGCGCACGCTGGCGGGGCTAAGCCTGAGCATTGGCGTTGGCAGCCTGGCGGCGCTGCTGGGCAGCGTGATTGCATTGAGTCTCGCGGTTATCGCCACGCTTAATAGCAAGCTCGACGCCTTGGTGAGTCTGTTGATCGATACGCTGCTCAGTGTGCCGCATTTGATTTTGTTACTGCTGATTGCGTTCGCGTTAGGCGGCGGTACCCACGCGGTGATTATCGCCGTGGCGGTCACCCACTGGCCGCGCCTGGCGCGTCTACTACGCGCCGAGCTACTGCAGCTTCGCCATGCTCCCTATATCGCCATGTCCCGGGCGCTGGGTAAGTCACGACGCTTTATCGTGGTCTATCACTGTCTGCCCCACGTGCTGCCCCAATGCGTGGTAGGGGCGCTACTGCTGTTTCCACACGCTATTTTGCACGAAGCCGCGCTGACCTTTTTAGGCGTGGGGTTGGACCCCAGCCAGCCCGCCATTGGCGTATTGCTGGCCGACGCCATGCGCTATTTAAGCGACGGGGTTTGGTGGCTGGGCGTATTTCCCGGGCTTGGGCTGCTGCTGGTGGTCCTTGGCCTTGAACGGCTTTCCAGCCATCTGCGCCAGGCGCTGTGAGGAGAAAGGGAGGATGACATGCTGTCGATCGAAAACGTAACCCTACAACTGCCCTATTACGCCAACTGGTGGCAGCGCCGCTGGGCCACCTGCCTGGACAGCCTAAGCATGAACGTTACCCGCGGTGAGGTGCACGCGGTGGTGGGCGCCTCGGGAGCCGGCAAAAGCCTGCTAGCCCACGCAGTCATGGGGCTGCTGCCCAAAAACGCCAAACTAACCGGCGAGCTTACCTATCAGCAGGCACCACTGACCGCCCAGCGCCAGCGCCAACTACGCGGGCGCGAGCTGGCATTGATTCCCCAGTCGCTCGACGCCCTCGACCCCTTGGTGCGCAGCCAGCGCCAGGTCAGCTGGGCGGCCCACCGCGCAGGGCACGCCAGGGGCAATGCCTGGCAAGCCGCAGGAAACGCACTCGACCATTACCAGTTAGACGCACACGCCCGGCACGCCTTTCCCCACCAGCTCTCCGGCGGCATGGCCCGGCGTGTGTTAACAGCCATGGCCCACGTGAGCCATGCACAGCTGATCATTGCTGATGAGCCCAGCGTCGGGCTCGACCCTGTGCAGCGCGACCGGGTGTTAAACGCCCTACGCGCGCTGGCCGAACAAGGCAAGGCGGTGATCATCATTACCCACGATTTACGCCACGCGCTGCGCATCGCCGACCAGGTGAGCCTGATGCGCGACGGGCGGGGCATTGAAACCGCGCCTGCCCACGCCTTTGCAGGCGCGGGCCACGCCCTGACAAGCCCCTACGCCCGTGCGCTATGGCAAGCCTTACCCGACAACCAATTCAGCACGCCAGAGCGCGCCCCCCAGGAGAGCCAGGTTGCTTAACGCGCACCATTTGCGAGCAAGCTTTGCCAACCAGCCGCCGATTCTTGATGACGTATCGCTTTCGTTGGCGCCGGGCGAATGGGTTGGGCTTAACGGCGATTCCGGTGCGGGCAAGTCGACCCTGGGCAAACTACTGGCAGGGCATCTTATGCCCCAGGCGGGCTATGTGGAGGTTGATGGCGCCGCATTACCGGCACGCGGCTTACGGCCGGTGCAATGGCTGCCGCAATCACCGGAGCTGACAGTGACCCCCCGCTGGCGGGTCAAGCGCATTTTGGAGGAAGCCTGGACGCCGCCCGACGCATTGCGCGAGGCGTTTGGGATTGAACCCGGCTGGCTGAACCGATACCCCCAGGCACTATCCGGCGGCGAATTGCAGCGGGTAAACGTCCTGCGGGCGCTCGTGCCGGGGGTGCGCTACCTGGTGGCCGACGAGATTTCCAGCATGCTCGACCCGCTCACCCAGCTCGCACTGTGGCAGGCGCTACGCCAAGTGGCCGAAGCCCGAGGGTTGGGCGTGCTGGTCATCAGCCACGACGAAGCACTACTTAAGCGCCTATGCACTCGCCGTCTGCGGCTTAGCGAGGGGCGTCTGCACGGCGCTCAAAGCGCCACAGCGAAAGCGCCACAAGCAACGTCACGCTAAGCAGCAGCCACGAAGCGAGCGCCACGCCTTGCCAGCCCGCCCATTGCCAGAACGGTTCCAGCCAAAAACCACCCAGGCTTGCGCCCACGTAGTAAAACACTAGATACAACGCCGAGGCGCTGCCCCGCGCGCCCTGGGCGTAACGCCCCACCCAACTGGACGCCAGCGAATGGGCCATAAAAAACCCAAAGGCATTAACGGTCAGCCCAACAATAATTAATAGCAGAGAATCGGCCAGCGTTATCGCCGTGCCCAGCATTAAAATCATCACCCCGGCGCTCATACAGGCTGCCGGTGAAAACCGCTTGGCCAGCCGCCCGGAAAGCGTAGAGCCCAGGGTACCGCCCAGGTAGGTCAAAAAAATCAACCCCAGACTGCTCGCGGCCAACTGGTAAGGCGCGTCTGCAAGCCGAAACGTGATATAGCTGTATTGATTGATAAAAATCAGAAAATTGATGCCACCCAGCGCATAAGCGGCGAGCAATACCGGGGTACGCAAATGCCCGGCAAGATCACTCAGCGCAATGCGCAGTTGAAAGCGCTGCGGGCGAAACGCCTGGCTGGTCGGCAGCAGGCGCCAGAACAACGCGCCGCCCAGCAGCGTTAGCACCCCCACGGTGATAAACGCCGCCGTTGGCCCACCAATATCGGCTGCCGCGCCACCCACCACGCGCCCGCTGATGCCGCCCAGCGAATTGGCGCCAATATACAGCCCCACCGCACTTAACAGCGCCGGCTTATCAAACTCATCGCCCATCCAGGCAATCGCCACGGCAGGCAAGCCACCCAGCACAAAGCCCTGCACCAAGCGCAGCGCTAAAAGGCTTTCAAAGGTAGGGGCAAACGCCAGGGCCAGCGAGCAGCCACCGGCCAGCAGCAGGGTAATGCGCATAATGCCTTCGCGGCCAATGGCATCGGAAAGCGGCCCGAATACCAGCAGCGCGAACGCCAGCGACAGTGTCGATACCGACATCAACAAACTAACGCCCAGGGTAGACACGCCATAGGCCTCTTTAAGCCCCGGCAGCAGCGGCTGCGGGGCATAAAGATTGATAAACACCAGAAAGGAGCCCAAACACAGGGCAAACGTAGCGCGCCACCAGGCGCGCGTATGGGCTTCAATCATTCCATTCCTAATCGTACAAAGCTGGGGTGGCTACCACTGCTTACATCGACCGGGAGGCGCTGGTTTGCGGCGTGTCATTCAGCTTTGCCAGGTGCGAGGGCGCTAACGGCCGCCGCGACTGCCAGTAATAGCGGTTCCAGTAGCTATTATCCAGGCTCGAGATAATCACACCCTTGGAGGTAGAGGCATGCAAGAAATGCCCGTCGCCAACATAGATGCCCACATGGTCATACGCCCCCGGTGGGCGGAAGAAGACCAGATCGCCTGCCCGCAATGATTGGCGGTCGATCGAGCGTCCCTCGTGAATTTGCCCACGGGTGGAGCGCGGCAGATCCAATTCAAACGTATCGCGGAAAATATTACGTACCAGTGCCGAGCAATCGATACCACGCTGACTGGTACCACCAAGCCGGTACGGCGTTCCCACCCACTCCTCGTGCTGCGACAACAGCGCCTCACGCACTTGCTCGATGGGAGAACCCTGCCAGTCGCCGAACGCTGCATTGTCTCCATCGTGGGGCGACATCTGCGCTTCCCAGTCGGCAGGCAACCCCGGCAGCGAGCGGGCAAAATAGTCATCGGGCGCGTCGTCTTGAGGTGCGTTACCGGCACAGCCGCTTAGCATCACCACGAGTAGACAACTGCTTGCTGGCACACTAAAGGAACAAACTTTATGACTTTGAGATAACCTATCTCGTAAAACACGGACAGCGGTCACAACCGAGTGTGGCAACGCAACCATGCGCGATCCCTCGTCAATAATTGAGTAAAAACATCAACCTCCCAGCTCTATTCATGAGTGGGTTCTTTTTGATCAACTGACGACTATAAGCGAAACGCACCACTTATGGCGAGTTTCAATGTAACGTGCGCTGGTCGCCGGGCAATGTATCGATATGCAGCGGTGCAAAATGCCGTGGCTTTTTACCGGGAAAATCCAGGCTCGCCCATGGTCCGGCGAGTATCGGGGCCGCACACAGCCAGGCCACCAACGCCTGCCGAAAACTGGCTAAAAAGCTCTCTCGCTCGGGGGTTTCGCCCATAAAAAACGAAAAACCAGCGTACATGCCAGCGGCGTAATCCTGCCAGCCGGCATAGTGATCCGCGGCCAGTTGATAGGCACGCGAAAGTACATCGGCAAAGGCAGCGGATGAAAGCCAGCCAAGCTGACGCCCGGCAATGGCCAGATCAACCAGCTGGGCGATATCCCAGGCCGCCATATCCACTTCGTTGCAGCCGTCTTCATTATCGCGCACGCGGCGCAGCCGCAGCAGGTGGTGGCGATCCTCTTCGCCGCAATCGCCGGACTCCAAAATGGCAATCTCGGCGTCCAACCGCTGGGTATTGAGCGTGTAGGGGGCGTAGTTGATTTGGTATTCCTGACGGTCGCCCGCCTCTAGCATGGAGGTTAAAAACGTCTGCATGTCATCGGCACTGGCAAGGTGGTAATGGCTTTCCACCCACTCACGAATCTCGGCACATTCACGCGCGCTTTCCCGCTGCGGCTCACTCCAAACGGCGCTGTTCAGCGGTCCCACCAACGACATGGCGGTAAATTGGCTAAGCGTTGGCCGCTCACTGGGTTCGCTCCACGCCTCGACCCGCCACTCTAACCAGTGAAACAGGCTGCCGGGGTCTTCCAAATGCCAGGCAATTTCATTGCACAGCGAGGCGTGCTCGCTCTCCGGCAGGCAGTGTTCCCAAGCCAGCCAAGCTTCTAACAAGCGTTTGGCATTAGGGTAAAAGCGGCATAAACAATTGCGTAGCGAGCGCGCATAGTCGAGTAACGGTTCGGGCTCGAGCAATTCGCTGTTAAGTGCCATGTGCAGGTAAAAGGCGAATTTTTCCGCCATATGGATGGTGGCCGCATGACGGCTGACGCTCTTTAACGCCTGGCGTTGGGTATTAATCGGAAAATCCGGCTGGCCAAACAGCGTGGCAGAAGGCGGCATCACGCCGTGGGCGGCATCCGCAGCAAGCTGGTTTAAGTGATGCGCCTGGGCAGGCAGCCAATAGCGGGCCATGGCTGACGCGCCCTCATCGGCATGCATGCCTAAGGTGCCATCCAGGTATTCGCCAGCCTCGGCACGCTGGGCTTCGCTAATCGGTATGCTGGGATTGGCGAGGCGCAGCATGGCGTCTGGCTCGCGAACGCCCGCCAGCGCCAGCAGCCAGTGGTGCGGCGTATCGCGCCATTGGCTAAGCAGGGCCCGCGAGGCCGCTTGCGTCTCGGCGCTCAGCAGGTGGTCCACCGCAACCTGCCAAGGACTAAACATCCCGTTTAGCAGCATGGTTTCACGCTTGGGCGGCGTCATGTCACGGCGGTCCATGCCGTCAAACAAACTGTGGCCCCGGCGGTAAGCGGTGACCACCGCTCGCCAGTCGTGGTAACGGCGCTGAAGTAGCTCGGCCGCATGGGCGGCAAAGGCATCCGCCTCTGTCTGGCTCAGCCAGCCGCTGCACGCCCCGGCCCAGGCCAGTTCGACAAGCCGCATCCAATCCCACGCGGCCCATTCCAACGGCTCGCCTTCATTGACAAAACGGCATAGCACGCCTGCATGACGAGACTCGGCCCGGGCATTACGCTGCCATTCCTGACGTTGGGCGGCATCCATGGCGAGTAAGTCGCGGGCTTCAACGTCCCAACGCTGGCGTTCGCCCTGCGCCCCCAGCCAAAGCAGCCCGGTAAGCAACTCGTCGCGATCGTTAATTTCCCAGGCGGTGTTGAGCCAACTGGCTGCGTCCGGCCAATCCGCCGTGCTTGCCGGGTAATGCAGCACCGGACGGAACAACGCACACAGCCGCCAAGGCTGGGCCACGGGGGCGGTCGGCCATAGCGTCACTTGGCCATATTGGCGCAGCGCCGCTTCAAACATCTCCCAGGTAACCCCCGCCCCCTCGGCTTCTGAATCCGAGAGCACTTGGCAGGCGTCAATAAAACGGTCATCGGCCCCGGTGGCCCAGCCACGGACACCCAGCGAACGGCGAACATCGCCCAACCAGCCACGCAGGTCGCGGTAATCGCGGTTGATACGCTGCATCACGCAGCAGGCCCAATCGCTGGCTTGCGCGGGGCTTATCCAGCCCGCCGCTCCCGCCAACGCCGCCCACTCAAGCGCCGCCAGCAGCTGGTCGGCCTCGCCCGCGGGGGCATGCAGCGCCTCCAGCCATTGCTCGGCCAGCTCACCCCGGTGGGTGATCCCCTGACCCAACAAACGCTGCTCCGCTGCCCCCGCATCCACCGACAAAGGATGCGGCGTAAAATGCCAATCGCAAAGCACCAACTGCTGTGCCCACCAAGCATGTAACGCGTCACCCAAGAGTCACCTCGACAAAAAACACCCGCTGCCCACAGGCAAGCTTAAAGCCGCTTAGTGTAACGGAAACCACCCCAAAGACCGATAGCACGCAGCTTTGATAAACGATCAATTTATCGGAAGGTGCCACACAGGCAGGCTAGAGAGGGTTCTCGTAGGAGCGCAATTCGTTGCGCGATCAGCAATCATCAAGCCACCGAAGCTTATCGCCCGACAAGTCGGGCTCCTACAGAAGCTGGGTGCATAAAGCGGGTCTCGCAGGAGCTCAACTTGTAGAGCGATCAGGAAGCATCGAATCACCAGCCGAACTAGCCAACAGCCACCTGATAAGCATGGGCAACTTTCAGCAAGGTCGATTCATCCCAGCGTCGGCCCACAAGCTGCATGCCAACGGGCAGGCCCTCCGAAAACCCGACCGGTACACTCATGGCCGGGTGCCCGCTGACGTCAAACGGGGCGGTGTTGTGCAGATTGCCAAGCGCACTGGCCAGTGTGCTGGTGAGGTGTTTGTCAGCAGGCCTGCTGACCGCTTTCATGGCGGTGGTGGGCATAATCAGCAGATCATATTCTTGCAGGGCGTTGTCATAATCGCGCGCGAGGCGCCGACCGATATTCTGGGCCTTGCCATAGTAGTGCCGATTATACTGTTCGGACATGTAATGCCCGGCGAGCACCGTCATTTTCACGGTGTCGCTAAAGTCATGCCCGCGCGCACGGCGAGCTCGTCCGTAAAAGTCCATGAGCTGGGTACTGTAATGCCCGCGCCAGTTGGTGCCATAGCCATCACCTCTGACCATCAGTTCGGTCGCCCCCTCAAAGGCGATCGCGCTCCATAGTGCCAGCCCGTCGGTGTGCATCGGCACCGACACCTCCGAAGCACGCGCACCGGCTTTTTCCAACACGCTGACGGCTTCTTTAATGGCGGCGTCCACGTCGGGTTCACTGACGCCGTCAATGCCAAACCCTTCGCGCAGGATGCCAATGCGTAAGCCGGTAAGATCTTCGCTAAGCGATTCGGTGTAGGTTGCCGTGCGCACGTCGTATTGGCGCGGATCTAACCCATCCGAGCCTGCCAAGACTTCTAACATAAGCGCGCAATCTTCCGCGGTGCGCGCCATAGGCCCAACGTGGTCGAGAGTAAGTTCAATGGGGAAAATACCCGTGTAAGGCACCAGACCATGGGTGCCTTTGATGCCGTAACAGCCGCTCCAGGAGGCAGGTAGCCGAATGGAGCCCCCCTGGTCGCCCCCCAGCGCCATATCGACTTCTCCGTTGGTCACCACCACGGCGCTGCCGTTGGAAGAGGCGCCAGCTAGACGCTCACGGTCATGTGGATTGACCGGCTGAGGCTCGGGATAGCCGGTACAGCCGCCACCGTCAAAACAGAACGCAGGCACCGCCGTCTTGCCGATGATATGCGCGCCAGCGTCGAGCAGCCGGGTGACCACGGTGGCGTCTTCGCGGGGCACAAAGCCTTCCATGATCGGAGAGCCATTCATCATGGGAATCCCGGCCAGGGCGATATTGTCCTTTAGCGCGACCGTTCGGCCCGCGAGTGGCCCTTCGTTGGCACCGGGCACCGAACATTTCCACGCCCAGCCGTTGAGCGGGTTGTCGTCACCAACCGGGCGATAGCCCAATTCTGCCCGCGGATAGTTGACCGGCAACGATTCATCCGCCAGTTCATCCAGGCGATCATAAATCGCCATTGAGCCCGCAACGGCGGACTGGAACTCGCCCAGTTCCTCAAAGGAAAGGTCAAAGCCGTAATAATCGGAAATGGCCGCTAACGTATCGATGCCGGGTCGCTTCACACTCATGGTCAACTACTCCTGTACGCGAATGCTTGCCTGAAAAGAAATCCAGTTAGGGGTGTGCTATCTCTCCAGTAATTCAAGGTAGTGGTGTGGCAGGCGCATCGCCACTAGGTCCTTGCGGCGCACTGCGCTATTCGGATAAGCGGAGTCCAGGTTGCTCGTATCGATGGCAAGCTGAACGCAGCCCGTGCCGCTGGTCAGCAGCGCCTCCTGGCGGGGAAAATGAAACGTATCCGGGCCGAATATCCCGCTTAGTCCGGGTAATCCCGCCTCGGGCAAATACGCGTTGGCGAAAGCGAAATAGCAGTTGTTCTCGCCACCTCTGACCCGGTAATGGTGCCAATGATAATCGTCTGCCCCGGTAGGGATTGATACCGGCTGCTTAATCTCAGTGCCGGGGTGGGCACAATGAAATGGGCCCGGTAAGGCGGCAGGGCAAGCGATCACATCACACCCCCGCAGCGCCAGGATGCGCCCCGCCTCGGGAAAATCGGCATCGTGGCCAATCAGCATTCCCACGCGACCTAACGGTAAATCGCAGCTTACCCACCGCTCGCCTGGGGTCGCCCATTCGCGGTCAGCATCGCTTAAGTGAATCTTGCGATAAATCGCTATCACGCCCTGCGAACCCACCAGCGCGGCCGCATTGTAGAGCTTGCCATCCGACGTCTCCGCAAAACCAACCACGTAATACTGCTGCCGCTCCTCTGCAAGCCGACGCAGCGAGTCGAAAACCGGGTGATCCGACGGGATAGGATTGATCGCGCCAGGGTCCAGCCCCGTCAGGGCTAGCTCGGGCAACACCACAAGTTCCACGTGCCCAGCCTGGGCGATCAGTGAAATACATTGGGAAAGGTTATCGTCGAGGTGATTCGAGGGCGCAAATTGCGCAACCGCGATGGTGCTTGCTTTGCCCTTGGGTAAAGGCTGGTGGCCATAAAGCCTGAAAAAGTCCAGCGGGTTCCAGGCGTAAGTTTGGTGGAGCAGTTCATGATAAAGGTCGGGGCGACGCTCAGCGGCCAACGGCCCGGTAACGCGGTCGGTATCAATCTCGCCCAGCACGACCCCATCACCGTCATCGCGGCTCGCCTGGACATGCCCATCCGGGTCAATCACGCAGCTGCCGCCACTGAATTGAACGCCCCGTTCAAGCCCCCAGCGGTTACTCTCGATCAGGTAGCAACCATTTTCTCTGGCGCGACTGATCCAGTAGGGTGCCGGTGCTCGCTCGGCGAGCCAATTACTCAGGTGGCAGATGACATCGGCGCCCTGCAGCGCCACCAGCCGAGCGGTTTCGAGAAAATGAATATCCATGCAGATGAGCAGCGCAAGCCGCCCGAGCGACGTCTCGAAAACCTGATGGCCCGTATCCCCCGAGGCCGCCCACTTTGGCTCGGCAATGTAAGGGTGGCTCTTACGATGCTTGCCCATATAGCCTTCTGGGCCCACTAGCACCGCGGTATTGTAGTAGAGCCCGTTGGTGGGCTCTACTTCGGGAAGCCCGATAACGATATAGCAGTCAAGCTTCGCCGCCAGGGCGGCGAAGGTGTTGGTTGAAGGCCCGGGGACCGGCTCCACATAGGGCGCCACTTCTTCCCTTGCATACCAGCAGTAACCGGTCAGGCCCATTTCCGGCGTGATGATCAGCCGCGCCCCCGACGCAGCCGCCTCTTCCACTAATTGCTTCAGCGCCTCGACATTGCGCTCTTTGGCGAACATCTCAGGCTCAAACTGCACCGTGGCGGCAAGGTATTTCATCGTTACCTCCCCGCTTGCTAGCGTGCTTGCCCGACGATGGACTTGAGAATGGACGCGCCCAACGTATATTTTGGGTCGACCATATTGCCCAGCCGCACCCGGCCTGCCTGGGTAAGCAGCATATAGGCTTCGATCTCATCGAAATCGAACTCTGCCGCCAGCCAGCGGACCAGCTCTCGGTAGGCGATGCGCGTGGCATCTTCCATGGGCCGCGCCGAACCAATGGTCATATAAAACTGCTCGTTTTCCAGGCGCGGCCACTTGAACGTCCAATCCTTAATCAAGTCGACCTGTACGGTGGTCACGGTAGGATGCTCGATAGCCACGCCGCACAACTCACCATCGCCCTGCGCCGCATGGCAGTCGCCCAGATACAGGTAGGCGCCTTTCGTGTGCACCGGCAAATAGATCACCGCCCCCGGCGCCACATCGGGCAAGTCCATATTGCCGCCGTAATAATCGGGGACCAGCGAACTGATCGACTCGATCTCTGGCGATACCCCAATGGTGCCAATAAACGGCTGATACGGCAGGGTAATCTTGTCGGTCCACTTGACGCCGGTGACCGCGTCAACCTCCACCTTCTTTACCCGCTCTGGTAGCGGTGCGTTAAGTAGCGCGGTGTCCCCGGTTGCCACCAGACCACCAAATTCGGTAATCAGCGCCGTTGTGCCACACGGCTGCGGGCCACGGGGTTTCATGTCGTGGATATACACCGCCAGGCAGTCGCCCTTCTCCGCCCCCTCTACATAGATCGGCCCGTTCTGCGGATTGAGGTAAGGCAGATTAAGCAGCTCGCTTGGCTTGTCGCTTTCAGAGCGCAATTTGCCTTCGAAGGCGTCATGGGTTTCCGCACTGACGATATCCCCCGGCTGGATATGCAACACGGGCTTGGGGTTAGGCCCAAGCGTGTAGTGGTACTGACCTTGAACGGCCTCTGTTAGTTGATGGGTCGTACCCGGCTTACCCTTGGCAACGGCGCGACGCGCCATGATGGAATGATCAAACCAGTTCATTGTTCTACTCCTGTTTAGGTGCTTTTTTGCGGCTTCCGGTCATCGCTCCAGCGACTGCGGACCGGAGCTTGCGTCATGGTGAAATGAACCTACGCTTTGCATGCCTACCTTCAGGTCACGCCCTGCCATCACACCGCCAGAATGCGGCGCATGGCGTCACGGTCATTGAGCTGCTCCTTCGCAAGCTCGTGGGTGATTTGCCCCTTGTCCATGACGTAGCAGCGCTGTGCCATGGTCATGATCATGTCCAGGTTTTGCTCGACGAGGAGAATGGTCACGCCCAGCTCGCGATTGAGCTTGAGGATGTTGCGCGAAATGTCCTTGACGATGTTCGGCTGGATACCTTCCGAGGGCTCATCGAGCAGCATCAGCTTAGGCTTGCCCACCATGGCCCGGCCGATCGCCAGCTGTTGCTGCTGCCCGCCGCTGAAGGTGCCCGCCCGCTGATTCGACCGCTCGCGGAGGATAGGAAAGAACTCGTAGACCCGCTCATAGTCGACGCCCTCGCCGGGCTGCTGGAGCATCTCGCCGACCTTGAGGTTTTCCCAGACGGTCATGCGCGAGAAAACCTCTCGCCCTTGAGGGATATAGCCAATGCCCAAGCGCGCGCGTTCGTGGGATTCGAGCGCACTGATATCCTTGCTATCGAAGCGGATAGCGCCTTGGCGATGCTTGAGAAGCCCGATAAGCGTCTTCATGAGCGTCGTCTTGCCGACCCCATTGCGGCCGATGACGGCCACCACCTCGCCGCGGCCAACACTCAGGCTGACCCCTTGAAGAACGGAGGTGGTCCCGTAGCCAGAGGTGACGCCCTCCACGCTCAACAGATGTGTACTATTCGTCGTCATCGGCTGTCCCCAGGTAAATGCGTGCGACCTCTTCGTTCGCCTCGATGTCGTTGATCGTGCCTTCCGCAAAGATCTCACCGAAGTTCAGCACGGTGACCTTATGGGCAATCTGGCGGACGAACTCCATATCGTGCTCGACCGCCAACACGGACATCCCCTCGCGATTGAGCGCCTGGATCATCTCGCCCGTGCGCGCGGTTTCTTCCGGCGTCATGCCCGCCGTTGGCTCGTCGAGCAGAAGCAGGCGCGGCTCGGTACTCACCGCCATGCCAATCTCAAGCCACTGCTGCTCGCCGTGGGAGAGCTCCCCCGCCAACTCGTCGGCCTTGTCGGAAAGCCTTACAAACGCCAGGGCTTTATCGATCGCCGCCGTCATCGAATCGCCATGCAGATGGTTCTGAACCGCGATCTGCATGTTTTGCCAAACGGACAGCTCAGCGAAGATACCCGGCACCTGAAACTTGACCGCAATGCCCTGCTTCACGCGCTCAAAGGAACGCAGCTTGGTGATTTCCTTCTCCGCGAAGTAAATCTTCCCGGCGCTGGGTTGATGCTCTCCAAGCACGAGCTTGAAGAACGTGCTCTTCCCCGCGCCATTTGGGCCAATCAAACAGCGGATTTCACCGGGCTCCATCGAGAAGTTCACGTCCTGGGCCACTTTCACGCCGTCGAAATGCTTATATAAATGTTCGGTTCGCAGTAGGGTCACGACATGCCCTCCTTACGCTTGCGAAAGCGGCCAAAGCGCTTGACCAGCCCTGGGATCAAGCCTTCAGGCAAAAAGACCACGATGATCACCAGCAGCAAGCCCATGATGACGAAGGCGTAGTAGCTACCGAAGATGGTGAGGTTCTGGAAAATGCCGAGCACCACCAAGGTGCCGATCAGCGTCGCGGTGAGGTCTTTACGGCCACCCACCGCCACCCAGATGATGGGCAAGGCGGCGGCCGCCAAATCCATGTTGGACGGGCTGATGTACTGCCCCCAGGCGGTATACAGCACGCCAGACACACCCGCCAATCCACTGCCGATGACAAAGGCAATCAGCTGATAGCGGCGTATGTCGTAACCCAGCATTTCGGCGCGATGCGGGTTCTCGCGAATCGCCACCAGCACATTGCCGAACCGCGAATTGACCAGCACCCGAAGGCTGAGATAGCACAGCACCACCAGGCCCAGAAGCAGGTAATAAAGCGGTACACCCGAATACAGCGCAATATCTCCTCCCGCCCAGGGAATGGTCAGCGGCGGCATCCCGGTCATGCCATTGTCGCCCCCCAGTCGGGCATCGCCGATCGCCCACTTAGAGCCCGCCGTCTGCGCCATGAAAGTGGCAAACACCAGCGTGGTCGAGAGCGTCACAATCCCCAGGAAAACCCCGCTAATGCGTCCATAAAACAGCAGGTAGCCAAGCAAGGCTGCTCCCAGACACGACATCCCGACGCCAAGCAGCACGCCCACCAGGGTCATGCCGTAGGCCGCGCCAAAATTGATCGTGACGACCCCATAGGTGTACCCGGCGAGCCCGAAGAAAGCCGTCTGGCCAAAGCTGAGTGCCCCGGTGTAGCCCCAGATTAGCGACAGCCCAAGCGCCATGAACACCCAGCAAAAGAAGTAGGCCGTATTACCAACGCTCCAGGCATCCGCGAACGCGGGGTAACCGGCAGCGGCACCCACGGTCAAGGCAAAACCGACCCAGAATAGCGGGCCCCGACCCAAGGTTTGCGGGCCGTTAATGAGCCGCATCCAGGCCGGCATCCGGGATGTCGACCGCGTCGGCATCGCGCCATCTCGCTGCAACATACTCATTTATGTACGCCCCTTGAGTAACCAGCCCGACAGGCCTTGTGGGAGAATGCGGATAACCACCATGACGGTGATCAATAGCCCCACCTGGCCAATCAGTTGCCCCTGCCACCCGGTTAAAAAGGCCTTGATCACCGCAAGCGTCGCCGCCGCCGGTGCCGTGCCCAGGAACACATCCGCCCCGCCGACAACCACCGTCACGAAGCTCTCGACCAGGAAATTGGCGCCAAGAGTCGGCACGATGGAGATCGTGGGGGCATAAAGCGCACCGGCCAAACCGGCCAGGGCCGCCCCAAGACCGAAGGTAAGGGAGTACATCCGCCCGGTGTCGATGCCCGTAGCTTTCGCCATGTGCGGGGCTTGAATCGTTGCCCGGGAGTGAATACCAAACGTCGTATGGTGAAACAGCACATACAGGCCAACGAGAAGCAGCACGGCGACCCCAAGCAGCACCATTCGGTAGGTGGAATAGGTGTAGTCACCCATCGAAAAGCTGCCCAGCGGCGTGCTGATGCCCGGCATGCTGGAGCCAAGCACGATCAGCGTGCCTTGGGTAATGATCAGGCTGATCCCCCAGGTGGCCACGATGGAGTCCAGCGGCCGGTGGTAGAGGCGATGAATAATCGTGCGTTCTAGCAAAATGCCCAGCACCCCGGCGGCAAGGCTGCCGCACAGCATCGCAATGGGCAGTGGCACCCCCAGGCGCGCCGTTGCCACCGTGACGTAGGCGCCGCACATGATAAATTCGCCGTGCGCCAGGTTGATGATGCCCATCATCCCGAAGATTACCGCCAGCCCCATGGCCGACAGCACCAGAAAGGCAAACGCATCCCCGAACTGATAGAACGCTGTGAACGCTAAATGTAAGGTTTCCATATCCAGGCTCCTGGTCAGGAAACGCCTGCAGCGTTTCCCACTTAATGCAAACTCACAGGCCAGGCAGGGTGAATCTCACCACCCTGCCGGGACGATGCGTGATATTTACTCGTTGGGAGGGCTAGACGGGGTGTACTGGGCACTCGGGTCGTTCTGGGTCAGGTCACAACCGTTGTCACCCAGCCAGTACGGCTCGATATTTTCCCAGGTTTCAGGGAAGGAGATCTCGTGGTTCTCATCCACTTGGGCCAGAAAGATGTTATGCGACATATGCTGGCTCTTGGGGTCGAGGCACACCGTACCTGAGGGGCCGTCGAAGCAGACATCACCCTCGGCGATCACTTCCCGAAGGTCTTCTTTGTCAGTCGAGCCATCGGCACGCTCAACCATCTGCTTGTACAGGTACATGGCGATATACGAGTTGGCGGCTTCCTGGTTCACATAGGGGGTATCGGGGAAACGCTCGTAGAACTTCTCAACGAACTCGTTTGCCTCGGGGCTATCGACTTCTTCGATGAAGTTCGTGGTCACGAACATGTTCTCAAGGCTTGGCGGTGCAAAGCGCTTATGCTCGTAGCCCTGCCCAACGTTCACCGATGAGGCCATGGGAAGCCCCAGGTCAGCGGATGCCGCCTGCTCGTAATAAGACGCCTGATTGGAGCCGACCAGTAACGTCACGACAAAGTCAGGATCCTCACTTTGAATGTCCTGAATGGTCTGCGAGAACTGGGAGACATCCAGCGGAATGAAATCCTCACCGACGATTTCGCCGCCTTCCTCCTCTACGATCTGGCGCACCCACTCCGCCGAGATCTGGCCAAAGTTATAGTCCGCGGCAATCGTATAAACGTTTGAGCCATACTTCTCCATCATCCAGGGAATCAGGGTCGAGAACTGCTGCTCGGGGACCGCGCCGGTGACGATCATGTTGGCGTCGCACACGCCGCCTTCATACTGGTTGTTGTAGAACGCCAAGCCATCGAACTGGTTGACGATGGGTCGGTACGCTTCCCGTGATGACGATGCAAACCCCGCGAAAACGGTATCGACCTGATCACGCTGCAGGACCCGGCGCATCAACTCCTGATAACGGCGATCATCCGACTGCGTATCGTAAACGACCAGTTCCACTTCGCGACCCGCAATACCGCCCGCCTCGTTGATTTCCTCGGCCGCTAATTCAATAGCATCCACTTTAGCCTGCGTCACCGCCGCAAAGTTGCCGGACTGGTCCTCAAGCACACCGATCTGGATGGGATCATCCGCCGAAGCGCTGCTCACGAACGTACCCGCTAACAACGTTGTTAAAGTTGCCGTTCTCTGAAGTGTTGAGTATTTCATTTGTATACCCCTGATGTAGTTTTACTTTTTCCTTCCTCGCCGTCCTGCAGCAAAACAGCTCCCTAGTCGCCTCTGCTGAAAAGGAGAAACGACGTTTTGCTCTTAAAATCTGATCGCGCTATGCCACTTCGATTGATCGCTACGCATCCGCTACAAATAGCGGTTCAAACGGGTTTCCCTAAGATGATGAATGGCGTCGAAATCCTGCTTCAGTGCCGCCACCGCAATCTCACCCGACACGAGCATGGCCGCCAGATCCTCAAGGGATAGCCGCCGGTTCATGCTCGCCGACCGCAACAGGGCAAAGGCGTCATTGACCGAAATCCCCATGTCCTCCATAAGCTTGATCGCCGCCGTGCAGACGACCTGGCGAGCGCGCACCTGCTGTTCCAGCCGCTCCAGCTTTTGCGCCGTCTCACAGCACTCGTTGAACGTTTGGTAAGCGATGATCAGGCTCGCGAGAATACCGGCCTTGCGTAGCGGCTTGGTGAGATAGCCGCACACGCGGCGTTCGATAAACCAATTCACCGAACCCGGCGCATCCGACCCGATCAAGGCAATCGCCGGCCCCTGGACGCTGTCGATCATGCGCGTGATGCTGCCAAACTGGCGGCCCAACTCATCATCGAAGAACACCAGGTCGAACGGCCTTTCGGCCACCGCCTCGTCGTGGTTGTCATGAGCGACCGGGGTGACACCCAGCTCGACCAGGAATTGCGTCAGCACCGCTCGGTCCTTTTCGGCGGCACACACGATCAACGCACGGTGGCCCCTGAAATTGCGTCGTGTGGTAACCGTCATCGCACAATCCTTAAGCCAAGGGTGTTCTGGGCACTGGGCGTTTGCTGCTTAGCGGAGCCTGCACCGCTTGCCTCAGCCCAGACGAGATAAGGGTCCGGGCGAACGGGGGCGTCCGCTTCTGAAATCACCTCGAACGTGGCGTCTTCGCGGGAGATGCCCAAACGCACGGTCAAGTAACTGTGATTACTCTCGGGATCGACATGCACCCTTCCCTGCGGCGCCTGGAATGACGTTTTATGCAGGGCGTTTTTCACCCTGTCGATATCAACCGAATCGGCGCCAGCCAAGGCAAGGGCAAGCAGGTGAACGGTGTTGTAGGACGCCTCAGCATCGGCGCTGGGCAGCGCATCATCGCCATAGCGTTTCCGGTAACTGCACACGAACCGCTCATTCACCGCCGTCTTGATGGTCGAGAAGTAAACGCTCGAGGCGAGGTGCCCGCCGCACGCCTGAGGCCCGATCTGGGCAAGTTCCGGCTCGCAAAGCGTACAGCTACCCACCACGGTTTTTTGCAAGGCGGCGTTCTCGTCCCGCGCCTTGGCAAACGCGCGGTAGAACGCATAGCTGGATTCACCAATCAGCATGTTCATGATGAAAGCAGGACGCTTTTCGTGAATCTCTTCGATGATACGGGCCACATCCAGATCGCCGACCTGCAGGTAGCGCTCGGCAATCATCTTGCCGCCATGCGCCTTGGTCAGCTCGCGGATGATGCGGCCGTTTTCCCACGCCCAAACGTAGTTGGAGCCCACGAAGTAGACATCACGGGTGATATGGGCGAGCACATGATCCATCAGCGGCAGCACATGCTGGTTCTGAACGGCGCCGGTATAGATAACGTTGTTGTTGGTCTCAAACCCTTCGTAATGCGACGGATACCACAGCAAGCCATCGTATTTCTCGAAAATCGGGATGACTTCCTTGCGGCTGGAAGACGTATAGCAACCAATCACATGCTTCACGCCCTCATGGCGCAGCAGGCTGCGCACGTGGGTGCCGTAGGCAGCGTTGTCACCGGCCGGCTCGCATGCGATGGGTACCAGTTCAAAGGGAAAGCGCGCGTCCTGATTGACCTCTTCAAGCGCCAGCATCGCCCCGTCGCGCATCGAGCGGCCAACGGTGGCGTAGGGGCCTTGGGTGGAGAAAAGTATGCCAACCGGAATACGACTGTTCATTGAACGAGCTTCCTGTTTTCGGACATAAAAAAAGGGCTCACAACGCAACCTGACGGTAACGATGGGAGCCCTATTGCTCTGTGCCCTTTCGGCGTATGCCGACGCACAATATGTCTAGTACAGAATTTAGATTGTGACCCTTTTACGACTTTGTCAATCCAGTCACGCTATTTTTAGTCGAAGATCACTACCTGAACATTTACGCTAAGAAATTATTACGCTAGTTAGCAAAGCAACAAGCGTGCCAACTGATCCACGCCCGCCACAGCGGCTTTTGCGCACGCTTCATGAACAAACGATGCTACTTTTTGATTCAAAAAATTCGTGTTTGCGCCCCATCCAGGTGCATGGAATAGATCTTGTAGGAGCGCAACTTGTTGCGCGATCAGCAATCATCAAGCCACCGAAGGTTATCGCCCGACAAAGTCTGGCTCCTACAGGAGCTGAGTGCATGAAGTGAGTCTCGAAGGAACACAGCTCGTTGAGCGATCAGCAATAACATTAACAGTTTCTGAGGTGATAAAATCAGACCGGCGCTTGATGGATGGTCGAGGGCATCGCCAGGCCTCAAGATGACTTAAAACAATCATTCAGAGAACTAAAGAGAGCCGCAATGGCGTCCAAGACAGAAGCTCCGAGACTGGCAATCATTGCCGATGACCTGACCGGCGCGCTCGACTCCAGCGCGGCGTTTGCACGCTATGGCTTTCGCACCCATGCCGTGACCTCACCAGAGGCCATCCAACGTGTAGTAGCCGAGCGATGCCCTGAAATTCTGGCCATCTCGACACAAACGCGCGATGCCTCCCCAAATGAAGCGAGAAAGCGAGTCGCTCAAGCGATGAGGGCATTGCCTGCCGGCACGCACATCTTCAAGAAGGTCGACTCCCGGCTCAAAGGGCCGATCGCCGCCGAGCTTGACGAAATTCCCTACCGCAGGATCGTCGCCATGCCAGCGATCCCGCAATTTGATCGGATCGTCCTCAACGGCTGCGTCAGCGGCTTTGGCGTGGACTCGCCGATCTCGGTAGCCGACGCCCTCGGCCACCATGCCAGCAATGCATGTATACCCGATACGTTGCATGACAAAGACATGGACCAGTGGATCGGCGCCTACGCCACCGACTCCCTATTTCTCGGCGCACGCGCTCTGGCGGAGCGTTTGGCAATGCACATGGCCGACCACCCCATCCCGCAAGACTCGTCCTTGTCGTACCCGCCAGCGCTGTGTATAACCGCAGGTTCAAGAGATACAATTACGTTGGCTCAGATTGACGCGCTACTAGCAGCCAGACGCGATGCCGCATATGTACCGGCCCCGAATGGCTGCCTAGACATAGAGCCGCTGCCAACAGCACCGTTGACGGTGCTGCAGGCAGTCCCCGGCCCCACAACAATGCCAGCATCAACGGTTGCCACCCATCTTGCCTCATCCCTAAAAAGACTTACCGGCGAGAACGACGTGACCTGGCTTCTCACCGGAGGGGCGACGGCTGAGGCTGTGTTGCATTGCAACGGCATCCTGGAAATGGAAATACTCGGTGAAATTCTTCCCGGACTTCCGGTCTGCCGTACTGGGGATATTGTGTTTATCACGAAATCGGGCGGCTTTGGCGCGGATGATACACTTGTAAGAGTCGCCGAAATGATCTGCACAATTTAGCGAAAAAGCTGCATGACTGATCAACGAGAACCCACATCGGGACGCCGCAGTTTAGGCGAGATGGTCTACGACCAGATGCAACCAACCATCGCCGACATCATGAGTACGCAGATTGTCAGTTTCATTTGGCAATCTAGTCCGGGTTAGAGATGTGCTTTCGATTAAAAACACAACTGCCCCATGCGTTAGCACTTGCACGAGGCAGTAGTGTTATTGGTGGTAGTCACTTAAATAATGCAGAGCTATTCCGCATCGCCAGCAGCTAACCATTCATCAATCAAGTCACGATTCTCATCGATCCAAGTCTTGGCACCTTCCACAGGGTCACCGGTTTGCTCGATTTCGGCCATCAGGCCACCCAGCGTATCGTCGTCCATGTGCCAGTCGTTGAGCACGGACGTAAGCCAGGGATCATCATCACCGAAATCTTTGCGCGACATCCAGTGAATATCATCACTTTCGCCGTAAACGCCTTCAGCGTCTTCTAGATATTTGAGGTCGTACTCGGCAAAGGCCCAGTGCGGACTCCATAGCGTCACAACGATCGGCTCTTCTCGCTCATAAGCGTCACTCAGTGCGGCCATCATGGCGGGTTCAGAGCTGTTAGTTTGATCAAGTGACAATTCGTACGCTTCTATTACTTCGTCGGTAGAGCCTGCAATCGCCGAACCTGAATCAATGCCAAGAATCGTTGGGCTACCTTGATATTCATAATCCTCGGCGTTCTCACCAAGTTCCTGGATAGTGTCGATTTCCACGTAGTCCGGCACGACCAGGCCCAGTTTAGTGCCTTCGTACCAAACATCGTGCACGTCGATCTCATCCTCGTGGGGTTCAAGGAAAGAGGCATCCGTGTTAGGTAACCAGATTTCCAGTGAGAGGTCGAAGTCATCGTTGGCCAGACCACTATAAAGTGCGCTCTTGCTGACGTCGGAGAGCTCAATGTCGTAACCGTGCTTTTCTTCAAGAATGATCTTCCACATATTGGCGACGGCAATGTTCTCGGCCCAGTTGTTGGTCCCGATCACCAATGACTTGTCATTGTCCGCTTGAACGACAGTTGTCGCTGCGAACAATCCTACCAATAAAGCCGATGATGACATTTTATTCATATCAAGCTCCTCTCTTTTGTTTTAGACATTCTAAAAATTCAATCGTAGCAGGTTATTATCGAATGACGATCGACATTACCGCATAGCCATCATGAGAAAAAAGAATGCGATGCCGTTTCCCTAGGTATATCCCAGCAGTCTTGAATCGAAGGGATAATCGGACAGCAGCTCCACTTTTCCGTCGTCGCGGACGTAGAGCTGTTCTTCAAGCTTGACGCCTTCACCCCCCTTCTCGTGGCCGATAAAGCTCTCCACGCACAGCGTCATTCCCGGCTCAATAATGCCGTCGTAGCCCTTGTCGTCGATATCTTCACGATGAACGATGTAGGGATACTCGCCATTCATGCCAACGCCATGGGCCAGGGCGAAGTAACGGCGCGCCTTGTAGGCTTCGGGCAGTTGCCAGGCACGCTCGGCGTACTCCTTGAAACTGATGCCGGGGCTGATGTTTTGCATATTGGTACTTATCTGTTCATACGCCATGGCGTAGAGGTCTTTCTGGGCCCGGCTTGCCTGGCCATCGCCACACAGGAAAGTACGTGAGAAATCAGCATAATAGCCGTAGCGTCCTACCACGTCGGTATCGAGCGCCACCAGCTCGCCCTCCTGGATGATTCGGTCTGAGCACTCCTGGAACCATGGATTGGTGCGCGGTCCCGAGTTCATCAATCGCGTCTCGACAAAGTCAGCATCGGTTTCGATGATGTGCTGATGCAGCCTCGACCACACGGCGTTTTCGCTCATGCCCGGCTGAATGGCCGTTTCAAGCTTGCGCACCCCGTCTTCTACCGCGCGCAGCGACGAACGGACCATCTTGATCTCATTGGGTACCTTGATGGCACGCGCCAACTCCAGCGGTGCCTGGGCATCCAACACCTCGAAGCCACTCGCCTTCAACATGAAGGCCGCTTCCGGCGTGGCGCTTTCGATACCGATACGCTTACCGCCCCCGCATTGCCGAACAAGGTCGATAATCTCGTCCGCCCAGGCGCGGGTCACCGCCTCGGTGTTTTTCTCATTGAAGTAATAAGAAATCGCTTTCGCCGAACGAATCTCATCCACCGTGGGCAGGTGCTTGGCCAGGTGCTCGCAGCCGGAAAACTCGAACAACACCACCGGCCCCTCGGCAGGGACGAACGCATAGCGCGCCGGGTTGCGGGAACTGTAGACCTGCATGTTGCGCGACCCGGTGGCATAACGGACATGTGCCGGATCAAAGAGCACCACCGCGGCCAGGTCACGTTTGACGAGTTCACGCCTAACCCGGCCAAGACGATCAAGTAATACCTGTTCGATCTCGGCGTGCGTCGGCTCGCAATCGCTGGGCGCATGGGTCGGCGGAAGAATGCCGAGGGTATCGAGATCCATCTTCATGGTCTCTCCTCTTCATTAAAAATATAGGGATGCGTACTTAGTCGATCAGCCCGTCAGTACGCTCGGCATCGCGGACTTCCGCCTGGATATGCTGTTCGGCGACACGCCCGTACAGCTGGCGCGTGCGCTCCAGCTTGCCGACCACGCCGGGTTGCTGCGAATAGGCGAAAATGGCCGTCAACCGTGGCGTATCACCTTGCACCTCTGAGACGCGGTGCAGACTGAAGCGCCCTTTGAAAAGTTGTAAGTCCCCCGGACGCAGATCCAGGCGCTTTATAGGTGTTGAGTCATCCTCACGAATCACCGCGCTGACACCGGTATAGTTTTCGTACTGGGGCGTACGAATACCCGGGCAATACTCGAAAACGCCGCCCGCTTCGGGCTGCTGCGTCATCATGGTGACGATGAATTCGTTGGTGTCGTAGTGCCACGGCTGCTGAGTACCATCGGGCAATACGTTGAGCACGAGGCCAGCGAAAGGGTCGGCGTACTCATAAATTTGCTCTTCGCCCAGACAGCGGGCCACCAGCGACTTCATGGCCTTGGAGACATAGAGCCGATGAATCAGGCTGTCGGCCGTGATCATGTCCCGTGTAACGAAACCGCTGGTACGCGTCATGAATATCCGGCGGGGATCATCATCCGGCAGCGAGGGGTCATCAGCCGTAAAATAGGCGTTGACCTGGCGCGTGTTGAAGAAGCTTTTCTCGGCCATGCGCGCGCTCTCCGCCCGCGCCTGTTCAAGAACGGCCGGATGCAGGAAACCTCGCAGTACCGCACAGCCCTCACGGTCAAGATCACGCCGGGCCGACTCAATGACCTCAATAAGCGACGGGCTATCGGGGTCATCGAGTGGATAACGTTGGGTATCGACGAAAGCAGACAGATCCAGGCGCTCGGCATCCGCCAACTGATCAGCGTTCAGCATTGCATTGCCCTCCAGAAGCAAACGGGAACCGGGCTTGGCACCCGGGCTTATCTGAAGGCATAGTGGATAAACAAGCGCTATTGAGGAAACAATTCCTTGTGATGGATTCCATCGACTTTACCGATAGCTCATCCCGCACGCCGTCACTCGACAATGAGCTGTTGAGCGCCTTCGTGGCCGTGGTGGACAACAATGGGTTCACTGCCGCCGCTAATCAGCTGCACAAGACCCAGTCGACGATTAGTCTGCGCATACGCACCCTGGAAGAACGGCTCGGCACGCGTCTATTGCAGCGTACAAGCCGCCAACTGACACTCACCCAAGATGGGGAAACATTCCTGGTCTACGCCCGTCGCCTGTTGCAATTGCAACGTGAAGCGTTAAGCGTGCTTGGTCACGGCGACCACGACGGCGTGATTCGTTTCGGCCTACCCGAAAATTATGCCGAAGCCTGGCTACCGGCACTATTGGGCCGCTTTGCCGAACGCCACCCTCGCATTCGGCCGCATATTCATTGTCGTATGTCGAGTGAGCTCATCGAGTCGCTGGAAGCGGGAGAACTGGATCTCGTGCTGACCATTCAACACAAGAGCCAACGGCACGGGGTATCAATGGGCCACGAGGAAGTGGTGTGGGCAGCGCATCAGGATTATCGTGTCGCCCCCAATGCGCCACTCGCACTGGCGCTCTTCCCCGACCACTGCCCTTATCGAGAGCGCGCCCTGGAAGCCCTTGCGCGCCTGGGCAGGCAGTGGTCGCTGGAATATACCACCCAAAGCCCTACCGGGCTGCGCGTTGCCGTCAACCTGGGCAAGGCCGTCACGGTCATTGATCGACGCGCCATGCCTGAGAATTGGCGCATCCTCGATGAAGCGGACGGGTTTCCAGCGTTGCCGCCTGCCGAGTTGACGGTTCGACAATCGCCAAGTTTCCAGCATCCTGCGGGGGATACGCTCGTCGACTTGCTGCGTGAACAGCTTCTCTCATAACAGCCTCCACGGCGGCGTCTCGAGACGACTATAACCCCGTGGGGGGATCGTCGATCTCCTGCGCCAGCCATTGGCGGAACAACTTGAGGCTCGCCGACTCCACTTGATGCGGCCGGGTGGCCAACCAATAGGAACGATGCCCGGTGACCTCGACATCGAGCCAAGATACAAGCTCCCCTCTATCCAACTCGCGCTCGACCATGTGTCGGTCAGCGATGGTCAACCCGACGGCGTTAACGGCAGCATGAATCGCCGATTCCAGCAGATCAAACGCGATCCCCCCGCTGGTCTTCACACCTTCGATACCGGCCGCTGAAAGCCAGTGATCCCAGGTATGAAAGCGATCCTCCCCCCACAGGACATGGAGCAGCACCTGGTGATTGAGGTCGAGCGCATCACGCCGCATAGACCCCCTGAGCTTGGGTGCGCAGACGGCGATATGACTTTCCTGCATCAAGTGCACCACCTCGGCATCCGACCACTCACCGGTGCCAAAACGAATCGCCGCATCCAGGTTTTCGTCTCCCACAAGGTCATCATCGGCACGCGTTGTCAGGGACAGCTCCAGATCCGGGTGCAATGATTTCAAGCGCCCCAGTCTTGGGATTAACCACCGATTGGCAAAAGTAGGAGGTGCATTCAGGCGCAGGTGGGAGACAGCATCCGGCTCTTGCAGCCCTCTTACGGTCCAGGCGATGCGGTCAAAGGACTGGCGCAGCACTGGCTGCAACCGCCTTCCCGCGTCCGTCAATCGAAGGTGGCCCGAACCGCGTTGGAAAAGCGACACCCCCAACTGCTCCTCCAGCAACTTGACTTGACGACTGACCGCGCTCTGGGTCACGCAGAGCCGCTGTGCCGCCAGGGTAAAACTCGCACACTCGGCGGCGGCCTCGAAGGCCTTGAGAGCATTGAGTGGGGGTAAGGTGCGTGACATGCGCCGAAACCTCATTGGGTGATTTTTTCGCAGTAACTCACCAGATAATGTCAGCAAACACCTCTCCAATACCAGTCTTGCATGAGTTATTGGAATACCCGGGGTTCACTTTCCTCGTTTGTGGGGCCACAGCTGAGCACCTACTATCACCAAAACATGCCAACTCACCGCCGAGGTTATCTGATGACGGACCGTTCCCACACCGACTGGCAGGCTCGCGCAAGCACGCTCCCGCTACCGCAACTGGCCTATATCGACGGACAATTTGTCCCGGCTCGCAGCGGCGCCACCTTTTCCGCAGAGAATCCTGCCACCGGTCAGGTGCTCACCGAGGTGGCCGCTTGCGACAGCGCCGATGTCGACCGCGCCGTCGCCAGTGCGCGCCGCAGCTTCGAGAGTGGCGAGTGGCGCGACCTGCCCCCGACCGAGCGCAAATCGCGCATGCTCGCCTGGGCGGATGCCATCGAGGCACAGCTTGACGACATTGCGCTACTTGAGACCCTGGAAACCGGCAAGCCGATTGGCCAGACCACCACCGTGGATGTGCCCGGCCTGGTCGGAGGGCTGCGCTGGTATGCCGAGTCCCTCGACAAGCTCTACGGTGAAACGGCGCCTAACGGCGCGACCAGCGTCTGCCTGGTGGAGCGCGAACCGGTGGGCGTCGTCGCCGCCGTGGTGCCCTGGAACTACCCGCTGATTATCGCCAGTTGGAAGATCGGTCCGGCACTGGGCGCTGGCAACTCGGTGATCCTCAAGCCCGCTGAGCAGTCCAGCCTGGCAACCCTCAAGGTGGCAGGGCTTGCTATGGAAGCAGGCATCCCCGCCGGGGCTTTCCAGGTGGTCACGGGGCTTGGTCACATAGCGGGCAAGGCATTGGGCCTGCATGCGGGCGTCGATGCCGTGGGCTTTACCGGCTCCACCGAGGTCGGCAAGGCTTTCCTTGAGTATTCCGCGCACTCCAATATGAAGCGTATCGGCCTGGAGTGCGGCGGCAAGAGCCCGCATATCGTCACGCGTGATGTAGAAGACCTGGACACCATCGCCATGTCGGTCGCCTATGGCGTCTGGTACAACCAGGGCGAGACCTGCCACGCGGGTACCCGCCTTATTGTCGATCGAACCGTCAAGCAAGCGCTGCTTGCCAAGCTCCGCGGTTGGGCCGAGGCACTTCAGCCCGGTGACCCGCTCGACCCCGCCGTGCAGATGGGGGCAATGATCGAGCAGTCACACATGGAAAAGGTTCAGGGCTATCTCGAACATGGCCAGCGCGAAGGGGCTCGCCTGCTATTCGGCGGTGAGCAAGTGCGCAGCGAAAGCGGCGGGTACTACCTGACCCCGGCCGTACTCGACGATGTCACCAACGATATGCGGGTGGCCCGCGAAGAGATCTTCGGCCCGGTACTCGTCGTAATCACCGTGGACGACCTGGATGAGGCATTGGCCATCGCCAATGACACCGACTACGGCCTCGGAGCGGCGATCTGGACAGACCGGCTACGCGACGGCCACCGCGCCGCCCGCGCCCTTCGCGCGGGCACCGTTTGGGTCAACTGTTACGACCACACATCGATCAATGCGCCGTTTGGTGGCTACAAGCAATCCGGCCAGGGTCGCGACAAATCGCTCCATGCTTTTGACAAGTACACCGAACTCAAAACCACCTGGATCGAGATTTGAGCCCTATGCCCCTGAACCATTTTCATACCGGACGTCAGACACCGATCATCGCAGGACCTGGCACTCTTGGGCAGCTACCCGAGCTTCGCCGCCGCCTGGGGACCAGCCGTTATATGCTCATCAGTGACCAGGGCCTTGCCGCGACCGGCCTGGTCGATGCCCTGGTCGACGACCTAACGGCTGATGCCGAGGTAGATACCTTCCTGGCACCGGCGGGCGAACCCAGCGTCGCTACCGCCGATGCGGCCGCGACCGTAGTTCGTGCCCTGCCCGGCCGCCCCCTGGTGATTGGGCTGGGTGGCGGCACCGCGCTGGACATCGCCAAGCTGGTCGCTGCCCTGGCAGAAAGCCCGGGCGACATGGCGGATTACCTGCTGGCCAAGACCCCTTGGGCAGGGCGCGTACCCGCCGTGATGGTGCCAACTACCTCGGGTACCGGCTCCGAAGTCACGCGAACCTCAATCCTCACCGACCCAGAGGGACGCAAGCTTTGGGCCTGGGGCGACGAGCTGCTGCCCGACGCCGTCCTGCTCGACCCGGCATTAACGCTTGGCCTGCCCGCTACGCTCACGGCTACCACCGGCCTGGATGCCTTTGTCCACGCCCTGGAGGCCACGACCGGCCAGGGGCAACACACGTTCATAGAAGCTACAGCGCTGCAGGCCATCCGGCTGGTAGGCGCGGCCCTGCCCAATGCAGTGGCCGCCCCGGATGACCTGGTGGCCCGCCAACGCATGCAGGAAGCCGCTTGCCTGGCGGGCCAGGCTATCGATAATGGCGGTACCGGCATCGCCCATAACATTGGCCATGCCCTGGGTAGCTGTTACCACCTTCCCCACGGTATCGCCGTAACACTCGCCCTAGAGGCATCGCTGGCCTGGTCCGTGACAGGTAATGAAGCACGCTTCGCGCCAGCGGCCCATGCCCTGAAGGCAGGTTCCGAAGCCCAAGAATTGCCCAGGCTGTTCCGAGAGCTTGCTGATCAGACCCACTTCAACCAGGCCCTTTCCCCCTTCACCACGCTGACCCTGGACGCTGAGGCGCTAGCTTTGACCATGCAAAAAGACGAGAACGCGCCCATGGCCCGCAACGCGGCTCGCCGTCCAACGGGCGATGATTGGCAATGGCTCGCCGACGCCACGGTGGCCGTGTTCACGCGCCGCGTCGCCGAGCTTGCCACCCAGAACCGGGAGATCAGCGCATGAACGTGATCGAGCGCATCGAGATCAGTCAGCACCAGTGCGAGCTCGACCCACCCTTCCCGGCGGCCTGGGATAGCCAACCCCGGCGCAAGTTTCCGGCCGCCATCGTTCGCGTGATCGACAGCGAAGGCCGTGAGGGGATCGGCTCGGGCGATGCCATGTATGGCTTCGACGACTTCCGGTCGCTATTTATTGGGCAGGACCCCTTAGCCATCGAACGCCACAGCGCCGTTATCGACAACATCGGCTTTCATGCCGGGCGCTGCTGGCCACTGGAAGTCGCTCTATGGGACTTGATCGGCAAGATCAAAGCCCAACCGTTATGGCAATTGTTGGGCGGCACTTCGTCACGCCTGAAGGCATACGCCTCCAGCGGCACCCATCGCCCTACCGAGCAGGTCGTTGCCCTCGCCGAACAGGTTCGCGACGCAGGTATCCCCGCCCTGAAACTACGCTTTGGCCGTCAGCGTCTTGAAGATGACCTCGCGGTGCTCGCCGCCGTACGTCGTGCCGTCGGCAAAGATCTCGACCTGATGGTCGACTGCAACCAGGGCTGGCGGATGCCGTGGGATACCCAGGCCCCCTGGGACCTGGCCAAGGCCAGCGAAGTGGCTGAGGAGTTGATTCACCATGATGTGCTGTGGATGGAAGAGCCGCTCTATCGCGGCGACTACCCCGGCATGAATGCCCTCAACGACCTGACCGGCGAGCGGCTGAAAATCGCCGGAGGCGAGATGACCCGCGAACCCTACGAATTCCGCGAAATGCTGCGGCAGCAGTGCCTTGACGTCTACCAGCCGGACGCCGTGTGCTCAATCGGCCTGCTTGGCTTATCGCGGCTGGCGAAAGAAGTCACCACGGCGGGCAAATGGTTCACGCCGCATACCTGGGGCAATGGCATCGGTCTTGCCGCCAACCTGCATCTCACCGCCGGAGCGGTTGGCCCGGCTGGCTGTCCTTATCTGGAGTACCCTTTCGACCCGCCGGAATGGACACCCGAAGTGCGCGACTTCCCGCTGACCACCGCGATCAAGCCTGATGCCAAAGGCTGGCTGACACTCTCTGACGAACCTGGCCTCGGCATTACACTGGATGAAGCACGTCTCGCGGCCACCCGCGCCAACCAGGCAACTTGGCAATAGCGGCTGTCATAAATGCTTTTTTGCGGCAATACGCGCCAAGCTCTGTTTCTGGCATCGCGGAGGGGTCAATGGCCAAGATTTATTTTTGCGGCACGTAGTTGCTGCAACTTATTTAGTTGAACTCAGGCATTTTAGGTTTTTGTGTTATCAACCCCTTCAGCCATCAAGCAAAGAAGCTCATACATGAGGGTGGCGCCCATCAATGCCGTGATACCGCTGGGATCAAAGGGGGGTGATACTTCTACGACATCAGCACCAATGAGCGGTAAACCGCGGAAACCACGTACGAGCTGAAGTGCTTGCAGGCTGGTAAGGCCACCGACTTCGGGTGTACCGGTACCAGGGGCGAACGCGGGATCGATGCTGTCGATATCGAACGATAAATACACCGGCCCATTGCCGACGACGCGACGGGCTTCCGCGATGACCGCGTCAATACCCAACGCATCCACTTCTTCCATAAACATGACGCGCATGCTGGTGTCATGAGAATAGTCCCAGCCTTGCGTCGTGTTCTGGGCACCACGAATACCGATCTGCACGGTACGCTTGGGATCGACCAGGCCCTGTTCACAGGCGAGGCGAAAGGGTCCGCCATGGTGAAATTTCGATCCTTGAAACTCGTCCCAGGTATCGGTGTGGGCATCAATTTGGATCAATCCTACGGGGTCGTCGGCCGCTAAGCCGCGTAAAATGGGAAACGTAACTGAATGATCGCCACCAGCGCTCAGTGGAATAACGCCTGCGTTTCGAATGGCCGCGTAATAGGCGGCAATATCATCAGAGACTTTTTCAAGGTCGTAGATTGAGGAAAATCGCACATCGCCGATGTCAGCAATGCGTGCCTGGGCAAAGGGGTCCAGTCCGGTGATGTGATGCGCGCTGCGCATCATGCTCGACTGGTTGCGTATTTCACGGGGTCCGTGACGAGTGCCGGGACGATTGCTGACGCCGCCATCAAACGGAATCCCCACCAAGGCAATATCCAGCGCTTCCAAAGTGTCGGCAAGCGGAGCCCGCAGGAAGCTTGCGATCTCTCGGTAACGGGGTTCGTGGCGGGGTAGGTAATGTTCGCCAGTGGCGGCATTGAGGCGAGTGCCGTCTGTGCCTTTGGCCATTTTATGCTCCTTATTGGCTTAAGCGCGCCAAGCTGGCGGCTAACAGTTGCGTGCCAACGACGGCGTCATCGAGCTCGGTATGTTCATCCGGATGATGACTAAGCCCCTTGTGACAAGGCACAAACAGCATGGCCGTTGGGCAGTGGTTGGCGAGATGAATGGCATCATGAAAGGCGCCCGATACCAAGTGAGGCGCAGTGATCCCTAGCTCGCCTGCAGTGGCATCGATTTGTGCCGTCAGGGTGTCAGGAAAAGCCACCGGCTCAATCCGGGATAGCGAGGCAAGCGTTACCCGGCAACCTGCCCAGGTTTGTTGTGTGATGTCGTTGAACGTGGCTTCCAATGCTTTGAGTGTTGCTCCCTCTGGGTGTCGTAAATCGATACTGAAGGTGACGCGGTCGGGAATCGTGTTCACTGAGCCAGGGCTGACATCGAATTTGCCGATGGTAAAGCGCACACGATCTTCGCTATCCCGTGCTGCTTCCCTTAGCGCGGTTGCCACCGCGCAGGCGCCTTCTAATGCATCGCGTCGATGGGCACGCGGTGTGGTGCCCGCGTGGTTGGCGCTACCCTCCACGGTAACTTCAAACCAACTCACTCCCTGAATGCCCTCGACGACCCCCACAGAGGCCCCCTTTCGCTCAAGGATGGGCCCTTGCTCAATGTGCAACTCAATAAAGGCGTGCATAGGCGTCGCCATCGGACGACGAGGCACGTCGGCGGCGTCCATTTCGGCCAAGCACATATCAAGTGCATGCCCCATCGTCATGCCCTCGCTATCTTTAATCAGCCGGGTTGCCTCAAGGCTTCGCACATTGCAGAAAACTGCCGACCCGGAGGTTCCAGGAGAGAAACGCGCCCCTTCTTCGTTTGTCCAGCTCACCAGGGATAAAGGGTGGCGTGGGGTAAAGCCAGCCGCTTTAAGCGCGCGAAGCGCTTCAAGGCCGGCTAATACCCCCAATGCACCATCGTATTTGCCACCTGCCGGTTGGCTGTCGAGATGACTGCCTGTCACGACAGGGGCTAGCTCTGGGTCGCTGCCGGGCAGATCAAGAAATACGTTACCCATCGCGTCGACGCTCGCGTTAGCCCCTAGCTCGCTGGCCTGTTCAACAAGCCATCGCCTTGCACTGATGTCATGGCTGTCCAACGCTAAACGCGCCACACCGCCATCTTCGCGAGCACCGATCATCGCAAGTGTCGCCAGATCCTTGGCTAGACGCCGCGGGTTGACGGCTGCCGCAATAGCAGGGAGATCACAAGCGGTTTGATCGTTGGGCGAGGCAGGGTCGTGGACCATTGGGCTCTCCGTCACTGTGTTGTTTATTCGTGAACCTCGAAATGCACTTCCACCGGCTCGCAGTCCTCCCCATTGATCGGGATGATGTCCTGAGGGCAGGATGACATGGCCACGACACAGTCCATTTCAGCGCGTAGGTCGACGTAATCACCTGGCTTAGAAACAGGCGGACACCAGTCAACGTTCATCTGATCATTAACCGGAATGTTCATCCACAAATTGAACGGTTGGGGAACTTCGGGGGCATCAATGCCAATGGCTTTCATGGCCAGGCGGAGGTTATCAGCGCAATTGTCGTGGTAGTCCTCGACGCCTAACGTCATGTATCGAAACAGGTCGCAGGCGGCCATTAACGTATCGTGAATGCCAGGAGAGGTATCTGCTGTGAGGGTCATGATCGGACGGCGACGGTTGCTTATCAGCGGGTCGCCGACTTTGGGGATTAACCCGCTGAGCCAGGCACGGCCATGCTCCCAGGACATGAATTCATTGAGATTGTGGGTGCTGAACGCCCAGGTATCGCACACCTGGGTTCCGTGCGTATTGATGATGCGGATAGTCTGCCCCGCTTTTAGACGCACTGCTCGGCCACCCCGGGCAGCCACTTCATAACGCTCCCCCAAGACAGGCGTGCCGTCCGGGGAAATTGGCGTGTCCAGCGTGTGGTTATGTCCGCAGGGCTCAGTGTTACTTTTGGGCAGTTGCTCAATACGCGCATGATCAAAGGGTGTCGCAGTATTCATAGGGTTCTCCAAGGATGTTGACCATCGCCTTTACGTTGTAAAAAGTGGATGGCACCGGTTGATAGACGCAGTACGTCCGTTAATCGATATGGCGCTCGCGCCAGGTATTAAGAAATTGTTGAAGGCGTTCGCTTTGGGGTTGGCGGAATAGCTTGTCAGGCGCGCCGCTCTCCACCACGCGGCCTTGATCCATAAAGATCACCCGGTCGGCCACTTTTGCGGCAAAGCCCATTTCGTGAGTGACCACCACCATGGTCATGCCGTCGGCAGCCAGCTTATTCATTACCTCCAGCACTTCCCCAACCAGCTCAGGGTCGAGAGCGGAAGTAGGTTCATCGAAAAACATCACTCTGGGTTTCATGGCAAGGGCCCTTGCAATGGCGACTCGCTGCTTCTGCCCGCCAGAAAGGCTCTCGGGAAAATGCCCGGCACGGTCGGCCAGGCCGACTTGCTCAAGCATGGCCATGCCTTCCTCGTTAGCATCTCGTCGCGAAAGACCGTTGACCAGTCGCAGCGCTTCGGTCACGTTCTCAAGCGCGGTGCGATGGGGCCATAAATGGAAATGCTGAAACACCATGCCGACCTGCGCGCGTACTTCGTCCACGCGCTTCTCGCTTGTGCGAACGCGTTTCCCACCGCTGTCTTCGTAGCCCAACAGTTGGCTGTCGATATAAACGCTGCCGTGATCATAGGGCTCCAAGAAAGCCAGGCAACGCAACAGGGTCGATTTACCTGATCCTGAGGGCCCTATCACACACACCACCTCGGAAGGCAAAAGACTGAAGTCGATATCGGTCAGCACCTCAAGGTCGCCAAATTGCTTGCTTACGCCCTGCGCCTCGACAATCGCTTTTTGTCGGTTAGACGGTGATGTCGCTAACGTGTCAACCATGGGCATGGCGGGTATCTCCTCGTGGTTCGATGGGGCGTGGCTGACGATTGGCTAAGCGCTTCTCCAGTGCATAGCCGCCTCGTGCAATCAGTTCGATGATCAGCCAGTAGAGCAAGGCAACCGCCAGGTAGGGCTCAATGACTTGAAACGTCTGATTGACGATAGACGTGGCATTTTTGGTCAGGTCATCCACCGAGATGATCGATATCAGGGCAGACTCCTTCACCAAAATGATTAGCTGGTTGGTGCTTGGCGGCACTATCAAACGCGCCATTTGAGGAATCTGGATTCGGGTTAACACATGCCATGGGGAGATACCGAGCATGCGCGCCGCTTCCACATGTCCTTTTGGAACTGACTTGAAACCGCCCCGGTAAATTTCTGCGAAATATCCCGCGCCGTATAACCCGATACCGACAACGCCAGCGACGCTCGCGCTTAAGTCTAAACCTATGCTTGGACCACCGTAGTAGAGTAAAAACAGCAGAATTAGCAGCGGAATTCCTCGACATATCTCCACGTAACAAGCCACCGGATAGCCGAATAGCCGGGGGTTCGCGAGCCTAAGGGCGGCAAGCACCAAACCGAGCGAAAGGGCCAGCACGCAGCCCAAAAAGCAGATCCATACCGTGTTCCACAAGCCTTGTAGAATAAGTTCACGTGCTTCCCATAGCATTGCGATATCAAACATGTAGGACGCTCCCTTACTCGGTGGCGAGACCGCCGACCATGCGGCGTTCCAAATAAGCGCTGACGCGTGCCAGCACCAGGTTTACGGCCAGATAAAGCAACGCCGCCGCCAAGTACGTTTCCAGTGGCTGAAACGTACGCGATGCAATTTGCTCGCTAACCCGCATCAACTCCGTCACTGCAATCACCGAGATGAGCGATGAGTTTTTGAGGATAGTGATGATTTCGTTTGTTAATGGTGGCAACGTAAGGCGGAACACCTGAGGCATGATGATGCGCTTCCGGGTTTGCCAATCCGAGATCCCCGCCATACGGGCGGCTTCTATTTGGCCAGCTGGAATGTGGCTGATCCCGCTGCGAAAAATTTCCGATTGAAACGCTGCCGTATTCAACGTGAGTGTGAGTATCGCCGCATAGATAGGGGCTATTTCTATACCCACTTCCGGCAGCAGGTAGTAGACCAACAGCAATTGCAGCAGGATGGGCGTCCCTCGCCAAAAGCTTCGGTAAAGGCCGCATGGCCAGGATAAAAGGCGATATCGGCTCATCAATCCGAAAGCCAGTAAGACACCCAGTACCAAGCCAAATGCGATGGCGGAAAGCGAGACCACCAATGTGGTGGTCAAGCCTTCAACAAGAGCCGGATAGTGGTTGAGCAGAATCTCAAACATATGGCACTCAGAGCGTTAGTGGCGGTTTATTCTGCGGAAGGAAGCTCATCGGGCAGATCCATTGTGGAACCGAACCATTTTTCCTGTAGCTCTTCGAGCGTACCGTCCTCATTGAGCCGTTGGATTTGCTCGTCCATAAAGGCATTTAGCGAAGCACTTTCCTCGTTATCACGGCCCGCCCAAGAGAAGTAAACCGGATCACCAAAGGTGCCGACGACCTCAAAGACCTCTGGGCGCGTACGCTCGGCTTCTAGCAGGTTAGGCAAGCTGTTGATGACCACATCGACTCGTCCGTTTCCCAACTCGGCAAAGGCCTCATCGACGCCTGTGTAGGTGCGGATGTCCTCAACCGGTGTTCCTGCCTCCTCTAGCTCTGCGGCTAACGCTTCCAGGGCTTCTAATTGCGCCGACCCCGACTGCGCTGCCGCGACTTTGCCCGCGATGTCTTCAGGGGAGCTGATGTCGTCTTCACCGGTGCGTTTGAGGATGGCCATGGTCGCGTCGGCGATGGGGGCGCTTAAGTGATAGCGTTCCATGCGTTCCGGGGTGGCGGTCACGGAGGTGACGACATAATCAAACCTCTCGCGCTCCAGACCTGGCAGAATGCCTTGCCAAGGCAGGTCCATACGGATCAATTCCACGTCCTCACCAAGCTCAGGCATGATGTGTTCCATGATGTCAGCTGAGTAGCCGACGATGTCACCGTCTTCAATGTATTCGAAAGGGGCGAAACGCGCTTCAGTGCCGACCGTAAACGTGCCCTCTGAGCGAATATCATCAAGCAAATCGCTATGGGCGGTGGAGGCAAAGCTGACGCTGAGCAGTAAACCAGCGGTAATAGCCGTTGTACGATGCATGGGGATCTCCTCGGACGAGTGATGCTCGGGTCTCAGTGGCGCAAGCCATCTGAGCAACAACACCTTGAGTTAAGCAGGAACCATGCAACAATAAAATTGCTATCTTTCGATGTTCACTCCCGTTTTATTGATGTTAAACGCACTAACGTAGAGCATTCTGATGAAGCTTTCAGCCGCTGATCTTAAAAGCCTTTCCGTCTTTCTGGCCGTCACCGAGCATCGTGGCTTCGCCGGTGCGCAAACGGCGCTCCACATGAGCCAATCCGCGGTCAGCTTCCACATTCGAGCACTTGAAGAACGCGTGGGGTTTACCGTCTGCCGACGGGGACGGCAGGGGTTTGAGCTGACCGAGCGTGGCGCCATTGTCTATGAGCGTGCCAAATTACTGCTGGCTTCGGTCGATGATTTTGACAGCGAGATGAGCGAGTTACGCAGTTCCGTCTATGGCACCCTTCGCTTAGGGGTGGTTGATAACACGATTATGGATGTAGACCTTGATCTACAAGGCGTCATTGGTGAGTTTTTACGCAAAAATCCCAAGGCACGCCTGAATATCAATGTGAGTAGCCCCGACCGTTTAATCGGTGAAATCGCCAACGGAGACGTACAACTTGGGATATTGCCTGAAACGGCCCAAATGGAAGGCTTGCAGCATCGTCAGGTCTATACCGAGGTGCATGGCATGTATTGCGCGAAACGCCATCCACTATTTGAACGCGACAGCCACCAACTCACGGTGGAAGATGTCATTAAGCACCCTTTCGTGGTCAGGCCTTACGCCAATCTTCAAGAGCTTAAGAGCTTTCCCAATGCACAGGTTGGTGCGCATGCCTCCAACATGGAGGCCCAAGCGTTAATGATCTTGAGCGGCCATTTTATTGGCAATTTACCCCATTACTACGCCGCTCATTGGGTTGAGCGTGGTGAGCTCAAAGCGCTACTGCCTGATCAAGTAGAGATCGCGTCGCCCTTTTGCGTCGTTACCCGTGCAGGTCGGCGCCCTTCTCTTATCGTGCGGACCTTTATTCAAGAACTCGTATCCAGGCTTTGGCAAGAATCGCATCTGGCCGATGCTAATAAAGGAGAGGAGTTCACACTTAATGGATATCATTAGACTGGTCCTTGTTGCGGCGGTCGCAATGACCAAGTGCAAGAATCTCGGCTACTTTGACGGCCAAACTCAATTCCTGAAAGTTATAAATAACTAAGATAAGAGCAGCACTTGGGCATCAGCCAGCAGATGCTCAAGCCATAGATACGACTGCTGAAGACCGAAGCCGACAAGCCAAGACTCCAAAATGCTCAATCAGCATCCTCATGAATGAGAAGGGATCAGGGTATCTGGTAGCGACTTCTTTTCCCATGTTATTGGCCCGCCTACTCAGAAAGTGGATGAGATTCTGATGTTGCCTTCGGTATACCTCCCTAACTTCTCGCCACCACGCTAGTCCGCTGCGCTTCTTTACTCCGAATCACCTACATTGCATACAATAATAGACAAAAGTTCAATTTATAGGGGTTTATAACTTAGCTAGATTCAAAACTGCATACAATTTTAGGAAAACAGATGGCGAACGCAGTTCACACAACGCCTTCTCCCGTGGTCCAAACAGCCACGACTAAGGTGCACGAAGTCATCAAGCAGCGGATTCTAGATGGCCACTACCGAGGTCATGAGTACATTCGTGAAGCGAATATCGCCCGTGAACTCGAAGTGAGCAGAACGCCCGTCCGTGAGGCCCTTCGCGAATTGGTATCAGAGGGTTGGCTTGAGATGATTCCCCATCACGGCTCTCGTGTGACGGCCTGGACGGAGAAGGATGCTCGTGAGGTCTTTGAATTGCGACTGGTGTTGGAGCCTATGGCGGTACGCATGGCCTGTGAGCACATGCATAAGGATTGTCTGGTCAGGCTCGAGGCAATGGCTTCAGAAATGGAACAGCTCACTGAGAGGGCCGATACAGAGCCATCGGTACGTAACGTGATCGCCTCACTCAACCACGAGTTTCACCGCGAACTAATTCGCGCGAGTGGAAACCAGCGCCTGAGTGCCGTGTTGGAGAGCGTGGTACGCACCTCGGTAATACGACGTAATTTTGGTAACTACGACCTTGCTAGCCTTCGCCGCAGCATGCGCCATCACCGTGAGATTCTGGAAGCCATCACTGAGGGTAGCCCATTATGGGCCGAACGAGTCATGAGCGCTCACCTACTCGCTGCAAAGTCGCTGCATTTCCGCTTTTCCGATGCTCCTGACTATTAGCGAGCATCCATCCAATAATCCAATAGAGGCGTCACAACAACAATGATTAAACACGAAGACCAACCCTCTACTCCTACTCCACTGAGTGACATTAAGGTCCTGGAACTCGGTCAACTGATTGCAGGCCCTTACTGCGGCCAAGTATTGGCTGACTTCGGTGCCCAGGTAATTAAAGTCGAACCGCCCGGCAAAGGTGACGCCATGCGCCAGTGGGGGGCGGAGGATAGTGATACGGGCGAGCCCCTCTGGTGGAACGTCATCGCCCGCAACAAGCAGTCGCTTACCTTGGATCTTCGCCAAACGCGTGGGCAAGAAGTATTACGCAAATTGGCCAAAGACGCCGATGTCATCATCGAGAACTTTCGTCCCGGCACTATGGAGCGCTGGGGGCTCTCATACGACGTGCTCTCGCAAGACAACCCAGGCTTGGTGATGGTAAGGGTTACCGGCTTCGGTCAGGACGGGCCTTATGCCTCAAGAGCCGGTTTCGCCTCAGTCTGCGAAGCCATGGGAGGGTTACGCTACTTAAGCGGCTACCCGGACCGCCCGCCGGTCCGCGTCGGCATTTCAATCGGTGATACATTGGCGGGCTTGCATGCCGCCCTCGGCACCATGATGGCCCTCCACCAACGCGAACGCACTGGACACGGCCAAGTGGTCGATAGCAGCATTTTTGAATCGGTACTGGCGATGATGGAAAGCCTGATTCCTGAATTCGCACGTGCCGGTAAGGTTCGCGAGCGCAGCGGTAGCTTTTTGAGCGGCATCGCTCCCTCCAATGCCTACCCCGCTCGGGACGGGCGCGACGTCATCATTGGAGCCAACCAAGACACCGTCTTCGCTCGCCTTTGCCAAGCAATGGGCCAGCCAGGCTTGGCCGACCATCCCGATTATGCCACGCACCGGGCGCGCGGCGAGCACCAGCAGGCCATCGATGACCTCGTAGCGGCCTGGACACGCCAGCACGACGCTCAGCACATCGTTGACCTTCTCGCTAAGGCAGGCGTCCCAGCGGGCCTGGTCTATAGCGCTCCCGACATGCTTGATGACCCGCATTTCAAGGCTCGGGAAGCCATCGTCGAAGTCTCCGATCACCACGGCAAACCACTGCCGATGCAGAACGTTTTCCCACGGCTATCCAGAACCCCGGGAAGTGTCCGCCACGTAGGACCCGCGCTCGGCGAGCACACCGAGACTATCCTCGCCGAGTGGCTCGGCCTCGCCCCCGACGCCCTCGACGCCCTGCGCGACGAACGCGTGATCTGACCGGAGCACCCCCATGGAACCTATTATCGTCGTAATCCTATTGGTGGGACTAATCGGCTTCGGCTTCCCCATCTTCCTGGCGCTGGGCCTCTCGGGCCTGCTCGGGCTCTACATGGCCCGCGGCTCAATGGCCTTCTTCTTCGCGCCCTCGTCGCTGTTTGGCCAGCTCAACCTCTTTGAAATGGTCGCCCTGCCGCTGTTCATCCTGATGGGCAGCCTGTTGGGCGCCACGCCGGTGGGCGCCAACCTCTTCCAGGCCGCGGTGCGTTGGCTCAATTGGCTGCGCGGCAGCCTGGCGATCTCCTCGGTGGGCGCCTCGGCCATGTTTGGTGCCGTCTCCGGGGTAAGCCTGGCGGGGGTCGCCGCGGTGGGCTCCATCGCCGTGCCGCAGATGCTCGAGCGTGGCTACAGCCGGACCCTGGCCGCCGGCTCGGTGGTCACCGCTGGCGCCCTGGCGATGCTGATTCCCCCGAGCGTACCCTTCATCATCTACGGCGCGGTCTCCAGCGTCTCGGTAGCGGACCTGTTCATCGGCGGCATCGTGCCCGGCATCGTGCTGGCCCTGTCGCTGTCGCTGTACATCTACATCCGCGTCAGCCTCAACCCGGAGGAAGCCCCGGCCGCCGAGGAGCGCTTCACCTGGAAGGAACGTTTCCAGAGCCTTGCCAACATCTGGCACGCCGCTCTGCTTGTGCTGGTGGTGCTGGGCTCGATCTACACCGGCTTCGCCACGCCCAGCGAGGCAGCAGGCATCGGGGCTCTGGGGGCCTTCCTCATCGCCGCGCTGATCTTTCGCTGCCTGACTTGGTCCAAGTTGTTGCAGATACTCGGTAGCACCGCGCGGATCAGCGGCGTAATCCTGCTGATCATGGGCTGCGCCAAGATCTTCGGCGACTACCTCAACATGGTACGCGTGCCCCAGTTGCTCACCGAGATTCTCACGGCCAGCGGCCTGCCGGCCTGGGCGATCCTGCTGGCGGTCATGGTGCTGCTGATCCTGCTCGGCATGCTGGTCGACGCGGTGTCGCTGATCGTGGTCACTACCCCGGTGCTGCTGCCGCTGATCGAGGCGCTGGGCTACGACCCGCTGTGGTTCGGCATCGTCATGGTGCTCAACCTGGAGATCGCCGTGGTCACGCCGCCGGTCGGGCTCAATCTCTATGCCTTGCGAGGGGTCTGCCCGGAACTCACCATCGAGGAAATCATCCGCAGCGCCTTGCCCTTCGTCGGCGTCCAATTCCTCGTGCTGATGCTGTTCGTGCTCTTCCCCGGCCTCAGCCTGTGGTTGCCGGGGCTGATGTAGCCCCGGCGCAACGCGACTCCACGGGGTCGCAACCGATGCAACCCAAGTGAACCCTCACGTAAAAACACAACAACAAGGAGTCTCACCATGACACTCACCCGTCGCCAAGTACTCAAGTACGGCACCGTCGCCACCACCGGCGCCACCCTGTTCGGCACCCAAAGCCTGTTCGCCCCACGGGCGATGGCCGCCACCGCCCTCACCGGAGTCAACTACATCACGCCGTCCTACAAGGCGCTAAGCTACGGCTCAGACGGTTTCGTGAAGTTCCTAGCCGATAACCACGCTGATGTTATCAACTTCGACTACCACCATTCCGGCCAGCTGCTGACCGCCGACGAGCAGTTGCCCGGCCTGCGTGCCGGCAGCGTGGACTTCATGTTCCACACCCTGTCCTACATCACCCGTTCACTGCCGATCCTCGGCATCACCGGCCTGCCCGGGGTGGTCAACGCGCTCTACGAACACCCTGAGCGGCTCAAGCTGGGCAGCCCGCTGATGGAGCTGATCAACGAGCAGCTCGCCGAGGAGAACCTCTACATGCTCTGCTCTGGCGGCGGCATCCTCGAGCCAGAGTACATCTGGAGCACCGAGGACAACCCGATCCGCTCCCTGGAGGACCTGCGCGGCAAGAAGATCCGCGTAGTGGGCTACGAGGCGACCACCGCACTGGAGGAATTCGACATCGGCGCCACCCGCATCCCCTCGTCGGAGACCTACCAGGCGCTCCAGCGTGGCACCGTGGACGCTGGCATCTTCAACATCTCCACGGTCGTGGGGCGCAGCCTGTTCGAGCAGCTCTCCACCTGCTACAAGCTGCCCACCACCGCCTTCACGGTGGCGCCCTTCATGCTGCGCGACCGCTGGGACAGCCTGGACGGCGACGTCCGTGCGGCCCTCGAGGAGGCCGCCGAGTGGTACGACGACAACTTTGTCACCCACTGTAACGACGACGTTTACCCCAACGAATACTGGCCGATGATGGAGGAAGAAGGCATCGAGGTCATCGAGCCCAGCGAGGAAGACCTCGAGACCTTCAACGCCGCCACCGATGCCGTCTGGGAGCACTGGAAAGAAGAGGTCGGCGAAGAGGTCGGCGAGCGCGCCATCGCCCTGGCCCTGGGCGAGGCCTGAGGAGGAACGCCATGACATCCTACGTCATGCGCGGCTGGGACGGCCTGATGGCCGTCCTGCGCGGCGCCTCGATCCTGGTGCTCGCCTTCATGGCGCTCACCATCTGCTACGACGCCATGATGCGTCACGTCTTTTCCGCCCCGACCAGTTGGAGCCTGGAGATCAACTCCTTCCTGCTGGTCTACCTGGCGGTAATGGGGGCGGCCGAGGCCCAGCGCCACGACGCCCATATCCGCATCGAGTTCTTCGCCGACAAGTTGCCGGTACGCGTCCAGGCCCTGGTCGGCGTGGCCATCGGCCTGCTGGGGGCGACCTTTAGCTTCATCATGGTCTGGCGGGGCGGCATCATGATGAGTCAGGCCTTCGAGTACGGCGAGCGGGTCTCCAGCTCGCTGGGCACCCCCATCGGCATCCCCTATGCCATGCTGCCCCTCGGCTTCGGCCTGCTCGGCCTGCAGTTCCTGCTCGATGCCTGGCGATCGGCTTGTCGCGTCCGGCACCCCGACGCCGCACCACCACCGAAGGGAGAGCCCGGCGATGTCTGATACCCTCAGCCACAAACTGATCAAGGACCACCTGCTGGAGGGCGACATGACGCCGGGCGGCGAGATCGCCCTGCGCATGGACCAAGCGCTGTTGCAGGACATCCTCGGCACCCTGGTCATGCTCGAGCTCGACGCCATGGGCCTCGACCGCGTGCACACCTCACCCAGCGTGCAGTACATCGACCACACCCTGATCCAGCAGGACAACATCAACGCCGACTCCCACCTCTTCCTGAAGAGCGCCTGCGAGCGCCTGGGGGTCTGGTACAGCGGCCCAGGCAACGGCATCAGCCACCCGGTGCACATGGAGCGCTTCGGCGTGCCCGGCCAGAGTCTAGTGGGCTGCGACAGCCACACCACCGCGGCCGGTGCGCTGGGCATGCTGGCCATCGGCGCCGGCGGCATCGAGGTGGCCATGGCCATGGCCGGCCAGCCGCTCTACCTGCCGATGCCGGAGATCGTCGGCGTGCGCCTGGAGGGCGAACTGCCCGACTGGGTCAGCGCCAAGGATATCGTCCTTGAACTGCTGCGCCGTCACGGCGTGGCCGGGGCGAAGAACTGCATCCTCGAGTATTACGGCCCCGGTCTGGCCGGGCTCGACGCCATGGACCGCCACGTGCTGGCCAACATGGGCACCGAGATGGGCGCCACCGGAAGTGTCTTCCCCAGTGACGAGGTGACCCGCGACTTCCTGTGCTCGCGGGGTCGCGAGGCCGACTGGACCCCGCTCGCCGCCGACCCGGGCTGTCGCTACGACCGCGAGGAGCGCATCGATCTATCGAGCCTCGAGCCGTTGATCGCCCTGCCCTCCAGCCCGGACAAGGTGGTGCCGGTGGCCGAGGTTGCCGGACAGCCGCTCTACCAGGCCTACATCGGCTCCTCCGGTAACCCCGGCTACCGCGACATCGCAGTGGTGGCGGAGATCGTCAAGGGCAGGAACGTGGCTGGCAACGTCTCCCTGGACGTCAACCCCGCGACTCGGCGGATTCTTGCCGCGCTGATCGACGAGGGCCACCTGGGCGCGCTGGTCGCCGCCGGTGCCCGCCTGCACCAGCCCGGCTGCAACGGCTGCATCGGCATGGGCCAGGCCCCGGCGGCGGGCCGCAACAGCCTGCGCACCGTGCCACGCAACTTCCCCGGTCGATCCGGCACCCGCGAAGATAGCGTCTTCCTTTGCAGCCCCGAGACCGCCGCCGCCTCGGCGCTCAAGGGCGTGATCACCGACCCCCGTAGCCTCGACATGCCCTACCCGAGGCCTCGCGAGCCCATCGACATGGCGCTGGACAATGCCTGGTTCCAACCGCCCTTGCCCGCCGAGCAGGCTCGGGGCGTAGAGCTTCTGGCCACCGACAACACCCCGCCGCTGCCGTTGATCGACCCGTTGCCCGAGACCCTGGAGGTGCCGGTGATGCTGACGGTGGGCGACAACATCTCCACCGACGACATCATGCCCGCCGGCGCGCGAGTACTGCCGCTGTGGAGCAATGTCCACGCCTCGGCGGAGCACCTCTTTGAGGCCGTCGATCCTGACTACGTCGCCCGCGCCCGCGAGCAGGGGGCGGCCGGCCATGCCATCGTCGGCGGCGCCAACTACGGCCAGGGATCGAGTCGTGAGAACGCCGCCCTGGTGCCGCGCCTGCTGGGCCTGCAGCTGGTGATCGCCGAGAGCATCGCCCGCATCCACTGGCAGAACCTGCCCTGCTTCGGCGTGCTGCCGCTGACCTTCGCCGACCCGGCCGACCGCGCGCGATTGAGCCGGGGTACCCGGGTGCGTATCGAGGGCTGGCGCGCAGCGCTCGCCGCCAGCCGCGAGGTCACGGCAACACTGGATAACGGCGAGACGCTCACCCTGCGCCACGAGCTCAGCGCCCGCCAGCAGGCGATTCTCGCCGCCGGGGGCGTGATCAACTACCTGTCTTCCACACCATGAACGACGAGACCGCTCCCATGACTCTGCTCGCCCCTCCGGCAAACGTGGAAATCGTTGAGGTTGCTCCCCGCGATGGTTTCCAGTCGATCCGCGACCCGCTGCCCACCATCGATAAGCAGCGCTGCATTTCAGCACTCGTCGATGCTGGCATCACCCGCCTCGAAATCGGTTCTTTTGTGAGCCCCAAGGCCATCCCCCAGATGGCCGACACCGGCAAACTCATCGAGGCCTTCGCCGACCAACCAGCACTGCGCCTTTCGGCGCTCGTGCCTAATCTAAAGGGAGCTGAGCTGGCCCTGGCGCACGGCATACGCGAGGTCGTCTACGTGGTCTCGGTCTCAGAGTCCCATAACCGCAGCAATGTACGACGAAGCGTCGATGAGTCTCTGGAGGATTTCGGCCGAGTGGCAGAGCGCCTGCGTCAGACCGAAGGGACCCGGTTACGTCTCGACCTCGGCACCTGCTTTGACTGCCCCTTTGAAGGCACCATCGACTGGCAGCAGGTTGACCGCGTCCTCAGCCAGGCCACTCGCCTGGCAGACGGCTTGCCAATGGAGGTGGCACTATGCGATACCACCGGCCGAGCCAGCCCCTATCAGGTGGCTGAACATTTCACCCAGCTGCGTGAACGCCATGGCGGCAAAGGGCTGGCATGGGCCTTCCACGGCCACGATACCTACGGCATGGGCGTAGCCAACGCACTATTCGCGATACATCATGGCGCCACGGCAGTGGATAGCGCCTGCGCTGGCCTTGGAGGCTGCCCCTTCGCCCCCGGCGCCACCGGCAACACCGCCACCGAAGATCTGCTCTATGCCCTTCAGGGCGGCAAAGTCGCCACGGGGATTGATCTATCAAAACTGCTCGTGGCGGCCGACCTGATCGCCGCCCTGCCCGGGGGCCAGACCGCCAGCCACCTGCGCCAGGTGCCGCGAGAACGGATGCGCTAAACCGTGCCGATCATCGTGCTGCTGTCGACCACGCTGGTGCTGGCCTTCTCCTCGCTGGTGGCGCTGTTCCCGGCCGCCATCGCACCAGAGTTGTCTGGTGTATTGGGCGTCTCCTCGGCCACTATCGGTTTGCAGGTGAGCCTAATCTTCGCCGGCGCCATGCTTACCTCGCTGGTGGGCGGGCCGCTCACCCGACGTTTAGGGCCCTGTCGCACCAGCCAACTCTCCCTGGCGTTGCTCGGCGGTGGCGCCGCCATGATGGCGATGCCGACCTTGCCGACCTTTGCCTTGGCCTCCCTCGTTGCCGGCTTGGGTTACGGGATGACCAATCCCGCCGCCTCAGTGTTGCTGGTGCGCTTCACCCCGCCTGAGCGACGCGGCCTGATCTTCTCAGTGAAACAGTCGGGCGTGCCCCTGGGCGGCGTGATCGCCGGTGCCAGCGCGCCTGTACTGGCCTTGGTGGTGGGTTGGCAGGCCGGGCTGCTCCTGCTCAGCGCCATCGCCCTGCTCGGCATTGTCGCCCTGCAATGGCGGCGGGAGAGCTGGGATGACCAGCGAGACCCAGACACATCGTGGTTGGCAACGCCCTTCTCCGGACTCGACGTGGTATGGCGGCAGCGATCGCTGCGCTACGTCGCGCTGCTTAGCCTGTGCTTCTCGGCGATTCAGCTCTCGGTTTCGGCATTTACAGTGGCACTGCTGGTAGAGGATCTGGACTTCGGCCTGGTAGAGGCGGGATTGGTCATGTCCGGGGTGCAAGTGACCGGCGTGGTGGGGCGCATTGGCTGGGGCGAGATCGGTGACCGGCTGGGCGACCGCTTGATGGCACTTGCTATCATCGCCTGTACCACCGCCGTGGCAGCCCTTTTGGTAGCCACCATGACCCCGGCCTGGCCCAAGTGGCTGGTCATTGTACTACTGGGGCTACTGAGCTTCTCCTCGTTGGGCTGGAACGGCGTCTTCCTGGCCGAAATCACCCAACTGGCCCCACCCCATCGCATCGCCGATGCCGCAGGCGGTTGTCTGGTTTTCACCTATGGCGGCGTTCTGCTCGGCTTGCCTATGGTTACCTTGCTCCACAGCGTGGTTGGTGACTATACAAGCGTCTTCGCTATCCTCGCTGGCATCTCGGTAGCGGGACTCTGGCTCATCCATCAAGCGAGGCGAGCTAGATGCATGGATCGGATTTCGTAGGAGCGCAATTCATTACACGTTCAAGAACCCCATCGCCCGACAAGTCTGGCTCCTACAAGGGCCGGGAGGTGCCACAGAACTATGTGCAGGTGGGCTTCGTAGGAGCGCAACTTGTTGCGCGATCAGCAATCATCCCGCCACCGCTGATATCCGAGTTGACGTTGCAAGCTCCCGACCTGGGCGCTATTCAACCGACGCCAAGCGGCTGAAGGTGAGAGCCTCGTCGCCGTCATAAATTTTTGCGGCACATAACGGCACACCCGCCAACTCATGGTCAACCAGGGCATCAGCGCTGATGAGATCGTCCCGCACAGGCTGCTGCGTGCGTAACTCACCATCAATACTCGCCTGGAAAAGCATGGGAACTGTCGTGACGCCGTCGCTTGGGGGCTCAAGGTTCATCCGCCTAGCGAAATCGAGATACGCAGCAGGGTCCTTGAAGACGAGGGTGCGCCCCAGTCTCTCGACCGGAATGTCGATAGACTGTACCCGCACGACGCCTTGATCCGGGATGCCGACCTGCTCCTCAGTCGCCAGCAGCGCCACCCTTAGATCCTTGCCCGACCCACCCTGTTTGGGCAGATACATGACAAGAGGGTGATCCTGCCTCCTGAACACCAGTTCGGTTTCGGTATAACCGGTAAAAAGGCCCCGCCAGTCTTCGCCGCATACCCTCGAAAGATAGGCACGTGTTTCCGCCGTTCGCCAGAGCACCGCACGCTCTGCGCTATCGGAGTAGTCGACTATAGGCGTTGTGTGGGCCAGCGACACGGCATAGCCCATGGCAGTGAGATAGTCGTCAAGAAGCGTAAAAACAGTGAGTTCCTGATGAAAACTGAGCGGCTTAGGTAAGCCCTCAATAAAAGCGTCGACGGGTGTATTATCCCAATTCAGCCTCAGCACCCACCCAAGCAGCGATTCGTAAAGGTTGGAGTCTTGCAGCGCGATTATCGCGTCGCTTTCCTTCAATAGCGTGGTCGTATCGGGATTCGCGTTCTCTCGCATCCGAACCGTGATCCCCAAACGCATCATGTTCTCTGTCGCCGCTCGCAGGGCGTTGCGTTGTTGAAGGGTTAAAAACGGCCCCGCTATGGAGATATCAAGCTCGACCGGCGCTCCATCTTGCGTGAGAAGCCGTGCTCCGCTACCCAGCGTGTAACCGGCCTCGGTAAGCCGCCGAAAACCTTGCCGCAACACCGCCCGCCCGTTCCCCACCCCCGCCATGGCCGCAGGATCAAGGCCGCTCAGCACTGGGACGTCGTTTCCAGAAATCATGCCAGAAGATTCCGCAAGTGCTTCGATTGAGGCGTCCGGGCCGGCGAAGTCCACAAGGGCCTTGTGGTATTCCATGATCGGCCCCGTGAAGGCCGGTGCAGAGAGTTCAAGGTCCGTTGATCCCGCGGTGCGCGGGAAAATCGCCTCGTCCGCGATACCCAACAGCATGACGGCCGCGACGACATCCCGAATCGCCGGGTCCGCAACCGCATCAGACCCCGGATTGAAGCGAAGGACAAGTTCGGCTGCACTCTCCTCGAAGAAAGGAATATCCAGGTTTGCCTGTATCGCTGGGGACGGCAGGCTGAAGCCGATAAAGAAGGCAGCCGCAGGGACTGGAGCCATAGCCAGGCCGATAGCAAGGATAGGGAGAAGCGATCGTGAAGCGAGCATGGCAAACCTCCCCGTCTACCGTCGACTGGTGCATCGCAAGAGATTGTCGTCGACTCGACAATTGTCCCATGATTCCACAAGTTGCCAGGTCTGCCCGTCTTGACGAAACGAGGCCCAGGTCCATTGGTTAAAAGCGCTTGCCGCATTCACGAGCGACGCGACCTGCCCCAACATGCCTGACCCCGTCATCGACATGTCGGCTCGATATCGGCAATAGGCCGACACGTCAGGGTCTTCCATCCGCACGCAATGATCCAGGCTCACGGAGGTGATGCGCATGTTGCCGGTGCTTGAGTTCATCGCACCGCCTCCGGAGAACAGACACATCATTGCTGCCACAGGATTGTTGTCGCGGCGATAGGTGTTGCATTGGTCGCCCATCGCATCCAGCCTTTGGAAAGCGACATCCACATTTGCCTGAATAGCGTTCTGGATATCTTGGGCGTTCGGTGTGAAAGGACCTGCCAGCGACGGCGCACGCGAATCGACCGCCGGTGCAGGCCGTTCAGGCGTAAGCGCGGGCTCGGGCGTAGGCGCACCATCGGGGTTTCGAGCTAGCGCGATATCGATCGGTTGTGACAGCCACAGGTCGAACTGCCGCCCCCCAAAATCTACAACGACATCACGGCCTCCGTCGCTGTAATCGTACCAAGGAAGGTCTTCGCGAATATTCTGCCGGAGCCTGTCGAACACGACTCCCGAGCATCCGTGATGGGTGAAAACGCGCATAAAGCCTTCCTGTTGCCTCTGAAGAAGTTCATCGAACCGCTGAGACAAAACGCTGAACGAAAAATCGTTGCGCAGCTCGCTGTCATATATTTCTCTGCTGACGTCCTCATAGGTGGAAGCCGTCAGGACAAACGGAGCAAAATCGTCCTCAAGGATACTCACTGTCTGAACCTCTGTGAGAGGCGTCGTCTTGTAGGAAAACATCGGCTCGTCAGTGGCCGACGCACAGCCCTCCCCATAAGCAAGGTGGAATGCGAGATAGTTGAGCATCCGTGGACGGAGCGACGATTCCAAAGGAGACCGGCGGCCCTCATAAATCCGCTGAAAGGTTCGCGCCTGGCTCTGGTCGAGGAATGACAGATCAATCTCGGTGGGCGCCTCATCCGGCCTTGAATTATTCTCTGCGATCACGATCTCGTCGAGATCGATGCTTTCCAGTGGATTCGGCTTGCCAGCGCGACAATATTCCAAGAGCGGACCCACATCCGCACGAAACGTGCTGAAATCCAGGCCGCCGCTCATCGGCAAGAACGCGCCGTTTCTTTTCAGTTGATAGGCAAAATTGGTCGTGCCCTTCAAGCGGGTAAAGAAAGAGGCATCAGCGCGCGCCGATCCGGACACGCGAACGACATGCCGATCACTGGAAAAGCGCTCCCCCAGCGCCACCGGCATGGAAAATTCAAGGGTCTGGCCGTAGGGACGAATGTTGAGCGAATACTCGTCATCAGGGTTCAGTTCCAGGGGGTCATCCATCAACTGAGAGACGACGCTGGTCAAGTCAATGATGCCGTCGCCGCGGCAACGCATCACGAATTCCGGCTCCCCCTCAGGCACATCGTAATTAGCGCCACGCGTGTAGACAAAAGCCGGATCACCTTGGATGGATACTAAAACCGGCGGGGTGGCAGTCGTGCGATTCTCGTCTCGCCCACTTTGATCAGCAAGGCTCGCCGTTATGCGAGGGTCGCTACCCGCTCGCGCGATGTCAGCGATGCGTTCGATTTCCTCAATATCCAGTACGTCTGCCGCACTGGCCGATTCCTGAGAAAAGGCAGTGGTTGCAGAGCAGAGCAAAAGAGGTAAGGAGATAAACCGAAAGGTATTATTTAAAATCCAATGCATGGTTTTCCTACCCTCGTAAGCTCGGATCGCTAGAGCAGTGGTCACCCGTTAGATTTAAAAAAAACTAGGCGCCTTTAGTGAGGTGGTCAACGCTCAATTCTCTAATACTTGTAATGACGCCGCCTCACCTTCCGAGGCTGCGAACGAGCCACCGCATAGCCCGACGAAGCCTTGCGCCTACAAGGATTGGAGGCGCCACAAAACTAATTACAGGAGGGGTTCGTAGGAGCGCAATTCAGTGCGCGATCAGCAATGATCAAGCCACCAAACGTTACTCATACAACGCAGGCAAAACGACTTCGATCTGCCGCCCAGCTTTTTGGGCCATGGCCTCAATGGCCGCTTTCAACGCTTGGCGCGCATCGTCATCGCCATGCACCAAACGCACTTCACGCGGCCAGCGGCGCATGCGTTTGATGAAATTAAGCAAATCGCGTTGCCCGGCGTGGGCCGAGTACCCGCTGATGGTGGTAATGCCAGCACGAATATCCACCCGCTCGCCATCCAGCTCCACCCAGCCGCCCTCGGGCCCGTAACACTGAATGTCCCGCCCTGGGGTACCCGCCCCTTGATAACCCACAAACAGCACCTGATGACGCGGATCGCCCAGCATCGCCTTTAAATAATTCACCACGCGCCCGCCCGCGCACATGCCGCTAGCGGCAATCACCACCGCCGGCCGGCCGCTTTCGGCCAGGTAGCGCACGGTTTGTTCATGGGTGTCGTGTTCATCCACCGTGTACACATTGTCAAAACTCAGCGGATGCCTGCCTGAACGCAAACGGCGTTGAGCCTCCGCATCCCAGAACGGTTTTAATTGGCGATACACCTGGGTAAAGCGGGCCGCCAGCGGCGAATCGACAATCACCTCCAGCGAGCGCCAATCAGACGATGGCGGCGCGGCATGCACGATGGTTTCCAGCTCGTAGAGCAGCTCTTGCGTGCGGCCAATACTAAACGCAGGGATAATCACCGTTCCCCGGTTAGTCAGCGCTTGCTCTATAGCGTTTTTCAGCGCCTGGCCGCGCTCGCGGCGGCCTTCATGGTTGCGGTCACCGTAGGTGGACTCAAGCACCAGCACATCCGCCTGATACGGCGATTTAGGCGCAGGCAGCAACGGCGTATAGGGCGCGCCCAAATCACCGGAGAACACTACCCGATGTTTGGCACCTTTTGCCTTATCATTTAGCGCCGCCTCAACGTAGCTGGAACCCAGAATATGCCCAGCCCGCTTGAGCTTCACCCGCATGCTAAGCGCCTTATCATCCACCACCGTGTGCCACTTGCCATAAGCTAACGGCACCAACTGCTTTTGAAGCTGGGCCTGAAACTGAGTGATCAACCGCGCATTGCGGGTAAAGCCAATTTTTAACGCATCCTCAATCACCAGCGGCAAAAGCACGGCGGAAGGCTCGGAACACAGAATCGGTCCTTTAAAGCCCGCCGCCAGCAAATACGGCAAACGGCCCACGTGATCGATATGCACATGGGTAATCACCAGCGCTTTCAGCGTGCTTATATCAAAGCCCACTTCAAGCTGGGCCAGGCTATCCTCAGCGGCGTCTTCCCCCTGGAACAACCCGCAATCCACCAGTAGCGAGTGCTCACTGCTTCCCATCAGTTGATGACAGCTACCCGTTACCCCGCCTGCCCCACCGTGATGACGTATCTCCGGCCACGTTCCCTGCGCTTGCATCTTCATGTCCTTATCTATCGATTCCTAAATAAAAATTTATCACATTGAATAAAAAAGCGCCTGACTGAGCCAGACGCTTTTAGAAGCCGCATAGAGGTTTTCATAAGAGCTCAATTTATTGAGCGATCAGCAATTATCCCGCCACCGCTAATCATCACCTATACCCAACCCCATCGCCCGACAAGTCTGGCTCCTACAACGGCTAGATGCATCCATGAGACTACCTACATGGGTTTTCGTAAGAGCTCAATTCATTGAGCGATCAGCAATCATCGCGCCACAGAAACAAACACCCAGCTAAAAAGCTGGGTGTCAGTGGGTTTTGTAGGAGCGAAACTTGTTGCGCGATCAGCGATGAGGGTATCTCGTAGACTAAGAACACATGATAAGCTTTGCCCATCGAGACAGGAGCGTCCATGGTTAGCCATCCTCACCACCGCCACGACCACAGCTATAAGCTACTTTTCTCACATCCTGAGATGGTTAGGGATTTACTCACCGGCTTTGTAAAAGAAGACTGGGTAGAACAGCTCGATTTTTCGACGCTGGAAAAAGTGAGCGGCTCATACATTACCGATGAACTACGCGACCGTGAAGATGACATCATCTGGCGTGTACGCTGGGGTGATAACTGGCTCTATGTTTACCTACTGCTAGAATTCCAGTCTAGCGAAGACAAACACATGGCCGTTCGGATCATGAGCTACCTGGGGCTGCTTTATCAGGACTTGATACGCCAAAATGCCTTTGCGCCCAGCGGCAAGTTACCTCCCGTTTTGCCCGTAGTACTCTACAATGGAGAACAACGCTGGACAGCGGCACAAAACGTAGCGGATTTGGTCGAAGGAGTACCAGGCGGATTAGAGCGCTACCGCCCAAACCTTGAATACCTGTTGCTGGACGAGGGGGCCATTGTTAATGACCCTGATTGGTCAGACAGAGTGCGCAATGTGGCAGCGGCACTCTTTCGGTTAGAGCACAATCGCGATGAGCAGGACATGCTGGAGGTGTTAGGCTCCCTGGTAGAGTGGCTTAAAGCCTCTGAGCAGACAGCACTTCGCCGAGCTTTTGTGGTTTGGATACGCCGGGTGCTGCTACCTAACCGGGCACCTGAAATGGAATTGCCCGAGTTTAATGACTTACACGAGCTACATGAGGTACATCACATGTTGGCAGAACGTATCAAGCAATGGCCCGAACGCTGGGAAGAAAAAGGCCGTTTGGAAGGCCAGATCGAAACACAAAGGACTACAGCGCGTAACTTGCTAGCGCTTGGTGTGCTCAGCGCTGAGCAAATTGCCGAAGCCACAGGGCTACCAATAGAAGTCGTCGCCCAATTACAGAAAGAAAGTAAAGACTAACAGTTACGCTGGTTCCGCCTCTGAAACGGCTGGAGCCAGCCACAAAACTACATGCAGGCTTGAACTCGTATTAGCGAAACTTATTGAGCGATCACCAACCATCGCGCCACAGAAACAAACACCCAGCTAAAAAGCTGGGTGTCAGTGGGTTTTCGTAGGAGCGAAACTTGTTGCGCGATCAGCAACGATCCCGCCACTAAATCAGCGGCACGAACGGCACCCCACCACAGCCGGTTAACAGCATCGCGGCGGCGCCGAGAAACATCATCTTTAGCATTGTTTTCAGTTTAATCATCGAAATCAAAGTTCAACTCCAGGTCATCAAAGGTGCAGGTAGCTTTCGTAGGGAAGCATTTCATTGAGCAACCAGCAAGCACCCGGCCACCAAAATCACCTGCAACAACCCCTTTGCCCAAAAAGACGGGCTCCCACAAGTGCATCATCCCTATACCCTGCCCCGTATGTTACCAGCGATACGCGGCGGCTAACCGAGCGCCGTGTTCGGTTTCATGGCCGGAGAACGAGCCTTCATACTCACCGCTAATGGCCAAGCTGCTGTTGCCAGATATCTCACGTTCCCAACTGAGCCCTGTAGAAACGTCGGCGCTATGTACCGTGCGGTTGTCTGGAGAAATGACAAAACCATCATTGCCTGTGTTGCCGCCAAGCGCCGTTTGCACGGCCCCGCCAGACTGAGAGCGCATGCCCCAGGCCAACCCCGCCGTCAAATGCACAGCGGTATCGTCCGTACGACGCATCAAAAGGCCGCTGTCTACACCTACGCTGGTATTCCAGACATCTTGCCGTTGCGAGCCGTATTCCATGGCCAGCGCAGAATCACCCTGCTCTGAATAAGCAGTTTGATGTAGCCAGCTATGCATCAGTTGCGCGTTGGGCACCAGTTCCCAGTTAGCGTCCATTTCGATAACGTAACTGGCCCCCAGGGCGAGTGTCACATTTTCGCTACGGTTGTCGCCTTCCACTATGCCAGTGGTGACACCGGCAATCTCACGGCGATGCTCGTTATCGGCAAACCCCGCTAACAAGGTGGCATCCAGAATCACCGCGTCGCGTCGCCAAGCGGTATAGGCACCGACGCTTGTGCTATCGATATCCGTGCTTGCCTGGGCGGCATCATCGCCATTTACCCGGCCCTGGCCCACGCCCAGGAACAACCCTGCCAGCCACTCATCACTCAGCCAACGGTCCATACCCAGCAACATGCCATACTGACGGAAGTCATAATCACTGCCGCTACCTCTGCTCACATAACCTTCCGCCCAACTGCTGAACTGGCCAGGCGAACTTTCGCCTTGATGTGATAGCTTCGAGGCCACACCGATTAAACCATCAACAGACTCATGGTCTCCATAGCGCAGAACGCTGGCATCGTCCTGATGACCGCCCAACGCTTGCCAACCTTCCATCTGTTGATGAGCGGTTTGGCTCGCGAGAGTATTAGTAAGGTTCAGGTTGGCCCCCATCTGCCCGCCCATGCCGGTACTGGCGAAGCGCTTATTTAAGGTGTTGAGTGTGCTGCGGTTGGCACTCAGGCTGGCATCGCGCACGCCATTCCGCGAAACGTTAGAGCTCATGCTTTCCACGAAACGAGCGCGCTGTGTTTCATTTAGACTTGCTTGTGTCGCCAGCGCATTCAGCACCGGGCTATTGGGGTCGTTCAAGCCCAGATCACGGACGACGCGGTCGAAGTAAGCACCAGAAGGCTGGTTACGGCTGCCCTCAACGGGTACTTCGAAGACGGCATTGTCTACCACGGGGTCTTCATCGTCTACGATGACCTCAAGGTTGCCATCTTCACCAACCACCACCACAAAACCAGGGCCATATACGAAGAAAGATTGCGGGTAGCCAAGCGGATCATCTTGGCTGTAAGTGGAAATCACAACCGTGTAGCGTTCGCCATCGTCCAGTTCCACGCTCAATCCCGGGCAAAAATCTGGATTTGGCTCCGCATCAGAGCAACTGACTGGCACAAGGCCGAGCTCTTCTAAATCAACCTCAATAGATGCATTATCGATTAATGTGCCATAGTCATCATTACCCGTAATGTACCCGGTGCCTGGCTGCTCGGGGTCAAAAATGCCCCGGTACACCAGCATCACGGTATCGACCGGTGCCTCACTTTGGCCCATCAAATAGCTACCCGTGGCCTGAACATCCAACTCCTGAGCAATAAAATTAAAGCTATTGTCTCCTGAGCCAATGTCGCCCTCCCCCATATTTGATGAATTAAAATTAAACCAGTTAAGTGACATGGAGCCTTCAAAGGTGTGGTCGTCTTCCAGCGTAAACTCGGTCAATTCATCGGCATGGGCGCTAAAGGCCGCGGCGGCACAGGCGGAAGCCAGGAGGGTCGGGCGGAATCGAGAGAAGAATATTTGCATGAGGATAGCCAGTGTTATTAATTGTGCGTAGTTAATAACGTATCGGCAGTGAATACGGGGAATAAAGAAGAAAAGATCATTAAGTTTCAACGCTCAGCAAACCTGGCTCTTTCATTGGCAGGACCCATAGGAGCGAAATTCGTTGCGCGACCAGCAATAACCCCGCCACATAAACAAACACCCGGCTAAAAAGCCAGGCGCAGCTGGGGTTCGTAGGAGCTCAATTCATTGAGCGATTACCAATCATCCCGCCACAAAACAAAACACCCGGCTAAAAAGCCAGGTGTCAGTGGGGTTCGTAGGAGCACAACTTGTTGAGCGATCAGCAATTATCCCGCCACAGACAATCAACTCTTGCACCCAGCCCCTTCACCCGACAAAGCTGTTCCTTTACATGGCATGGGGCTGCTCCTTTCTCTGGCGGCTATACACACCCCACAACACCGCCAGCAAAAACGCGAACATCATCACCCCACTGTTATGGGCTAAAAAGCTCTGGGTCAGGCCGAAATCAATATAGGTAACGGAGAGTAACGTTCCGCCAGTGGCTATAGCGCGTAGCGATAAATCTTTCGCGCCCAGCTGCTGGATAAAAAAACGCATGGGGATCAGGTAAACAGCCAGCAGCACCGCCAAACCAATCAACCCACGCTTGGCAAAGCTGTCGATAAATTCATTGTGCGCATGGCCATAGCGGTAGGCTGTTTTTTTATTAATGATCCCCTCATCACCCAACTGGCGCATCGCCTCGCGGTAGCCGTTACTTCCCCAGCCTACGACTGGCTTTTCAGCAATCAAATGCCCTGCGCCGCGCCACATCTCAAACCGCGCACCGACGGATGTATGGCTTCTATCGCCCGCTACGTAGTTCTGCACCTGCTCGACGGCCTCATGGACCCTCGCCTGCACGCCAATTTGCGGCACGGCATAGACACCCACACCCCCGACAATCACCACCATGGCCATCGCCGCGACCAGCGGTTTGGACATCAAAGGGCCATAAGCACGAAATAACACCAGCAGCACGAATGGAATGCCTACCCAGCCACCCCGGCTACCGGAAAATAGCGACCCGAGCACCCCGAACAGCGCACACACGATAAAAAACGCTACCCACCTGCGCCGATGCGGCTGCGTGAATGCCCACCCCAACGCCGCCAGGCAAAGCACACCCAGCAGCATGCTCAGGTTGCCAAACTGGATGGTATGCGTATGCCCCGTTGCGCGAACCACGCCCATACCGAACTTCTGCCATATCGCCCAACTACCGGCACCCAAGGCCCCCAAGGCAATACCGCTCCATAACCAGGCCAAACGCGGAGGGTAAGCGATCACTAACAGCAACGCGGGAATCGCCAGCCAAAAGCGTATCGGCTTATCCGCCCCACTGCTGCCCTGGCCATCCCACCAGGCCTCCAGCACGCCCACCAGCGCAAACGCCGCCATCGCGATCATCACCAACACATTCTGGCGAGAAAGCCCCAGCGACGGGCGTTTAACCAGCAACACACCGCTACCCAGAAACAGCATTAACGCGCCCAGCGAATAACCGGTAGGCGCAATTAACGCGATAGCGCAAAGCAGAAAAACAGCCAGTGACGTGTACAGCGAAAGCGGAGAAGAAACAGGGAGGGAATTCAAACGGGGGGAGTGGTTCACGGACATTCCAAAACAAGCGTTATTTGAACGCGGAATGTTACCACAGGTAAAATTTGAGTAAGAGCTCAATTCATTGAGCGATTACCAATCATCCCGCCACAAAACAAAACACCCGGCAAAAGCCAGGTGCAGGCGGGTTTCGTAGGAGCTCAATTCATTGAGCGATCAGCAACCATCGAACCACCGTAGGCTATCGCTTGCAACCAACCCATCGCCCGAAGTCTGACACCTATAGGGCCCTCGTCTGCTCCTTCCTCTGACGGCTATACACCCCCCACAACACCGCCAGCAAAAACGCGAACATCATCACCCCACTGTTATGGGCTAAAAAGCTCTGGGTCAGGCCGAAATCAATATAGGTAACGGAGAGTAACGTTCCGCCAGTGGCTATAGCGCGTAGCGATAAATCTTTCGCGCCCAGCTGCTGGATAAAAAAACGCATGGGGATCAGGTAAACAGCCAGCAGCACCGCCAAACCAATCAACCCACGCTTGGCAAAGCTGTCGATAAATTCATTGTGCGCATGGCCATAGCGGTAGGCTGTTTTTTTATTAATGATCCCCTCATCACCCAACTGGCGCATCGCCTCGCGGTAGCCGTTACTTCCCCAGCCTACGACTGGCTTTTCAGCAATCAAATGCCCTGCGCCGCGCCACATCTCAAACCGCGCACCGACGGATGTATGGCTTCTATCGCCCGCTACGTAGTTCTGCACCTGCTCGACGGCCTCATGGACCCTCGCCTGCACGCCAATTTGCGGCACGGCATAGACACCCACACCCCCGACAATCACCACCATGGCCATCGCCGCGACCAGCGGTTTGGACATCAAAGGGCCATAAGCACGAAATAACACCAGCAGCACGAATGGAATGCCTACCCAGCCACCCCGGCTACCGGAAAATAGCGACCCGAGCACCCCGAACAGCGCACACACGATAAAAAACGCTACCCACCTGCGCCGATGCGGCTGCGTGAATGCCCACCCCAACGCCGCCAGGCAAAGCACACCCAGCAGCATGCTCAGGTTGCCAAACTGGATGGTATGCGTATGCCCCGTTGCGCGAACCACGCCCATACCGAACTTCTGCCATATCGCCCAACTACCGGCACCCAAGGCCCCCAAGGCAATACCGCTCCATAACCAGGCCAAACGCGGAGGGTAAGCGATCACTAACAGCAACGCGGGAATCGCCAACCAAAAGCGTATCGGCTTATCCGCCCCACTGCTGCCCTGGCCATCCCACCAGGCCTCCAGCACGCCCACCAGCGCAAACGCCGCCATCGCGATCATCACCAACACATCCTGGCGAGAAAGCCCCAGCGACGGGCGTTTAACCAGCAACACACCGCTACCCAGAAACAGCATTAACGCGCCCAGCGAATAACCGGTAGGCGCAATTAACGCGATAGCGCAAAGCAGAAAAACAGCCAGTGACGTGTACAGCGAAAGCGGAGAAGAAACAGGGAGGGAATTCAAACGGGGGGAGTGGTTCACGGACATTCCAAAACAAGCGTTATTTGAACGCGGAATGTTACCACAAGTAGGATTTAGGAAGAGATCAATTCATTGTGCGATCAGCAAACATCGAACCAATGCTGCTATCGCCTACAGACAACCCATCGCCCGACAAGCCTAGCGCCTACCAAGCTGGCAGCTTCCACAAAACCAAGTGCAAGCGGGGTTCGTAGGAGCACAACTTGTTGAGCGATCAGCAATCATCCCGCCACATAAACAAACACCCGGCTAAAAAGCCACGGGTCAGTGGGGTTCGTAGGAGCACAACTTGTTGCGCGATCAGCAAATATCTCGCCACCAGAAATCATCCAGCCACAAAACGCAAACCTAACGCGCCCCAAAGCCGGTAAACAAAATCCGTACGGTTTTAAGAATGATCAACACATCCAACCACAACGAAAAATGCTTGATGTAATAAAAATCGTATTGCAGCTTGCGCGTCATGCCGTTCACTTCCGCCGCGTAGCCCTGCTCTACCTGCGCCCAGCCAGTGATGCCCGGCCTTACCACATGGCGGTAACTGAAAAACGGCACATCCTCTTCGTACCACTCGGAAAGCGAGGCCGACTCCGGCCGTGGGCCGATAAAGCTCATCTCGCCTTTCAGCACGTTAAACAGTTGGGGCAGTTCATCCAGCCGGTAACGCCGCAGCACACGCCCCAAGGGGGTAATACGCGGATCGTCTCCCGAAATGGTGAAATCTTCACCACTCATATCGTGGTACATGCTGCGGAACTTGAACATGTTGAATGGGCGGCCGCGGTAGCCCACCCGTGGCTGCATAAAAAACACCGGCCCTGGGCTATCGCGCTTAATTAACAAAGCAATCACCAGCAGCACGGGCAGCAATACAGGGAGCAATAGCACGGCAATAATAAAATCCATCACCCGTTTGAAGCCCACATAAAATAGCGGTGGCAGCAGGCTACCGAACTCATTTTCCGAGAGACGGTCGATCTGCACTCGGCCCGAGATGGTCTCTGATATCTGCCGGGAGTGGTAAACGGGTATATGGCATAACGTGCAGGTAGCCAGAAACTTCTGCCATTCCGGCGGCAAATCCTGAGCGCGCAAATCTGCCATCACACCATCCACCCGCAGCCCTGTCAGACTGGGGGAATCCAGCAAGCGAAGATCCACCTTGGTGTTACCGCGCAAGCGATGAGTATCTCCAAACGGGACCACGGCAAACTTTAAATTACGAAAGCGTCGACCTAAAAAATAACCGACATAAAACCATGCCAAGCTAACTAAATAGCCGCTCAGCATTACCTGACGGGTGTACCCCTCGCGGGTAAAAAACAAAATAGCCACCACCACTAAAAACGCGACTGAAACCGTAGGCATGATGTTGGCGCCCAACTGGGCCCTGGGAAAGCGTGACATACGCCGCAAGGTTAATGCTGATGCAATAAACGCAAGCCCGATAGCCACTAGCGTATTACGACGTACATCAGGCAAATACTCCCAAAACCCCCAGCCCCAGCGCTCCAAACCTGGTAATAACAGCGCTAATGACATCCCCACCACCAGGTGGAACGTCAAACTAAACAGCAGTAGCTCATACCAACGTGAATGGCGACGTTGATATTCACGCTTCATGATTCACCAAAATCTTCATCTCATTCACCATGGCATCCATAATCTTATCCCTGCGCCATTGGGCGACAAACCGCGGGCGAGGTGTAATCTCTATTGTTAATGACTCTAACGCCTTAACGGCACTCTCCACCGAGCCAGGCTCAAACACCACCGCATTCTTGATTTCACGCTGTACAAAGCGCGCAGAATACCCCGGCAAACCCGCCCATATCGGTTTACCCGTAGCCGCATATTCGAACAGTTTAGATGGCAGCACGCTATTCAAAGAAGGTAGCGTATTCAAATGCAGAAAAAGCACATCGGCTGCTTGATAAGCGCCAATTAACGCCTCGCGGGAAACTAGCGGCTCCACAACTACGTTATCAAGCCCCATTGCCGCAACCCGCTCGCGCAGTGCATCTGCCCCCGCACCGCCGCCGATAATGCGGAACCTGACCCGGGCGCCCAAGCGTTGGGCCAACGATGGCACAATATCTTCAATGGCTTGACCAACACCCAAGTTACCAGCATACAGTACCTGCAGCGGCTTTTGTGAGGGTGAAGGAATCGTTTGGTTTGGGGCAAACGCGCCCTGCTCTACTGCTTCGACAAACGGCAGATCAATACCGTTGGTATGCCAAGAGAGGAGAGCGCAACGTTAATGCAGTGCAAATAAAAGCAAGCCCAATGGCCACCAGCGTATTACGGCGCACATCCGGCAGGCATTCCCAAAACCCCCAGCCCCAGCGCTCCAATCCCGGTAGCAGCACCGCTAATGACATCCCCACCATCAGGTGGAATGTCAAGCTAAACAACAGTAGCTCGTACCAACGCGAATGGCGACGTTGATATTCATGTCTCATGGCTTACCAACATTGTCATCTCACCTACCATGGCATCCATAATTTTATCTCTACACAACTGAGCAATAATCCACCGTTGAAAGATATCCTTCAACCTTAACTTCTAAAACGCTTTAATATTCACACTTACTAGTCGTGCGTGAATATTCATGTGTTATCAATTTCATGGAGCACATCAGACGAAGCTGTTTTACCAAAACATAAAAAGCAAATTACTTAGACTAAGCTTAAAAATATACAATAAATCAACAACAAACCATATCACAAAAAATCATATATGAAAAAATTGACATCTAGGCGCAATATGCAAAACTATAAGAAGCATGCTATTAATTAAGATTAAAAATCATGACCAACCATTAGAACTAAGGAATAATTATGCGGCCAACAAACGAAACCAGAAGCGATTCGCTAGAAATTGCCAAAAAACTAATTGAAAAAGGTGACACTGAAAAGTCTCTTTTTTATATAGAAAAATGTGCATCAGACTCAAAAAATGATGCAAAAACTTTAATTAAATGTGCTGAATTAGCTGAAGAAACAAATAGCTTTCATGAAGCAACAAAACATTACCAATCAGCAATTAATCTCAAAGGCAATAACATCCCTCTTTCATGGCAAGTACGCCTAATAACATCTTATATAAGCCTAGCTGAACAATGCATAGGAAAAGGAGAAAATGAAAAGACAAAAAAAATATTAAAAATAATTGAAAATAAAATACCCGACAATACAACAACACTAGTACGTTATGCAAAACTACTGGAACAGATTGGTAATTTTGAAGAAGTTTGCAAAGCATTAATTAAAGCTATCAATTTAAAAGAATGTGCACCTGCATGGTGGCATGTCCGCCTTGCGCATTCATATCTTCGTCTTGGAGATCTAAACGCTGCAATTGAGCAATATAAGAAAGCAATTTCATTAAACCCTAGTCAAGAAAACTGGAAGACAGCACTCAATGAGCTAACAAAAAAGTCTAAAGCTGATGGAAACCCCTTACAAGCGTCAAAAAGTTATTACGATGAAATCTACGAAAAATCAGAAAAGTACAATTCAAGTGATGAAAATAATATTTATGTAGAAATGTGGCTTAATATCATCTCACACTTGAAAAAAGAAAATTCAAAATCAATCTTAGATGTAGGTTGTGGGCCAGGACAATTTGCCGAATTTTTATTAAAGCGTTATAAAGTTAACTATACAGGGCTGGACTTCAGTGAAACTGCAATACGCAAAGCGCGCAAAAGAAACCCAGAAGCTCTTTTCTATCAAGAAGATATACTACAGTCCAATATAATGGGAAAGTTAAACATAGACACAATAATTTGCACCGAAGTATTGGAGCACATTGAAGAAGATATACAAGTAGTAGAGAAATTCCCACAGGGTAAATTTACAATTTGTTCCGTGCCCAGCTTTGATGCGTTTGGACACGTTAGAACGTTTCCCAATACTGAGTCAGTAAATAATAGATATGAGAAATTTTTTAATAATTTTAGAATAGAAAAGTTTTTACTACCAACAAAACAGTATATGTATTTATTTACAGGCATCGTGAAATAACCGACACCACTCCATCCTCAGTAGTGAGAAGACTAGAGATGGAGTGGCTTAGTCATATTTTACAATAATCTCTTTAAAATAGACTGAAATGATATCACGCATAGTTATACTGCGTTTCTTCTACTGACTTCCCCGTCACTACTTCCCTGTGGTAATTTTAGCTTTCTTACAACTATTAGGCTAATACTTATTCCAACATACACCTAGAAATAGCCCGTTGCACGTTACAATGTGGATGTCTTGATTTTTCTATCTTCATCCAACTATGCAACACTACACTAGCAAAAAAGACTACTCAAGAAAAAAGCGTGAACCTAGCGGTATGGCAAAGTAGATAGCAGACAGCTAAATCTAACGAAATGATAAACTGTAATTAGAAAAATCCCGCTATCTCAGCCCGTTGGCACATCAATATACTATACATTGAAGAAGTAGATAAAAACATATGTCTCACTATGTCCGAATTATTCTAGCCTGCTACACACCTCCTGAGGATCAATCAGTTGTTCGCCAACAGCTTTGTAGTCTCGAGCCTTATAATCATCATAAAGCTTCATGCCGGCCCAGCGACAAATATAGCCCTCCCATAAATCAGCCCAATCTCTAAGCTCTTCTGTGCCAGAAGCGTCTGCAAGCTGCCTAAGACGCATTACGTGAATAGAATGGTAAACATTTACTTGCTCACCACTTATTTGCTTAACAAAATTAGTCGGATATGCAACCTTATCTAGAAATTCAACAGGAATATCAATACTTACTCTTTCGCCTGGTGTAGCTGTTAGCTTGGCCAGTTGAACCCATTCAGCATCCACGGGGGCAGACGATAGTGGATCATAAGAACCAACGTAGATGTCAACAGTAATTTCCATCGTTGTGCTTGCATTAAAATCAAATTCTAATCGGTTGGATTCTGGTGCCGAAGCCATAGAAAGAACAGCATTCAGGCGAGCTGAGGAGCCAGTAATCTCAACTCCATTTTCCATTGGTGTCGTATCTCCCTCAAAGAAATAGGACTGCCAGCGCGATCCCTCTGTAGATTCAACGGGAACAGACGGTTCTCCAGGTATCTCGATGGCTGTATTTTTAAGCGACACTCCTGAACCAGCTGGGTTAATTCGAAGATATACAAATCCCGTAAGTCCATACCTGCTGTTAGCTAAATCCGCTACATCATAAAGATGCAGCATAGCAGCCATGGCTTCTGTGCTTTCTTCAAACAACTCCTGCGCTTTGTCTGAATCTGATATTTCAGCATAGCGATGAACCGACTCGAGGGCGGACTGCCAGCCGTTCAGAATCCAACTATTCGGCTCCTGAGGAACCTCGGCGATCACCGGCCCATGAGCAGAATTATGGAGCACACCGCCTTCCTCGACAGGGATAGTAAGACTTTCAAAGACTCTGTCTGCTGCATCAATCAATGTAGGATCGTTGAGGCGTTCACCAACACGATATAAAATTTCTGCATAGTAACTTTGGGTTAGACCCGAATAGTGTTTATGGTACAAACGGCCTCCTCTCTCAGGTGCAGCATCATACCAAAATACTAGAGCCCCTTTATAATCTTCCATTCTATTTATTGTAGCGTAGGCAACAGTCTTTAACGCTTCTTCAAGTTTTTCATTTGGAGCAGTATCATGCTGCCGAAGGTAATCCCGGAGAACGTATACTCCGTAGATTGGATGAGCCCAGCCATCGTCTCTACCGGGATACCCATCAGACATAAATTCGAATCTATAGAAGTCCTACATTGACTGGAGATTATCACTCAAAGGCGGCATATCAGCTGTTAAACTGCTTGCTTCTGCAGGGTATTCTATAAGCGCACACATAACAAATAGAATGAAGGCATAACCTGCCTTAGTGCGCTGCGCCGGGAAAACTAGCTTAAATATGGAAGGCATGTTAATAAAATCCTTACTATATTATGTGTATTTTAATAAGACTATAGATAGAAATCTTAGTCTTTCAGTATGACCTAAATCTTCATACTCAACAAGACAAGCAACATTTTTCATCTTACCGGTTTTACTCGAGAATCAGCAACAACTCATTTAATAAGCACTCTGTCTGAAAATCTTGCTGTTTTCAGAGGTATTTTATACAAAGAATTTAACTTCTCTAGCATTACCAATCTTAAAGGCCAAAAAATTATTTTCCAAACAATACAACTTTTTTCTTCGCCCTTTTAAAAATAATAGCAAATGCAGAAATAAAACCATATCTTCTAAAAAAAGATATGACTGTCTTTATTTTCGTAGTAAGCGTGCTTTTTTTATTCATTTTTTTGACCAAAACTTCTAATCGAGATATTTTATTTTTATTGACCTCTATTTTTTTAAGGATGCTATCCTCGAATCCAGATAGTTTTTTTTGCGCTTCGTTATGCTTTCTAACTATAAGAGTTTCCAAAGCATTCACTCTGTTAAAATCAGCTATGGACAGAGATTGAGAATAGCTAGTTTCAAAAAGAAGCGTATCTAATTTATCATTCACAAGGGCAGTGTCTATATCTCTAAGATTAGTAATCTTCTTTTCTTCTAATAGTAAATCCTCATAAATACTGTGTATTTTTTTAGTTTGGTCTTCCCAGGAAAACATCTCCTTTAGGTCGCGGGTAATATTATCAGCAAATTTAGCTCGCATACTCAGTACACGTTGAACTGCATCAGCACAAGATGCTGGATTACCTGCTGAAAAAACACTGCCAATATTATGGCTTTCTACAAACTCTTTCATGCTAGCCACATCACTAACAACCATAGGTAATCCCGCTTGCAGGTACTCAAACATCTTGTTTGGCATAGCTACTTCAGCATTTGGATAATGTACAAGTCCGTGAATGCCAACATCTGCAGTTCTTATAAAGGAAGTTACTTGATCACTAGACACATACGGATGTACATGAAAGCGTTCACTTATATTCATATTTTCTGCAAGTTGAATAAGTTCCTCTACATATTTTCCCTGACTAACAAACGCTAAATGCACCCCATCGAGATATGATAGTGATTTTAATATTGTATCACATCCTCGCAAGGGCGTTGCTCCTCCAACAAATACAACAAGCGGGACATCAGTTGGAAGTCCTAGATGGGACCTTATATCATTCGCTGTTTTTGAATAGCTTTCCCTAGGTGGTGCATTGTAAATTACTGTAGGTTTATTAGGCAAAAAATAACGACTTTGGACTTCGTCTGCTAAAGTTTCGCTTACGGTTATTAATTGATCCGCAGTACGTAGGTATTCACGCTCCCAGGCCAAACAAATAGGCATATAAAGTTCAGCAAGTTCTCCCTTTAAGCCAGCTACAAACTCATGTATGTCATGAACCCAAGGAACATCATGGCCACCTATGAGAAGAGCTCTAGAAGCAGCAGCCCCTATTTTCAAACCTACCATATCATGTGAATGAATAATGTCAGGCCTCAGAGAAACTATTTCTGGTATTGTTGTCCTAAGTTGGCCACCAATTAAAAGTCGCAAGTCCCTATTATCTGGTCCCCACAATTTATACCGCTTCAACTGTTGTGAAAAATTCGGCACTAAAACAACCGGGACGCCTTCAACTTCTTTTCTAAGAATTTCAGAACCACTACAAACACCAACAATAGTAGCATCATAGCCTGCAGAAATTGCTGCTTGAGCAGTTTTGATGACTCTACTATCATTTTCAACGGAATTAAAAACCGTTGAAACTATATGTTTTTTACTCATAATACAGTCCTAATAGATACTCATTCATTGACGGCGGTCTCAAGTTCCAATTGCCACACTCTTGGAGAACCCTTGTGTCGCAACAGATTTATTAAGTACTTCGGAGTAAACTTCTACCAGCATTCTCCAGTCCAAAGCTTTACCCACTGTGTATAGAGTAAGCCGGCGGTCTTATCGAGTTCTTCTAGACTGAAGACCGACAGGTCCGTGTCATTTGGTGATACTGCCTCAACTCGCGTTGGTGTTCATAGTGGAATGCTGCCATTGACTATGCAGGTCGGCAAGGTAGATTAATGACCCACCTTCTGAATGATCTCGGTATGCTACGCTATTTCTGTATCAGGCCAAATGTCATGGAACGGCGGAGGAGCGTGGCAGCTCATTGAGCTTGTCGCTGAATCCAACCGGTGATTTTCAACCCAGCTGTCGAAATATTAGTTCTTAATCGGCCTGCTTGTTATTCTTAATTCCTGCACTTTGCTTGGGTTAACCGATAGTCTGAGTTCAGCTCGGACGGCTGATGCCAACAACTTTCTAGCAGCGGTCGCGTTCAAGTAGCTGCGTAGCCAGCTCTTCCGTTTTAGTGTCATGAACTTCTCAGGCAGTGATTCTGCGGCTATCTATGATCATGTAAAGATACCAGTGCTGATCTCATACAATGGAGGCACAATAAATAATATCCCAGTTCCAGACCTAGTTAGGCCCTATAGCCATAACTGGTCGGATCAAGGATTTCGAACGGCCAAGATAGTGCTGCTCAAGATGTTTTCATAACCAAATATATCGACGACTTGGGTGCCGGATAGACACTTTTATCTGCCGGGAAAAGCACAGTTTGAGACCGGATAAAGCTCTAGATACTCGGGACAATGCCAAGTGTTCAAAATCACCGGATCAGTTATTCTGGCTATCTGCCTTGCATCGCCTCTGCAATCAGATCCCCAAAACAGTACCAGCATCAGTCCGCCAACATTCCGCATGCTTTCAATAACGTGATAATAAGGACAGTTTGATAGGGGGACGCACCTCCAAATACGCTTCTCAAAATAGTGAGATGGTTCGTCGATAGGCGTTATTAGTCCTCGTCGCGGTTGAGTTCTTCGCTACATATGAAAGGAGCAACGTTAGACCTCGCAGTTATATTCGGGATGATATAGTCACTCAACCTAGCATAGTGTTGGCTGCAGTATAAGAAACATACTTTCAAGCTCTGGGAAAAATTCTGAGAGAAATTTTTTGAATAGCTTTTATAAAGAATAGTTATCTTGCCAAGTTAATTTTATCGATTATTGTATTTGCATGTGACTTAATATCCATATTGTTCATTAGCCAGCTCATACCATTTTCACCCATTTTTTTTCTATTATAAAAAGGCATTTCTCTAAAGAAAACCATCGCATCAATCAATTCTTCTTTTGAACTTGGAGAGCATCGCACCATACAGTTTTCATCTTCAAAAGGTGCACCTCCATCATTAACAGCGTAAATAACAGGACAGCAAGCTAAGAAATAATCATTAATTTTTGTAGGGCTCACGCCCCATTTGAAAACTTCAGAATCTTTCAGCCCGATATAAGCAACGTCCATTTTACTTAAAAAGTCCCTGACTTGATATCTGTTGACGGGAGTGAGAAAACACACTCTATCGGAAATGCCTAACGAATTAGCTTTTTCCATCAAATTTTCTTTTTCGGGTCCGTCACCCAATATAAAAAGATGTACTCCGAAGCATTTAGGAGAGCCTAGCGCTTCTAAGAGAAGCCCTATATTCGTAGCCTGACCTAAAGCGCCACAATACCCGATGAACATCTTTTTATTATGATCTACACCCAGAATTGCAGAATCATGTGTTTGTGGTAGTTTCTCTATTATTGCTATATCTTCGAATTTAATACCGTTTGGGACATGGAGGAATTTTTCACTCTTCATACCCCTTCTATTTAAATAATTCTTAGCTTTCGAGGGGACTGACAATACAATATCAGAATTACGACAAGCAAAGTCTTCGGCCTTTTGCATCAAATATATAAGAGGGTTATTCTTTGACACATTCATTAAACCAAGAAGGGTAAGAGGCCACAAGTCACGAATATCAAATACTAAAACAGATTTTTTAATCTTAGAAATTAAATAACCTGGATAAATGCAGAAAGGATTGGGCGATGATGCTATCACTACATCCCAATTGTCTTTCCTAACAAATGGTACTCCTATATTGAAAATAAACATATTCAGTATTCGTACGAATTTACTTCCTTTTTTATTTCTAATCACTGGAATCCAAAGAAAATTCACTCCATCAATATTCTCTTTTTTCACATCAGGTTGTTTAAGCCTAGAATGTGAAAAGGAGGCAGAAACAATTGTGACCGAATGCCCCATCTCAACAAACTCTCTCGCAAGGTTATAATTCCTATAAACCATACCATAACCAGGAGAACCTGCATCTTGAGAAATAATCAATATTTTCATCTCAAGTGCTTTTCAAGTACTTTAACAATATTATTTGAAGCAAGACCATTTCCATACAAATTCTTTGAGTAATCTAATTCAGATTTTAAAACCTCTGATGCTAGGCTTGTTATTTTAATTCTATCAGCCCCAGTTAAGATATTGACTCCAGCTTCAACTAATTCAGTCCATTCTGTTTCATCTCGCATTGTGATACACGGTTTATGGAAAAAATATGCTTCTTTCTGTAAACCACCGCTATCAGTAATGACACATCTAGAGTTTTTAATAAGCCAGACCATTTCCAAGTAACCTACTGGATCAATCACAGAAAAATTAACTGAAATCCCCTGCTTTTCAATAATCTGACGTGTTCTCGGATGAAGTGGCACTACAACAGGTGAGACTGAATAATGAATATCGTTAAGTGCTAAGATAATCTCAGATAACCGTACAGGATCGTCGGTATTTTCAGCTCGATGGAGGGTTGCTAAAATAAAATCATCTGGATCTGATTTGTAAGAGGAAGGAACTCTAGACATTGGGGAAAAAAGATGTGCGGCATCTTCCATCACATCACCAACGTTTTCTACATAAACATTTTTTTTTGAAGTGAAACCTTCATTTTTAAGGTTAGCGACCGCTGTGTCCGTGGGGCAAAATAAAATAGAGCTTACTTGATCCGTTAAAATACGATTAATTTCTTCTGGCATTTTCATATTAAAGCTTCTCAAACCTGCTTCAACATGTGCAATCGGAATATGCAGTTTAGACGCAGCAAGTGCACCCGCTAACGTAGAATTAGTATCCCCATACACCAATACATAGTCAGGTTTAGATTCCAGCATTGCTTTTTCTATCTCGATAAGCATTTTACCAGTCATTTCACCATGGTTGCCTCCATGTATATTGAGTTGAAAATGCGGTCTAGGAATTTTCAATTCATCAAAAAATATATCCGACATATTACTGTCGAAATGCTGTCCAGTATGAAGTACTGTTTCTTTCAACAATTCACTTTTTTTAATTTCTTTAGACACGGCTGCAGCTTTAATAAACTGAGGACGTGCACCTACAATAGAGAATATATTCATTAAAAAAATCCTTTATAGAGAAATTTTAGTTTTTGCGAGTAGGTTTCCCAATTGTCGTTTTCAATAAATATTGTGCAATTTATACTTTTTCTATCTCTAGAGGTTTGATCTATAGAATTTATAATTTTGGCTATATGACTAGCCTGTAGAGACGAATCCAACAACCAACCTATCTGCCATTCATCTACTATCTTTTTCATTTCAACCATTGGTGTGCATAGAAGAGGAACACCAGCATTGGGGTACTCCCACAGTTTATTTGGGGTACAATATAAATGATTTAGCCCATGATTCTCATAAGGAATTAAGCCCAAGAAAGCACCCATAGTCCAATGTGCGAGTTCACTTTGAGGTGCTGGAGGTATAATTACACACTTTGGGTAAAAGCAATTCCTTTGCGAGTTAATCCTATCAGCCATTGAGCTTAACTCATTATGTATCCCTCCCCACCCCATTAAAACAAGGGTAGTGTCATCCGAATAAAACTCGGAAGAGTTTACTATGCTTTCGATACCTCTTTTCCTTGCAAAACCACCTTGATATAAAATTATTTTTTGATTTTCTGGAAGCATAGCTTTTTTATGCAACCTGTAATCGTACTCAATTGGTATATTTTTTAAAGTCGCATTTTTAATTATCAATGCTTTAGGAAGGTTTGGATATTTGTCAGCATAAAATTTGGCAATACTTTCATTGATTGTTATAAAGTGGTCAACTAGCGCTTGGAATGAAGAAATTTTCTTTGATATATTTTCCTTACTGTCAGCTTTAATTTGCGCTGTTTCTTCATATATTTCATGCGCATCCCAAATCAACAAACAACCAAGCTTATTTTTAAGCTTTATAGCTGCATCCATTGTTCTTAAGTCATGCGCATGGATAATATCTGGTTCAAACTTTACTACTTTATCATACATAGCTTTAGTTCGGTGCTCATCGTAAACTTTTTTTCTTGTGATTTTGATTAAAAAATTAATTACTTTCAAATAATAAAAATAGAGCTTATTTCTGTAAAAATAAGAGAATAAAAAAAACAGAGGTAAAGCCAAGAGGCCAGTAAAGACAACAAAAATGGGCAAATAAAAGGCTGAAAATAAAAGTACGGCAGCAAACAAGAATAAAGTAAAAAGGAAAATTATTTTGAAATTTTTCCTAAGATATGATGAGACATCATTGTACAGAAAAGCTAAAACACCTACTGTAAATTGCTTAGGTATTAGATCTAGCGTAACCCCTGATTCACGTTTTTTACAATAGCCATTTCTAGTATGATTATCTTCGAATCCAAATATTTTGACCTCGAAGCCAGGTTCCGAAACTGAATCCGCACTTTTAAGTATCCTTCCATCGTTTACTACCGAGTTAAAGCTTAAAACTGCCACTTTTTTTTTCATTTCAACCCCAATTTTCTTTGGAACTCAGAATTGGCACTAACAATCAAAAAGCTCTTTTTTGTCTTAGTTAAAAACTCTAAAAGTTCAGCCTTTTTATAATTGTTTAGCATCACATCCTTGATAACAACTCTTTTATGGCATGTTAAGCAAAAATGCTTTTTCTCACCTATTACAACACTAGTTATCTTGGCACTAGAACTGTCATTGGAAAGCGTATTTTTTACGTCTTTTATAAGGCTCGAAAAGTCGGCTGGACTTATTACAGCATGCTTTGCGTTCATTATTAACGGTATGTATCTTCGACCATTACCTTCAAAAGTTTTCTCACTTTCCAAATTGTAACTGATTCTATAATATGCAAACATAACTAAGCGCGTAAAAGAAAACACATACCTGAGTAAAAATACTAAAAGTACTATGAGTGCTGGGTCATAAATATCGTGGTTAACTTGGTATGCAAGGGAAACTGCAGGCATTATTAACGTAGCTGAAGCTAGACCACTTATAAGCAAGCCTAGCTTAAAAGGCACCACTTCTTCAGATACGGCTTTATTAAAATAGCTTAATAAGAAAGCTAGTATTGAAACAGATATCACGACGCTTAATAATGCCACACCCGCCAAAAGCATAGAAAAAAAAGACATCAGCATAACTGAAATACAAACCACAACGCTTGGTGGTATAAAAAGCAGGAAGAAGGTCCTAACAGCTGAAAAACTGTGCTGCTTATAACTATTTACAATAGAGTTTATCTCTTTTTTAACTCTAGTATTTCGATAACACAAATTTATAGTTCTTTTAAGATTATAATTTGTATTTTTTATCAATGAATACATCATAGATGAACAGATAAGGAAGAGTACCGATAAGAAAAGATATACATTAGGATTTATGTCAAACCAGCGCTCTAAAAACCCATTACCACCATTAATGAATGAAACTACACAAACAAAAGAAAAGGCATTCAATATGCTAGTTGCTGAATTTGTTAGGCCTAAGAAAAACGAAACTTTTAATGCTGGGAGATAATTTAAACCTAGCGACTTTATTAATGTTAGCATTTTATCTTCTTATCTTTTCTAAAATTTTTAAGGTCGTAGCCTTCAAGCCATCCCGTTGAATACTAGCTATAACTTTATTGACTGATTTTTTTACCGCCCTATTATTCTTGTTATTTTGTTTGTACTTTACTTTTCCACTATTTAAATAACTAAATATCTTCACATAATCTCTATTAGTTTTTATATGTTTGTATGCATATATAAGGGATGGCAAGACTTTTCTTGGATGATGGTGGTTAAGATAATATTTCCTTCCCTCGGCAGATAACCTCTGTCGATAAGATGGGTTATTTATTAAATATTCAAGTACAGTTTGTATGTTTTTAGGATCGGCAACCATCACAGGCTTTTCTAAAGGCAAATAATGACGTAAATCGCTTCTCACATAAGAAACTACAGGTTTTCCTAATGCCATCGCTTCTACCGCTAAAACCCCAAACCAGCCAATCCTCAATTGATCTACAATTATATCTGCCTTCTTATATATTTCAATTGCTTCTTTATTGTTCAACTTTTCAACTAAAATGAATTCTATACTATACCCTTTGCTTTTCAAGGCTGTAATAGCTGACTCAATATAATCGGTGCCTTTAATTGCTCTATTTGAAGGAGCGTGGACTATCTTAATATGTGCTTGAGCAGCAGACGGATTTATGTCGGCCAAACTCAAGCTATCTTCATTTAAGTCTTTAATAACTCTAGGTACAATTATGGAGTGTGGCGCGTATGTTTGTAATTCTGGATCTACAACAAAAATTCTATCCGCGATGGCGTTAACAACCTCATAGAATTTTTTCTGCGACAATACATTATATTTTCCGAAAACGTTGTTCGGATTTTCTTGAATATAATTAAACTCATTATACTGAAAAACATTTTTTCGCCGGGCTTCTCCGCCACGATAGTGAAAAAACACTCTTTTATTCTCTAAACTTGCTACAAATAAATCTATCGCACTTGGGTAACTAAGCGCTTGATTATAAAAGAAAGTACGGCTGTGATAATGCAATACATCGTAATTTTTTATCACCTTTAAAAAATTATCAACACTTTCTTTGCCATATTTTTGTTCAGATTCGACTATATCATACTCATAGCCATAATCATGCTCCGAGATTACTAAGCTTTTGCTAAAAAGATTATAGTTTGATAACTCACTTGAGAGCGTGTTAGGTTGTCCAGCAGATATAGTGGGGAGTTGAAGCACTGATTTAACATCATGATTGCTAAATTTGTTTTTTTTGAAGTGCTCATAAATATCGATTATTTTAATTTCTTCTTTTTCCCAACAATAAGACTCAGATATGGCTTTTAATTTATTAGATAGTTGCGAGTGATTCGATATACATAGGTTAATAGCTTCACATAATGACTTTGGGTCACCATCTTTAAAAACAACTCCACATTGTTTTTCTTCCACAAAAGCTTCCATTGCCTCATTGTTACTAACGACAACAGGCACACCAGCACTTATATACTCAAACAGCTTGTTAGGCAGTGCTATTTCTGCATTTGGATATTTTCTTATCGGATGAATTCCAAAATCCGCAGTGCGTAAATATGATATGAGATTGTCATATTTAACGTAAGGTAAAAAATGCACTCTGTTGGTAATTTTTAATTCAAGAACTCTATTTTTAATTTTTTCTACATAGCTATTATTAGAATTAGTAATTATAGCAACATGTAAGCCTTTCAATTGATCCAAAGCTTCGATTATTAAATCAACGCCTCTGACCTCTTTTACATTGCCACAATAGACCCCAAGCCTTTCATCCTGTTTTAAACAGAGGTCACTTCTTACATCTTTATAAAACAATGGGTCAAAGGAAGATATCCGCGGAGAATTATGAATCACAATGGGTTTTTTATTGAGATCAAGGTCATGCTTAAGTTTACTAGACAAGGCTTCAGAAACGCAGGTTAAAGCATTGGGCCTTTTGATATATTTTTTTTCTTGTTCATAAAAAAAATTACGGGTGCTTATATCTAAATCGGTTAATCCAGACACATACTCATGGATATCATGAATCCATGACCACTTATAATCTGGCAACATATCAGTAATTTTTCCGCCTACTGATATACCAACCATATCATGTGTATGTAAGAAGTCGATTTTTTCATCTTCTATAAATTTTATAACAGACTGGCTAACTATATCGGTATATACACTATAATCAACTACTCCTTTTGGCTTCCACTCTATACCTTGCTCTATTAACTCGTGCTTCGGGTGTGGTAACAAGTATACAGGATAAGTATATCCTTCTATAACTTCTACTTTCTTTTTGGGGCCAATGCCTATTAAAAATAAATCAAAACCTTTCTTTTTTAGCGTATCTGCTGTTTTAATAACTCGTGAATCGCCAACTATTCCATTCGCAACAAACATACAAATCTTATGATTACTATTATCAATATAGCTTTCGTCAAACAAAAATTCCATAAACTACTTCCTCGAAAACTTTGGCTTAAAACTAATACTTAAAACTTAGTTTCTATAAATTTGCTAATTTTATCTGTCACAAAGTCAATATCATCTGCTTTAACATAAGGCCCAAAAGGCAAGGAAAGAACTTTATTTGCCGCCCGATCACCTATTTCTAAACAAGCTTTCTCATCAAATACTGGCTGTTTATTAAGCGGTATCGGATAGTGTACTGCCGTAGGTATATTATTTTCTTTTAGAAAGGATGCCAAACCATCTCTATCGTCAACTTTTATTGTATATTGGGCCCATGCACTTATATTATACTCATGCTTAAAGGGTGTTCCAATTTGTTCACTTTTAGCTAATCTCGAATTATACATATCAGCTGCTTTGTTTCTCGCAGCTATTTCATCAGGCAAGATCTCTAATTTCGGCAACAAAATTGATGCTTGTAATGTATCTAATCGACTATTTACACCGATGCGAATATGGTGATAACGCTTATCTTGACCATGCCGGGCAATCTGTCGCATCACCTTGGCAAGCTCATCGTCATTGGTGAAAATGGCTCCGCCATCACCATAACAACCTAAGGGCTTGCTTGGAAAAAAACTCGTTGTTGCAATAGTGCTTAAATTACAGGACTTCTTACCCTTATAAGATGCCCCAAAGCTTTGGGCTGCATCTTCAATAACAGGTATGCCGTACTTTTCTGCTATCGCATTAATTCTATCAAAATCAGCGCACTGCCCGTATAGGGATACAGGTATAATAGCTTTCGTTTTAGGTGTAATAGCTTCTTCAAGCTTATCAGGGTCTAAATTATATGTTTTCTCGTCAATATCAACATAAACAGGTTTAGCCCCAAGCAAGGCGACTGTTTCAGCTGTTGCTATATAGGTAAACCCTGGAGTAATAACCTCATCACCAGGACCAATGCCTAACGCCATTTGAGCTATCTGAAGCGCATCAGTACCGTTAGCAACGGTTATACAGTATTTTGACCCGGTAAATTCGGCAAGTTTTTGTTCAAGCTCGTCTACTTCCGGACCCAGAATGTACTTACCATGTGCCAACACTTTCTGGATGTTAGCGTCGATCTTGTCTTTGATTCGGGCTTGTTGGGCGGCCAGGTCGATGAACTGCATGTCTGATTAACCTTCGAATAAAGTGTTTTGCTAGGGCTATCTACTACTCAAGCTTTGGAGAGCTGCCCGCTTTTTAGCTGATACTTGGTACCTGTATGAGAGCAAACCGTTTCACCCTCCCCTCTAACAGGCAAATCCAACTGCTCACCAAACTCACTCATCCAGCCAATCTGCTTGGCTGGCACGCCTACCACCAGAGCATAGTCAGGTACGTCTTTATTAACGACTGCCCCTGCGCCGATGAAGGCATAGCGGCCAATAGTTACGCCACATACGATTGTACAATTGGCTCCCAGGCTAGCCCCTCGTCGGACGATGGTATCGAGGTACTCATCCTTCCGCTCAATCAGCGAGCGGGGGTTGTAGACGTTGGTGAACACCATGCTGGGACCACAAAATACGCCTTCTTCCAGGTGGACGTTGTCATATACCGAGACATTGTTCTGGATTTTGCAGTTGTCACCAATAGTGACTTTATTACCCACGAACACGCCTTGTCCCATTGAGACGTTTTGGCCTATTTTGGCGCCGCCGCATACGTGCACAAAGTGCCATACACGTGAGCCTTCACCAATTTGGGCACCTTCGTCGACAATAGCACTAGGATGAATGTTTACAGCCATTTTGAATCCTGCTCCATTGTTATTTTATGAGCTTATTTAAAAACGGGTGGCCCTCGTTGGGTTCTGGCTTCTCCGGCATGGCATTACGGATGACATTGACGGTTTCTACACAATGGCGGGCGTCTTCTATCCCGTAACCGCGGCCTGCCAGTATTTCCTGGTAGCTGATGGTATGCAGATCCGTAAAGCCACCGGAAAACTCGATCTGATCACCCTGACAGGTAATAGAACGGTAGGTAGGCTGCTTGCCTTTTACGCTGTCGGGTAAATCATTTGCATCAATTGAGAGGAACCAGGGCACCCGGGCTTTTTCGTATTCCAGGTAACCAGCGGCCTTATAGTCATTGGCATAGTGAAGCACGTTCTTCTGCAACTTACCGAAGATAAAGTGCAGCATATCGAAGAAGTGAACGCCGATATTGGTGGCTACACCGAATGACTTGCGCGGATCGCCTTTCCAGCTTTCCATGTACCACTTACCGCGAGAGGTGATATAGGTTAACTCCACCTCATACTTTTCCTGGCGGTTTTCGCTGGCTACCTTGTCTTTCAGGTCCAGAATTGCTTGGTGATGACGCAACTGCAGGATGTTGTAAACCCGCTTGCCCGTTTCCTTTTCAATCTGCGCCAGTTCGTCCAGCAGCTCCGGTGTCGGCACCAGCGGTTTTTCACAAATCACGTCACAACCCAAACGCAAGCCTGCTGCGATGTGGGCATGGTGAAGGTAATTCGGGGAGCAAACGGCCACATAATTCAGCGCGGTTTCAGGATTGCGCTTGAGCTGCCATGCGTGTTCCTGGAAGCGCTCGAATTCGGTAAAGAACTCACTGGCCGGAGAAATACTATCGATGATACCCACGGAGTCATTGGTGTCGTACGCAATGCTCAGGTGGTTATCGGTTTCTTTAATGGCTTTCATGTGGCGTGGGGCGATGTAGCCCGCTGCGCCGATAAGAGCAAAGTTCTTCATGGTTAACTTCCGTTTCAGATCAGGCTTTGATGACGTTGGCAGCTGGTTCACGGTATCTACCGCGACTATCGATAATCAGTTGAGCTTTGGACTTAATCAGGTCGTAGTCAAAATCAGTATGATCAGTGGCCAGCACGACGGCATCGTACTCTGCAAGTGACTCCGCCGTTAGCTCTACACTTGAGAGATCAAAGTGGTGCTCGCGCATTTTCGGGAAGACGGCCACGTGGGGGTCGCTGTAAGCTACCAGTGCGCCTTTAGCCTGCAAAAGCTCCATAATAGTGACGGAAGGTGATTCCCTCATGTCATCCACATTCTTTTTATAGGCAATGCCAAGCACCAGCACTTTGCTGTTCTTCAGTGGCTTGCCAGCGTCGTTAAGCCCATCCATCAGCTTATTGACGACGTATTCCGGCATAGCCTGATTGACCTCACCTGAAAGCTCGATAAAGCGAGTATGCAGGCCATATTCACGCGCTTTCCAGGTCAGGTAAAACGGATCAATGGGAATGCAGTGACCGCCTAGGCCCGGCCCCGGATAATAAGCGGTAAAACCGAACGGCTTGGTGGCCGCGGCGTCAATGACTTCGAATAAGTCGATGCCCATTCGGTCTGCTACGACTTTCATCTCGTTGACCAAGCCGATGTTGACTGCACGATGAATATTTTCCAGCAGCTTGGTCATTTCTGCCGCTTTAGTGGTGCTTACAGGAACAACCTGGTCAATGGCTTGTTCGTATAGCGCCATTCCGGCCTCAAGACAATGAGGCGTATGCCCACCCAACACCTTGGGTATTGTACGAGTCTCAAAATCTGGATTGCCGGGGTCTTCTCGCTCAGGTGAATAGACCAGGAAGATATTTTCCCCAACGGTGAGGGTTGCGTTCTGAACACGTGGGAGCAGTTCTTCTTCGGTAGTACCTGGATAGGTAGTACTCTCGAGCGAAATAACCTGACCTTCGCGGAAGTAAGGTTGGAGCGCTTCTGTCGTATCAACCACAAAGCTGATATCGGGCTCGCGGTACTTATTCAAAGGTGTAGGTACGCAGAGGATGAGAGCATCACACTCACTAGCACGGCCGAAATCCGTTGTGGCTTCAAAACCTGAGGTTGTTGCTTTTTTAATTTTATCTGAGTTTATATGTTCTATATAACTTTTACCTGAATTTAATGCATCGACTTTATCTTTATCTATATCGATGCCTAGAACGTTAAAGCCTATATCGTTATAGCGTAACATTAGTGGCAACCCGACATAGCCCAGGCCCACAATTCCAATGACTGCTTTCTTGTCGCCAAACAGTTCAATCAGTTTTTCTTTGTGACTCATGAAACTTCCTTTTAATTTCAAGATTTGCAATTCGCGATTTTTAGGCACGCTACCGCCCAGGGATATTCCGGACGCATTCCCATGCCCTAATGTAGATATATGCCACGTGTTGCGTCCCGCTATGCGGTCAGTAATCACTCACACACAAGGCAATTGAAAATTGATCGGCATGATACATTTTCTTAATGGCAGGCACCACGTAAACAAGCGCTGGGCTCTGTACCGCCAGAGGTGAACGATTGTAGCTGGCCTGATCGCTCGATAAGTCTGGCTCCTGCAACCACCTTTGGACTTTCATTCAGCTTCTAGCTTCCAGCCGCGAAGCGGCGCTCTTCCAGCTTCAAGCTTGCCCTGAAAGGGCGGCCCGGAGGGCTTCTTCCCACCGGCTATCACGCTGGCCACAGACGATAAAGAACGGGTTGAGCACGCTTTCCTGCTGGTTGCAGCGTAGCGGCTCTAGGGTCTCAGCATTGAGCACCTCGCCACCGGCAGCGGTGACCACGGCCTGGGCGGCGGCGGTGTCCCATTCAGAGGTGGGAGCAAGCCTCGGATAAAGGTCGGCGTTGCCTTCGGCTACCAGGCACAGCTTGATGGAGCTGCCCATCGAGACGCACTCATGGGCAGGCAAGCCGCTGCAGAAGGCTTCAAAAACTTCAGCGCCGTGGCGGCGGCTACCCACCACCTTCCAGGGGGCCGTTTCGGGGTCAGGCAGTTCACGCACTTGAATATTGATGTAGATGCCCTGGGCGATCTTGAACACCTCACCGCCTACCTGCCCTACCCAGGTGGTTTGCAGCACCGGCGCGTAGACGATGCCGAATACCGGCACGCCATTTTCGATAAGCGCTACATTCAGGGTAAATTCGCCATTCTTGCTAACGAACTCCTTAGTGCCGTCCAACGGGTCGACCAGCCAATAGCGCTGCCAGGTTTGGCGAGTAGCAAACGGTATCTCGGCGGACTCTTCAGAGAGCACCGGCACACCAGGAGTGACCTCTTCTAGCAGTGCGATCAGCGCATGGTGTGCGGCCATATCGGCCTCAGTGAGCGGGCTGTGGTCGGCCTTGGTCTCGACCGAGAAATCCTGCTCATAAATCGCCATTACCTCACGCCCGGCGGCGTGTACGCCCTCAATCAGTCGGGCGCGTCGTTCATTCGTGATAAAAGCAGTCACAGAAGATCCTTAGGTAAAAGAAATAAGAAGGAAGAAGGAAGTATCTCTTACCTCTTACCTCTTACCTCTTACCTCTTACCTCTTACCTCTTACCTCTTACCTCTTACCTCTTACCTCTTACCTCTTACCTCTTACTTCTGACTTCTTACCTCTTCAGCCGCGCAGCGGCGTCTTCCTTCTTAGAACGGCCATATCAGCGGTACCAGGGCAATCACCGTGATAGCGACAATCGCGCTGAGCGGGGCGCCCAGGCGTAGGTAGTCGCTGAAACGATAGCCGCCGGGGCCGAGCACCATCAGGTTGGTTTGGTAGCCCAGCGGAGTCATAAAGCTGGCCGAGGCGGCAAACATAATGGCGATGGCAAAGGGTAGAAAATTCACGCCCAACTGGTCGGCCACCGAGACGGCAATCGGGAACATCAGCACGGCGGCGGCGTTGTTGGTGATCAGCTCGGTAAATACCACCGTCATGAGGTAGACCAGCGCCAGCGCGGCCCAGGGGGCAAGTGCTTCGGTCAGTAATAACCATTGGGCCACCTGGGTGGCGGCGCCGGTTTCGGTCATGCCTGCGCCTAAAGCAAACGAGGCGGCAATCACGATTAATACAGAAAGATCAACATAGCGCCGCGCTTTGCTCATGGGTACGCAGCGGGTTGCCAGCATGCCGCCCCCGGCCAGCAACGCGGCTTCTAAAATCGACAGTAGCCCGGTCGCGCTTAGCGCCACCATGCCTCCTAGTATGCAGAGGGCCATGGGGGCTTTGCGAAAATCCGGCGGCGTGGAGTCGTTCAAGCTACTCACGAGCAGAAAGTCTTTGCGATAACGGTACTGGTCGACGAAGTCGTGAGTGGTTTCCAGTAACAGGGTGTCGCCAACCTGTAGCGTTGCGGTGCCGAGCTTGCCGGGTAGGCTTTTGCCGTGCCGTGAGATGGACAGAATCACGGCTTGGTAGCGGGAGCGAAACCGCGAGTCTTTAACGCTTTGCCCAAGCCCGCCAAAATCCGGGCCGATGACCGCTTCCACCAGGCAGCGCCGGTGGTGGGCAATATCCAGCTTGTGAATATCGCCACTGGCGGGTTTTAGGCCATGAATGCGGCGTAGCTCTCGGGCGCATTCCGGCGCGCCAATAAACATGAGGACATCGCCCGGCTGCAGCACGGTCTCTTGCGGTACGTTGTTGAGCAATTCACCGTTGCGCTCAATATCCGCCAGGTAGCCGTTCGCCAAGCTGCGCAGGCCTGCCTCCGCGATGGTTTTACCCACCAGCGGCCCTTTGGCTTCTACCTCAACGTCAACCACGTATTCGCGGGCCTGCTCAAGCTGTTCTAAAACGCCTTGGCGATCCGGCAGTAGGCGATTGGTGAAAAAATACAGAAAAGTGCCGCCTACCAACACCAGTGGTACGCCCACCCACGCCAGTGAAAACATCGAGAGGCTGACGCCGCGCTCGCTTTGCAGCAGGCCATCCACCACCAGGTTGGTGCTGGTGCCAATCAAGGTGCAGGTGCCGCCGATAATCGCCGCGTAACTGAGCGGTAGCAACAGCTTGCCCGGTGGCAGTTTTAGCCGTGCCGCCCACTCTTGAATGGCGGGGATGAACATGGCCACCACGGTGGTGTTGTTCATAAACGCGCTTAGCCCGGCAGCGGGTAGCAATACGCGTAACTGTGCGTGACGAAGCTTTGAGGGTTGGCCTAACAATCGGTGGGCCAGCCATTGAATCGCCCCGGTTTCTTTTAGCCCTGCTGCTACCACGTAGAGCGTGGCAATGGTGATCACCCCTGGGTTGGAGAACCCTTGTAGCGCTTGCGCGGGGGTTAACGTACCGCTGATGACGAGGCATCCGAGGGCGGCCATCAAAATCGCATCTGGGGCAATTCGGGTAAGCGCGAGGGCGGCTAAGGTGGCAACCACCACCAAGAGGGTTAATATCGCCGCTACTTCCATGATGCTCCGTTTCTAAACCAGACTGTCTTATAAAGCGTCCAGGCACGCTACCGCCCGGGGATTGTTCCGGGCGCTTTCCCTTGCCCTCATCCTAATTAGCTTTTCGCCGACCATTACTGCGTTGGGTCACTGCGTTTTTGTTACAATGCGCGTTGGCCCCGAGTTAACTAACCCCGTGGGTTAACTCATTTGAACGCAAGGAGCGACATGAGCCTCAGTGATAGCCAACCTACTGCGCAATGCGCCCAATGGTACCTTATCCAATGTAAGGGGGGCGAGTCTTTCCGCGCTGCCGAACAGCTGGAAAATCAGGGCTATCATATCTTCCACCCGGTGCTGGGCGTTCAGCGAAAGCGGCGCAGCAAACTGGTGTGGGTCACCGAGCCGCTCTTCCCTCATTACCTCTTTATTAAGTTAGACCAAGTGGCGAGCAATTGGCGGCCGATTCGTTCTACGCGGGGGGTTTTAAAGCTGGTGACGTTTGGCGACCAGCCCGCCGTGGTGCCTGAGCACATTGTGGATACGCTGTGCCAGCATCTGATGGATAAAGATGCCACGCAGGAGGCGTATTTCTGTGTAGGCGATGCCGTGGAAGTCACCGAGGGGGCATTCAAAGGTCAGCTTGCCCAGCTTACCGAGTTAAAAGGCCAAGACCGCGCCCTGCTGCTGCTGACGTTATTAAACCGCCCCCAGCAGGTGGAAGTACCCATCGCGCATTTGCAGAAGCAGTGATGCCGTTAGATGGTCTGATCGCCCGACAAGTCGGGCTCCTACGGGGTTTGGGTGCGTGCACCGGGGTTCGTAGGAGCGCAATTCATTGCGCGATCAGCAGTGATCAAGGCGCCGAAGGTAATTCCTAGCAGATGGCCTTATCGCCCGACAAGTCGGGCTCTTACGGGGTTGGGTGCGTGTAGCGGGGTTCGTAGGAGCGCAATTCA